>CAURUY010000006.1:0-67158 GCA_963528105.1 uncultured Streptococcus sp. | reverse complement strand
AAGCAAAAGCAATCTTTGAAAATGGTATGCTTCCAATCATCTGTTGTGGTGAAAGCCTTGAAACTTACGAAGCTGGTAAAGCAGCTGAGTTCGTAGGTTCTCAAGTATCTGCAGCTTTGGCTGGATTGACTGCTGAACAAGTATCTTCAACAGTAATTGCCTACGAACCAATCTGGGCAATCGGTACTGGTAAATCTGCTTCACAAGACGATGCACAAAAAATGTGTAAAGTTGTTCGTGATGTCGTAGCTGCTGACTTCGGTCAAGAAGTAGCTGACAAAGTACGTGTCCAATACGGTGGTTCAGTTAAACCTGAAAACGTTGCTTCATACATGGCTTGTCCAGATGTTGATGGTGCCCTTGTTGGTGGTGCTTCACTTGATCCAGAAAGCTTCTTGGCATTGCTTGACTTTACAAAATAAATTATTATAAACTGAGACAGACAGTCCTTTCGTTCATCGAATAGGATTGCCTGTCTTATTTTTAGCAGAGAAGCGCGTGTTTACGCGCTCTTTTCTAGTTTAAAAACTTATTAAAGAAAGGAGAATTATGCTTTATATTTGGTCTTATCTCAAACGCTATCCCAAGTGGTTAGTGTTAGACTTCCTTGGGGCGATTTTCTTTGTCATTGTCAATCTAGGTTTACCAACTATTTTGGCTCGTATGATTGACCAGGGAATCAACCAAGGTGACCAGGATAAACTCTATTTTTGGGCCGTAATCATGTTGGTTATTATCGTCTTGGGAACATTTGGACGGGTTGTTCTGGCTTATGCTGCTAGTAAATTGACCACGAATATGGTCAAGGACATGCGGGATGATGTCTATACTAAGCTACAAGAGTATTCTCATCACGAATATGAACAGATTGGTGTATCTTCACTAGTCACTCGTATTACCAGTGATGCCTTTGTCCTCATGCAGTTTGCGGAACAAACGCTTAAGTTGGGTGTTATCACTCCCATGATGATGCTCTCTAGTGTTCTCATGATTTTCTTGACTAGTCCTTCACTAGCTTGGATTGTGGCTTTTTCCGTTCCTTTTCTAGCTGTAGTAGTCCTTTATGTGGCAGTGAAAACGCGCCCCTTATCTGAAAAACAACAGAAAACACTGGACAAGATAAACCAATATGTCCGTGAAAATTTGATGGGCTTGCGTGTTATTCGTGCTTTTGCTCGTGAAGACTTTCAAGAAAAACGTTTCGAAGAGAAAAATGCAATCTATGCGGATAACTCAAATTGTTTGTTCAAATTGACGGGTTTAACAGAGCCGCTTTTTGTGCAAATTATTATCGCTATGATTGTGGCTATCGTTTGGTTTGCTCTTGATCCTCTCAAACAGGGAAGTTTGCAGATTGGGGATTTGGTGGCCTTTATCGAGTATAGTTTCCACGCTCTCTTGTCCTTCCTTTTCTTGTCAAACCTCTTTACCATGTATCCACGTACTGCTGTATCTAGTGAGCGTTTGAAGGAAATCATGGATATGCCTATTTCCATTGATCCAAATGAGGATGGAGTTCAAGAGACAGAAACTCATGGTTATTTAGAATTTGATAATGTAACCTTTGCCTATCCTGGGGAAACAGAAAGCCCTGTATTGCATAATATTTCCTTTACTGCTAAACCGGGAGAAACCATTGCATTTATCGGTTCAACTGGGTCAGGTAAGTCTACTCTGGTTCAATTGATTCCTCGTTTCTACGATGTTACGCTAGGGAAAATCAAGGTCGATGGTGTTGATGTCCGAGATTACCGTCTCAAATCACTCCGTCAAAAGATTGGATTTATTCCACAAAAGGCCTTGCTCTTTACTGGAACTATCGCAGACAATCTCCGCTATGGGAAAGAGGATGCTAGTCATGAGGACTTGCACCAAGCAGCTGATGTAGCCCAAGCCAAAGACTTTATCGAAAGTCGAGAAGAAGGTTTTGCGACTCATCTGGCTGAAGGCGGAAGCAACCTATCAGGTGGTCAGAAACAACGCTTGTCGATTGCCCGCGCAGTTATCAAGGGTCCAGACATCTACATCTTTGATGATTCTTTCTCAGCCTTGGACTACCGTACAGATGCTATCTTGCGCCGTCGTCTCAAGGAAGTGACTCAAGATGCTACAGTATTGATTGTTGCGCAACGTGTTGGAACCATTATGGATGCTGACCAGATTATCGTCCTTGATAAGGGTGAAATCGTTGGTCGTGGCCGTCATGAAGAATTGATGGAAACCAATGGCATCTATCGAGAAATTGCTGAGTCGCAGCTAAAAAATGCGTCTCTGACAGAAGAATAGGAGGTAAAGGATGAAACAACAATCTAGTCTAGCTCGTCTATGGAGCTATTTAAAAGCCTACCGTTTCTCTGTTTTCTTTGCAGTCTTCTTGAAAATAGTCAGCGTCATAATGAGTGTTATCGAGCCTTTCGTATTGGGGCTTGCTATCACTGAGTTAACCAGCAACCTCCTTACCATGGCAAATGGTGTTGCAGGAGCAGGTATCAATACCTCTTATATCACAATGATTTTGGTTATCTATCTCTTGCGTGGACTTTTTTATGAGTTGGGTTCTTACTACTCAAACTACTTTATGACCAATGCTGTCCAGTCTACGATACAGGATTTGCGAAATGAAATGAGCGAAAAAATCAACCGCATCCCTGTGTCCTACTTTGATAAGCACCAGTTTGGGGATTTGCTAGGTCGTTTTACCAGTGACGTTGAAACTGTTTCCAATGCTCTTCAACAATCTTTCTTGCAGATTGTCAACGCAGTCTTTACCATTCTTTTTGTTATGGGAATGGTCCTCTATCTAAATCTTCAGTTGGCCATCATTGTTATCTTGTCGATTCCGATAACTTATTTTGGGGCTAAAACAATTCTGAATCGTTCGCAGCCATACTTTAAACAGCAGGCAGCTATATTGGGACGTATGAATGGATTTGTACAGGAAAACTTGACAGGTTTCAATGTTCTAAAACTTTTCGGACGTGAAGAAAACTCTCAAGAGAGATTTAAAAAGATTACGGATGAATTGCAACAAGTCGGATTTAAGGCGAGCTTTATTTCAGGATTGATGATGCCTGCCCTTCACATCGTATCTGATTTAACCTACCTGATTGTTGCTGTCTTAGGTGGTTTGCAGGTTATTGCAGGGCGCTTGACGATTGGTAACATGCAGGCTTTCGTTCAGTATGTGTGGCAGGTCAGCCAACCAATCCAAAATATTACTCAATTAGCAGGACAAATGCAAAGTGCTAAATCTTCGCTTGATCGTGTCTTCGAAGTTCTAGATGAACAGGAAGAAGCCCAAACTGCTGAAGTGAAAGAACTAGCACCATTGACAGATCAAGTTAGTTTCAAAAATGTCGATTTCCAATATGTGGAAAACAAACCATTGATTCGCAATTTTAACTTAGATGTTGAACCTGGAGAGATGGTAGCTATCGTTGGACCTACTGGAGCAGGGAAAACAACCTTGATTAACCTTCTCATGCGTTTTTACGATGTGACAGCTGGTGCCATTTTAGTGGATGGGCAAGATATTCGTGAGCTGTCTCGTCAGGACTATCGTCGTCAATTTGGAATGGTCTTACAGGATGCTTGGCTCTATGAAGGCAGTATCAAGGAAAATCTTCGCTTTGGAAATCTTGAGGCAACGGATGAAGAAATCGTTGAAGCGGCCAAGGCGGCCAATGTTGACCACTTTATCCGCACTCTTCCTGGTGGCTACAATATGGAAATGAACCAAGAGTCAAGTAATATTTCTCTTGGGCAAAAACAGTTGTTAACTATCGCGCGTGCTCTCTTGGCGGATCCAAAAATCTTAATTTTGGACGAAGCAACCTCATCAGTCGATACTCGTCTAGAGCTCTTGATTCAAAAGGCCATGAAACGCTTGATGAAGGGGAGAACAAGCTTTGTCATTGCCCATCGACTTTCGACTATTCAGGAAGCAGACAAGATTTTGGTGCTGAAAGATGGGCAGATTATCGAACAAGGAAATCATGAAAGTCTCTTAGCTGCCAAAGGTTTCTATTATGACTTGTATCAAAGTCAATTTTCTGGTAAAGACACAGAAAAGAACTAAAAAACATCAATTCAATTTCTTAAATTATCAGTCTATTGCAACTTTTCTAAGATAGTACACTTTCCTTGCTATCGTATGATGGAAGTAGTATACTGAAATAGTAATCAATAAAGATGGTTACAGAAAATAATTATGAGGTGAGAAAAATGGTAGAATTGAAAAAAGAAGCAGTAAAAGACGTGGCAACATTGACTAAGCCAGCGGCAGAAGCGCTAGTAAATACAAAAGTAGTTTTGAATCAAGCAGTAGCAGACTTGTATGTAGCACATATCGCTCTTCATCAAGTACACTGGTACATGCGTGGACGTGGTTTTATGGTATGGCATCCTAAGATGGATGAATACATGGATAGCCTTGATGGTTATCTAGATGAAATTAGTGAACGCTTGATTACACTAGGTGGCAAACCATACTCTACTTTGACAGAATTCCTTCAACATAGCGACATCGAAGAAGGAGTTGGAGAATTCCGCAACGTAGAAGAAAGTTTGGAACGTGTCCTTGAAATTTATCGTTACCTTATCACTCTTTTCCAAAAAGCATTGGATGTAACAGATGAAGAAGGTGATGATGTAACCAATGATATCTTCGTTGGTGCTAAGGCAGAACTTGAAAAAACTGTCTGGATGCTTGCGGCAGAATTAGGGCAAGCACCTGGTTTGTAAGATACAATATTTTTCTAAAAATCCGTAGAAGTTTTCTACGGATTTTTTCTATTTAGGAGGGCATTCCAAAACAGTCTTTTTTGAAGATTTTTGATAAAATAGAACTATCAATGAAAAGGATGAAAGCATGACAAAAAAAATCGTAGCCATTTGGGCTCAAGATGAAAAGGGTGTGATTGGAAAAGAGGATCGCTTGCCATGGCATTTGCCAGCAGAGTTAAAACATTTTAAAGAAACAACCTTGAATCATGCTATTTTGATGGGGCGTGTAACCTTTGATGGAATGGGACGACGATTACTTCCAGGACGTGAGACTTTAATTTTGACGCGCAATCCCGAAGAGTCAATTGAAGGAGCTCTAGTTTTCCAAAATGTTGAAGATGTTTTAGAATGGTACCATCATCAGGGTAAAAATCTCTATATCCTTGGTGGCAAGCAAATTTTTCAGCTTTTTGAACCTTACTTAGATGAGATTATTGTGACGCAAATTCATGCTCAAGTCGAGGGGGATACTTATTTTCCAGAGGATTTTGATTTGAATTCCTTTGAGACAGTTGAAAGCAAATCGTATAGCAAAGATGAGAAAAATGCTTTTGATTTTACCACCGAATATAGAAAGAGAAAGGAAGCCTAATGGAGCGTAGTATTTTTGGATTTTTTACAGCTCTTTTGTGTGCTGTCTGTCTTGTAGCTGGGACACACGCTTTTCGTAAAAAGCGCTTTGGACTTGCTACTCTACTTTGGCTCAATGCCTTTACAAACTTGGTAAATAGCATTCATGCTTTTTATATGACCTTATTTTAGAGAGAATGAATAGTTAGAACGGAAGGGAATCATGCCTACAAATAGGAAAAATGATATGATGGTTTATTGCTCATTTTGTGGCAAAAGCCAAGAAGAAGTCAAAAAAATAATTGCTGGGAACAATGCCTTTATCTGTAATGAATGTGTAGAGTTGGCTCAAGAAATTATTCGTGAGGAGTTGGCAGAGGAAGTTTTGGCAGACTTGTCTGAGGTACCAAAACCAATTGAACTCTTAAACATCTTGAACCATTATGTAATTGGTCAAGATCGTGCAAAACGTGCCTTGGCAGTGGCTGTATATAACCACTACAAACGCATCAATTTTCACGATACGAGAGAAGAGTCAGAAGATGTGGATTTGCAAAAATCAAACATTCTAATGATTGGCCCAACTGGTTCGGGGAAGACTTTCCTTGCTCAAACCCTTGCTAGAAGTTTGAATGTACCTTTTGCCATTGCTGATGCAACAGCATTGACGGAAGCTGGTTATGTTGGTGAGGACGTGGAAAATATCCTCCTCAAACTTTTGCAAGCAGCTGACTTTAACATCGAACGTGCAGAACGTGGTATTATCTACGTAGATGAAATCGACAAGATTGCCAAGAAGAGTGAGAACGTGTCTATCACGCGTGATGTATCTGGTGAAGGGGTGCAACAAGCC
The DNA here is from genome assembly GCA_963528105.1 of uncultured Streptococcus sp. GTDB lineage: Bacteria > Bacillota > Bacilli > Lactobacillales > Streptococcaceae > Streptococcus. The sequence goes on along the minus strand of CAURUY010000006.1, from coordinate 60,950 downwards.
CTCCTCAAAATTATCGAAGGAACTGTAGCTAGTGTACCACCACAAGGCGGACGCAAACATCCTCAACAAGAAATGATTCAAGTGGACACTAAGAATATCCTCTTTATTGTGGGTGGAGCCTTCGATGGCATCGAAGAGATTGTCAAACAGCGTTTGGGTGAAAAAGTGATTGGTTTTGGACAAAACAACAAGGCCATTGACGAAAATAGTTCTTACATGCAAGAAATCATCGCAGAAGATATTCAGAAATTTGGTATTATTCCTGAGTTGATTGGACGCTTGCCTGTCTTTGCGGCCTTGGAGCAGTTGACAGTAGATGATTTGGTTCGCATTTTGAAAGAGCCAAGAAATGCCTTGGTTAAACAATACCAGACCTTGCTTTCATATGACGATGTTGAGCTTGAATTTGACGACGAAGCTCTACAGGAAATTGCTAACAAAGCTATCGAACGTAAGACTGGTGCTCGTGGTCTTCGCTCCATCATCGAAGAAACTATGCTAGACGTTATGTTTGAAGTTCCAAGTCAAGAGAATGTGAAAACTGTCCGTATCACAAAAGAAGCGGTTGACGGAACGGCTAAGCCAATCCTAGAGACAGCCTAGAGGTGACTATGGAAATCAATACACACAATGCTGAGATTTTGCTGAGTGCAGCCAACAAATCCCACTATCCAGAGGATGAACTTCCTGAGATTGCTCTTGCAGGTCGCTCAAATGTTGGTAAATCGAGCTTTATCAATACCATGCTTAATCGTAAGAATCTGGCTCGTACTTCTGGAAAACCTGGTAAAACTCAGTTGCTGAACTTTTTTAACATTGATGATAAGATGCGTTTTGTAGATGTACCTGGTTACGGTTATGCCCGTGTGTCCAAAAAGGAACGCGAAAAATGGGGACGCATGATTGAGGAGTACTTAACCACTCGAGAAAATCTTCGGGCAGTGGTTAGTCTCGTTGACTTTCGTCATGATCCGTCAGCAGATGATGTGCAGATGTACGAATTTCTTAAGTATTATGAGATTCCTGTCATCATTGTAGCAACAAAAGCAGACAAGATTCCACGTGGGAAATGGAACAAGCACGAATCAGCTATTAAAAAGAAATTAAACTTTGATCCAAGTGATGATTTTATCCTCTTTTCATCCGTAACAAAAGCAGGAATGGATCAAGCTTGGGATGCTATTTTAGAAAAATTGTGAGGAATACATATGGCAAAAACAATTCATACAGATAAAGCTCCAAAGGCAATCGGACCTTATGTTCAAGGAAAAATCGTTGGGAACCTTTTGTTTGCTAGCGGTCAAGTACCTCTATCTCCTGAAACTGGAGAAATCGTAGGAGTGACCATCCAAGAACAGACAGAGCAAGTTTTAAAAAACATTGGCGCTATCTTGGCAGAGGCAGGAACAGATTTTGATCATGTTGTTAAAACGACTTGTTTCTTGAGTGATATAAACGACTTTGTACCTTTTAACGAGGTATACCAAACAGCCTTTAACAAGGAATTTCCAGCTCGTTCAGCTGTGGAAGTGGCTCGTCTTCCTCGCGATGTAAAAGTCGAAATTGAAGTCATCGCAGAGATTGGATAAGCGAGTTGAAGTTTGGTTTTCCAAACTTCTTTTGATATAAGGAGATTATGATGACAAAGAAACAACTTCATCTTGTGATTGTAACAGGGATGAGTGGTGCAGGGAAAACTGTAGCCATTCAATCCTTTGAAGATTTAGGATATTTTACCATTGATAATATGCCACCAGCTCTCTTGCCAAAGTTTTTGCAGTTGGTAGAGACCAAAGATGACGACCACAAGTTAGCCCTAGTGGTGGATATGCGAAGCCGCTCTTTCTTCTCAGAGATTCAGGCTGTCTTGGATGAATTGGAAAATCAAGATGATTTGGACTTCAAGATTCTCTTTTTGGATGCAGCTGATAAGGAATTGGTGGCACGCTATAAGGAAACTAGAAGAAGTCACCCTCTTGCAGCAGATGGTCGTATCTTGGACGGTATCAAGCTGGAACGCGAACTCTTGGCTCCTTTGAAAAATATGAGTCAAAATGTGGTTGATACAACAGAGTTAACTCCTCGTGAACTTCGCAAGACTATTGCAGAGCAATTTTCGGACCAAGAACAAACTCAGTCTTTCCGTATCGAGGTCATGTCTTTTGGGTTTAAATACGGCATTCCGATTGATGCAGATTTGGTATTTGATGTCCGTTTCTTGCCAAACCCTTACTATCTGCCAGAACTTCGCAATCAGACAGGTGAAGACCAGGCAGTTTATGACTATGTCATGAACCATGAGGAATCTGAAGATTTCTACCGTCATTTGTTAGCCTTGGTTGAACCAATCCTACCAGGCTATAAAAAAGAGGGCAAATCAGTCTTAACTATTGCGATTGGTTGTACTGGTGGCCAACACCGAAGTGTTGCTTTTGCCAAGCGTTTAGAAACTGACCTATCTAAAAGTTGGCCTGTAAATGAAAGTCATCGTGATAAAGACCGGAGAAAGGAAACGGTAAACCGTTCATGAGAAAACCAAAGATTACAGTGATTGGTGGTGGAACCGGGATCCCAGTTATTTTAAAAAGTTTACGGGAAAAGGATGTCGACATTGCAGCCATTGTAACTGTTGCTGATGATGGAGGTTCTTCAGGTGAATTGCGTAAGAATATTCAACAGTTGACACCTCCAGGGGATTTACGTAATGTCCTTGTGGCCATGTCAGATATGCCAAAATTCTATGAAAAGGTCATTCAATACCGTTTTTCAGAGGATGCAGGTGCTTTTGCTGGTCATCCATTAGGAAACATTATCATAGCTGGATTATCTGAAATGCAGGGTTCGACCTATAATGCCATGCAATTGCTGAGTAAATTTTTCCATACAACCGGAAAGATTTTTCCATCAAGCGACCATCCTTTGACACTCCATGCCGTCTTCAAAGATGGATCAGAAGTAGCTGGGGAAAGTCACATTGCAGACCATCCAGGAATGATTGATCATGTCTATGTTACCAATACTCTGGATGATGCAAAGCCACAGGCTAGTCGTCGAGTTGTTAATACCATTCTCGAGAGCGATATGATTGTCTTGGGCCCAGGTTCGCTCTTTACATCAATCTTACCTAATATTGTCATTGAAGAGATTGGTCAGGCACTTCTAGAGACCAAGGCAGAAATTGCCTATGTTTGCAATATCATGACCCAGCGTGGTGAGACAGAGCATTTTTCAGACAGCGATCACGTAGAAGTCTTGCATCGCCATTTGGGCCGTCCATTTATCGATACTGTCCTTGTTAATATCGAAAAGGTTCCGAGGGACTATATGGATACCAACCGTTTTGATGAGTATTTGGTGCAGGTTGAGCATGATTTTGAAGGTTTGCGTAAGCAAGTCCCACGTGTCATTTCATCCAACTTTCTACGCTTGGAAAATGGGGGAGCCTTTCACGATGGTGATTTAATCGTAGATGAGCTCATGCGTATCATACAGGTGAGAAAATGAGTTTTACAGTAGCAGTAAAAGAAGAAATTTTAAGTCAGCATCACCTGAGTCGTCATGAATTGTCAGCTATTATCAAGATGTCTGGTAGTATTGGTTTATCGAGCTCTGGTTTGACCTTGTCCGTCATTACAGAAAATGCTAAATTGGCTCGTCATCTCTATGAATCTTTCTTGCACTTTTACGGCATCAAGTCTGAGATTCGTCACCACCAGAGAAGTAATTTACGGAAAAATCGCGTCTATACTGTATTTACGGATGAGCGAGTCCAAGAATTACTGGCAGATTTGCGTTTGGCGGACTCTTTCTTTGGTTTGGAAACAGGGATTGATCCAGAGATTTTAGGAGATGAGGAAGCAGGTCGTGCCTATCTCTGTGGGGCATTTTTAGCAAATGGGAGCATTAGAGATCCCGAGTCAGGTAAGTATCAGTTAGAGATTAGTTCTGTTTATCTGGACCATGCCCAAGGGCTCGCTTCACTTTTGCAGCAGTTTTTGTTAGACGCCAAGGTCATTGAGCGCAGGAAGGGAGCAGTGACCTATCTGCAACGTGCAGAGGATATTATGGATTTTTTGATTGTCATTGGAGCCATGGAGGCGCGTGATAATTTTGAGCGCGTCAAGATTCTCCGAGAAACTCGTAATGATCTCAATCGTGCCAATAATGCAGAGACAGCTAATATCGCTCGTACGGTTTCTGCGAGCATGAAAACCATCAACAATATCAGTAAAATCATTGATACCGTAGGTCTAGATAGCCTACCAGTAGATTTGCAAGAAGTAGCGCATTTGCGTATCCAACATCCGGACTACTCTATCCAGCAATTGGCAGACAGTTTGACAAATCCACTCAGCAAAAGTGGTGTCAATCATAGATTGCGAAAGATCAACAAAATTGCCGATGAACTTTAAAACCACGAATCCTAGGATTCGTGGTTTTTTCTTATAAACTTGTTGAGTGTTTTGGTTGTACTTTTTGTTGAGGGTCGATGTAGTTAATGGCATTGTTGACAGCAGTTGGTGCTTCACCAAGACCTGTTGCAATCAAGTCAATCTTACCTTCATAGTAGCAGCAGTCACCGATAGCGTAAATTCCAGCCTGGCTTGTCTCTTGCTTGCTGTTGACGATAATTTTATGGCGATTCAGTTCTAATCCCCAATTTTTTAGATTACCGACAGAAGATTTGAAACCATAGTTGACAAAGAGATGATCCAGTTCAATGATTTCAGTTTCATCGGATTTGACTTTTGTAATTTCAAGCTTGTTTAAAGTTTTTCCATCTCCAAGAAGTTGGCTTGGCACAAATGGTGTTTTGATACTTACAGATGATTCTTGTAAAGCTTGTACACTATGTTCAAGGGCACGGAAGTTATCTCGACGGTGAACAAGTGTAGTAGGGGCAATTTTTTCAAAAGCTAAGGCCCAGTCCACGGCAGAATCTCCACCACCAAGAATAGTTACTTTCTGTCCTGCATATTGTTGAATGTTAGAAACGTGATAGTGGATATTTTCATAACCTTCAACACCTTCCAGTTCAAGTGAACGCGGTTTAAAAGCACCACCTCCCATAGCGATAATGACAGTTTTACTAGTATGATTTCCTTTAGTAGTTGTAATCTTAAAAACACCATCTTCTTTTTCAATTTCAAGAACGGTTTCGTTGAGGTAAATTGGGGTATCAAAACTATCGAGTTGCTCGATTAAACGGTTTGTCAACTCTTCTCCTGTTAGATTTGGGAAACCTGGAACATCGAGAATTTGTTTTTCAGGATATAGGATAGCAGGTTGACCGCCTAGTTGAGGGAGAGAATCAATGATTTGTACCTTTGCTTGACGAAGGTGAGCGTAAAAGGCTGCGAAAAGACCAACAGGTCCACCACCTACAATGGTGATATCATATAGTTCAGACATGGCTTCTCCTTAATTCATTTCTACCTTTTTATTCTATCATATTTTCTAGCAATTTAAAATCAAGTAGGGGAAGAAAAATTTCATAGAAAATGGTATAATGAAAAGAAGCATGTTTTATGGAGAGGAGTCTCGGGATGAATTTTCAGCAATTATCGAATCTTCAATATTGGTCTAGTTTATTTTCCAGTCCTTGGAGTATTGTGATAAATTTGATTGATATTCTAATCGTTACCTATATCTTATATCAATTTACAAAATCTATTGCAGGAACCAAGATTATGATTTTGGTTCGGGGCGTTTTAGTTTTTATTTTAGCTCAGATAGCAGCTAACTTTTTAGGGCTAACAACTATTTCTTGGTTGATTAATCAGTTAATTACATATGGAGTGATTGCAGCGGTTGTTATTTTCTCTCCAGAAATTCGGACAGGTTTGGAACGATTAGGTCGAGCAACTGATTTCTTCTCCACTACGCCAATGAGTTCAGAAGAACAGATGATACAGGCTTTTGTCAAATCGGTTGAGTATATGAGCCCTCGTAAAATTGGAGCGTTAGTGTCTGTCGAGCGTGTAAGAACACTGCAGGAGTACATCGTAACAGGAATTCCTTTGGACGCCAAGATTTCTGCCGAGCTATTGATTAATATCTTTATCCCGAATACTCCTCTTCATGACGGTGCAGTTATTATCAGTGGAGATCGGATAGCCGTAACCTCCGCCTATCTGCCACTGACTGAAAATACAGGGATTTCTAAAGAATTCGGGACTCGTCACCGTGCAGCCATTGGGCTATCCGAAGTTTCGGATGCCTTTACCTTCGTTGTATCAGAAGAGACAGGTGGCATTTCCATTACCTACAATGGTGTCTTTAAACATGATTTGAGTTTGGAAGAATTCGAGGATGAGTTACGTCGCATCCTGATACCAGTGGATTCACCAGAGCCAACGTTAAGAGAACGTATATTAGGAGGATGGAAAAATGAAAAGAAATAGTCTTTATATTATCTCCTCTTTCCTATTTGCATGCCTACTATTTGTCTATGCAACATCAATCAATTATCAAAATAATAATAGTGCTAGATCAACTAAAACAGAAACCTATACAAATACAGTAGTTAATGTACCAATTGATATTCAGTATGATAGTAACCAGTATTTCATAAGTGGTTTTAGTTCAGAAGTAACAGTATTTTTAACGGGTTCAAATCGGGTAGCCTTGGCCAGTGAAATGCAGGAAAGTACTCGTAAATTTAAAGTCAAAGCAGATTTGACGCAGGCTACAGAAGGAACGGTTGAAGTTCCTTTGACGATTGAAAATCTGCCGAGTGGTTTGACAGCTGTAGTATCACCACAAAAGATTAAAGTAAAAATTGGTAAGAAGGTTACTAAAGATGATGTACCAGTTGTTCCTCAAATTGACTCTAGTCAAATTGATGAGCGAATTTTAATCGACCGTATTACTGTTTCCGATGGACGAGTTTCAGTAACCAGTGATACAGATACTCTATCTAAAATTGATCGCATTGTTGCAGTTTTACCAACCAGCGAAAAAATAAATGGAAATTATTCAGGCACAGTACCTCTACAAGCTGTGGATAAAAATGGGGCAGTTTTGCCAACAGTCATTACTCCTTTTGAAACCACTATGAAAGTAGTAACGAAACAAGTCAGATCAACAAATAGTACAACGACAACAAGTAATGCTTCGTCTACTGAGAACTCATCAACGACAGAAACGAAGCCTGATACTTCAAAGCAACATTAAACTAGAAAAGGAATAGTAAAATGGGTAAATATTTTGGAACAGATGGAGTCCGTGGAGAAGCAAACGTAGAATTAACGCCGGAATTGGCCTTTAAACTAGGGCGTTTCGGAGGTTATGTTCTTAGTCAACATGAGACGGAAGTACCTAAGGTTTTTGTTGGACGAGACACACGTATTTCAGGGGAAATGTTAGAGTCGGCTCTCATTGCTGGTCTTCTTTCAGTTGGGATTCACGTATATAAACTTGGTGTTCTTGCCACACCAGCGGTAGCTTACTTGGTAAAAACTGAGGGAGCAAGTGCTGGGGTTATGATTTCAGCTAGCCACAATCCAGCCCTTGATAATGGGATTAAATTCTTTGGTGGAGATGGTTTTAAACTGGACGATGATAAGGAAGCTGAAATAGAAGCTTTGCTTGATGCGAGTGAGGATACTCTTCCGCGCCCAAGCGCAGAAGGTCTAGGTACAGTTGTCGATTATCCAGAAGGATTACGCAAGTACGAAGCATACCTTGTTTCGACTGGAACATCTCTTGAAGGAATGAAGGTGATCTTGGATACTGCAAATGGTGCTGCTTCAACAAGTGCCCGCCAAATCTTTGCAGATTTAGGTGCTCAATTGACAGTTATCGGAGAAACACCAGATGGACTGAACATCAACTTCAATGTTGGTTCAACTCATCCTGAAACTCTGCAGGAACTTGTAAAAGAAAGTCAGTCTGCTGTTGGTTTGGCATTTGATGGTGACAGTGACCGTCTGATTGCAGTTGATGAAAACGGCGAAATTGTTGACGGTGATAAGATTATGTATATCATCGGGAAATACCTTTCAGAAAAAGGTCAATTAGCGCACAACACCATCGTAACAACAGTCATGTCTAATCTTGGTTTCCATAAAGCCTTGGATCGTGAAGGAATTAATAAAGTTGTTACTGCTGTTGGAGACCGTTATGTAGTTGAAGAAATGAGGAAATCTGGCTATAATCTTGGAGGAGAACAGTCAGGTCACGTTATCTTGATGGACTATAATACAACAGGGGATGGTCAGTTATCAGCAGTTCAATTGACTAAAATCATGCAAGAAACGGGTAAGAGCTTATCTCAGTTGGCTTCAGAAGTGACTATTTACCCACAAAAATTGGTCAATATCCGTGTGGAAAACAACATGAAAGAAAAAGCCATGGAAGTGCCAGCTATCAAGGAAATCATTGAAAAGATGGAAGAAGAAATGGCTGGCAACGGACGTATTTTAGTTCGTCCAAGTGGAACTGAACCACTCTTACGTGTCATGGCTGAGGCTCCAACAACTGAAGAGGTAGACTACTATGTTGATACCATTGCAGAAGTTGTGAAAGAAGAGATTGGGATCTAGGAAAGTTAGCAGAAAATAGGAAAATATGTTACAATGTCAAAGTAAATTGTAACCATGGAGAATGTGATGAATTTAAAACGTGAACAAGAATTTGTAAGTCAGTATCACTTTGATGCACGTAACTTTGAATGGGAAAATGAAAACGGAGTTCCTGAAACGAAAATTGACGTTAATTTTCAATTAATCCAACATGATCGAGAAAAGCAAGTGACTTCAATGGTCGTTGTTTTAACTTTTATGATTGTTTTTGATAAATTTGTTATCAGTGGAACGATTTCTCAAGTGAATCATGTAGAAGGGCGTATTGTCGAACAACCTTCTGACTTGAAACAAGAAGAAGTGGAACAACTTGGCCGTCCATGTTTGAATATGCTTAATCGTTTGACTTATGAAGTGACGGAAATTGCACTGGATTTACCAGGAATTAATTTGGAGTTTTAAAAAATGAAATTAGCGGTCATAACAGACTCATCTGCTTTTCTACAAGCGGAAACCTTGCGGAAAGAAGATTTATTTGTGCTAGACATTCCTGTGAATATCGACGGACAGGAGTATGTTGAAGGTGTAAATCTAACCGCTCAAGAATTTTATGAAAAAATGGCTCGTTCATCTGAGCTACCTAAAACAAGTCAACCAAGCATTGCTAAGTTGGATGAAATTTTATCGTCATTAAAAGAAAAAGGATATACCCATGTTTTGGGACTCTTCCTTTCTTCTGGAATCTCAGGATTCCACCAGAATATCCAGTATATGACGGATGAGTTTGAAGGTCTAACAATTGCTTTTCCTGATACTCGTATTACAAGTGCTCCTCTAGGGTTTATGGTGGAAAGTGTTTTTCAATGGGTTGAGTTGGGAAATGACTTCGAAACTATCTTAGCAAAATTAACAGAACAGATTGAGAACACTTCTGCCTTTATCATGGTAGATGATCTCAATCACCTTGTTAAAGGTGGTCGCTTATCAAATGGGGCAGCTATTTTAGGGAATCTTCTTAGTATTAAACCAATCTTATACTTCAATGACCAAGGTGTGATTGAAGTATATGAGAAAGTTCGTACAGAAAAGAAAGCAACCAAACGCTTGGTCGAAATTGTCAAAGAAGCAACAAGTAACGGAAACTACCGGATTACAGTGATTCATGGGAATGCCTCTCAAAAAGCAGCAGATTTGCGTCAGCTTTTGTTAGATAGTGGAGTAGCTACAGACATTTCGATTGCAACCTTCGGTAGTGTCATTGGGACTCACCTTGGAGAAGGAAGTATTGCTTTGGGTTATACCCCAATCGTCTAGCTTGTTCTTACAGGCTTTGTATCTTAGATAGGAGTAGAGATGAGTATAAGAGTCATTATTGCAGGTTTTAAGGGAAGAATGGGACAAGCTGCTTGTCAGATGGTCCTAGGTGATCCAGCACTTGATTTAGTTGCTGTTTTAGATCCTTTCGCTCAGGAAACTGAATGGCAGGGGATTCCTGTATTTAAAGATAAGACAGATTTAATTGGTTTTGATGCCGATGTCTGGGTAGATTTTACAACTCCTGCAGTTGCCTATGAAAATACCCACTTTGCTTTAGAGCAAGGTTTTGCTCCTGTTGTTGGGACAACAGGATTTACTAGTGAGCAAATAACCGAGTTGACAAACTTTTCTCGCGATAAAAATCTGGGAGGGTTGATAGCCCCAAACTTTGCTTTAGGTGCTGTCTTACTCATGCAATTTGCGGCACAGGCGGCTAAATACTTCCCAAATGTGGAAATTATTGAACTGCACCATGACAAGAAAAAAGATGCTCCTAGTGGAACAGCCATCAAGACTGCTGAGTTAATGGCTGAAGTTCGTGAGCCTATTCAACAAGGTGCAAGCGATGAGGAAGAACTCATTGCAGGTGCACGTGGAGCTAATTTTGATGGTATGCGAATCCATTCGGTCCGTTTACCTGGTTTGGTAGCCCATCAGGAAGTCATTTTTGGAAATCAAGGAGAAGGTTTGACTCTGCGTCATGACTCCTATGATCGTAGCTCCTTCATGACAGGAGTGAATTTGGGAATCAAAGAAGTTGTCAAGCGTCATGAGCTTGTCTATGGATTAGAACACTTATTATGAGATTAACGCAAATGCCTTCTGAATTTCAGAAGGCTTTACCAGTATTAGAAAAAATTAAAGAAGCGGGTTTTGAGGCTTATTTTGTTGGTGGATCTGTTAGAGATGCACTCCTCAATCGTCCTATCCACGATGTGGACATTGCAACCTCTTCCTATCCTGAAGAAACCAAACAGATTTTTTCAAGAACGGTTGATATTGGTATCGAACACGGAACAGTTTTAGTCTTAGAAGGTGAAGAAGAGTATGAAGTGACAACCTTTCGGACAGAAGATGTTTATGTAGATTATCGTAGGCCTAGTGCAGTTTCTTTTGTTCGCTCGCTAGAAGAAGATCTCAAGCGTCGCGATTTTACAGTTAATGCCTTTGCTTTAGATGAGACAGGTGAAATCGTTGATTTATTTGATGGTCTAAAAGATTTAGAAAATCAAATATTGCGTGCAGTGGGTGTCGCTAGTGAACGTTTCAACGAAGACGCTCTACGCATCATGCGTGGATTTCGTTTCCAGGCCAGTCTTGGTTTTGAACTGGAGACAGAAACCTTTAAAGCGATGAAGGTCTTAACGCCGCTCTTAGAAAAAATATCGATCGAGCGTACTTTTGTTGAATTTGATAAACTTCTACTAGCTCCTTATTGGCGAGTAGGTTTATCTTCTATGATTGAGAGTCAAGCTTATGATTATCTTCCAGATATGGCTGGTAGTCAGGACAAGCTCCAGTCATTATTTGATTTAGAAGATAATTTCACTTTTGAATCTTCTGAACAAGCCTGGGCAGCACTTTTGTGGGCTTTAGAAGTGGAAGATGCTCAACAATTTTTGAAACATTGGAAAACTTCACGTCAATTTGCTAAGCAGGTACAGGATTTGCTAACTATTTTGTCTCTTCGTGAGAGAGGAGCATTGAGTAAACGTGATTGCTATCAATTCAATCTTGACTCGCTCTTGCAGGCTGAAAATCTCCGCAGAGCTCAAGGAAAGGAAATCAATCCACAAGCCATCATAGAAACCTACGAGAGCTTGACCATTCATGATAAGAAAGAGATGCAAATCAATGGTGGAATACTGATTAAGGAATACGGCTATCAGCCAGGTCCTGAATTGGGAGATGTGTTAGATGAAATTGAGTACGCTATTGTAGACGGAGTGTTGAAAAATGACCGTCAAGCCATCCATGACTACCTAAGGGGGAGAAAATGAGTGATTTTATCGTTGAAAAACTAAGTAAATCCGTTGGTGATAAGACTGTCTTTAAGGATATTTCCTTTATCATTCATACCTTGGATAGAATCGGTCTTATCGGTGTCAACGGAACCGGGAAAACAACCCTTTTAGATGTTCTTTCTGGTGTTTCAGGTTTTGATGGTGACGTAAGCCCTTTTTCAGCAAAAAACGATTATAAGATTGGCTACCTGACTCAGGACCCAGATTTTGATGATAGCAAGACTGTTTTGGATACTGTTCTATCAAGTGATTTGAAGGAAATCCAATTGATCCGTGAATACGAACTGATTATGCTTAACTATAATGAGGATAAGCAGTCACGTTTGGAACGTGTCATGGCGGAGATGGATTCTCTCCAAGCTTGGGAAATTGAGAGTCAGGTCAAAACGGTTCTCAGCAAGCTCGGCATTCAGGATTTAACAGCTCCAGTTGGAACTTTGTCTGGCGGTCTCCGTAGACGGGTTCAATTGGCACAAGTACTTCTGGGTAACCATGATCTTTTATTATTGGATGAGCCAACCAACCACTTAGACATAGCAACTATTGAGTGGCTAACCCTCTTTTTGAAAAATTCCAAGAAAACGGTTCTCTTTATCACCCATGACCGTTACTTCCTAGATGCTCTTTCTACGCGCATTTTTGAGTTGGATCGTGCAGGCTTGACAGAATATCAAGGAAATTACCAAGACTATGTTCGTCTCAAAGCAGAACAGGATGAGCGCGATGCAGCACTTCTTCATAAGAAAAAGCAACTCTATAAGCAAGAGTTGGACTGGATGCGCAGGCAACCACAAGCGCGTGCGACCAAGCAACAAGCTCGTATCAATCGATTCCATGATTTGAAAAAGGAAGTTTCAGACACGACTGCTGATACAGACTTGGCCATGAACTTTGAGACCAGTCGTATCGGTAAAAAGGTTATCGAGTTCAAGGATGTTTCCTTTGCCTATGACGACAAACCGATTCTGCAACATTTTAACCTTTTGGTGCAAGCTAAAGACCGTATTGGAATCGTTGGGGATAATGGTGTTGGGAAGTCAACCCTTCTCAATCTCATTGCAGGGATACTGAAACCAACTGAGGGCCAAGTTATCATTGGTGAAACAGTTCGCATCGCCTATTTCTCTCAGCAAATTGAGGGATTAGATGAAAGCAAGCGAGTTATTAATTACCTGCAGGAAGTGGCAGAAGAGGTTAAGACTAGCGGTGGTACTACGACATCTATTGCAGAATTACTAGAACAGTTCCTCTTTCCACGTTCAATGCATGGTACCTTGATTGAGAAACTGTCTGGTGGAGAGAAGAAACGTCTTTACCTTCTCAAACTACTCTTAGAAAAGCCCAATGTTCTTCTCTTGGACGAGCCGACCAATGACCTAGACATTGCGACCTTGACGGTCTTGGAGAATTTCTTGCAAGGTTTTGCTGGGCCTGTTTTAACAGTCAGTCACGACCGTTATTTTCTTGATAAGGTAGCGACTAAGATTCTTGCCTTTGAGAATGAGACTATTCGTCCTTTCTTTGGCCATTATACCGACTACTTAGATGAAAAGGCCTTTGAAGCAGAAGCTGCAAGTCAAGTCCAAAAGGCTGACAAGGAAAAAGTCGCCAAAGTACGTGAAGAAAAGAAACGGATGACTTACCAAGAAAAGCAGGAGTGGGCAAGCATTGAAGGAGATATCGAAGTCTTGGAAAATCGTATCACGGCCATTGAAGAAGAGATGCAGGCTAATGGTTCTGACTTTGGTAAATTAGCTACACTTCAAAAAGAGCTAGATGAGAAGAATGAAACCTTGCTTGAAAAATATGAACGCTATGAATATTTAAGTGAGTTGGTATAATGGAAGAAACAATTATTAAATGGAGTGGTAAGAAAGTCATCTGGAATACCGTTTTCGTTCTCGTTTACGGCATTTTTCTCTTATGGATATTACTTTTTATAGTGATGCATTTAGAGCAAGTCTCTATCTTAATGGTTATCTTGCTACTTTTAATGATTCTGTTAATCTTAACTGTTGGATGTATCGTTTACCAACGTATTCAAATTTTGCGTTCAGATAGAGAATATCTGAGATGCACAGTTAAGGGATTCTTCTATAAGCCAAACCCTTATAAAGCAAGTAAATTTTACGCCTGGAAAGATGTAGAAGAATTCGCTTTTCGGAGAATTCCAGGAGGAAGAAGATCGAGGGATTTTTATCGGATTGAGGTGTCTTTTTATAACAACGACCTCGTAAAAACAAAATCTTTATGGACTCGCTTGCGAAATAAATTTACAACTGTAAAACCTTCTATAGGTTTGATAATTCCCATCTATTTGCTTGATGTAGGACTGCCAGAGAGAGTATTTGAAACCATGTCATACTTTGAGCGAGAGTGGCGCATCTAACAAAATCGCGAGCGAAATCAAAGCTCAAAAAGCAAAAAGAAGTAAAGATTTTATTGAGAGAGTGAACCGTCGAAATTAATGAAGGACTGAGGGGCTTTGGAACGATATTTCAAGGCTTCTTTCTATTTTGCTTTTCTAGGAATTATGGTATAATAGGGAGTAAAAACTTTAAAAGAAAGAAACGCTATGAACTTAAAAGATTACATTGCAAGTATTGAAAATTATCCACAAGAAGGTATTACTTTCCGTGATATCAGCCCTTTGATGGCTAACGGCAATGCCTACAGCTACGCTGTTCGTGAAATTGTTCAATATGCTACTGATAAAAAGATTGATATGATTGTAGGACCAGAAGCGCGTGGATTTATCGTTGGATGTCCAGTTGCTTTTGAGTTGGGAATTGGTTTTGCACCTGTACGTAAACCAGGAAAATTACCACGTGAAGTGATTTCAGCTGACTACGAAAAAGAATATGGTGTTGATACTTTGACCATGCACGCAGATGCTATCAAACCAGGTCAACGTGTTCTTATCGTAGATGACCTTTTGGCAACAGGTGGTACTGTTAAAGCAACGATTGAAATGGTTGAAAAATTAGGTGGTATCGTAGCTGGATGTGCCTTCTTGATTGAGCTTGATGAGCTTAAAGGCCGTGAAGCTATCGGAGATTACGACTATAAAGTGCTCATGCATTATTAATGAAAAACAGTCCTTAGGGCTGTTTTCTCTTCATCTGCTATAAAAAAAGGCTATATCTAGTTAGAGAAAAACTATAATTGAAAACTATATCTTCTTACAGTATAATAAAAGGAAGGACTACCGTCAGCTGATTTTTTTATTTGGTGACTTCATGTTCATTTGAGCCAAGTATTGTTAGAGTAAGGAGATTTCCATGCCGATTCGAATTGATAAAAAATTACCAGCAGTTGAGATTTTACGAACGGAAAATATTTTCGTCATGGATGACCAGCGAGCGGCTCATCAGGATATTCGACCGCTGAAAATTTTGATCTTAAACTTAATGCCACAGAAGATGGTTACAGAGGCTCAGCTTTTGCGACACTTGGCAAATACGCCACTACAGTTAGATATTGACTTTTTATATATGGAAAGTCACCAGTCGAAAACAACCCGTTCTGAGCATATGGAGACTTTTTATAAGACCTTCACAGAAATCAAAGATGATTATTTCGACGGATTGATTATTACAGGAGCTCCAGTTGAGCATCTTCCTTTCGAAGAAGTGGATTATTGGGAAGAATTTACCCAAGTGATCGATTGGTCTAAGACTCATGTTTTTTCAACTTTGCATATTTGTTGGGGTGCTCAAGCGGGTCTTTACTATCGTTATGGTGTAGATAAACACCAGATGGCCCAAAAGCTTTCTGGAATTTATCCTCAGGATGTTTTGAAAGAAGGTCATCTGTTGTTGAGAGGATTTGATGATCTCTACGTATCTCCTCATTCTCGTCATACCGAAATTCTCAAAGAGGATATTTTGAATAAAACCAATTTAGAAATCTTAGCGTCAGGAGAAGAAGTGGGAATTTCTATCCTAGCGAGTCGCGATTTGAGAGAGGTTTATAGCTTTGGACATTTGGAGTATGATCGTGATACGCTTGCGAAAGAATATTTTAGAGATCTAGATGCTGGTTTAGATCCACATATACCAGAAAATTATTTCAAAAATGATGACATTCATGAGATTCCATGCATGCGTTGGAGTTCATCTGCGGCCCTTTTTTTTAGTAACTGGGTCAATTATGCAGTTTATCAGGAAACGCCTTTTGAGTGGAAAAGTGCGGAAGAAGATGTGTCACATTTTGGATATTTATAAGAGGAATTATGACATATTTAGATGCTTTTAAATCAGGAAACTTAGTCTTACCGAGTGACTTGCTCTTACATTACAATCAACTATTCACGTCAAGCGATGATTTCTTAGTTTGGCAATTCTTTTACCTACAAAATACAACGGCTTTGGGTGAATTGTCCCCCAGTCAAATCGCTGAAAAAATTGGCAAAGACGTCACGGAAGTCAATCAGGCTATTTCGCGATTAACCGATAAAGGCTTACTCCAATATCGCACGATTGAACTCAATGGAGAGATTGAAGTTATTTTCGACGCAACCCTTGCCTTGGAATGCCTAGACCAACTTTTTGAAAAACAAGCTCCAAACCAGGCACAACTTGCTCCAAATGATTTAAAGAGCTTGGTAGATACTTTTCAGCAGGAACTAGGTCGTCTCTTGAGTCCCTTTGAAATCGAAGATTTGGAAAAGAGTTTAAAAGAAGACGGAACGAGTGCCGATGTGATAAAAGAAGCTCTACGTGAAGCTGTTTTGAATGGAAAACCAAACTGGAAGTACATCCAAGCAATCCTACGAAACTGGCGACATGAGGGTATCCAGAGTGTCGCTCAGGTAGAGGCAAAACGTCAGGAAAGAGAAGCAACCAATCCTCAAAATGTTCAAGTTTCATCTGATTTTAAGAATGCCATGGATTTATGGAAGAACTAATATTTAAATTAAAAAAACTTGCCTGATGGCAAGTTTTTTTGTATTCCTAATAAGTAACTCCCCAAACACTCACTGAACGTTCAGCAACTGGGAAATCACCATATCCTTCAGCATTAATAGTCACTTGGTCTGAATGGTTGCCAAGTAAATCGACGAAAGTTTGGTCAGCCCACTTTTGACCAACAAACATGGTTTTGTAATTCTCTTGAGCATTTGAGATAAGGATGGCAAGAGGTGATTGATTGTCTGCGCCTGAACGGACCCAACCGATACAATGTGGGTCATCAAAGTAGTCCGTCTGCTCTCCATAAGCTAAATCTTTTCGGATAGCTAGCAGACGGTCAAGGACATCTTTAAAGTCTTGCTGGGCAAATTGACCAGAGATACCGTAGTAGTCTCCATAAAAGACACAAGGGAGACCCTGCTCGCGCAAAAGAATAAGAGCATAGGCTGCTGGTTTAAACCATTCTTCTACAGTAGATTCTAAAGCTTGTCCTCGTTGAGTATCATGGTTTTCGACAAAAGTTACAGCTCGATCTGGATTGAATTGAACCAGACTATCATCAAATATAGTAGTCAAATCATAGTCAGCTCCAGCCTGGCTTGCTTCAAAGAGGTTCATATGAAGGCGGACATCGACAAGGTCAAAGCGTTCTTCAATCTTTTCAAGATAATCTAGATTAGCTTCCTTATCTGGATTCCAGAATTCTCCAAAGACATAGAAGTCTTGCCCATACTTTTCTTTCATATCGCGAATGAAATTGCGCATAAAGAATGAGTCAATGTGCTTAACAGCATCTAAGCGGAAACCAGCTACACCAGTCGTTTCCATGAACCAATCAGCCCAATCGTAGATATTTTGTATCACTTCTGGATGCTTAAAATCTAAGTCGGCATACATGAGGTAGTCATAGTTACCATTTTCATTATCAACTAATTCTTCGTTGGCCCAGCCTTTGTTATCACCCTGAATCAGATAGATGCCAGACTTACGACGCTTGGCATCATAGTCAGTTCCCGTGAAATGGTACCAATGCCAGTGGAAATCGTTGTAAGTGTTTTGGCGGCCATCGAAAGTAAAGTTTGTCCAACCATTGATAGTGAAAGGTTCTCCTAGTTCAACCGTTCTATCTTCCGGATCAACTTCGATGACTTGGAAAGATTCCAAACGGTCTGCAGCTGCCTTATGATTGAGTACCACATCGGCCATGGGTTGGATCCCGTGAGATTTAAGTGTTTGAATAGCCTGAAGATAGTCTTCTTTGAAACCGTACTTGGTACGCACAGTTCCTTTTTGGTCGAATTCTCCGAGGTCAAAAAGGTCATAGACACCATAACCGACATCTCTTTCGTTGGTAGCTTTAAAGGCAGGTGGCATCCAGACGTGGCTAATTCCTAGATTTGCAAGGTGATCAGCATCATCGGTAAGTCGCGTCCAGTGTTGTCCATCGTGGGGAAGGTACCACTCAAAATATTGCATTAGAGTTTGATTTTTCATAGAAAGTCCTCATACTTAAGAATTTGAGAATCATTTTACCACAAAGCCAAGGAATACGCAAACGTTTGCGCTAGAAAATATACTCTAGCTATTTTATGTCCATTGTTTACAAAAACCTTTTTAAAATTCGGAAGAGAGATATTATCTGATGAAAAAGAGGGGGGAATGAGCTTCAATTCCTATGGAATCAATGGAGAAATCACTTTCTATTTTGTGAATTTTCAACAAATTTGATATAATTGTATCTATGAATAAAGTATTCGTCAGTCGGCGTGTCGAAAAAAAGCTCCACAAAGGTCAGGTACTTTTGGAAGAAGTTGATTTTCCAGACTTATCTGAAACTGATCAGGAAGCTGAACTTTTCAGCCAAAGTAATGAGTTTTTAGGAAAAGCTTATTTATCCCGACAAAATAAGGGGATTGGTTGGTTTGTAACCAACCAGAAAGTTTCTTTTAATCAAACCTTCTTTGAAAGCTTGTTTGAAAAAGCCAAACTAAAACGTTCTTCCTACTATCAAGATGAGTTGACAACTGCCTTTCGTTTGTTTAATCAAGAAGGTGATGGTTTTGGTGGAATGACGCTGGACCTCTACGGAGATTATGTTGTTTTCTCTTGGTATAACTCCTATATCTATGAAATTCGCCAAGAGATTATAGCAGCCTTCTCTCAGGTGTTCCCGGAAGTCTTAGGTGCCTATGAAAAAATTCGTTTTAAAGGTTTGGATTATGAGTCTGCTCATATCTATGGTCAAGAAGCAGCTGAATATTTCACTGTTCTTGAAAATGGAGTCTTGTATCAGGTCTTTATGAATGATGGCCTAATGACAGGAATTTTCTTGGATCAGCATGAAGTTCGTGGGAGCTTGGTTGATGGTTTAGCAATGGGGAAATCCTTGCTCAATATGTTTTCCTACACAGCGGCCTTCTCAGTCGCTGCAGCTATGGGGGGAGCTAGTGAAACAACCTCTGTAGACCTAGCCAAACGTTCAAGAGAACTATCAGAAGCTCATTTTCATGCCAACGGTTTTAGTCTAGACAATCATCGATTACTTGTCATGGATGTCTTTGAATACTTTAAATATGCTAAAAGAAAAGGTTTGAGCTATGATGTGATTGTTCTGGATCCACCTAGCTTTGCCCGAAATAAAAAACAAACATTCTCTGTAGCTAAGGATTATCACAAGTTGATTTCCCAAAGCCTAGAGATTTTAAACCCGGGTGGAATCATTATCGCTAGTACCAATGCGGCTAATGTTTCCCGTCAAAAATTCACAGAACAAATCGACAAAGGATTTGCAGGTAGAAAGTATCAAGTTCTTCATAAATATGGACTTCCAGCAGACTTTGTCTACAATGAAAAAGATGAAAGTAGTAATTACCTCAAAGTGATTACCATGAAGGTTAGTAAATGAAATTAATTGTTTCTGTAATGCCAAGAAGTTTAGAGGAGGCTCAGGCTGTTGATGTTATGCGGTATCATGATGCCGATATCATTGAGTGGCGAGCAGACTTCTTACCCAAGGAAGCTATTTTGCAGGTAGCGCCAGCTATTTTTGAAAAATTCGCTGGTCGTGAGCTTGTTTTTACCTTGCGTACTCGTGCTGAGGGTGGTCAAATTGAGCTCTCTTCAGAAGAATATGTTCAAATTATCAAGGAAGTAGCCCAGCTTTATCAACCAGATTATATTGATTTTGAGTATTTTAGCTACAAAGATGTTTTTGAGGAAATGTTGGATTTTCCAAACCTTGTCTTGAGCTACCATAATTTCCAAGAAACACCTGAAAATCTGATGGAAATCTTGTCTGAGTTGACAAGTTTAAACCCTAAAGTTGTGAAAATCGCGGTTATGGCTCATACAGAACAAGATGTATTGGATTTGATGAATTTTACACGAGGCTTTAAAACATTGAATCCTGAACAAGAATATGTAACAGTTTCTATGGGAAAAGTGGGCAAGGTCTCTCGCATTATCTCAGATGTAACGGGTTCTAGCTGGTCTTTTGCAAGTCTGGACGAAGCCAGTGCTCCAGGGCAAATTTCTCTATCTAGCATGCAAAAAATTCGGGAGCTTTTAAATGAAGATTGATGGCTACACACGTTTAGCAGCTGTAGTCGCAAATCCTATCAAACATTCCATTTCTCCCTTCATTCACAATAGCGCTTTTGAAGCAACCAATACCAATGGTGTTTATCTAGCTTGGGAAGTAGAAGCGACTGACTTGGCAGAAACAGTTGCCAATATTCGCCGCTATCAGATGTTTGGAATCAATCTTTCTATGCCCTACAAGGAGCATGTGATTCCTTATCTAGATCAGTTGAGCGAGGAGGCTCGTTTAATAGGTGCTGTCAATACAGTCGTGAACCGTGATGGAACTTTAATCGGATATAACACAGATGGCAAGGGATTCTTTAAGAGCTTGCCTTCTTTTAAAATATCTGGGAAAAGAATGGTTTTGTTAGGAGCAGGCGGCGCAGCCAAGGCAATTTTGACACAGGCAATCTTGGATGGAATCAGTCAGATTTCCGTCTTTGTACGCTCAGCCTCTCTTGAAAAAACAAGACCATATCTAAAAAAATTACAAATTGAAACAGGATTTAAAGTAGATTTATTTTCACTAGATGATGTTAAAAATCTTCAAGTTAGCATCACTCAAGCTGAACTCTTGGTAAATGCGACCAGTGTGGGTATGGATGGGAAGTCCTCACCAGTTCCAACAAACATCACGTTGTCAGCAGGTCTCTTGGTAGCAGATGTCATTTATCAACCCTTTGAGACATCATTTCTAAAGTGGGCAAGAAGTCAGGGTAATCTCGCTGTTAATGGCCTTGGTATGTTGCTCTATCAAGCAGCTGAAGCTTTTCAGTTATGGACTGGCAAGGAAATGCCAACTGATCAAATTTGGGAATTATTAACACAAAAGTATCAATAAAGAAAAAGGAGAACTGCGATGAAAATCAGAATAGACCTTCCTCATCATCCCTATGATATTTGGATTGAAAAAGAGTGTCTGTCTCAAGCAGGTCAATGGTTGCGAGAATTATGGCAACCTCAAAAAATCGTTATTATCACGGATAATCGTGTGGCTTCTCTTTATGCAGAAAAGGTCAAGTTGAGCTTAGAGGATGCTGGTTTTCAAGTGGCAGTATTTGCTTTTCTAGAGGGTGAAGAGCGAAAAAATCTAACCACGGTTCAAAAGGCTTATGAATTTCTAGTTAAGCAAGACTTGACTCGCAGTGACGGAATAGTAGCTTTAGGTGGTGGTGTAGTTGGTGATTTGGCTGGCTTTGTAGCCTCAACCTATATGCGAGGTATTCACTTTGCCCAAATTCCGACCAGTTTGACGGCTCAGGTGGACTCTTCTATCGGTGGAAAGACCGGAGTAAATACACCTTTTGCTAAGAATATGGTGGGAACTTTTGCCCAACCAGACGGCGTTTTGATTGATCCAACCGTTCTTGAAACCTTAGGGAAGAGAGAATTGATTGAAGGAATGGGTGAAGTCATCAAGTATGGCTTAATTGAAGATCCAGAACTTTGGGACCTATTATCTGAAATGGATGGTTCCGTAGAAAGTATTTTAGAGCATTCAGAAAGTTTGATTGAACACTCTTGTCAGGTGAAGCGCAAGATGGTAGTTGAGGACGAGTTGGACAATGGCATTCGTTTATATCTCAACTTTGGTCACACAATTGGCCATGCCATTGAAGCAACTGCTGGTTACGGAAAAGTCATGCACGGCGAGGCAGTAGCTATGGGAATGGTTCAAGTCTCTAAGGTGGCCGAAGAAAAAGGACTCATGCCAGCTGGAATAACTCAGTCTATCCGAGAGATGTGTCAGAAGTTTGGTCTTCCAGTTGAGTATGAAAACTGGGATGTTTACAAGCTCTATCAGGCTTTGACTCATGACAAAAAAGCACGTGGGAATACCTTGAAGTTAGTCTTGGTACCAGAGCTTGGTTCAGCAACGATTCACCCCGTTTCTCTCGAAGAAATGAAAGATTACTTGGTAAAATAAGGAGAGTGTATGAGATATTTAACAGCGGGAGAATCACATGGCCCTCGTCTGACAGCAATTATTGAAGGAATTCCCGCAGGTCTTTCTTTAACTGCCGAGGATATCAATGAGGATCTCAAACGTCGCCAAGGTGGTTATGGTCGTGGTGGACGCATGAAGATTGAAAGTGATCAGATTGTCTTTACTTCTGGCGTTCGTCATGGTAAGACGACAGGGGCTCCCATTACCATGGATGTCATTAACAAAGACCATCAAAAGTGGCTAGATATCATGTCTGTCGAGGATATTGAGGATAAACTTAAAGGTAAACGAAAAATTACTCATCCCCGCCCAGGTCACGCTGACTTGGTTGGGGGCATCAAATACCGCTTTGATGATTTGCGAAATTCCCTGGAACGTTCATCTGCCCGTGAAACGACTATGCGGGTAGCAGTTGGGGCTGTAGCTAAACGTCTATTGGCTGAGCTTGATATTGAAATTGCCAACCATGTTGTTGTCTTTGGTGGTAAGGAAATCGATGTTCCAGAAAACTTAACAGTCGCAGAGATTAAGAAACTGGCTGCCCAGTCAGAAGTTTCTATCGTCAATCAAGAACGTGAGCAGGAAATCAAGGACTATATTGACCAAATTAAACGTGACGGAGATACCATCGGTGGTGTTGTTGAAACGGTTGTAGGAGGGGTACCAGTTGGTCTGGGTTCATACGTCCAATGGGATCGCAAACTAGATGCAAGACTAGCTCAAGCGGTTGTCTCAATCAATGCCTTTAAGGGCGTAGAGTTTGGACTTGGTTTTAAGGCAGGTTATCTCAAGGGTAGCCAAGTCATGGATGAAATCCTTTGGTCACAAGAAGACGGCTATACTCGTCGTACTAATAATCTTGGAGGTTTCGAAGGTGGGATGACCAATGGTCAACCAATTGTTGTCCGTGGGGTTATGAAACCAATTCCGACTCTTTATAAGCCATTGATGAGTGTTGATATCGAAACTCATGAGCCTTATAAAGCAACAGTGGAGAGAAGTGATCCAACCGCTCTTCCAGCAGCAGGTGTAGTCATGGAAGCAGTCGTAGCAACGGTCTTAGCTCAAGAAATCCTTGAGAAATTCTCTTCTGATAATTTGGAAGAACTAAAAGAAGCTATTGCAAAACATCGGGAATATACAAAGAATTATTAAGGAGTTCTTATGGCAAAAACCATCTATATCGCAGGTCTGGGTTTGATTGGTGCTTCCATGGCGCTTGGAATCAAGCGGGATCATCCTGATTATGAAATTTTAGGATACAATCGCAGTCAAGCTTCTAGAGATATTGCCTTGGAGCGAGGAATGATTGATCGTGCGACGGATGATTTTGCCAGTTTTGCTCCACTTGCGGATATTATTATTTTGACACTTCCTATCCAGCAGACTCTTGCTTTTATCAAGAAGTTGGCAACCTTGAATTTAAAAGAAGGAGCTCTTGTCTCGGATGCTGGGTCTACCAAGTCAGCTATCGTGGCTACAGCTGAGAAGTATTTTACTGATAAGTCTGTTCGCTTTGTTGGAGCGCATCCCATGGCAGGGAGCCACAAGACAGGAGCGGCGTCTGCCGATGTCAACCTTTTTGAAAATGCCTATTATATCTTCACGCCATCTAGTCTGACAACTTCGGATACGCTCGAAGAAATGAGAGATTTGCTATCAGGTCTTCATGCTCGTTTCATTGAAATTGATGCTGAAGAGCATGACCGAGTGACGTCTCAGATTAGTCATTTTCCACATATTTTAGCATCAGGTTTGATGGGGCAAACTGCAAGTTATGCTGAAGAGCATGAAATGGCGCGGCGCTTTGCGGCCGGTGGATTTCGAGATATGACTCGGATTGCTGAAAGTGAGCCTGGTATGTGGACTTCTATCCTCTTATCAAATCGAGAGACCATTATGGAACGCATCGAGGATTTCAAGGGGCGTTTGGACGAGATTGAGCAAGCCATTAGCAAAGGTGATGAAAACCAAATCTGGAACTTTTTTAATCAAGCACGTGAGCAACGTCAAGCTATGGAAATCCATAAACGTGGAGGAGTAGATAGCTCATATGATCTCTATATAGACGTTCCCGATGAGGAAGATGTGATTTTACGCATCTTGGAATTGCTACGTGGAACTTCTTTGGTCAATATCCATATCAATGAGGAAAATCGTGAGGATGTTCACGGGATTCTGCAAATTTCCTTTAAGAATGCTCAGGATTTAAAACGTGCTGAGCAAGTCATTACAGAAAATACTGACTACACAGTCGTTATTAAATAAGGAGGACAATTATGTCAAATAGGGGAATTAAATCTGTATTAGGTATTATCTTTATAACTGTCATGTTACTTAGTGGATGTGCTATTAAAAATGGCCATAAAAAAAGTTCAGATGTTAATGTTGATACGACAACTGTCAAGGTTGATGATACAACAGAGAGTTCAAAAAATGAATCAAGTGTTGAGAAAAAGACTCCTAAATTTGCAGATGATAAAGTTGTAAATGATTTTATCAATAACTATAACGACATTTCTAATAGTCCATTAGAAAATATAAAAAAAGGAAATATAAAAATAAAATACTTCGCAACAAGTTACGGTTATTACTTGGAACTTTTACATGCAAATGATACTGATAAAATTAATGTAACAATTAATCAAACAAATGAAAATAGTTCATCGGGTGTAGCAGGGATGAAAGAAGTATTTCATGATATTGTTAAATCGATTGAATCATCCTTATCTGATGATGATATAAATAACTTTTTTGATAAACTTATATCAAATGAAATAAAAACAGGTTCTAATTTAGGAACTTTGAAGATAGACTATATACCAGATAAGGAATTAAGCAATGGACATTCAAGAGGTCATATAAAAGTAATTGCACAACAATAAAAATTACAGAGTGACTAGTAATTTTATAAGAAAAGAATAAGGAGGACAATTATGTCAAATATTTATGATAGTGCAAATGCACTCAGTCGTGGGCTACGTGAGTTGCCTGAATACAAGGCTGTTAAAGAAGCTAGAGATGCCATCCAAGCAGATGCAGAAGCTAGCAAAATTTTTGCGGATTATATTGCTTTTCAGCAAGAACTTCAAACGCTGGCACAGACAGGACAAATGCCTGATGCTTCATTCCAAGAAAAAATGGAAAGCTTTGGTAAGCAGATTCAAGAGAATAGTCTCTTGTCAGCATTCTTTGCCAAACAACAACAACTTTCTATTTACCTATCTGATATCGAAAAGATTGTATTTGAGCCAATTTCAGAACTTTTAAAATAAGAATTTACCTCATAAAGTCAGGAATTTTTAAGAAATTTCTGACTTTTTATGATAAAATAAGAAAAAGTATTGCAAGTATGAGGTCCTGTATGAAATTAAAAACAAACATTGACCATTTGAATGGTAGTATTCGAGTACCAGGGGATAAGTCCATCAGTCATCGCTCTATCATTTTTGGGAGTTTGGCTGAGGGTGAGACTAAAGTTTATGATATCTTGCGTGGTGAAGATGTCTTGTCAACCATGCAGGTATTTCGTGACCTCGGCGTAGAGATTGAGGACAAAGACGGTGCCGTTACCATTCAAGGTGTTGGGCTGGATGGATTGAAAGCCCCTCAGAAAGCTCTGGATATGGGGAATTCTGGGACCTCTATTCGTTTAATTTCAGGCGTCCTTGCTGGTACAGACTTTGAAGTAGAAATGTTTGGAGATGACAGTCTTTCTAAACGCCCTATGGACCGTGTGACTCTTCCTTTGAAAAAAATGGGAGTCAGCATTTCAGGTCAAACAGAGCGAGACTTGCCACCGTTGCACTTAAAGGGTACAAAAAACTTAAAACCTATTCATTATGAATTGCCAATCGCCTCTGCTCAAGTCAAGTCAGCCTTGATTTTTGCGGCTTTGCAGGCTCATGGTCAGTCTATCATCATTGAGAAAGAGTGCACTCGTAACCACACAGAAGATATGCTGCGTCAATTTGGTGGAGACTTAAGTGTCGATGGTAAGAAAATCACTGTTCAAGGGCCACAGAAACTTAGTGGACAAACGGTTGTCGTACCAGGAGATATTTCTAGTGCAGCCTTTTGGTTAGTAGCAGGTTTGATTGTGCCAAATTCTCGAGTTGTACTTAAGAATGTCGGTATTAACGAAACTCGTACAGGGATTATTGATGTTATCCGAGCTATGGGCGGGAAATTAGAGATTACTGATATGGATCCAATTGCTAAATCTGCAACCTTGACTGTCGAGACTTCAGAACTAAACAGGATAGAAATTGGTGGAGCCCTGATTCCACGTTTAATTGATGAATTGCCGATTATCGCGCTCCTTGCTACCCAAGCTCAAGGTCAAACAGTTATCAAAGATGCAGAAGAACTCAAGGTAAAAGAAACGGACCGCATTCAAGTTGTCGCAGATGCTTTAAATAGCATGGGAGCAACTATTACTCCTACAGCAGACGGCATGATTATCAAAGGGAAATCTGTCCTTCATGGAGCCAGAGTCAACACCTTTGGAGACCACCGTATCGGTATGATGACAGCCATTGCAGCTCTCTTAGTTGCAGATGGAGAGGTCGAATTGGACCGTGCAGAAGCTATTAACACAAGCTACCCAAGCTTCTTTGATGATTTGGAGACTTTGATTCATGGCTAAGGTTTTACTAGGTTTTATGGGTTCAGGAAAAACTACTATTGCTAGAAAGCTGGATTCTGACTTCGTAGATATGGATGCCTTGCTGAAAGAACGTCTGGGGATGTCGATTGCTCGTTTCTTTGAAGAAAATGGAGAGGCAGCCTTCCGCCAGCTAGAAGAAGAAGTCCTAGCTGAACTGCTGAAGACAGATCAAGTTATTTCTACAGGCGGAGGAATAGTTATTTCGCCACGCAATCGTGTCTTGCTCAAGAAAAATCCAGACAACATCTACCTAAAAGCGGATTTTGAGACCCTGTACCAGCGAATTTCAGCTGATAAAGGCAATCAACGCCCGCTATTTCTAAACAATAGCAAGGAAGATTTGGCTGCGATTTTTAATCAAAGACAGGCCTGGTATGAGGAAGTAGCAAGTCAGATTGTAGACGTATCAAGCTTAAGCCCAGAGGAAATTATAGAGGAATTGACATGAAAATTGCCTATCTAGGTCCTAAAGGATCTTTTTCGCACCATGTGGTGCAGACGGCTTTTCCTCATGAGGAACTAGAGCCTTTTTCAAATATTACAGACGTTATCAAGGCTTACGAACAGGGCTTGGTAGACTATTCAGTAGTGCCGGTTGAAAATTCCATTGAAGGTAGTGTCCATGAGACTCTGGACTATCTTTTCCACCAGGCTCGCATTCAAGCTGTGGCAGAGATTGTTCAGCCAATCCATCAACAGCTGATGGTAGTATCAGGACAGTCTAAAATAGAGAAAATCTTTTCTCATCCGCAGGCCTTGGCTCAAGGGAAGAAATTTATCGATGAACATTTTCCAGACGCTCAATTAGAGGTAACGGCAAGTACAGCCTACGCTGCGCGATATGTTTCTGAGCATCCTGATCAACCATTTGCAGCCATTGCTCCAAAAAGCTCTGCTGAAGAATATGGATTAAAACTGGTCGCTCAAGATATTCAGGAAATGGAAGCTAATTTCACTCGTTTCTGGGTTTTGGGACCGAACTTACCCCAAATCCCTTTGGATGCAGATACTGAAAAGATGAGTTTAGCCTTGACCTTGCCAGATAATCTTCCAGGAGCATTATATAAGGCGCTTTCCACCTTTGCCTGGAGAGGCATTGATTTGACTAAGATTGAGAGTCGACCGCTTAAAACAGCCTTAGGTGAGTATTTCTTTATTATTGATGTGGATTATTCAGAAAAAGAATTGGTGCATTTTGCACAAAAAGAATTAGAAGCCATTGGAATTCACTATAAAACATTGGGGGCCTATCCCATCTATATGATAAAAGACCAAGGAAGGAGAGCATATGAGTAAAGAAAATCCTCTCAGCCATCACGAAAAACTACGTTATGACTATCTCTTAAAAAATATCTACTATCTAAATGATAAAGAAAAGAGAGAGTTTGCTTTTTTACAAGATAAGTTAGAAGGTAAACGAGAAGAGAGTTCAGCTGCTGAAGAAAAAGAAGAAATTCAAGAATATACTAACTCTAACACAGGCCTTCCAAGTTATACGAATCGAAGTCGAGCTAGTCGTCGTAGTAGTCTCTCTCAACCTAAAGCTAAGATTCCCAAACAGCAGAAACCAAAGAAACCTAAGAAAAAAAGAGTCTTTCATTTTAAACGGATCCTTGCTTGGATAGGAATGCTTTTGCTTGTCGCAGCATTAGGAATGCTTTTCATGTTCTTGAAAGGGTTCCAATCAGCCAATCCGAACAGCTCAAATGGGGTAAAAGATGCTAAAGCCGCTCAGGTTGAAGTCTTCAATGGACAGGATACACGAGACGGAGTGAATATTCTTATTTTGGGAACGGATGGCCGTATTGGACAGAATAGTGCCGAAACTCGGACAGATTCCATCATGGTTCTTAATGTTAGTGGTAAAGATAAAAAGCTTAAACTAGTTAGCTTTATGCGGGATAACCTCGTTTATATTGATGGTTATAGCCAAGTCATTAACGGCCAAAAACAAGCTGACCATAAATTAAACTTGGCCTACGAATTGGGTGAACAAGAAGGAAAAAAAGGGGCTGAGATGGTACGTAAAGTCCTTAAAGATAATTTTGATTTAGATATCAAATATTATGCCCTTGTAGATTTCCAAGCCTTTGCGACTGCAATCGATACGCTTTTCCCAGATGGTGTTACGATTGATGCTCAATTTTCAACGTTAAACGGAGCTCCAGTGACAGCTGCAGAAGTTGGAGATGATTTGCATGAAAAAGATGGTGAATCACCTACCCAAATCATTCGTAGTGGTACACAGCAGATGAACGGCTCAACTCTTCTAAATTATGCTCGTTTTCGTGATGATGACGAAGGAGATTATGGGCGTACACGTAGACAGCAACAAGTCATGACAGCTGTTTTACAGCAGATTAAGGATCCTACAAAACTTTTTACAGGTTCAGAAGCGCTAGGGAAAGTATTTGGTATGACCTCTACAAACCTTCCATATACCTTCTTATTGACCAATGGATTATCCGTCCTTGAAGGAGGTCAGAATGGTATTGAAAAACTAACAATACCAGAGCTTGGAGACTGGGTAGACGATTACGATGTCTATGGAGGCCAAGCTCTTCGAGTGAATCAAAAAGCCTACCAGAACAAGTTAGCTCAAATGGGATTTAGATAATAAGTAGCAAATCAGTCAAAGCTTGAAGCATCAAAAAATGGGTGCCTCGAGCTTTGATTTTTAACATTATCAGATGGATTTTTTGACCATTTTTTGGTATAATAAAACGATGTAATTCTATTGAAGAGGAAGAAACTGAGATGAGTGATTTAAAGGCAATTCAAGCTCGTAGCCTAGAGATGGCTGAATACTTTGTCGCCTTTTGTAAAGAACATGATTTACTCTGTTATTTGTGTGGTGGCGGAGCTATTGGGGCTTTACGACATAAGGGTTTTATCCCTTGGGATGATGATTTAGACTTCTTTATGCCACGCAAGGATTATGAAAAATTAGCAGAGCTATGGCCTCGTTATGCGGACGAGCGTTACTTCCTCTCAAAAAGTTCTATAGACTTTGTCGACCGTAATCTCTTTATCACTATTAGAGATAAGGAAACAACATGCATCAAGCCATATCAACAAGATTTGGACCTTCCACACGGATTGGCTCTTGACGTTCTTCCTTTGGACTACTACCCTAAAAATCCAGCAGATCGCAAGAAACAGGTCCGTTGGGCTTTGATTTATTCCCTCTTTTGTGCACAAACCATTCCAGAAAAGCATGGAGCTCTCATGAAATGGGGAAGTACCATTTTATTAGGATTAACTCCTAAAGCCCTTCGTTATCGTATTTGGAAAAAGGCTGAGAAAGAAATGACCAAGTATGGACTAGCTGAAAGTGATGGCATTACAGAATTATGCTCAGGACCTGGCTATATGAAAAATAAATATCCAATCCAAGCCTTTGAAGATAACATTTTCCTACCATTCGAAGGAACAGAAATGCCAATTCCAGTTGGATATGATGCCTATCTTAGCACAGCTTTTGGAGATTATATGACACCACCGCCGGCAGAAAAGCAAGTGCCACATCATGATGCCGTTATATCAGATATGGATAAAAGCTATGTAGAATATAAGGGAGAATATGGTGGATAAGAAAAAAATTCTATTTTTTATGTGGTCCTTCTCTCTAGGTGGAGGTGCAGAAAAAATCCTTTCAACGATTGTTTCAAACTTGGATCCGAAGAAGTATGATATAGATATCCTTGAAATAGAACATTTTGACAAAGGATACGAACCAGTACCTGACAATGTGAGAATTTTAAAAGCCCTTCAAGATTATCGCCAACCAAGATGGTTAAGAGCGCTATTGTGGAGATTGAGAATTTATTTCCCGAGATTAACAAGACGCCTACTTGTAAAAGATCAATATGATGTAGAGGTGTCTTTTACCATTATGAATCCTCCTCTTTTATTTTCTAAACGAAAAGAAGTGAAGAAAATTTCTTGGATTCATGGAAGTATTGAAGAATTTTTAACAGATAGTTCGAAACGCGAATCTCATAAACGTCAGTTAGATGCTGCTGATAGGATAGTAGGAATTTCAAAGAAAACTAGCTATTCTATCAAAGAAGTTTTTCCAGAGTACTCAAAGAAATTGATAACAGTCTATAATGGCTATAATTTTGAAAGTATTTTGAAAAAATCAAGAGAGAAGATTGATATTGAAATAGAACCTCAAAGTATCTGCACAATTGGTCGCATTGAAGAAAATAAAGGCTCTGATCGAGTTGTTGAAGTAATACGGCTTTTACACCAACAAGGAAAGAAATATCACCTCTATTTTATAGGGGCTGGTGATATGGAAGAGGAGCTGAAAAAAAAGGTTCAAGCATACCAACTTGAAGATTATATACACTTTTTGGGGTATCAAAAGAATCCTTATCAGTATCTGTCCCATATGAAAGTCCTCTTATCCATGTCCAAACAGGAAGGTTTCCCTGGGGTCTATGTTGAAGCTTTGAGCCTGGGTATTTCTTTTGTATCAACAGAAGTAGGTGGTGCAGAGGAATTGTCTCAGGAAGGACGATTTGGTAAAATCGTTGAAAGTAATCAAGAAGCAGCTCAAGAGATTGAAAACTACATGACAGCTGCATCAAATTTTGATGCCAATGAGGCCAGCAAATTTATTCAGCAATTTACGATTGCAAAACAAATTGAACAAGTAGAAAAACTAATAGAGGAGTAGCATGGAAACTGCATTAATTAGTGTCATTGTTCCTGTTTATAATGTGGCGCAATACCTTGAAAAATCAATAGCATCCATTCAGCAACAAACTTATGAAAATCTCGAAATTATCCTTGTTGATGATGGTTCTACAGATGAAAGTGGAAAAATTGCAGAAGAAATAGCACTTGTAGATCAGCGGATAAAAGTATACCACCAAATGAATCAAGGACAATCGCAAGCAAGAAACTACGGAAGAGATTTAGCAAATGGTCAATACTTAATTTTTATTGACTCAGATGACTATATTCATCCTGAGATGATTGCTACCTTATATAAACAATTAGTCAAAGAAGATGCGGATGTTTCTAGTTGTGGTGTTATGAACGTATATTCAAATAGTGAAACACCACAGTCAGTAAATATAAACGATTACTTTGTTTATGATTCAAAAGATTTTTTGAGAGAATATCTAGTAGGAGAAAAAGTTCCAGGTAGTATTTGTAACAAATTGATAAAAAAAGAGATAGCTAAGAGCCTATCTTTTCCTATCGGGAAAATATATGAGGATGCGTATTATCATTTTGATTTGATTAACGTAGCCAAGAAGTATGTTATAAATACTAAGCCACACTATTATTATTTTCATAGAGGCGATAGTTCCACAACAAAACCATTTTCTGAAAAAGATCTTTCTTGTGTGGACGTATATGAAATATTTTATAATTATGTTATATCTTACTATCCAGAATTGCAAAAAGAGGCTTTTTTCAGACTGGCTCATGCACATTTTGTTGTTTTAGATAAGATGCTTTTAGATGAGAATTTCAAAGAGTTTAAAGATTATCCAAGGATTTATGGATATTTAAAAAAACATGCCTTTGCTATTTTTAAGAATAGTATTTTTAGAAAAGGAAGACGTATCAGTGCCTTAGCACTATTTGCAAATATAAAATTTTACCGAATATTATTATTAAAAAATATTGAGCAATCGAAAAAAATTAATTAGAAAAGGAGGGAAGAGATGGTTGATGGCAAACGAATTTTGTTAACGATTACGATTCTAAGTTATATCGTTACCATAATAAGTGGAATCAGTTATTTGTTCTCCAGTAACAACGTAGGACTTCTGACAACTTTGCTTTTGCTCTTAATTAGTAGTCTGCTACTTTGCTGGAATAATATCAAATACTATTTGATTCACTTTATATTCTTTATTACAATTTTTATTTTTTTGGTATCTAGACCTACCATCGATTATTTCAGAGATGGAGCACTAGACACTTACCAACCGATAGCTTATAGATTTGCTTTCCTAGTTGTTATTGTATCCATTTTAGGATTGACAATAGGTGGATTTATAGCCAATTATTATCTTGCTCGTAAAAGTAAAGCTCCTGTCATAGTGGAAAAAAAATCGCATGTCAATTATGTAAAAAAATTACGCTTGGTTTCATTGAGTGTATTTTTTCTCACCTATCCTTTTTATTTTCTGAGATTACTTGAGCGCTTACTATATCGTTTGCAAACTTCTTATTATAATTATTATGCACATTTTGAAAGTCACCTGCCCTACTATACGTATATCTTATCGACTTTCACGCTTTATGCCATGTGTGTTTACCTAGCAACAAAGCCTAAGAAATTACATGCAACGATGGTTTTAGTAGCTTTTATTACAGCTAACTTGATACATCTGGTGATAGGTACCAGAAATCCTTTTATTCTAAGTTTAATTTTTACCTTTGTTTACTACTTTATACGAGAACAAACAGAGAAAGGTAAATGGATTGGTTTCAAAGAAAAAATAGCCATTTACATGGGAACACCTGTTCTCATGCTTGCGATGGGAGCACTAAACTATGTTCGAGATAATGCAAAAGTATCACACAGTGGAGTTTTTGATTTATTATTAGATTTTATTTATAAACAAGGAACCAGTTTTGGAGTGTTAGCGAGAGGATTCTTATATAACAGTAGTCTTCCTTATAGAGATTTTCGAAATTTCACTTTTGGACCGATTGTTGACTATTTTGCAAGAGGAAGTATTGGAATCATCTTCGGTGCCAAACCATTTGAGCATACAACAAATAGTATTGAATTAGCAATTGATAGCAATAGTTACGCCCACAATTTGTCTTATCTTGTTTTAAATAAAGAGTATTTGAAAGGACATGGTATTGGAAGTAGTTATATCATGGAATTGTATACCGATTATGGTATGTTGGGACTATTTCTACTAAGTATCTTACTTGGTATGCTCTTTATAGCTATGTTACAAGTAGCTTATCGTTCGAGAACAATTTTATTTGCACTATCTTTGTTAATTTTGAATAATCTATTCTTTATGCCAAGAAGTAGTTTCTCAGAAAGTTTCTTTAATCTTTTTACAATGCAGTTCTGGGGAATTGTTCTTATTATCATTTTCGTAGCAAAAATGCTTACAAAAGAAAATCATCACTTAATCAAAAAAGGGGAAATACATGTTTGAACATTATTCTGTAGCTGATTTGTTCGCAAATCTTTATAAAAAACGTAAAGTGAATTTGCTAGCTTTACTAGCTTTATTTGCACTCATAGCTGTACCATATACATTGAAGGCAGTTAAAAGTAAAAATACAATAAAAGATTCTACAAATTATTCGACTTACATTACATATAAAATTACTGCTCCAGAAGAATCATCGAAAACCATTGTGAGTCATCAAATTGGAGGTTATAGTGATTTTTATGCAAAATTAATTGATGGTAATTTGAATGGTGCTTTTCTTTTTAATGATGTTGATTCAGAAAAAATGAAGGAAATGGCCAAAGATTTAGATACTACTGAAACAGCATTAAAGAATTCTTCAAGTGACTATTGGACAAAAAAATTAATGATAAACCCATTAATTGATAATGCTGGTGTAAGTGTTAAAATCTTAACATCAAGTAAAGAAGTAAATGAGTATCTTGAAAGCAAATTTGATTCACTGATTGATAAATTCAAGTCTACTTATACTGGTGTTAAAGTTGAAAAGCTTGAAACAATTAATTCAAAAGAGTTGGCTCCGAATGGAGAAGTTGCTTTAGGGTTTAATTTGAAAAATCTAATTTTGCGCCTAGTGATTATTGGTATTCTATGTGTCATCATCGTGATTTTGGTAAATGTTCTAGTATACCTTTTCAATCCGACAATTAATCGTGCAGGTGATTTTTCTGCTTATCAAATAGACTTTGTTTCAACTGTTACAACTGTTGAAAATCTTTCTGAACTCTTGAGTTACAAGTGCCAAGGTCAACCGTTAGCAATTGTAAGTTCAAATAATCGTATTTTGAGTAAATTGCAGGCAGAATATAAATTGAATCTTGAGGGTGTTCATTTTGTTAACCTACAAAATGTCAAAGATCTTCTGGCAATTGAGAATGTATTGTTCGTGGAAGAATATGGTGTTACTCGCTATAAGAAATTTGAAGAAAGTATGCAAGAAGTGAGAAATATGAATCGTTCCGTTTTAGGTGTTATCGCTTTTGCACTCTAATTCCTACCGTTTTTAGGGAAAAATCGAAAATACATCAAAAGAGGACTGAAAAGTCCTCTTTTGATGTACGGAGAATCTTTAGGTAAGAAATAGAATTCTTAGCCAAAAAGGCTTTTTAATAAACTTTATGATATAATAAATCAACGAGGTAAATTGAATGAAAAGTATTAAGTTAAATGCCCTGGCTTATATGGGTATTCGTGTTTTGAACATAATTTTCCCAATTTTAACAGGTACTTATGTTGCACGAGTTCTAGACCGTACAGATTATGGTTATTTCAACTCAGTTGATACCATCTTATCTTTCTTCTTACCCTTCGCAACCTATGGTGTTTATAATTATGGTCTTCGTGCAATTAGTAATGTAAAAGATAATAAGAAGGATTTAAATAAAGTCTTTTCAAGTCTTTTTTATTTGTGTGTAGTTTGTACGATTTTGACGACTATCGTTTATCTTTTCTCCTATTCATTTTTCTTTACTAATAATCCAGTTCTCAAAAAAATCTTTTTGGTAATGGGAGTTCAACTTATTGCTCAAATTTTCTCAATAGAATGGGTTAACGAAGCACTTGAAAATTATAGTTTTTTATTTTATAAAACAGCTTTTATTCGTATACTCATGCTTGTGTCTATATTTGTATTTGTAAAAAATGAGCATGATATTGTGGTGTATACACTGATTATGAGTCTTTCAACTCTAATCAATTATCTCATTAGTTATTTTTGGATTAAAAGAGATATCCAGTTTGTAAAGGTTTCTTTGAAAGAATTTAAGCCTCTATTCCTTCCTTTAACGGCTATGTTAATCTTTGCAAACGCCAATATGTTATTTACTTTTCTGGATCGTTTGTTTCTAGTAAAAACTGGAGTTGATGTAAATGTCAGTTATTATACGATGGCACAACGTATTGTAACGGTTATCGCAGGTGTTGTTACAGGCGCTATTGGAGTCAGTGTACCTCGTTTGAGCTACTACCTAGGAATCGGAAAAAAAGAGGAATATGTCAATTTAGTTAATCGCGGGAGCCGTATATTTAACTTTTTTATCATCCCTTTGAGTTTTGGCTTGATGGTTTTAGGCCCTGATGCAATACTTCTTTACGGTAGTGAAAAATACATTGGTGGTGGAATCTTAACATCCCTCTTTGCCTTCCGTACTATTATTCTTGCCCTAGATACTATTTTAGGATCTCAGATTCTTTTTACAAATGGATTTGAAAAGAGAATTACAGTTTATACCATATTTGCGGGTGGATTAAACTTAGTTCTCGATAGTCTTCTCTATTTTAATAATATTATTACACCTGAATATTATCTAATTACGACGATGCTATCGGAAAGTTTTCTACTGATGCTTTACATTATCTTTATTCATAAGACTAAGCTTATAAGTCTAGGACATATTTTTAAATATACTATACGTTATTCTCTTTTCGCATTTACATTTGTTCCGATCTACTTTTTAGTTAATCTTGTTTATCCGGTCAAAATGGTTATCAACATACCTTTCTTAATCAATATGTTGATCATCATGGTTTTATCAGCAATTAGTTATATTGGTTTACTGGTTTGGACCAAAGACAGTATCTTTTATGAATTATTAGGGCATGTTATTTCGCTTAAAGGACGTATAAGAAAATCTAAGGAGAATTAGATGAGAAGATTGAGTATTGAAGAAGCTAAGCAACTTGAACTTGATATTTTAGCCTATATAGATTCGTTTTGTAAGAAGCATGCTATTGATTATTTTATCAATTATGGTACTTTGATTGGGGCGATTCGTCACAAAGGTTTTATTCCCTGGGATGATGATATTGATCTCTCGATGACCCGTGAAAACTACGAACGTTTTATCCAGTTATTTCAGCAAGAACAGTCTAAATATAAAATTTTATCTCTAGAAACTGATGAACGATACTATAATAATTTTATCAAGGTTATAGATTCGACAACGAAAATAGTGGACACGCGAAATACAAAAACCTATGATTCTGGAATCTTTATTGATATTTTTCCAATGGATTCATTCAACGATCCTAAAGTTATCGATGTTTGCTATAAGTTGGAAAGCTTTAAGTTATTGTCCTTCAGTAAGCACAAGAATATCGTTTATGGAGATAGCAAGCTAAAAGACTTGATTCGTACATTCTTCTGGTTTATGCTTCGTCCAGTTTCTCCAATCTTCTTTGCGAATCAAATTGAAAAGCAAATTCAAAAGTATGGGGTAAAAGATGGGAAATATATCGCTTTTATTCCTTCCAAGTTTAAGGAGAAAGAAGTTTTTACCAAAAAAGTGTTTGAAGATTTGATTGAAGTTCCTTTTGAACATCTGTTGCTTCCAGCACCAAAACAATATGATTCTATTTTGAAACAGTATTATGGTGATTATATGATTCTACCACCTAAAGAAAAACAGTTTTATAGTCACGAATTTGAAGCCTATAAATTGGAGGATTAAATGCAGTACTTAGAAAAAAATGAAATTAAAGAAATTCAACTAGGTATTTTGGACTATGTTGATGACATTTGTAAAAAACATAATATTTCTTATTTCCTCAGTTATGGAACTATGCTGGGAGCTGTTCGCCATAAGGGAATGATTCCTTGGGATGATGATATCGATATTTCACTGTATAGAGAAGACTATGAACGTTTATTAAAAGCGATTGAGGAGGATCAACATCCTAAATATCGTGTTCTTTCCTACGATACTTCTTCATGGTACTTCAATAATTTTGCAGCTATTCTAGATACATCAACTGTTATTGAAGATCATGTAAAGCATAAGCGTTATGATACTAGCTTGTTTATTGATGTCTTTCCTATCGATCAATTTTCAGATTTGAGTATTATTGACAAGAGTTATAAATATATTGCCTTGCGCCAGCTTGCATATATTAAAAAAGAGCGTGCTGTTCATGGAGATAGCAAATTAAAAGACTTTCTCCGTTTGTGTACTTGGTATCCTCTCAGACTTGTTAATCCGAGATATTTCTATAAGAAAATAGATCGATTAGTAAAAAATAGTGCGACAAAAAATCCTGATTATGAGGGAGCTGTTGGAGTTGGGAAAGAAAAAATGAAAGAAGTCTTTCCAGCAGGAACTCTTAAAGAACGGATTTTAATAGAATTCGAAGGAAGAATGTTGCCAATTCCTAAAAACTATGATGCCTTTTTAACACAGATGTATGGGGATTATATGACTCCACCATCAAAAGAAATGCAGGAATGGTATAGCCATAGTATAAAAGCTTATCGAAAATAGATATTTTTGTAGAAAAAATAGAATATATCATATGCTCGCTTGATTTATCAAGCGGGCATATTTAGAAGCAATTTCCACGCCATTCTTTTGATAAAATCATTTAAATCTTGTATAATAGATAGAACTGAAAGTATGAGGTTACGAACTATGAAAATGAAACAAATCAGTGATACGACTTTAAAAATCACGATGTCTCTAGAAGATTTGATGGATCGTGGAATGGAAATCGCAGACTTTCTCGTTCCACAAGAAAAAACAGAAGAGTTTTTCTATGCAATCTTGGATGAGCTAGAAATGCCAGACAGTTTCTTAGATACAGGAATGCTTAGTTTCCGAGTGACACCTAAACCTGACAAAGTTGATGTCTTTGTAACTAAGTCTAAGATTGATCAGAACTTGGATTTTGAGGATTTGGCAGATCTTCCTGACATGGATGAGTTAGCAAAAATGTCTCCAGATGAATTCTTGAAAACGTTGGAAAAAACCATGGCAGAGAAAACTAAAGAGGATATTGAGGCCATTCAATCTCTAGAACAGGTTGAAAAAGAAGAGGAAGCAGCGATTGAGGAAATTTCTGAACTTGAAGAAGGAAAAAGAGAACCTTATATCTACTACATCTTACGATTTGACGACTTAACTAGTTTGGTTTCTTTTGCAAAGACAGTCGATTACCAAATGGAGACTTCAGAACTTTACAAAATGAATGACCAATATTATCTAACAGTTTTGGTAGATGTAGAGGATCATCCAAGTCTTTATCCAGCTTGGTTATTGGCTCGCATGCGAGAATTTGCGGATGATAGTGATATTAGTCGCTCAGTACTTCAAGAATATGGACAAGTCATCATCAATCGTGATGCTGTTCAAGGACTTCAAAAAGTATAACTATGTTTATAAATGGGGCAGAGAGAATTTCTCTGTCTTTTTCGATTTGAATAATATAGAACAGTCTATTGGAAGTAGGACCATGTTTCCAGCTTGATTAAATGATAAAAAAACGATATCATAGAAGGAAGTAAGCGAGGTAAAGTATGGACCAAGGACATTTACAAAAAGAGGTTGAGGAAATCCTAGACGATGTATTGGCAAAGGCTTCTCTCCCTGAGGGGGCTCTCTTTGTTTTGGGCTTATCTTCTAGCGAGGTGATAGGAGGTCGCATCGGGAAAGACTCCAGCCAAGAAATTGGAGAATTAATTGTTCAAAAAATCTTAGAAATCTTGTCAGCAAGAGGGATCCATCTAGCAGTTCAGGGATGCGAACATGTTAACCGTGCCTTGGTAGTGGAACGAGAGGTCGCAATCAAATACAATCTGGAGATTGTAAGTGTTTTACCGACTCTGCATGCAGGAGGTTCTGGTCAATTGGCAGCCTTTCGCTATATGAAAGATCCAGTAGAGGTTGAATTTATCAAAGCTGATGCAGGCCTAGATATTGGTGATACAGCCATTGGGATGCATATCAAGCATGTTCAAGTGCCTATACGTCCAGTCTTGAAATCAATCGGCCATGCACATGTAACTGCCCTTGCTAGTCGTCCGAAATTAATCGGCGGGGCGCGTGCTCAATATCCACAAGACTTTATCAGAAAAATATAGTAAAAAACGAAAACTCTCATCTGCTCAGCAGGTGAGAGTTTTTTGGTAATCAAGAAGCGTCATTAATTTCCGAGCAGATTCTAAGTATTTTTAGGAAGGTAGGTATATAATAGAGCTATAAAATTATTATCTATATTCATATATATAATAAGAAAGGTGATGAAGATGAAAAAATGGCAAGCATCTGTATTGGTTTGCGCTAGTCTTGTCTGTCTATCGGCTTGTAAAAATCAGACGACGAACGAGGCTAATAGTCGAAATGGAGACAAACAAGAGCAAGTTAGCTCTCAGGTAGCAAGAAAAGGAGAAACGGTTGCAGACTTTGAACTAAGGGGAGTTGATGGGAAAACCTACCGTTTATCTGATTACAAAGGCAAAAAAATCTATCTCAAATTTTGGGCATCTTGGTGCTCTATTTGTCTAGCCAGCCTCCCTGATACCGATGAACTTGCAAAAGAAGCGGGCGATGACTATGTTGTCTTGACAGTGGTTTCTCCTGGTCAAAAAGGTGAGCAAGCAGAAGAGTCCTTCAAAAAATGGTATCAAGGCTTGGACTATAAAAATCTTCCGGTCCTTCTAGATTCTTCAGGTAAACTTTTGGAAAGTTACGGAGTTCGTTCTTATCCGACTCAGGCCTTTATTGATAAAGAAGGTAAACTAGTCAAGACTCAGCCAGGTTTTATGGACAAGGAAACTATTTTACAGACCTTAAAGAGTATAGATTAGAGGTTTATTATGAATGATAAATTAAAAATAATCCTGTCGATTGGAATCATTATTTTCCTTATTTTAGGAGTTTTATTTCTTTGGGAAAAAAGAAACGCCAGCTACACAGATACCGCTCAAATCAAGAAAGCAGCAGTTAGTCAGGGTCAAAAAGCTAAGAAAAAAGCTGAACCAAGTAAAGATGCTGACTTACATGATATCTATCTAGCAGGAGGCTGTTTCTGGGGGGTGGAAGAGTACTTTTCTCGAGTAGCTGGTGTGACAGATGCGGTCTCTGGCTATGCAAATGGGAGAGGAGAAACAACCAAGTATGAGCTGATTGGACAAACTGGTCATGCTGAGACAGTTCATGTAACCTATGATGCCAATCAAATCTCTCTAAAAGATATTTTGCTCCATTATTTCCGCATTATCAATCCAATCAGTAAGAATAAGCAGGGAAATGATGTAGGGTCCCAGTATCGGACAGGAGTCTACTATACAGATGAGAAAGATTTAGAAGTTATCAATCAAGTCTTTGACCAAGTTGCTAAAAATTATGATCAACCTCTAGCGGTTGAAAAGGAAGCCTTAAGAAATTTTATCGTGGCTGAGGACTACCACCAGGATTATCTCAAGAAGAATCCTAACGGCTATTGCCATATCAATGTCAATCAAGCAGCCTATCCGGTTATTGATGCAAGTAAATATCCAAAACCGAGTGATGATGAATTGAAGAAACTCCTCTCTCCTGAGGAGTATGCAGTGACTCAAAATAGTCAAACAGAACGCGCCTTTTCAAATCGTTACTGGGATAAATTTGAAGCTGGTCTTTATGTGGATGTGGCAACTGGTGAACCTCTCTTTTCTTCGAAGGATAAATTTGAGTCGGGTTGTGGTTGGCCAAGCTTTACCCAGCCTATCAGTCCAGACGTTGCGACTTACATGGAAGATAAGTCTTTCAATATGGACAGAATAGAAGTCAGAAGCCGAACGGGGAATTCTCACCTAGGTCATGTCTTTACAGACGGACCTCAGGACAAGGGAGGCCTTCGCTATTGTATCAACAGTCTGTCTATCCGTTTTATTCCAAAGGATCAAATGGAAGAAAAAGGTTACGGTTATTTGTTGGATTATGTTGAGTGAATTCCGCCCATCATATCAGTAAAAAGCTAGAACTCCTATAAGGATTCTAGCTTTTATGGTATACTTAGGGTGTACAGATAAAATTAGTGATTGATATCAAAGGTATAGATGAATGAACAATAGAGGAGACAGAGATGAAATTGATATTTTTGCATGGCTTAGGTCAGTCAGCTGACAGTTGGAAAGAAGTTCAGGCCTTACTGGTAGATTATCCCTCAGAATCTTTAGAGTTATTCCCTTCTAGAGTTTCTACTTACAAAGAAGCTAAGGCACGTATCTATCAGCATCTATCTAAGGAGAAAGAACCTTTTATCTTAGTCGGCTTATCCCTAGGTGCTGCACTTGCACTGGAGCTTTCAAGTTACGATTTGCCAAATCTTCAAGGCATGGTCCTATCAGGTTGTCCGCTTAAACTTTCAGGAAATATTCCCTATTTCATTCAGTTAATGATTTTTAAACTACTTCCTAAAAAGGTATTTGAAAAACAAGGGGCAGACAAAAGTCTTTTAGTTGGAGTGAGTGAGGAGTTGAAAACACTTGATTTAACATACATAGCTCAACATTGTCCCTATCCAAGCTTGTTAATTTGTGGTAGTCAGGATAAGCCTAATCTCAGTTCAATGAAAGCTATTCAAGAACTGATGCCAAATTCCCAGTTCCAGATTATCCCTGAGGGCCCTCATATCTTGAATAGGGCCAAACCAAAAGAGTTTGCAGAAATAACTAGAAGTTTTCTTGAATTGCTGAAATAAGTTTGATAAAATAATATCGAGATTAATATTATAATTTTTGGAGGAAATCATGAACAAACGTCATTTATTAAAACTTGGTCTAGCTTCTTTACCTGCTCTAGCTTTGTTTTTACATCCAGTTGTGGCAGATGAAAGTATCCATTTTTCAAGCTGTAAGGAAGCTTGGGAGAATGGTTATGCAGATATTCATAAGGGAGAACCAGGGTATTCTGCTACTCTAGATAAAGATCATGATGGGATTGCCTGTGAATCAAAGAATGCGCCTAAGGGTGTTTTAAAAGAGAAAAAGTCGAGTACATCTCAAACTAACACCAATGTAGCACCTACCCCAAGTGTAGCAGCTGAAAGTGGCTGGGTTCGTCAAAATGGGTCTTGGTACTATTTTTCTGAAAATGGGAAAACAGTAACAAATACTTGGCAGGGTGCTTACTATCTCAAGTCAGATGGAAGAATGGCTGAGAATGAGTGGGTATACGATAACTATTACCAAGCCTGGTATTACCTTAAATCAGATGGATCTTATGCACGTAATGCTTGGCAGGGAAGTTACTATCTCAAATCAGATGGTAAGATGGCTCAGGGTGAATGGATTTATGATTCTTACTACAAAGCTTGGTATTACCTCAAATCAGATGGATCTTATGCGCATAATACTTGGCAAGGTTCATATTACCTCAAGTCAAATGGGAAAATGGCTCAGAGTGAGTGGGTCTATGATTCTTCTTACCAAGCCTGGTATTACTTGAAATCAGATGGATCTTATGCTCGCAATGCATGGCAAGGAAATTACTATTTGAAATCGGATGGTAAAATGGCTAAGAATGAGCGAGTGGATGGTGGACGCTATTATGTAGATGCTTCTGGTTTGTGGAAACCATAGAGTAGAAATAATCTGGAAAGGTAATGCAAAGCTTTGCACAAATCTAACGATTTTGTTATACTATGTCTGTAAGCATTTCCATTAATAAATATAAAGGAGAAAAAGATGAGTCAAAAGATTATTGGGATTG
The DNA here is from genome assembly GCA_963528105.1 of uncultured Streptococcus sp. Lineage (GTDB taxonomy): Bacteria > Bacillota > Bacilli > Lactobacillales > Streptococcaceae > Streptococcus. The sequence goes on along the minus strand of CAURUY010000006.1, from coordinate 17,312 downwards.
ACCTTGGTGGAACTTCTGTCAAGTTTGCAATTTTAACTCAAGAAGGAGAAATCCAAGAAAAATGGTCTATTAAGACTAACATTTTGGATGAAGGAAGCCATATCGTAGACGATATGATTGAATCAATTCAACATCGTTTGAACTTGCTTGGATTGTCAGCTACGGATTTCCAAGGGATTGGTATGGGTTCACCTGGTGTGGTTGATCGTGAAAATGGAACTGTTATCGGAGCCTACAACCTCAACTGGAAAACTCTTCAACCAATCAAAGAAAAGATGGAAAAAGCCTTGGGTATTCCATTCTTTATTGACAATGACGCTAACGTAGCTGCTCTTGGTGAGCGTTGGATGGGGGCCGGTGAAAACCAACCAGACGTTGTCTTTATGACTCTGGGTACAGGTGTTGGTGGCGGTATCGTGGCAGAAGGCAAATTGCTCCACGGTGTTGCAGGTGCTGCAGGTGAACTTGGACACATCACTGTTGACTTTGACCAACCAATCCCATGTACTTGTGGTAAAAAAGGCTGTCTTGAGACAGTAGCTTCAGCAACAGGTATTGTCAACTTGACTCGTCGTTATGCAGATGAGTATGAAGGTGATGCAGCCTTAAAACGCTTGATTGATGACGGAGAAGAAGTAACTGCTAAAACCGTCTTTGATTTGGCAAAAGAAGGGGACGACCTCGCTTTGATCGTTTACCGTAACTTCTCACGTTACTTGGGTATTGCATGTGCCAACATCGGTTCTATCCTAAATCCATCAACAATCGTTATCGGTGGTGGAGTTTCAGCTGCTGGGGAATTCCTTCTCCAAGGTGTGCAAAAGGTTTATGATGAAAATACCTTCCCACAAGTTCGTACAACAACGAAATTAGCTCTTGCGACTCTAGGAAATGACGCTGGAGTTATCGGAGCAGCATCTCTTGTCTTGCAATAAGAAACAAAAGAAGGAGAAAATCACTATCTTGAAGCGAGTGATTTTCCTCCTTTCTTTTTTTATGCTATACTAGTTAAGAATAAACGTTGAGGAGAGAGTAAATGACAAAAGCAGATAAGATTTTTAAAGAAAATATTGAGCGAATTCTCAATGAAGGAGTCTTTTCAGAACAAGCTCGTCCCAAGTATAAGGATGGAACAGTTGCCAACTCCAAGTACATTACAGGTGCTTTTGCAGAGTATGATTTGTCTAAGGGTGAATTTCCAATTACAACCTTGCGTCCAATTGCTATCAAATCAGCCATTAAAGAAGTGCTCTGGATTTACCAAGATCAATCAAATAGCCTGGAAGTTCTCAATGATAAGTACAATGTTCACTACTGGAATGACTGGGAAGTAGGAGATACAGGGACAATCGGTGAGCGTTACGGGGCTGTTGTTAAGAAGCATGACATCATTAACAAGATTCTCAAACAGTTGGAAGCTAATCCTTGGAACCGTCGTAATATCATCTCTCTCTGGGACTACCAAGCCTTCGAAGAAACAGATGGCCTTCTTCCGTGTGCCTTCCAGACCATGTTTGATGTCCGTCGAGTAGATGGGGAAATTTACCTGGATGCAACCTTGACCCAGCGTTCTAACGATATGCTGGTTGCTCATCACATCAATGCCATGCAGTATGTAGCTCTTCAAATGATGATTGCCAAACACTTTGGTTGGAAAGTTGGAAAATTCTTCTATTTTATCAATAACCTTCATATCTATGACAATCAATTTGAACAAGCTCAGGAATTGCTCCGTCGTGAACCTTCAAATTGCCAACCACGTTTGGTCTTGAATGTACCAGACAAGACCAACTTCTTTGATATTAAAGCAGAAGATTTTGAGTTGGTTGACTATGATCCAGTGAAACCGCAATTGAAATTTGATTTGGCTATTTAAGAACAACAAAAGAAGTTGGAATTTCCAACTTCTTTTTGTTTATTAGCGTGATACGCGACGGCGAGCTGCTTTTTTACGGTTTTCTTCGATGAAAGCTGCTTTTTGTTCTTCTGGTTCAATCACTTTCTTTTTGAATGCGTATACTGCACCTGCAACAGCAGCCACAGTTCCTGCAACACCTGTTACGAGACCTTTAGCAAATCCTTTAGCCATGAGTCTTCCTCCTTTTATTTATAAATCAGACGGAAATAGCTTAAGAGATAGCATTTTTCTGCCTGTCCATTTTGTGATATAATAATAGTAACGAAAAAATGGGAATTTTTCAAGGAAAAACGATGAAAACAAAAATAATTGTGATTGTTGGTCCAACAGCTGTTGGAAAGACTGCACTAGCCATTGAAGTTGCTCAGCGATTTAATGGCGAAGTAGTCAGTGGAGATAGCCAACAAGTCTACCGAGGGCTAGATATTGGAACGGCCAAGGCTAGTCCAGAGGAGCAGGCAACTGTCCCTCATCACTTGATTGATGTGAGAGATGTAACCGAGTCTTACTCGGCTTTTGATTTTGTTTCAGAGGCCAAGACAGCTATTGAGGATATTCAAAGCCGAGGTAAGCTTGCAATTATTGCTGGTGGGACTGGACTTTATATCCAGAGTCTGCTAGAAGGCTATCATCTTGGTGGGGAGACACCCCATGAGGATATTTTAGCTTATCGTGCTAGTCTAGAACCTTTTTCAGATGAGGAGTTAGCACATCTGGTGGATCAAGCAGGCCTTGAAATTCCCCAATTTAATCGTCGCCGTGCTATGCGTGCCTTGGAAATTGCCCATTTTGCTCAAGATTTGGAAAATCAAGAGACTTTATATGAGCCACTGGTTATTTGTTTGGACGATGAGCGCAGTCAATTGTATGAACGGATTAACCATCGTGTGGATTTCATGTTTGAAGCTGGACTATTGGATGAGGCCAAGTGGTTGTTTGACCATTATCCAGATGTGCAGGCAGCCAAAGGTATTGGATACAAGGAACTTTTTCCTTATTTTAGAGGGGAGCAAAGTTTGGAGGAGGCTAGCGATAGTCTCAAGCAGGCGACTCGTCGATTTGCCAAGCGCCAGCTAACCTGGTTCCGCAATCGCATGCAGGTGACCTTTTATCAGATAGGAGAATCTGGTGTAAAAGAGCGTATTTTAAGCCAGATTGAGGAGTTCTTAAATGATTGAAACGGAGAAAAAAGAGGAGCGAGTCCTGCTGATTGGTGTTGAACTGCAGGGAATGGATAATTTTGACCTCTCCATGGAAGAACTGGCTAGTCTAGCCAAAACAGCTGGAGCAGTTGTAGTCGATAGCTACAGACAAAAACGAGAAAAATACGACTTCAAGACCTTTGTCGGTTCTGGTAAGTTGGAAGAAATTGCTCAAATGGTGGATGCAGAAGAAATCACAACTGTCATTGTCAACAACCGTCTGACACCTCGTCAAAATGTCAATTTAGAGGAAGTCTTAGGTGTCAAGGTCATTGACCGTATGCAGTTGATTTTAGATATCTTTGCTATGCGAGCTCGAAGCCATGAAGGTAAGCTACAAGTTCATCTTGCACAACTCAAGTATCTCTTGCCTCGTTTGGTTGGTCAGGGGATTATGCTCAGCCGTCAGGCAGGGGGAATTGGTTCTCGTGGTCCAGGTGAAAGCCAGCTGGAGCTTAACCGTCGTAGTGTTCGAAATCAAATAACGGATATTGAACGTCAACTCAAGGTGGTGGAGAAAAATCGGGCGACAGTTCGAGAAAAACGTCTCGAGTCAAGTACCTTTAAGATTGGTTTGATTGGCTACACCAATGCTGGAAAGTCAACTATTATGAACACCCTAACCAGTAAGACTCAGTATGAGGCAGATGAGCTCTTTGCGACTCTGGATGCGACGACTAAAAGTATTCATCTGGGGGGCAATCTTCAGGTGACTTTAACTGATACGGTTGGATTTATCCAAGACTTGCCGACAGAGTTGGTGTCAAGTTTCAAATCTACCTTGGAAGAAAGTAAGCATGTAGACCTCTTGGTTCATGTTATCGATGCCAGCAATCCTTACCATGAGGAACATGAAAAAACAGTTCTTTCCATCATGAAAGACTTGGACATGGAGGATATTCCTCGCTTGACCCTTTATAATAAAGCGGATTTGGTGGAGGATTTCACGCCTACCCAAACACCATATGCTCTGATTTCGGCAAAGTCTAAAGATAGTCGAGAACAGTTGCAGGCTTTATTGCTAGATAAGATCAAGGAAATTTTTGAACCCTTTACTTTGCGCGTGCCTTTTTCTAAGTCTTACAAGATTCATGATTTAGAAAGTGTTGCTATCCTAGAAGAACGTGACTACCAAGATGACGGTGAAGTCATCACAGGCTACATTTCTGAGAAAAATAAATGGAGATTAGAAGAATTTTATGACTGATATCAAATCATTAGCTCTCAAGTATGGTGGCTATACGAGTTTAGACAAGGTCTATCTGGACCAGCTTTTAGCTGGTAGGTCTGAAGAGGAGCAACTAGCTCTCATTACACCTCCACCCAGCGTAGTGAATGCCTACTTTGCCGAGCTCTACCAGAAAAAAAGTCCTCAAGCTGCGACAGATTATTTTGCAGAAGTCAGCCAAGAACTGAACCTCTATAATGCTGAGCCAAGTTTCGCTTTGGAAAGCAAGCCCTTTATTCGCCTTAACCTATCAGGCAAATCTTTTGGTTTTTGCTATGAGAAAGAAGGTCTGGGTAGGATTTTCTCAGAAGCTGTGGAAACAATCACAGCTGACTTGCTCTTTGAAATCGCTCAGATTTTCCCCCATCAGCTAGTCTTTGAGGAATCTGGAAAGATTTATATGAAGGCTGTCGGAGAAGAGGATGTTGTTAACGTAGATAATCTCACAGCTTTGACTGATTTGGAAAGCTTGGCTGATGGTCGCAAACGTCTCAAAGGTTATAGTCAAGAAGATTTATTACAAGAAGCTAAAGCCTTTACTGGCAAGCATTATTTCCGCTCAGAAAACCGCACTGCTATGTTATATATTGATTAATTAGAAAGTATCGAATGGATATTCAATTTTTAGGAACGGGGGCTGGCCAGCCCTCTAAAGCCCGCAATGTATCTAGTCTCGCGCTGAAACTCTTGGACGAGATTAACGAAGTTTGGCTCTTTGACTGTGGAGAAGGAACGCAAAATCGCATTCTGGAAACCACGATTCGCCCACGAAAAATCAGCAAAATCTTTATCACCCACTTGCACGGAGACCATATCTTTGGTTTGCCAGGTTTCCTTTCTAGTCGTGCCTTTCAAGCCAATGAAGAGCAGACAGATTTAGAAATCTATGGTCCCCAAGGCATTAAGTCATTTGTCTTGACTAGTTTGCGTGTCTCTGGTTCTCGTCTGCCCTATAAGATTCATTTCCATGAATTTGACCAATATTCTCTAGGAAAAATTCTCGAAACAGATAAATTCACTGTGTATGCAGAGGAGTTGGATCACACTATTTTCTGTGTCGGCTATCGTATCATGCAAAAGGACCTAGACGGGACCTTGGATGCTGAGAAACTCAAGGCTGCTGGTGTCCCATTCGGCCCTCTTTTTGGAAAAATTAAAAACGGTCAGGATGTTGTATTAGAGGACGGCACCGAGATCAAGGCAGCAGACTACATCTCAGCTCCACGTCCAGGTAAGATTATCACTATCTTGGGTGATACTCGAAAAACGGATGCCAGTGTGCGTCTGGCTGTCAATGCGGATGTCCTTGTCCATGAATCAACTTATGGCAAGGGCGATGAAAAAATTGCTCGCAATCATGGTCACTCAACTAACATGCAGGCAGCGCAGGTCGCAGTAGAAGCCGGTGCCAAACGGCTTTTGCTCAACCACATCAGTGCTCGTTTCCTATCAAAAGATATCAGCCAGCTCAAGAAAGACGCTGCTAGTATTTTTGAAAATGTTCATGTGGTTAAAGATCTAGAAGAAGTGGAAATCTAGAAGATTGAGAAAGGAAAAGTATGTCTACGATTCTCATTACAGGTGCCAGCGGGGGTCTAGCCCAAGAAATGGTCAAACTCTTGCCTCAAGACCAACTCATTTTGCTAGGTAGAAATAAGGAAAAATTAGCTCAACTATACGGAAATCATCCACAGGCAGAATTGGTCGAGATTGATATTACCGATGAGCAAGCCTTAGAAGGATTGGTAGCTGACCTCTATCTCCGTTATGGTAAGATTGATGTTTTGATTAACAACGCTGGTTATGGGATTTTTGAGGATTTTGACAAGATTTCTAATCAAGATATTCATCAAATGTTTGAAGTCAACACCTTTGCTCTCATGAATTTATCACGTTTAGTTGCAGCACGCATGAAGGAAATGCGAAAAGGTCATATCATCAATATCGTCAGTATGGCAGGATTGATAGCGACTGCTAAGTCTAGTCTATACTCTGCGACCAAGTTTGCGGTCATTGGTTTTTCAAATGCTTTGCGCCTTGAACTCATGCCCTATGGCGTCTATGTGACAACGGTTAATCCAGGCCCGATCCGTACAGGATTTTTTGACCAAGCAGACCCAGACGGTAGCTATCTCAAGTCGGTTGACCGTTTTCTATTGGAACCAGATGCTGTCGCGCAAAAGATTGTTAAGACCATAGGTAAAAACAAACGCGAGCTCAATCTCCCAATCTTGCTCAATCTAGCCCATAAGTTTTATACCCTCTTTCCCAAGCTAGCAGATAAGTTGGCTGGAGAAACCTTTAATTATAAGTGAGAAAGCTGTTCCCTTGAGGAATGGCTTTTTGTTTTGTCTGTTGTCAATTTGTAGAAAAATATCTCATGATAAACAGGCAGTTTATAACGATTAAGCCCATTTAAGGTATAAATAGAGATAAGAAAACAGAAAAGAGAGGATAAACTTCAAGTCTAACATAACTAAAAGTATATCTATAGCGGAAGCTTATGAAGTCAAGATAAAATAGGATTAAAAGAACTTGCCCTTTGTCAGATTGATTAGACTGTAAATTGGAGTTAGGAATATTCTTAGAATAGATGAAGAAAATAAAAAATGTTAAAACATCTTGACATTTCATCTATTTAGAGTATAATAAGAAATGTAAAGAGCTCTTGACATTATTACAAAAATTTGGAGGAACAAAGCCATGAAAAAGATGGATGAAATGGACAGAGATATTCAGTTGCGTTCTGAGGAGTGGGGCTATAAAACAGCGCTTTTGGGTTTATGTGCATGGACAGGATTTAATATCTATCAAGCACTTGTTGGTGGTGGCAAACTTGAAATGCTTCCTTGCTTAATTTTGATCTTATCTGTAAGTGTGCAAGGATTTGCTCAAACCGCAATGAAACGTAATATGATTGCTGGTGATGAAGAGTATAAAGAACCAAATAAACTTGTTCAAGGAGTAATTTTGATGGTTGTTATCCTTATCGTAGTATTGGCTCTTGGCGTTTATTTTTTTCAGAAAGACTAATGCTGTATGAAAAATAATATCAAACAGTTAAGAAAGTCTGAGGGACTACGTCAGGAAGATATGGCAAGAATATTAGGCGTTAGTCGACAAACCATCATTGCTATCGAGAATGACAAGTACAATCCTACACTTGAACTAGCAATGAAAATTGCAAGGTTGCTACGACTACATGTTGAAGAAATTTTCATTTTAGAAGATTAAAGATATCAGATAGCTTTTATTTTAATCATCTGATTCGTAATGATGAGAGAGTTTTCCGGTTCATGGAAACTCTCTTTTTAAAGCTCAAAAAGAGTCTACTCAATTTTACCTTTGTCTATCTTATATATCTATCGTAAAACTGGTATAAAATTTGCAAATAAACAGCTAAAATAGTATACTAGAACTAGCAATTATGAAAACGTTTGCGCAAGAACTGTAGTAGATTATTTAGGAGACAAATGATGGAATTAACAGCCATTTATCATAGACCAGAATCAGAATATGCTTATCTTTACAAAGAAGGTCAGCTACATATCCGAATTAGAACCAAGAAAAATGATGTTCAGAAGGTTATCTTACACTATGGAGATCCCTTTATTTTCATTGAGGATAAGTATGAAGCTAAGAAAGAAATGACCAAAGTAACCTCAGATGCACTATTTGACTATTGGCAGGTTACGGTATCGGTTGATTTTGCACGGATTCAGTATCTCTTTGAGCTCCTTGATGAGGAAGGTCAGGGTGTTTTTTACGGTGATAAGGGTTGCGTAGAACATACTCAAGAAAACTTGGATGCTGATGGAAACGGCTTTAAGCTTCCTTATATTCATGAAATTGACGGTTGTCAGGTACCTGACTGGGTTTCAAATACCGTTTGGTATCAGATTTTTCCAGAACGCTTTGCTAATGGAAATCCTAATCTAACTCCAGTTGGAGCTCGAGAGTGGGATGCTGCCATTGCACCTAATATTGATGATTTTTTTGGTGGAGATTTACAAGGGATTATTGATCATTTAGACTATCTTAAAAATTTGGGAATCACTGGACTTTACCTATGTCCGATTTTTGAAGCAACGACCAATCATAAGTACGATACGACGGATTATTTTGAAATTGACCGTCACTTTGGAGACAAGGAAGTCTTTCGTAACCTAGTCGAGGAAGCCCACAAACGGGGCATCAAGATTATGCTAGATGCTGTTTTCAATCATATCGGCTACCAGTCTGCCCAATGGCAGGATGTTCTAAAGAACGGAGAAAAGTCACCATATAAAGATTGGTTCCATATCCAAGAATTTCCAGTTACTGAGGATAAACTTCAGAATCCAAGACAACTCCCTTATCATACCTTTGCCTTTGCTAGCTATATGCCTAAGTTGAATACAGCTAATCCGGAGGTTAGGGATTATCTTTTAAGTGTTGCGACCTACTGGATTGAGAATTTTGATATCGATGCTTGGCGTTTGGACGTTGCTAATGAAATTGACCACCAGTTCTGGAGAGATTTCAGAAAGGCAGTTCTCGCTAAAAAGCCTGATTTGTATATACTAGGTGAAATCTGGCATACGTCTCAGCCTTGGCTACAAGGGGACGAATTCCATGCGGTCATGAACTATCCACTCTCTGAAAGTATCAAGGATTATTTCTTGCGTCAGCGTAAAAAGACGGAGCAGTTTATTTCAGAAATCAACAGCCAGTCTATGTACTACAAGCAACAAATCTCAGAGGTGATGTTTAACCTTCTTGATTCTCACGATACAGAGCGTATCCTTACAACTGCCAAAGGCAATGTGCAACATGTCAAGGCTGCTTTAACCTTCCTCTACCTTCAAAAAGGGACTCCTTGTATCTATTACGGAACAGAGCTTGCATTAATAGGTGGACCAGATCCTGACTGCCGTCGTGTCATGCCTTGGGAGCGTGTGTCTGAGGATAATGACATGCTGAATTTCATGAAGAAATTAATCAAGGTTCGTAAGGAAGTTGCAAGCATTATTCAGCATGGAAATTATAGCTTGGAAGAAGTAAAACCAGATGTTCTTGACTTGAGCTGGAACTACCAAGGAAAAGAAGTTCAAGCCATCTTCAATCAGTCTTCTGAGAATTTTGTTTTAGAAAGAGACTCAGTTGACTTAGCGAGTCATTGCCAGTTTGAAGATGGTCAGCAAGTCATCTTGCCAGATGGATTTGTGGTTTCTGTAGATTTAATGTAAGGATTCTTGAGTATTTATCACTTATCATCTTCATAATACTAGCTACTACAGTTGACACTTGTAAAAACAGTATTTGATAAATAAAAAACAATGTAGAAAGCCCTTTGTGGCTTTTTTATTTTCATAAAAATGGTAAAATAGTAAGAGTAGAAATGGAGTTCTAGATATGAAACGAATCGATCAATTTAAAAATAAAAAAGTCCTTGTTCTTGGTTTGGCAAAATCGGGCGAGTCTGCAGCCCGTCTCTTAGATAAACTCGGTGCCATTGTGACGGTCAACGACAGCAAACCTTTTGAAGAAAACCCTGCTGCTCAAGGATTGTTGGAGGAAGGGATCAAAGTAGTGACAGGTGGACATCCCTTAGAATTGTTGGATGAAGACTTTGCACTGATGGTCAAGAACCCAGGAATCCCATACAGTAATCCTATGATTAAAAAAGCTCTTGATAAGGGAATGCCAGTCTGGACAGAGGTTGAATTGGCTTACTTGATTTCAGAAGCACCTATTGTAGGAATTACAGGTTCAAATGGGAAGACAACCACCACAACTATGATTGGTCAGGTCTTGACTGCAGCGGGACAAAATGGTCTCTTGTCTGGAAATATTGGCTATCCTGCCAGCCATGTTGCCCAAACTGCGACAGATGAGGATACCTTGGTAATGGAACTATCTTCTTTCCAATTGATGGGCATTGAGTCTTTCCATCCTGAGATAGCAGTTATTACCAACCTGATGCCGACACATATCGACTACCATGGTTCATTTGAAGCCTATGTAGCTGCCAAGTGGAATATTCAAAAAAATATGACTGCAGCAGATCACTTGGTTTTGAATTTTAATCAAGATTTGGCAAAAGAATTAGCAGAAAAAACACAAGCAACAGTTGTCCCATTTTCAACACTTGAAAAAGTTGACGGTGCCTACCTTGAAAATGGTCTTCTCTACTTCCGTGGGGAAGCAGTCATGGCAGCTGATGAGATTGGTGTCCCAGGTAGCCACAATGTGGAAAATGCACTCGCAACTATCGCCGTAGCTAAAATTCGTGGTGTAGATAACGAAACAATTAAAGAAACCTTGTTTGCCTTTGGAGGGGTCAAACACCGCCTTCAATATGCCGATGAAATCAATGGGGTAAAATTTTATAACGATAGTAAGTCAACCAACATCCTTGCTACTCAAAAAGCTTTATCAGGATTTGATAATAGTAAGGTCATCTTGATTGCCGGTGGACTGGATCGTGGAAATGAATTTGATGAATTGGTGCCAGATATTAAAGGACTCAAGAAAATGGTCATCCTAGGTCAGTCTGCAGAACGTGTCAAACGAGCAGCGGACAAGGCAGGGGTTGAATATGTTGATGCGACAGATATTGCCGATGCAACACGTAAGGCTTATCACCTAGCAGGAACAGGAGATATCGTGCTTTTAAGTCCAGCTAATGCTAGCTGGGATATGTATCCAAACTTTGAGGTACGTGGAGATCTCTTCCTTAAGACAGTAGCGGAGTTGAAGGGCTAGTATGAAAAAAATTGTATTTACAGGTGGAGGGACAGTCGGACACGTCACTCTCAATCTTTTGTTAATGCCTAAGTTTATCGATGATGGTTGGGAAGTCCACTATATCGGAGATAAGCATGGGATCGAACACCAAGAAATTCTTAAATCTGGCTTGGATGTGACCTTTCATTCGATAGCAACGGGGAAATTGCGTCGTTATTTTTCATGGCAAAATATGGTTGACGTTTTTAAGGTAGCTTTTGGAATACTTCAATCTCTCTTTATCATGCTACGACTTCGTCCACAGGCTCTCTTTTCTAAGGGAGGATTTGTATCGGTTCCACCAGTGATTGCTGCGCGAGTATGCAGAGTACCAGTTTTTATCCATGAGTCAGACCTCTCCATGGGCTTAGCTAATAAAATTGCCTACAAGTTTGCGACCAAGATGTACTCTACTTTCGAGCAAGCGTCTAGTCTCACTAAGGTAGAACATGTAGGAGCTGTGACCAAGGTTTCTGGATCTACAACGGAAGAACCAGAGGAAATGATAGATATCCGAACTTGTTTCAACGCCAAACTGCCAACTCTTCTCTTTGTCGGTGGTTCTGCTGGAGCTCGTGTCTTTAACCAATTAGTTACAGACCACAAGGAAGAGTTGACCAGTCACTATAATATCGTTAACCTGACAGGGGATGCTAGTTTAAATGAATTAACTACTAACCTTTATCGTGTAGATTATGTGACGGAACTCTATCAACCACTCATGAATCTGGCTGATGTTGTCATCACTCGTGGTGGTGCCAACACCATCTTTGAACTCCTTGCTATGGCTAAATTGCATGTCATTGTGCCACTGGGGCGTGAAGCTAGCCGTGGAGATCAGATTGAAAATGCAGCTTACTTCGTGAAAAAGGGCTATGCTGAGGAGTTGCAAGAGAGTGATTTGACCTTGTCTAGTTTAGAAGAAAAAGTAAATCAACTCTTGACCAACAAAGAGATTTACCAAAACACAATGAAGAATTCTCATGAATTAAAATCTGTGGCAGATTTTTATGAGCTTCTAAAAAAAGATTTATCATAAGGAAAATTGATGTCAAAAGATAAAAAGAATCAGGGCGCTCAAGGCAAAGAATTGTCAGAGTGGCAAAAACGAAATCAAGAATATCTTCAAAAGAAAGCTGAAGAAGAGGCGAAACGTGCCGAAGAAGAAGCTCGAGAAAGAGAAGAACAAGCGGCAAAGTCTACTTCTGAAAATACTCAAGAATTGTCAGAATGGCAAAAACAGAACAAAGAGTATTTGACTAAAAAAGCAGAAGAAGAATCTGCAATTTCTGAAGAAGTGGACGAAGAAACCGAAAAAACGGAAGAGGATGATTCGGATGCTAGTGCTGAGGTTTCAGATGAAAAGGTTGAAGAGAAGGACACAGAAGAAGCAAAAGCATCTCAAGAAGAATCTAAGAGTCAAGACGAAGTAGAAACTGAAAAGATTGAGGAAGAGACCAAGGAAACTACAGAGAACAAAACCAAAAATAAACCTCCGAAAGCTCCTATCTCATCTGTACATATCTGGCGAGCAGTTTCAGTTCTCGTCCCAAGTTTTCTAATCTTGTTCTTGTCTATTTATCTGCTAACTCCTCTATCTACTCTGAATCATATTGAAGTGACAGGAACAGATCATACAAGTGCAGACCAAGTCAAAGAAGCTTCTGGGATTAAGGATAGTGACTATACGATCAGCTTGCTCTTAAATAAAGATAAGCATGCAGAAATGGTCAAATCAAACCACTGGATTGAATCAGCTAAGATAGTTTATCAATTCCCAGTTCACTTCACCATTGAAGTCAAAGAATATGAAATTGTCGCCTATTCAGTTTCAGGAGATAACTATTATCCAATCTTATCTAGCGGAAGTATTGAATCAACAGCCGTTACTGCTGCTAACTTACCTGAAAAGTATATATCTGTTCTCTTTAACGATGAGGAACAGATAAAAACTTTAATTTCTCAGCTAAATGATGTGAGTCCAGAAATCAAGCAAGAGATTGAGAAGATTGAACTTGCACCAAGTAAGGTAACAAGCGATCTTCTTAAGATAACCATGAATGACTCAGATGAAATTTTGGTTCCTCTATCAGAATTAGGGAAGAAATTACCCTACTATAGTAAAATTAAGCCACAGTTAACAGTTCCTAGTGGGATTGATATGGAAGTTGGTATTTATAGCTATAGCTTGGCAGATAAAGCTCTAGAAGAAGCCAGAATCAAAGCCCAAGAAGAGGAAAAGAAGAAAAAAGAAGAAGAGGAAAAGAAAAAACAGGAAGAAGAAAAGCAAACACAAACTGAGCAAGGAAATCGAGGACAAACAACACAAACGACTCAAACCACTCAAACAAGGCAGAGTCGTTAAGTATCAAACAATATTATTCAGTTTGATAATTGATCCTCTTTTTGACGAAGACAGTTACTTGTTTTTACTTGACAAGTCCCGCTTTAAATAATAGAATAGTAAAAAACCTTTAAAGCAGTCCAGAGAGGCAGCTAAGGTTAGACGGTGAAAGGGTAAATTCTACCCATTTTTCGTGGAACCTTGCTGTAGGCAGGTTCCTTTTTTCATGCTCTCTAGCTAACAAAGGTAAAAGGAGAAAAGTATGCGCGAATCTCGTCCGGTTATTGCTCTTGATTTTCCAAGTTTTAAAGAAGTCAAGGAATTTTTAGCTCTATTTCCAGCAGAAGAAAAACTCTATGTTAAAGTTGGAATGGAGCTCTACTATGCAGAAGGTCCTGAAGTTGTCCGTTATTTGAAAGGCTTGGGACATAGCGTCTTTCTGGATCTCAAACTCCATGATATACCTAATACAGTCAAGTCAGCCATGAAGGTTTTGTCTCATCTGGGCGTTGATATGACCAATGTTCATGCGGCAGGTGGTGTAGAGATGATGAAGGCTGCGCGTGAAGGCCTTGGCAAAGAAGCTAAATTGATTGCTGTTACCCAGTTGACTTCAACCTCTGAAGAGCAAATGAGAGACTTTCAAAATATTCAAACCAGTCTTCAAGAATCGGTTATTCACTATGCAAAGAAAACTGCTGAAGCGGGATTAGATGGAGTAGTTTGCTCGGCTCAAGAAGTAAAACTCATCAAGGAAGCGACTAGTCAAGACTTTATTTGCCTGACACCGGGAATTCGTCCAGCAGGAGCCGCTGTTGGAGACCAAAAACGAGTCATGACACCAGCAGATGCTTATCAAATCGGTAGTGACTATATCGTAGTTGGAAGACCAATCACTCTGGCAACTGATCCTGTAGCAGCTTATCATGCTATCAAGGATGAGTGGACACGAGACTGGAAATAAATACTTACACTATAGAATAAAAAGGAGAAACCCATGACACTTGCTAAAGACATTGCTAGCCATCTATTGAAAATTCAAGCCGTTTATCTCAAGCCAGAAGAACCGTTCACTTGGGCATCAGGTATCAAGTCACCGATTTATACGGACAACCGTGTGACCCTTGCGTACCCAGAAACTCGTACCTTGATTGAAAATGGTTTTGTGGAAGCTATTAAAGCAGAATTCCCAGAGGTAGAAGTAATTGCAGGAACAGCGACTGCAGGTATTCCGCATGGTGCTATCATCGCTGACAAGATGAATCTGCCATTTGCCTACATCCGTAGCAAACCAAAAGATCATGGTGCTGGAAACCAAATCGAAGGTCGTGTACCAAAAGGTCAAAAAATGGTCGTTGTTGAAGATTTGATTTCAACTGGTGGTTCTGTGCTTGAAGCTGTTGCAGCTGCCAAACGCGAAGGAGCAGATGTTCTTGGTGTTGTTGCCATTTTTAGCTATCAATTACCAAAAGCAGATAAAAACTTCGCGGATGCTGGAGTGAAACTCGTTACCTTGTCAAACTACACAGAATTGATTCACTTGGCGGAAGAACAAGGCTACATCACGCCAGAAGGACTCGACCTCCTAAAACGTTTCAAAGAAGACCAAGAAAACTGGCAAAAAGCCTAATCTATTGAAATTACAAAGCTTTAAACTCCGATTTTAACTGAAATATCATATCTAAAATCATAACCATCCGCTTAACGGGTGGTTATGATTTGTTTTAAAAAGAAATTCATTTTTAAAAAATTTTAGTGTAGATATTAATGATACTAGCTTACAGGAGGAAGTTATTCATTATCAAAAACTATTGGCATTTATTCATCTAGGAATAATATGTATTTTCTGTCACAATGATAGAAATTATTTATCATGTCTGTAGGATGAAATTTCCAGGCAAATGTTTTGAAAAGATCATGAAAAAGAGTTAAGATGTTTATGTAAGAATAAGTAAACGCTTACTCAACAAGGAGGATATTTTATGTCATATAAAACAAGCAATGCAGAAGGACCTGTAGATTTCATTAACACCTACGATTTGGAGCCTATGGCTCAACAAGTCATTCCAAAAGCTGCTTTTGGCTATATCGCTAGTGGAGCAGAAGATACCTTTACTTTACGGGAGAATATCCGTGCCTTTAACCACAAACTCATCGTTCCGCATACGCTTTGTGATGTGGAAAATCCAAGTACAGAGATTGAATTTGCAGGTGAAAAACTATCTTCACCAATCATTATGGCTCCTGTTGCGGCTCATAAATTAGCAAATGAACAAGGGGAAGTAGCTACTGCACGTGGTGTGCATGAATTTGGTTCTCTCTATACAACCAGCTCATACTCAACAGTAGATCTGCCAGAAATTACGCAAGCCCTTCAAGGAACACCACATTGGTTCCAATTTTACTTTAGTAAAGATGATGGGATTAACCGCCACATTATGGATCGCGTGAAGGCAGAAGGTTATAAAGCGATCGTCTTAACGGCAGATGCAACCGTGGGGGGCAATCGTGAAGTTGATAAACGTAATGGTTTCGTCTTCCCAGTTGGTATGCCAATCGTAGAAGAATACCTACCTGAAGGTGCTGGTAAGTCAATGGACTTTGTCTATAAATCAGCTAAACAACGCCTCTCTCCACGAGATGTAGAATTTATCGCTGAATACTCTGGACTCCCAGTTTATGTGAAGGGGCCTCAATGCCGTGAAGATGTTGAACGTTCTCTTGCTGCGGGTGCATCTGGTATCTGGGTAACCAACCACGGTGGACGTCAAATCGATGGTGGCCCAGCCGCCTTTGACTCACTTCAAGAAGTAGCAGAAGCAGTTGACAAACGTGTACCAATTGTCTTTGACTCTGGTATTCGTCGTGGTCAACATGTCTTTAAAGCCTTGGCTTCAGGAGCTGACTTGGTAGCTATTGGGCGTCCTGTTATTTATGGTTTGGCTCTTGGTGGTAGTGTTGGTGTCCGTCAAGTATTTGAGCACTTGAATGCAGAATTGAAGACAGTCATGCAGTTATCTGGAACACAAACTATTGAAGATGTGAAACACTTCAAACTTCGTCACAATCCATACAATCCAACTTTCCCAGTTGATCCTCGTGACTTAAAATTGTATTGATAAAGTAGAAAACCTCCACTCCAAGTGGAGGTTTTTGAGTTATGTCTTTGTAAACATGAAAGAGAGTTTAAAAAGTGAACTTAACGAGTATATAAGAAAAAATTTTAATACATTTTAAATTATTTTAAAATTTTTAGGAAATTTAGTTGACAAATGTAGATTTTAGGAGTATAGTAATAATTGTGATTGACAAATGTAGATTTTGGAGGAGATGATTATGCAGATGTTTTGGTAAATTTGTAATGAGGAGAAAAAAGCAGAATGTATTAACTTTATAGTTGACAAATGTAAATTTTCAGAGTATACTCATATTTATAATTTACAAATGTAGATTTTGAAGGAGATAATCATGCAGATTTCAGATGCAGAATGGCAGGTCATGAAGATTATCTGGATGCAGGGAGAACAGACAAGCACTGATCTTATAAAAGTATTAGAAAAAAGATTCAGCTGGTCCAAGTCCACGATCCAGACACTTTTGGCCCGTTTGATTGAGAAAGAATGTTTGACTCGGGAGAAGCAGGGCAAGTCCTTTGTCTATTCGGCCCTTTTAACGCTAGATGATAGTAGGGGCTTAATGGTTCAGGATATCAAAGACAAGCTTTGTTCTCGAAGAATAAAGCTCTTGCTAGCTGATTTGATTGAAGAATGTGACTTTACGCTTGCAGATCTTAATCTGCTGCAGCAGGTCCTGGAAGAAAAGAAAGCAGAGGCTGTCGAAACAGTCCCTTGC
>CAURUY010000005.1:0-70237 GCA_963528105.1 uncultured Streptococcus sp. | reverse complement strand
CGCCGGAAGTAGTTGGGGGTTGCCCCCTGTGAGATATGGAAGTCGCTTAGCTCTAATCCGCCATAGCTCAGTTGGTAGTAGCGCATGACTGTTAATCATGATGTCGTAGGTTCGAGTCCTACTGGCGGAGTAATTTAGTTAAGAGGTTTAGACCTCTTTTTTTGGCTCTTTATCAACTGTAGTGGGTTGAAGAAAAGCTAAGATCTAGAAAGGACAAATTTCGTCCTTTCTTTTTTGATATTCAGAGCGATAAAAATCTGTTTTTTGAAGTTTTCAAAGTTCTGAAAACCAAAGGCATTTCGCTTGATAAGTTTAATGAGATTATTGGTCGCTTCTAATTTGGCGTTAGAATAAGGTAGTTGAAAGACGTTGACAATTTTCTCTTTGTTCTTTAGAAAGGTTTTAAAAACAGTCTGAAAAAGAGGATGAACCAGCTTAAGATTGTTTTCCATACTTCCGAAAAATTTGTCTGGCTCCTTGTTCTGAAAGTGGAAAAGTAAGAGCTGATAGAGATTGTAGTAGTGTTTCAAGTCTTCTGAATAGCTCAAATGCTTGTCTAGAATCTCTTTATTGGTCAAGTGCATGCGAAAAGTAGGGCGATAAAAACGTTTATCGCTGAGTTTCCTACTATCTTGCTGGATGAGTTTCCAGTAGTGCTTGATAGCCTTGTATTCATGAGATTTTCGTTCAAACTGATTCATGATTTGGACACGCACACGACTCATAGCACAGCTAAGATGTTGAACAATGTGAAATCGATCAAGTACAATTTTTGCACTGGGGAAAATCTGTTTAGCCAAGTCATAATAAGGGCTAAACATATCCATAGTAATGATTTTCACTCGACATCGGACGGATCTATCATATTTAAGAAAGTGATTTCGAATGACAGTTGAAGTTGAAATAGCCAGCTGATGGGCAATATCGGTCATAGAAGTCTTTTCAATCAACTTTTAAGTAATTTTTTGGTTGATGATACTGGGGATTTGGTGATTTTTCTTGACGATAGAAGTTTCAGACACCATCATTTTCGAGCATTGATAGAACTTAAAACGACGCTCTCTAAGTAGAATTCTGGTAGGCATACCAGTCGTTTCGAGGTAAGGAATCTTAGAATGTTTTTGAAAGTCATATTTCTAACTTCCGCAATCAGGTCAAGATGGGGCGTCGTAGTCCAGTTTAGCGATGATTTCCTTATTTGTACCCCTATTGATGATATCTATAATTTAGAAATTAGGGTCTGTAAGCTCTAGTAATTTTGTGATAAAGTGTAATTGTTCTATATGATTCTTTCTAATGATTGTTTGGTGCCTTTTCATTATAAATCTTATGGAATTTTTTTCTACCATAAAATAGGTTCCATAATACCTATAGGGGATTTACCCACTACAAATATTATAGTTACTTTTCTTTTTAATAATTATTAAGTGCTTCATTTCTATTCAATCACTTTATAGCTTAAACTGAGAAAGATTCAATGCAATGGTAACCGTACAGGATGATTTGTAATAAGGTTAATTTTTGTAAATCATTTATAGGAAATTTTTTATTTTTAGGGATTTAATAGTTTGTTTTTGATGTAAGATATTTATTTCTATTCTGTCAACTTTTCCTTTTTGTTATCTTGTTGAGGTTGGTATTTTAACAATTCAGGAGTTATTAATGATTAATTAAAATTTTTTGTTAGAATAAGATCATAAAAAGTAAAGGAGTGTATGCTTATGCTACAAAATATTTATGATCAGATGACTGATTTCTATGACAGTATCGAAGAAGAGTATGCTACTTTCTTTGGTAATAGTTGGGACTGGGAACATTTTCATTTTAAATTTTTGATTTATTATTTAGTTAGATATGGTATTGGGTGTCGTAGGGATTTTATTGTTTACCATTATCGTGTTGCTTATCGTTTGTATCTTGAAAAGATGATAATGAAACAAGGTTTTATTTCTTGTTGAGATAGTCTGAGTTAATTTCCGAACAAATTTACTTTTTTATAGAAAGATAATAATAAATAGCTAGTTATTTTTCTAAATCATTTTTTAATAGTTGGAAATAGCAAATCTTTCTATTGTTTCTTCTTGATAAAAAGGCGATTTTTTCTTATAATAAATTGTAAGATATAATTGCAGGTGAGAGTCCTGCCATGTATGTGAGAAAGGAAGAGCCTGAGGGCTCAGACAAGATTATGACTTCAGTTGTTGTTGTAGGTACCCAATGGGGTGATGAAGGTAAAGGGAAGATTACAGACTTCCTTTCAGCGAATGCAGAAGTGATTGCACGTTACCAAGGTGGTGATAATGCAGGTCACACGATTGTGATTGATGGTAAGAAATTTAAGTTGCACTTGATTCCATCTGGGATTTTCTTCCCTGAAAAAATCTCTGTTATTGGGAATGGTATGGTTGTAAATCCTAAATCTCTTGTGAAAGAGTTGGGCTATCTTCATGAGGAGGGGGTGACAACTGATAACTTGCGTATTTCTGATCGCGCACATGTTATTTTGCCTTATCATATCGAGTTAGACCGTTTGCAAGAAGAAGCTAAGGGCGACAATAAGATTGGGACTACAATCAAGGGAATTGGTCCAGCTTATATGGACAAGGCTGCTCGTGTTGGGATTCGTATCGCAGATCTTTTAGATAAAGATATTTTCCGTGAGCGTTTAGAACGTAACCTTGCTGAAAAGAATCGTCTTTTTGAAAAATTGTATGACAGTAAAGCGATTGCTTTCGATGATATTTTTGAAGAGTATTACGAATATGGTCAACAAATCAAGAAATATGTGACAGACACGTCTGTAATCTTGAACGATGCGCTTGATAATGGTAAGCGTGTGCTTTTTGAAGGTGCACAAGGTGTTATGCTAGATATCGACCAAGGTACATATCCATTTGTTACGTCTTCAAACCCTGTAGCTGGTGGTGTGACAATTGGTTCTGGTGTTGGGCCAAGCAAGATTGACAAGGTTGTAGGTGTATGTAAAGCCTATACGAGTCGTGTAGGAGACGGTCCTTTCCCAACTGAGTTGTTTGATGAAGTGGGAGAACGTATTCGTGAAGTAGGTCATGAATATGGTACAACAACTGGTCGTCCACGTCGTGTGGGTTGGTTTGACTCAGTTGTCATGCGTCATAGCCGTCGCGTTTCTGGTATTACGAACCTTTCTTTGAACTCTATTGATGTTTTGAGTGGTTTAGATACAGTAAAAATCTGTGTGGCCTATGATCTTGATGGTCAACGTATTGACTATTATCCAGCTAGTCTTGAGCAATTGAAACGTTGCAAGCCTATCTATGAAGAGTTGCCAGGTTGGTCAGAAGATATCACTGGAGTTCGTAATTTGGAAGATCTTCCTGAGAATGCGCGTAACTATGTTCGTCGTGTGAGTGAATTGGTTGGCGTTCGTATTTCTACTTTCTCAGTAGGTCCTGGTCGTGAACAAACAAATATTTTAGAAAGTGTTTGGTCCTAAGAGATTTTTAAGATTTGTTTAAGATAGGTCGGGTATACTATAGACAGTTACAAGAAGACCTCCTAACTTGTTGTAACAAATATCCTAAACTTTTCTTTTTCATAATAATCTCCCTATAAAGTCACCGCATTCGGTGGCTTTTTTTGTCTTGGGATTCATGATATAATAATAAAATCGATAAGTAGGAAAAGAGAAACGGATGAATTATACAGTTGAAGAAAAAGAAGTCTTTATGAGAGAGGCATTGAAAGAGGCTGAGATTGCTCTTGAACACGATGAAATTCCAATTGGTTGTGTGATTGTCAAGGACGGAGAAATCATTGGCCGTGGGCATAATGCGCGTGAGGAGTTGCAACGAGCGATTATGCATGCGGAGATTATGGCAATAGAGAATGCGAACCTGAGTGAGGAGAGCTGGCGCTTGCTGGATTGCACGCTTTTTGTGACCATTGAGCCGTGTGTCATGTGTAGTGGGGCGATTGGACTCGCCCGTATTCCAAACGTGGTCTATGGGGCTAAAAACCAGAAATTTGGCGCTGCTGGGAGTTTGTACGATATCTTGACAGATGAGCGTCTCAATCATCGTGTGGAGGTTGAAACGGGAATTTTGGAAGATGAATGCGCAGCTATTATGCAGGACTTTTTTAGAAATAGACGGAAAAAATAATTTTTCTTTTAAAATGAATAGGAATGTGATATAATAAATAGTGGAGCAACAGTTCTGCGTGAAGCGGGTCAGGGGAGGAATCCAGCAGCCCTAAGCGATTTGAATTGTGTGCTCTTTTTTTCGTGCTTTTTCCGAATAAATAAGATAGAATAATCTAGAATAAATGATAATAGAAAAGAGAAGATGATGAAAATTCGTGGTTTTGAATTGGTTTCGAGTTTTACAGATGAAAATTTATTGCCCAAGCGTGAGACAGCGCATGCGGCTGGTTACGATTTAAAGGTTGCAGTGCGCACAGTTATCGCTCCAGGAGAGATTGTCTTGGTTCCAACAGGGGTTAAGGCCTATATGCAGCCGACTGAGGTTCTTTACCTTTATGATCGTTCTTCAAACCCTCGTAAGAAGGGCTTGGTTTTAATTAATTCAGTTGGCGTTATTGATGGAGACTATTATGGAAATCCTGGGAATGAAGGGCATATTTTTGCGCAGATGAAGAATATCACAGACCAAGAGGTTGTTCTTGAAGTTGGAGAACGTGTTGTCCAGGCTGTCTTTGCTCCTTTCTTAATTGCAGATGGAGATGCAGCTGATGGTGTGCGAACTGGTGGTTTTGGGTCAACTGGACACTAAGATGAAGATTATCTTTGTACGTCACGGGGAGCCAGATTACCGTGAGTTAGAGGAGCGTTCTTATACGGGTTTTGGGATAGATTTGGCGCCCTTGTCTGAGAAGGGACGGCAGCAAGCTCAGGAATTGAGCAAAAATTCTTTACTCTCGTCAGCTGAAATAATCGTATCTTCTGCAGTCACAAGAGCTTTAGAAACGGCTTCTTATGTAGTTTGTACTACGGGACTTCCTTTGAGAGTAGAGCCATTATTGCATGAATGGCAGGTCTATGAAAGTGGCACAGATAATTTTGAAAAAGCTCGTACTATGTTTCTAGAAAATAAGGGGGAATTACTTCCTAATAGTCCTATTCAATATGAGACAGCTGCGGAGATGAAGTCTCGGTTTCTAGAATGTATGTCTAAGTATCGAGAACATCAGACTGTGGTAGTTGTTGCTCATCGAATGCTCATGCGCCAATTTGTACCAGACGAGAAGATTGATTTTTGCCAAGTGATTGAGTATGAGTTAGAGATATAGAAAGAGGTTTATCATCGCAAAGAAAAAAGCGACATTTGTATGTCAAAATTGTGGGTATAATTCCCCTAAATATCTGGGACGTTGTCCCAACTGTGGGTCTTGGTCTTCCTTTGTAGAAGAGGTTGAGGTTGCCGAGGTCAAAAATGCGCGTGTGTCCTTGACAGGTGAGAAAACCAAGCCCATGAAACTGGCTGAAGTGACCTCCATTAATGTCAATCGAACCAAGACAGAGATGGAGGAATTCAACCGTGTACTTGGAGGCGGAGTGGTACCAGGAAGTCTCGTCCTAATCGGTGGGGATCCTGGAATCGGGAAATCGACTCTTCTCCTACAAGTCTCAACCCAGTTGTCTCAAGTAGGGACAGTTCTCTACGTCAGTGGGGAGGAGTCTGCTCAGCAAATCAAGTTGCGAGCGGAACGCTTGGGAGATATTGATAGCGAGTTTTATCTCTATGCAGAGACCAATATGCAGAGTATTCGAGCTGAGGTGGAGCGCATCCAACCAGACTTCCTCATTATTGACTCCATTCAGACTATTATGTCTCCTGAGATTTCAGGGGTGCAGGGATCTGTTTCTCAAGTGCGTGAGGTGACGGCTGAGCTTATGCAACTGGCCAAGACCAATAACATTGCCATCTTTATCGTAGGGCATGTGACCAAGGAAGGAACCTTGGCTGGGCCTCGTATGTTGGAGCATATGGTGGATACGGTGCTTTACTTTGAAGGGGAGCGTCACCATACCTTCCGTATTCTGAGAGCGGTCAAAAACCGTTTTGGCTCCACTAATGAGATTGGGATTTTTGAGATGCAGTCGGGCGGATTAGTTGAGGTACTCAATCCGAGTCAAGTTTTCCTAGAAGAGCGTTTGGATGGAGCAACTGGTTCATCAATCGTTGTGACCATGGAAGGGACACGTCCTATTTTGGCTGAGGTTCAGGCTTTGGTGACACCGACTATGTTTGGAAATGCTAAGCGTACGACGACAGGACTTGATTTTAATCGTGCTAGTCTGATTATGGCTGTTTTGGAAAAGCGGGCAGGTCTTCTCTTGCAAAATCAGGACGCCTATCTTAAATCTGCTGGCGGTGTTAAATTGGATGAACCTGCCATTGACTTAGCTGTTGCAGTTGCCATTGCTTCGAGTTATAAAGACAAGCCAACTAATCCTCAGGAATGTTTTGTAGGCGAACTGGGCTTGACAGGAGAAATTCGGCGCGTGAATCGTATCGAGCAACGTATCAATGAAGCTGCTAAACTGGGCTTTACTAAGATTTATGTGCCTAAGAATTCCTTGACAGGAATCACCCCGCCCAAGGAAATTCAGGTTATTGGGGTGACAACGATTCAGGAAGTTTTGAAAAAGGTCTTTGCATAATCCGTGACAAATCCTCTTAAAAATGATAAGATAGGAGAAATATTTGATTATCAAATTTTCGAGGAGGGAATCGTGTCGTATTTTGAACAGTTTATGCAAGCCAATCAGGCTTATGTTGCCCTACATGGGCAGTTAAATCTGCCACTTAAACCCAAAACAAGAGTTGCCATTGTGACCTGTATGGACTCACGTTTGCACGTTGCGCAAGCTTTAGGTTTGGCACTTGGGGATGCTCATATCTTGCGGAATGCAGGTGGTCGAGTGACAGAAGACATGATTCGTTCGCTGGTTATTTCCCAGCAACAAATGGGGACAAGAGAGATTGTGGTGTTACACCATACAGACTGTGGTGCTCAGACCTTTGAAAATGGTCCTTTTCAGGAGTATCTGAAAGAGGAACTAGGTGTCGATGTATCAGACCAGGATTTCTTGCCCTTCCAAGATATAGAGGAGAGTGTACGTGAGGATATGCAACTCCTTATCGAGTCTCCCCTAATACCAGATGATGTCATTATCTCTGGTGCTATTTACGATGTGGATACAGGAAGTATGACAGTCGTAGAATTATAAATACTTCATTTAGAAAGAAAGTGTATGAAGAAAAACAGTATTTTATTTATTTTTATCTTATTGCTATGTATTGGTTTACAGTATGAAACCATCTACTATACGGATGGTTCGATGTCAGCTGCGGAATATGGACTAATGGGAGTTTCTATCTTTCTAGCTCTCTTTTACATGATTCCGGCTCTTTATTTCCTTTTCCGTATTGGGAAAAAATGGGAATTGCCAAAGAATGCCTTGATTTTGTCTTTATTGGGTGGGATGTTCCTTGCAGGCTGGTTGTCTAGTTTTGCTAATACCTATATCCATGATTTACTGGGCGTTCTTTTCCCAGATAGTGCATTTTTAAATGCCTTTGAAAGTGCGATTGTGGCTCCTTTAGTAGAAGAACCCTTGAAATTATTGCCACTTGTCTTTGTTTTGGCTTTGGTTCCTGTGCGAAAATTAAAATCTTTGTTTTTACTTGGGATTGCTTCAGGTTTGGGATTCCAAATGATTGAGGATATTGGCTATATTCGTACGGATTTGCCAGAGGGCTTTGACTTTACTATTTCGAGGATTTTAGAGCGTATCATCTCAGGAATTGCCTCTCACTGGACTTTTTCAGGTCTGGCTGTAGTAGGTGTTTACTTGCTTTACAGAGCCTATAAAGGACAAAAGGTTGGCAAGAAACAGGGCCTTATTTTCCTAGGTTTAGCCTTGGGAACTCATTTCTTGTTTAACTCTCCTTTTGTAGAATTGGAGACAGAGTTGCCATTAGCGATTCCAGTGGTTACAGCTATTACTCTTTATGGTTTTTATCAGGCTTATCGCTTTGTTGAGAAGAACGATGAGTTGATGAACTAGAATATTTTTTAAAAGAATGATGCAAGGGTACAAATATGGTGCCCTTCTTTTATTTTTGATTGAAAAATAGTGCAAAAAGCGCTACAATGGTAAATGGAAAAATCTTGTGAAAAGCACAAGCGATACATATATACCGGAGGAAATCATGTCTTTTTCTGATTTAAAGCTGTTTGCCCTTTCTTCTAATCAAGAATTGGCAAAACGTGTGGCGCAGGAGATTGGGATAGAGTTGGGGAAATCAAGTGTTCGTCAATTTTCAGATGGAGAGATTCAGGTCAACATCGAAGAATCAATCCGTGGGAAACACGTCTTTATCCTACAATCAACTAGTTCGCCTGTAAATGACAATCTGCTTGAAATTTTGATTATGGTAGATGCTTTGAAGCGTGCGAGTGCAGAATCTGTCAATGTTGTCATGCCTTACTATGGGTATGCACGTCAGGATAGAAAGGCGAGAGCGCGTGAGCCAATCACTTCAAAACTTGTCGCAAATATGCTTGAAGTAGCTGGAGTGGATCGTTTATTGACCATCGACTTGCATGCTGCGCAGATTCAAGGATTCTTTGATATTCCTGTGGATCACTTGATGGGGGCTCCTCTGATTGCGGATTATTTTGAGCGTCGTGGCATGGTTGGTTCTGACTATGTGGTTGTCAGCCCAGACCATGGAGGAGTGACTCGTGCCCGTAAGTTGGCAGAATTTTTGAAAACATCTATCGCTATCATCGACAAACGTCGCAGTGTTGATAAGATGAATACCAGTGAAGTCATGAACATCATCGGTAAGGTCGAAGGCAAGACTTGTATCTTGATTGATGATATGATTGATACAGCTGGCACGATTTGTCACGCTGCAGATGCCCTTGCAGAAGCTGGTGCTGTTGAAGTCTATGCAAGCTGTACACACCCAGTTCTTTCTGGTCCTGCTATGGACAATATCCAAAAATCAGCTATTAAGAAATTGGTTGTTTTGGATACCATCTATCTGCCAGAAGAGCGTTTGATTGATAAGATTGAGCAGATTTCAATCGCTCATCTTTTGGGGGATGCTATCGTACGTATCCATGAAAAACGCCCACTTTCTCCACTTTTCAGTATTGAGAAAAAGATTTAATGACCAAGCCTGAGATGATTCTCAGGTTTTTTCGTCTCTTTTGCGAATAAATAGATAGTGGCAGTGAATCTAGTAAACCTAGATTTAATACTCTTCGAAAATCAAATTCAAACCACGTCAACGTCGCCTTGCCGTACTCAAGTACAGCCTGCGGCTAGTTTCCTAGTTTGCTCTTTGATTTTCATTGAGTATAAAACTGTGGTATAATAAAAGGAGGAAGAGGATGATTCTAAGACATCCGGGCATCAGCCCAACCAATGACTTGGTAGCTAAGAAAATCTTTAGCAATCCAGAAATCACTTGTCAATTTATTCGCGATATGTTGGATTTACCAGCCAAAAATGTAACCATTTTGGAGGGGAGCAATATTCATGTATTGCCTTCTTTGCCATACTCGGCACAGGATTTCTACACTAGTATTGATGTCTTGGCTGAACTAGATAATGGCACTCAAGTAATTATTGAGATTCAAGTTCATCATCAGAATTTTTTCATCAATCGTTTGTGGGCTTACTTATGCAGCCAGGTCAACCAAAACCTAGAGAAAATTCGCCAACGAGAAGGTGATACACACCAGAGCTACAAACACATCGCACCCGTTTATGCCATCGCAATTGTCGATAGCAACTACTTCTCAGATGACTTGGCTTTTCATAGCTTTAGTATGCGAGAGGACACGACAGGTGAAGCCTTAACCATCACCAATAATGGACAAGAAAACTACCTAGTCAAGATGGCGTTCTTGGAATTAAAAAAATACAGAGAAACCAGCAAAGATAGCATTCGTAAACCATGGTTGGAGTTTTTCGGTAATAAACCCTTTACCCAAGAACCCGAGCGAGCTATCAGCCAAGCAGACCAACTGCTGGACTACAAGAGCTGGTCCGAGGAGGACAGGAAAATGTTTAGTCAACTACGTATGCGCGAAGAACAAGCCTTGTTAGCGCATGACTATGCCTTGGAACAAGCTGAGGAGAAAGGTTTAGAGCGTGGACGAGCAGAGGGAATTGAACAAGGTTTAGAACAGGGACTGGAGCGTGGTCGAACTGAGGGGATTGAACGAGGAAAACTCTTTGCTTTCTTGGACATGGTTCGCCAACATGCTCTAACTTCCGAATTCGCGAGTGAACAATTGGGTATGTCAGTAGCGGAGTTTGAAGCGCTGTTATAAGACCAGCACTAACGGTCAGGAAAACCATCTGGTCAAGATGGCATTCTTGGAATTAAAAAAATACAGAGAAACCGGCAAAGATGAGGTTCGCAAGCCGTGGTTGGAGTTTTTCGGGAACAAACCTTTTACCCAGACCCCTGAGCGAGCCATCAGCCAAGCAGACCAACTGCTAGACTATAAGAGCTGGTCCGAGGAGGATAGGAAAATGTTTAGTCAACTACGTATGCGTGAAGAACAAGCATTATTGGCTCAGGATTATGCCTTGGAAACTGCTAGGGCAGAGGGTATCGAAGAGGGATTAAAAGTAGGTTTAGTAAATCTCGTTCGCCAACATCTTTTAACTGCTGAGGTTGCGAGTAAGCAGCTGGGCATGACTGTCGCTGAATTTGAGGCTTTATTATGAGTTCAATCTTTATATAGTAGAAAGTTTATGAAATGGTAAGTTTTAGTTGAATACTTGCCGTTTTTACTTGACTTTTATGAGGGTTTATAAGATAATACCAAGGAAGTGAGTTCTATCCAACTGTCTATGTGGATTAGATATGAATGATTTTACTCAAGGATGATTAATTTGTGAGATTTTCACTCAAAAATACAGTATTTGACGGGTATTTTTCTCACAAAGATGTTTTTTTCACCTTTTTTCTAAAAATAGGTAAAAACTTTAAAAATTCGAAGAAAACCCTTGACAAATCCTGCAAATATTTATATACTGTATGGTAGTAAGATAGTCTTACGAAAAAATATTTTAAAGAAAAATAAAGGAGATAAAACGATGAAAAAAGTTTTATTGACAAGCGCAGTCGCTCTTGCAGCATTTGGTGCTGTACAAGCTGTTTCAGCTGAAAATCTAGTTCTTAAACCTGGTATGGTAGATCCAAAAACAGGTAAATTAGTTAGCGCAGGAACTGCTGGAGATGCAACTTCATATCAAGATGCATTTGTTAATGGTAAATTGGATGTAAACAATCTTCCAGCTTACTCACGCTTTGGTACTTTTGATCTTAGAAAAGCATCAGTTACTCCAGTTGCTGAAGCTAAAAAACAAAGTGCGCATTATGCTCGCGTGAATATTACAGACGCTAATAAAAAACCTTTGAATAGCGTTGAAGTTGATTTCATGGTAAATGGTGTAACTTTTGAAGTTAAAACTGATGAAGCAGGTTCTGCAGTTATAACTAAGACAATGGTTTATGATAAATCTAAGAATGTTTTATTAGACCCTAAAGCTGAAGCTGATAAAGCTAAAATCGCTGCATTGTCTCAAAATGAAAAAGCAGAAGTTGAAGTTCCAGTTAATTTCCCTGAAGGAACAGTTGTAAAATATCGTCTAGTGAAATCTCTTGCTACAGATGGTAAAGATGTAGAATTTGTAGGTGAATTTAAAGTTTCTGGAGATTTGTATACTAATGCAAATATCGTTGTTGCTACTCGTACAGATGTAACATTCCAAGGACAATCTGCTGCTACTCAATCAACTGAAACACCTGCTAAAAAAGCAGAATGGATTAAATCAGGTTCTCGCTGGTGGTACAAACACGCTGATGGTTCTTACACAACTAACGGTTGGGAAAAAATCAACGGAACTTGGTACTACTTCGACCAAGCTGGTTGGATGGTAACTGGTTGGGTTAAAGATAACGGTACTTGGTACTACCTAGATGCTTCAGGCGCAATGCAAACAGGCTGGAAATATGTAAGTGGTCACTGGTACTACCTAGATGCTTCAGGCGCAATGCAAACAGGCTGGAAATATGTAAGTGGTCACTGGTACTACCTAAATGGTTCAGGTGCATTACTTGTAAACACAACTACTCCTGACGGTTACACTGTCAACGGAAATGGTGAGTTGGTATAATACCAATATATAAATAAAACTAGGAGAATAATCTCCTAGTTTTTTCTTTTTTTGACAAGTCTAGTTATTGGGACATGAGGAATTGTATTAAAGATATGCTACATAAAGAAGAGCTTTTTTACCTTTAAATATTTCTACACTTTTTATGTTTTTTATTGCATTAAGTATAGAAAAGGAATATAATGAAATAAATTTAATAGGTTAACAAAGGAGGTTTTTCTCATGAAGAAAACACTTACAGGTATCTTGCTAGCTACTTCTGCGCTAGCTATAGGTGCAGTTCAGCCAGTAAGCGCTGCAAGTACAGGAACTGGTACATCGTCTACAGGTGCTCAATTGGCTTCATCGTTTAAGGAAATTCATTTTGTAACATTCCAAAATGGTAGACCAGTTGATATTAAAGCAGCGGTTACAGGAGCAGCAACATCTGATACAAGTCATCCAGCTATTGATAACTATATGTATACTACTAGTAGAGTAGAAGATGGTATTCTTTACCACATGTATGCGCCTACTAGTACCTCAAGTAATACTAGCAATATCTCTCAAACAAACCCATATCGTAGAGATAATAACCAAGCTAATGGTAGTAATGCCAATCAAAACAATGGTAGTGCTAATAATGGAGGAAGTAGCAACCAGACTAATGGAAATGTAGCTAATAACGGAGCTAATGCTAATCAGAACAATAGTGCTACTAATAATAGCACAAGTAGCGGTCAGTTTAAAGCAGAAGGAGGTAAAGTCTACTTTATCAAGGACGGTAAAAAAGTTACTGGATGGCAACAAATTGATGGTAAGACCTACTACTTTGAAACTGATGGAGCAATGAAAAAAGGTCTATTAACCTTAGGTGATAAGCAATACTACCTAAATGAAAAAGATGGATTTAAACAGTTAGGATTGGTAAAAGTTGCTGATAAGACTTATTATTTCGTTGAAAATGGTGAGAAGAAAACTGGATTTATCAAAATAGATGAAAAAACTTACTATCTAAAAGATGGTGTTCTGACACCCAATATTGCTGTAATTGATGGTAAAAAATTCTTTATTGATAATGAAGGGAACCGATCAGTTGGATGGAAGAAAATTGACGGTGACTGGTATTATTTCTCTAAAGAAGATGGAATGAAGACAGGTTGGCTGAAAGATGGTTCATGGTATTACTTGGATGAAACTGGTGTGATGGGAACTGGTTGGAAACAAGTTGATGGTAATTGGTATTATTTAAACGATTTAGGTGCCATGCAAACTGGTTGGAAACTTATAAATGGTAGTTGGTACCATCTCGACAGTTTAGGTAAAATGAGTACTAGATGGATAAAAGAAAATGGTACATGGTATTATCTAGACGGCTCAGGTGCTATGCAGACAGGTTGGAAACTTGTAGATGGTAATTGGTATTATCTCAATAATTCAGGTGCCATGCAAACCGGCTGGTTGAACCAAAGTGGTACATGGTATTATCTAGATGGCTCAGGTGCAATGAAGACAGGCTGGTTCAAAGTAGATGGTAAGTGGTACTATTCATACCCATCAGGAGCTTTGGCGGTGAACACTACTGTAGATGGTTATACTGTAAATGGAAACGGTGAATGGGTGTAGTTTGAATTAGTTTATGTCACTAGGAGATTTTTAGCTTAGTTATTTATAGCAGATGTTTGCTGATATAATACTTATCAGGCTCCAGTTGCAAAAGAAGCAGATAAGAAAGAACTTCCAAATACTAGTGGAAAAGATAATGTTGTGGTTACATCATTAGGATTCCTTTGATTATTCTTTGGTGCCCTTCCATTTGTGAAACGCAAAAACTAATTAATTAAAAATATAAAAGAGAAGGATTTATGACCTTCTCTTTTTGTGATATGGACTATAGTGAGAGTTCTATTGAAAAGAAGAAAAAAGTGAACAAAACGATGTTTCAGCTTTGTTCACTTTTATGTTATTAGTGATTGTATGGTCTTACAAGAGCTCCTCAAACTCCGCGACGCTCATGCCCAATTGCTGGCTGGCAACCTCAGGTGTTAGAAGACCTTGGCGAACGAGATTTAGTAGCATAGACAAACTTCCTTCAACTTTCCCGCGTTCAAGTCCACGCTCTAAGCCCTTTTCCTCAGCTTGTTCCAAGGCATAGTCATGCGCTAATAAGGCTTGTTCTTCACGCATACGTAGTTGACTAAACATTTTCCTGTCCTCCTCGGACCAGCTCTTGTAGTCTAGCAGTTGGTCTGCCTGGCTGATAGCTCGCTCGGGTTCTTGAGTAAAGGGCTTATTCCCGAAAAACTCCAACCACGGTTTACGAACCTCGTCTTTGCTGGTTTCTCTGTATTTTTTTAGTTCCAAGAACGCCATCTTGACTAGATGATGTTCCTGTCCATTATTTGTGATAGTTAAGACTTCACCTGTCGTGTCCTCTCGCATACTAAAGCTATGGAAAGCTTGATCATCTTGGAAGTAGTTACTATCTACAATTGCGATAGCGTATACTGGTGCGATGTGTTTGTAACTTTGATGAGTATTGCCCTCTTGCTGGCGAATTTTTTCTAGATTTTGATTGACCTGACTGCATAGGTAAGCCCACAAACGATTAATAAAAAAATTCTGATGATGAACTTGGATTTCGATAATAACCTGCGTGCCATTGTCCAACTCTGCCAAGACGTCTATACTGGTATAGAAATCCTGTGCCGAGTACGGCATAGAAGGCAAGACATGAATATTGCTTCCCTCCAAAATGGTTACATTTTTGGCTGGTAAATCCAACATATCGCGGATAAATTGACAAGTGATTTCTGGATTGCTAAAGATTTTCTTAGCAACTAAGTCATTGGTCGGGCTAATGCCCGGATGACGTACAGTCATATTTCTTCTCCTTTCATTATAGCACATTTTTTAATCTAGGTTTACTAGATTCTCTGGCTCTATCTATTTATTCGGAAAAAGTTTGAAAAATACTTGCTTTGGCTCTTTCCAATGGTATTTTTCCCTGCTTTCCTTTATAATGGGTGTATGGATAAGAAAAAATTATTATTGATTGATGGGTCTTCTGTTGCTTTTCGGGCATTTTTTGCGCTCTATCAGCAATTGGACCGTTTTAAGAATGCGGCTGGCTTGCATACCAATGCGATTTATGGCTTTCAGTTGATGTTGAGCCATTTATTGGAGCGGGTTGAACCTAGTCATATTTTGGTGGCTTTTGATGCGGGAAAGACGACCTTCCGTACAGAGATGTATGCGGACTATAAGGGTGGTCGGGCTAAGACTCCTGATGAGTTTCGTGAGCAATTTCCTTTCATTCGTGAGTTGCTGGATCATATGGGGATTCGCCACTATGAGTTGACTCAATATGAGGCGGATGATATCATCGGAACACTGGATAAACTAGCTGAGCAGGCTGGTTTTGATATTACCATTGTCAGTGGGGACAAGGACTTGATTCAGCTGACGGATGAGCATACGGTGGTTGAGATTTCCAAGAAAGGTGTTGCTGAGTTTGAGGCTTTTACGCCGGACTATCTCATGGAAAAGATGGGGCTCACACCGACTCAGTTTATCGATCTCAAGGCGCTCATGGGAGATAAGTCGGATAATATCCCTGGGGTGACTAAAATCGGCGAAAAGACGGGTATCAAGCTCTTGCTGGAGCATGGCTCACTCGAGGGGATTTACGAGAATATCGATGGGATGAAGGCTTCTAAGATGAAGGAAAATCTCATCAATGATAAGGAACAGGCCTTTTTGTCTAAAACACTGGCGACCATTGATACTAAGGCACCGATTGAGATTTGTTTGGAGGATTTGGTCTATAGTGGTCCAGATGTGGAAAATCTTGGGAAATTCTACGATGAGATGGGCTTCAAACAGCTCAAACAGGCTTTAAATGTTTCGTCAGCTGATGTGGCTGAGAGTTTGGACTTTACTATCGTTGACCAAGTCCGTCAAGACATGCTAAGGCCCGACTCTATCTTCCACTTTGAACTTTTTGGTGAGAATTACCATACGGATGATTTGGTTGGATTTGCCTGGTCTTGTGGGGAAAGGCTCTATGCCACAGACAAGCTTGAGCTTTTGCAAGAGCCTATTTTCAAGGACTTTCTAGAAAAAACACCTCTGAGAGTGTATGACTTTAAGAAGGCTAAAGTTCTCTTGCATCGTTTTGGTGTGGATCTGCAGGCGCCTGATTTTGATAGTCGTTTGGCTAAATACCTCCTTTCGACTGTGGAGGACAATGAAATTGCGACTATTGCTAGTCTTTATGGTCAGACTTATTTGGTTGATGATGAGACTTTCTATGGTAAGGGTGTCAAAAAGGCCCTTCCTGAACGCGAGAAATTCTTGGAGCATTTGGCTCGTAAGCTTGCTGTTTTGGTCGAAACAGAACCTATTTTGCTTGAAAAACTTAGCGAAAATGGTCAGTTAGAGCTTCTTTATGATATGGAGCAACCTCTGGCTTTTGTCCTTGCTAAGATGGAAATTGCTGGGATTACGGTCAAGAAAGAGACCTTGCTTGAGATGCAGGCTGAAAATGAGCTTGTCATTGAAAAGCTGACTCAGGAGATTTATGAACTGGCTGGTGAGGAGTTTAATATCAACTCGCCTAAGCAGTTGGGCGTACTTCTCTTTGAAAAATTGGGGTTACCTTTAGAATACACTAAGAAAACCAAAACTGGATACTCGACTGCGGTGGATATCTTGGAACGCTTGGCTCCTATTGCGCCAATTGTTAAGAAAATCCTCGATTACCGTCAGATTGCCAAGATTCAATCGACTTATGTGATTGGCTTGCAGGACTGGATTTTGGCTGATGGCAAGATTCATACTCGCTATGTGCAGGATTTGACCCAAACTGGGCGTTTGTCTAGTGTGGATCCAAACTTGCAAAATATTCCTGTGCGTTTGGAGCAAGGTCGCCTCATTCGTAAGGCTTTTGTGCCTGAGTGGGAGGATAGTGTGTTGCTCAGTTCGGATTATTCACAGATTGAATTACGCGTTTTGGCGCATATTTCTAAGGATGAGCACCTGATTAAGGCCTTTCAAGAGGGGGCAGATATCCATACTTCGACAGCCATGCGGGTCTTTGGCATTGAGCGTCCTGAGGATGTGACTTTAAACGACCGTCGCAATGCCAAGGCCGTTAACTTTGGAGTGGTTTATGGGATTTCAGACTTTGGCTTGTCTAATAATTTGGGCATTAGCCGTAAGGAGGCCAAAGCCTACATTGATACCTACTTTGAACGCTTCCCAGGTATTAAAAACTACATGGATGAGGTGGTGCGTGAGGCGCGTGATAAGGGCTATGTAGAGACACTTTTCAAGCGTCGTCGTGAGTTGCCAGATATCAATTCGCGCAACTTCAATATTCGTGGTTTTGCGGAGCGGACAGCTATCAACTCACCTATTCAGGGTTCGGCAGCAGATATTCTCAAGATTGCCATGATTCAGCTAGATAAAGCCTTAGTTGCAGGTGGTTATCAGACTAAGATGCTTCTGCAAGTGCACGATGAAATCGTCCTTGAAGTTCCTAAATCTGAATTGGCAGAGATGAAAAAATTGGTCAAACAAACCATGGAAGAAGCCATTCAACTCAGTGTTCCCCTTATCGCAGATGAAAATGAAGGGGCAACCTGGTATGAGGCTAAATAAAAAGGGGGCTAGTCCTCCTTTTTTGTAGTAGAATTATGCAAGCCTTTTCAAATTGTGCTATACTGATGAAAAAGGAGGATTTCTATGAGTCAAGAATTTATCAATCCAAGTGATGGTGTGATTCGTCAGTATCTCGCAACGAGTAAAACCCTTGCTGTAGTGGGGTTATCAGACCGTGAAGAAACAACTAGCAATCGAGTGACCAAGGAAATGCAGGCTCGGGGTTATAAAATCATCCCAGTCAATCCCAAGGTAGCAGGTGGTGAAATATTGGGTGAAAAGGCTTATGCTAGTCTCGCTGAGATTCCTTTTCCTGTAGATATTGTCAATGTTTACCGTCGCAGTGAGTTTTTGCCAGATGTGGCGCGTGATTTTCTTAAGGCTGATGCCAAGATTTTTTGGGCACAGTTAGGACTTGAAAGTCTAGAAGCAGAAGAAATCTTGCGTGCTGGTGTATGTGATGATATCGTGATGAATCGTTGCATCAAGAGAGAACATACACGCTTGATTGAGGAAGCATAAGAAAAAGGTAGCTGATGGGCTACCTTTTGTGTTATACTCAATGAAAATCAAAGAGCAAACTAGGAAACTAGCGCAGGTTGCTCAAAACACAGTTTTGAGGTTGCAGATAGAACTGACGAAGTCAGCTCAAAACACAGTTTTGAGGTTGTAGATAAGACTGACGAAGTCAGTCACATATATACGGCAAGGCGACGTTGACGTGGTTTGAAGAGATTTTCGAAGAGTATTAGAAAATGCCGATAAGGGTCTGCATACCAAGACTAGTGAGGATGATGGCAATCCAGCAGATGGCTCCGAGAACAATGGATTTTCCACTGGATTTGACCATAGCGACCAGATTAGTTTTGAGTCCGATAGCACTCATGGCCATGATAATGAGGAATTTGGAGAGTTGTTTGAGAGGGGTAAAGAAACTACTGGACACACCAAGAGAGGTCAGTAGGGTGGTTAGGAGAGATGCAAGGATAAAGTAAAGGATAAAAAGTGGGAAGACTTTTTTCAGTTGCAAACCTAGCTTATTTTTTTGCTCGCGACTTTGCCAGTAGGAGAGAAAGAGAGTGATGGGGATGATAGCTAGGGTGCGTGTGAGTTTGACAATGGTTGCGGATTCGAGGGTATTGGTCTGGTAGAGACTGTCCCAAGCGCTGGCGGTAGCCGTTACAGAGGAAGTGTCATTGACCGCAGTTCCTGCAAAGAGAGCGAAACCTTCATTGGATAGATGAAGCCAGGTGCCGAGGGTTGGAAAGATGAGCGCAGCCAAGACATTGAAGAAAAAGATAACGGAAATGGCTTGGGCTACTTCCTTTTCCTTAGCATCAATAACGGGCGCTGTCGCTGCAATGGCAGAACCACCACAGATTGAAGAACCTACTCCAACCAAGGTAGCCAATTTTGTATCCAGTGCAAAGAAGCGCTGGAAGAAATAGGCAATAATCAGAGCTATTGAGATGGTGGACAGGATGACAGGGAGTGAAGATTGTCCGACTGCGAAGACTTGCGAGATATTGAGACCAAAACCAAGCAAGACAACAGCATACTGGAGCAATTTTTTAGAACTAAAGGTCAATCCAGCATCCAGTTGTTTATAAGACGAGAGAAAGGGATGTAGGAGCATGCCTATGAAAATCGCAAATACAGGCGCGCCAATCACAGGGAAGAATCCTCCTAAGTACCAAGATACGATAGAAATGAGAAGGCAGGCAAAGATACCTGCTCCATTTTTTGATAGAAATGACATAAAAACCTCCAAATAGAATCTGTTACCATTATAGACCTGTAAACAGGAAAAGTAAAATAGAAAGTGGGTCCTAATAATTATTTGACAAGTAGTGCTAATTATGTAATAATAATCTTACAAGAACTGTAACGAAGTCTTGGCAAAAACAAAAATACCAGAGCTCCACCTCTGGTATTTCTTTTTGTCCAGTTACATTAAAACTAAACTCAGGTTATATTTTTTTGTCGCGCTTATCTAACCACTTTCTGACTATCCACTCAGAAATGACATTACCGATCTAGTAATCAGTAACGGTGCTAGAATAGTTGTAACGAAGATTATCAAAACCTCAATACTCGTCGAAAATCTCATGATACGTTGTCATCTTCGGCTTACCTAACTTTAGTTATGCTTTCACCTCGATTCCTAGTCTCATGAGATTTTCATTGAGTATTCTAAAAACATAGTGTTGTAATCAATTTAAATTAACATACTTCAATTTGTTATGCTAGCGTTATTCTATCATGCATTTTTGCGGTCGGGGGGCTTTTGTAGTATAATAGAGATACGTTTCGAAAGTAGGAGGTATCTATGGACTTAACTAAGCGCTTTAATAAACAG
The DNA here is from genome assembly GCA_963528105.1 of uncultured Streptococcus sp. Taxonomy (GTDB): domain Bacteria; phylum Bacillota; class Bacilli; order Lactobacillales; family Streptococcaceae; genus Streptococcus. The sequence goes on along the minus strand of CAURUY010000005.1, from coordinate 50,018 downwards.
TTAGATAAGATTCAAGTTTCGTTGATTCGTCAGTTTGACCAGGCTATTTCGGAGATTCCTGGGGTCTTGCGTTTGACCTTGGGGGAACCTGATTTTACAACGCCAGATCATGTCAAGGAGGCGGCCAAGCGAGCGATTGACCAGAACCAATCCTACTATACAGGGATGAGTGGCTTGTTGACTCTACGTCAGGCGGCCAGTGACTTTGTTAAGGAAAAGTATCAACTGGACTATGCTCCTGAAAATGAAATCTTGGTCACTATCGGAGCGACAGAGGCTTTATCTGCGACTTTGACAGCTATTTTGGAAGAGGGAGATAAGGTGCTTTTACCAGCTCCTGCTTATCCAGGTTATGAACCGATTGTCAATCTAGTTGGGGCAGAGATTGTCGAGATTGACACGACTGAAAATGGGTTTGTCTTGACTCCTGAAATGTTGGAAAAGGCCATTTTGGAGCAGGGGGACAAGCTCAAAGCGGTTATTCTCAACTATCCAGCCAATCCGACAGGGATTACCTATAGTCGGGAGCAGTTGGAGGCCTTGGCAGCTGTTTTACGCAAGTACGAGATTTTCGTTGTCTGTGATGAGGTTTACTCAGAATTGACCTATACAGGCGAAGCCCATGTGTCTCTAGGAACTATGCTGAGAGATCAGGCTATTATTATCAATGGTTTGTCGAAATCGCATGCCATGACAGGTTGGCGTTTGGGGCTGATTTTCGCTCCTGCGGCCTTCACAGCCCAGTTAATCAAAAGTCACCAGTACTTGGTTACTGCCGCAAATACTATGGCTCAACACGCTGCGGTGGAAGCTTTGACGGCTGGTAAAAACGATGCGGAACCTATGAAGAAGGAATACATCCAGCGTCGGGACTATATTATCGAAAAAATGACTGATCTTGGTTTTGAGATTATTAAACCAGACGGTGCCTTCTATATCTTTGCTAAGATTCCAGCGGGCTACAATCAAGACTCCTTTGCCTTTCTCAAGGATTTTGCTCAGAAGAAGGCCGTTGCCTTTATCCCTGGTGCAGCCTTTGGACGTTACGGGGAAGGTTATGTTCGCCTATCTTATGCAGCCAGCATGGAGACGATTAAAGAAGCCATGAAACGACTTGAGGAGTACATGAGAGAAGCATGATTCAGTCTATCACGAGTCAAGGCTTGGTGCTCTACAATCGCAATTTTCGTGAGGATGATAAGCTCGTCAAGATTTTTACAGAGCAGGCTGGCAAGCGCATGTTTTTCGTCAAACATGCTGGTCAATCCAAACTGGCGCCGGTTATTCAGCCCTTGGTGCTGGCTAGATTTCTCTTACGAGTCAATGATGACGGACTCAGCTACATCGAGGACTATCATGAGGTGATGACTTTTCCCAAGATTAATAGCGATCTCTTTGTCATGGCCTATGCGACCTATGTGGCGGCTCTTGCAGATGCTAGTTTGCAGGATAATCAGCAGGATGCTCCCTTGTTTGCTTTTTTGCAAAAGACTTTGGAGTTGATGGAAGAGGGCTTGGATTATCAGGTTTTGACCAATATTTTTGAAATCCAAATCTTGACTCGATTTGGAATCAGCCTCAATTTTAATGAGTGTGTCTTTTGTCATCGAGTTGGTCAGGCTTTTGACTTTTCTTTCAAATATGGCGCCTGCCTCTGTCCAGAGCATTATCATGAAGATGAGAGACGTTGCCATCTCAATCCCAATATCCTTTATCTGCTCAATCAATTTCAAGCCATTGACTTTGAGACCTTGGAGACCATTTCGCTCAAGCCTGAAATCAAGCAAGAACTACGCCAATTTATGGATCAACTCTACGAAGAGTACGTTGGGATTCACCTAAAATCAAAGAAATTTATTGATTCCCTAGCAGACTGGGGACAATTACTAAAAGAGGAAAAGAAATGAAAAAAATCGCAGTAGATGCCATGGGGGGCGATTACGCACCTCAGGCCATCGTTGAGGGTGTCAATCAAGCCCTAGCTGACTTTTCAGATATCGAGGTTCAACTCTACGGAGATGAAGCTAAAATCAAGCAATATCTGACAGCGACAGAGCGCGTCAGCATTATCCATACGGATGAGAAGATTGATTCAGACGATGAACCTACGAGAGCTATTCGGAAGAAGAAAAATGCCAGTATGGTATTGGCGGCCAAGGCTGTCAAAGAGGGAGAAGCAGACGCTGTTCTCTCAGCTGGGAATACAGGTGCTTTACTAGCAGCAGGATTTTTCATCGTGGGTCGTATCAAGAACATCGATCGTCCTGGGCTTATGTCGACTTTGCCGACTGTAGATGGGAAGGGGTTTGACATGCTGGACCTCGGTGCCAATGCGGAAAATACAGCCCAGCACCTCCATCAATATGCGGTTCTAGGTTCCTTCTATGCTAAAAATGTTCGTGGCATTGCGCAACCACGTGTTGGCTTGCTCAACAACGGAACAGAGAGTAGTAAGGGCGACCCGCTTCGTAAGGAAACCTATGAATTACTGGTGGCTGATGAAAGTTTGAACTTTATCGGAAACGTGGAAGCACGTGATTTGATGAATGGCGTTGCGGATGTTGTTGTGGCAGATGGTTTCACGGGAAACGCTGTGCTCAAATCCATCGAAGGGACAGCCATGGGAATCATGGGCTTGCTCAAGATAGCTATTACAGGTGGTGGTCTCCGAGCGAAACTAGGCGCCCTCCTTCTCAAGGACAGCCTTAGAGGTTTGAAAAAACAGCTCAATTATTCAGATGTTGGTGGAGCAGTCTTGTTTGGTGTCAAGGCACCTGTTGTCAAGACTCATGGCTCAAGCGATGCCAAGGCTGTTTATAGTACAATCCGCCAGATTCGTACCATGCTAGAAACAGACGTAGTTGCCCAGACTGCGCGTGAATTTTCAGGAGAATAAAAGAGATGACAGAAAAAGAAATTTTTGACCGTATTGTGACCATTATCCAAGAGCGACAGGGAGAGGACTTTGTCGTGACAGAATCCTTGAGTCTGAAAGACGATTTGGATGCTGACTCAGTTGACTTGATGGAGTTTATCTTGACACTGGAAGATGAATTTAGTATCGAAATCAGCGATGAGGAAATTGACCAACTCCAAAGTGTAGGAGATGTGGTAGAAGTCGTCAAAAGTAAAGAATAGCAGGAAGCAACATGCAAGTCGTGTTGCTTTTTTATTGTCAGGGAAAATAAAAAATTTAGAACTTTTAGTGGGAATTACGAATAGATAGATAAGGAAGAAAAAGAGGAGTGTTTATGTATGTGACTGGTTTCTATCCATGGTTTACTAAATTATTTTTTAAATAAAATGTAATTTCGTTGTACATTTTCGAATTGTTTTTCGAATAGATAAGTAAGAGGAAAAGGAAGGAGATTAGAAATGATTATTTCAGTTATTTATCCAACTTGGCTATTTAAGTGGCTTAGAGGCTAAACATTAAAGATATAACAAAACATAAAAATTGAGGAGAAAAAAGATGACAAATTTTGACAAAATGGAGCAGAACTTTGTAGCTCTTACAGAAGAAGAGTTGGTGAATGTGGATGGAGGATTCTTTGGTCCTGTATTGTTTACTATTTGGGGAACAAAAGTATTAGTCGGCCATGCTCTATCAGCAGGTGTAGCAGTAGGTTTTGCTGCTCTAGCTACTAATTAATAGATGAAGGGGATAGATAATGAATTATAACTTTGAAAATATGAAATCAGATGAATTGGAAAAAATTTCAGGTGGCTCTGTAGTAGGTGCTCTTGCGTTAGCATGGGGTGTAACCAAGGCGCTTGGAATCATTGGTGGTACAGCTGTTTCTGTTTACGTTGCAGGAAAAAGCGTTAAAGCAATAGGCGATTGGGGACTTTCAAGATTGCGATAATTTTTTAATACTTATGAGGTGATTCAATGAAAAATGAAATAACTAGAGTAATAAAAATTGTTTTATTGTTTGTCTCTATGGCTATCATGAATTTGATGTTGCTTGGAATATTAGCTATGCTTGGTTTTTCTTTGACGGGCAGTGTGGATAGTTACCTCATGCCACCTTTATTTTCTACTCTTGTGTTGCTCTTCATTAACAAGATGATAACAAGGTTAGACAGACAGAAGGAAAAATAAGAGCTTGCTATGAAAAAATTTTTATTAGGTTTTGTTTTAACAGCTTACAGCATATTATTAATTTATTCTCTATTTAATTTAGAAAAGGTATCGTTGGAGAGCTGTATTTTGTTAGTAGCATTGACATACTATATTAATAAAAAAGAAACATTTAAACCCAAAGTGAATTATACTAATAATATTTTAGGAAGTGATTATCAGTTTACAGCAATGACAGAAAAAGAACGATAATCAATGAAAACAAGAACAGAGTAAAGAGTCTCGTAAAAGGTATATTATCGGAGGTTTATCTGATGTAGATCTAGTTACATGGGATTACTATATCTAAGATAAAACACTTTGGAGAAATCATAAATTTTCAAATAAAATTTAATTTAGTTGTACATTTTCGAATTGTTTTTCGAATAAATAAGTGAGAAGAAAAAAGAAAGGAATAAAATAATGAAAGAACATTACTATGGATTTGTTGAGCTAACTTCGGAAGAATTGACCGATATTCAAGGTGGAGAAAATTGGACGAAGACCCTTGTAGATTGGTACATTGGATTTCGTAGAGGTTTAGGTTTTTAGGAGGATAAGCGATGAATGAAATGAATGATAAGTATACTATTGAGGTATTAAAGGAAAGCGACTTAGCTTTGCTGGTGGGTGGTAGTGAGGAAAGTTATCAAGGGGGTCTAATTACAGGTCTATTGTTACGTAGTGTATTTATTGGAATCCCATTTTTTAGAAGATAAGATTTAGAGAGTAAAGTTTATCTACAACAATGAATGGCATATATGAAAAATGAAACACAAATAACTACCTTCTTCAATCGTTAATAATCAAAAAAGGAGAATAAGATGGAACAAATTAAAAATATGGAAGATAGTTTTCATTAATGAGTCATGAGGAATTGGCCGATGTAGAAGGAGGCTTGTTGTTTGGTCTAGTAGTAGTTGGAGGAGTCGCAATTGCAGGAACATTTTTATTGGGTGCGGTAGATGGTGCTTCAGGAGCACATTCTAAGCGTCGTGGACGTTAACAGGGAAGGAAGAGCGCCAATGGAACGCATAATAGAAAGTTGGATTACTAGGGTAGAGAATTTTTACAGTTTGCAGTCAATTCCTGTAAAAGTATTAATTTTCATAGTTGGAGTAGTTGGGGTTTATGCTTTAGGGACATTAATTTTAGGTCCTATTTATTGGGCAGGCCAGAAGTTTGGCGAAACAATTTACAATTATTTATTTTAATAAAAAATTCGAATAGATAAGTAAGAGGAAAAGGAAAGGAGCCTAGTTCATGTTTATATCAATGTTCTACCCATGGTTCACTGAGTTATTTTTTAAATAAATTTAATTTAGTTGTACATTTTCGAATTGTTTTTTGAATAGATAAGTAAGAGGAAACAGAAAGGAGTTTGCTTCATGTATCTACCAATTTTCTATCCATGGTTTACTAAATTATTTTTCAAATAAAATTTAATTTAGTTGTACATTTTCGAATTCTTTTTCGAATAAATAAGTAAGAAAGAAAAGGAAGGAGATTAGAAATGCTTATTTCAGTTATTTATCCAATCTGGCTATTTAAGTGGCTTAGAGGATAAACATTAAACATATAAAAACATATACAAATTGAGGAGAAAAATATGACAAATTTTGACAAAATGGAACAGAACTTTGTAGCTCTTACAGAAGAAGAGTTGATGAATGTAGATGGGGGAATTGCTTGGGAGGTAGTCTCTTTGGGTATTGCGATTAGCTGGGGGATTTACCAAGCTGGTGAAGCTGCTGGTAAAACATTCTACTATATTACTCATCCATAGTATTTGATATTTGATAAATATGAGCAAGAAAACATTTTGGATTATACTACTCGTTATTACAATTGTGGTGACTGCCGTTGGTTTAGGATTGTCTGCATATAATTATTATGTTTTTGATAGACCTTTTTTCAATAGTACTACTAAAGGACTGTTATCTGCATTTGTTATGAGTGTATTGATGATTATTATTGGTGTATTAAAAGAAAACTAATTTTTATTATTAAAATGGAGGATAAATATGTCAAATTTACAAACTATTGAACAAAATTATACTACGTTAAGTGATATTGAATTGCAAGAAGTTGATGGTGGAGGAGTGTTACTTTTGGTTGGTGGTGGTATTTTGGCTGTCGGACTATTAGCTTGGGGTGCGTATAATGGTTATCAGTCGGCATCACGAGGTGGATAAAAGGATGGTAGATTGTTTTTTAGTAAATAGGAGTCTACCATGAAAGAATACTTATTAGGTTTTGCTGAGGGTTATTTTACCATATCTCTCATAATCTACATCGCAACGTATTTGATTTTGAAAAATCCAATCAATACCCTATTTTATCCAGAAATTTACCCCGTTTTATTTGGGCTCTTTTATCTAGGATATAAGGTCAATAAAAAGCGAGTAGAGTAAACAGTTAAGAATGACTTGTTAGTCTGCGCTGAAAATAGCTAGGCTAGAATCTAAGAATGCATCACATCGGAGTTTAATATGAAATTCGTTAAATCAATACTGAAAGTTTGGCCTGAAATCATGGTATTACTTAGTTCAATGTCTTATATCATCATCAGATTAGTAGCTGATATGAATAAAGTATCTTTACCTACTTGCTTTGATAGTTTCAATATACCAACGATTGCATTATTTATGATGGTCTTCATTCTTTTATACAGAAGTAAAGAAAAAAAGAATGGGTAAATTTGAGGTAGTATACGCTCTACAGGGAATAGATGTCTTATAGTAACGAATCAAAAAAAGGAGTAACTATGAATCGTAACTTAGAACGGTGTTATCTATTCTGACCATGAATAGATTATACCAGAGGTGGCTTAGGAATAGCAGGGACATTAGTAATTGAAGTAATAAATAGGATGTCGTAAGTGTTACTATCAATGATTTATTTGTTCCAGGCTTGCCTAGGGTGACAGTAAAAAATCAATTTCCTTTCATACCATATTTTTAGTAGGTAGGACGTTTGTTCTGCTTATTTTTTATCCAAAAAGTACAGTTGGGAGGTAGATAGGAGCATTTGGGAAGGAAGTCCAGTTTTTGTTTGAGGATTGGGGTAAGATAGTTATTATAAGATGAGTTTAGGAAAAGGAGATGAATATGAAATTTGGGAAACGTCACTATCGTCCGCAGGTGGATCAGATGGACTGCGGTGTAGCTTCATTAGCCATGGTTTTTGGCTACTATGGTAGTTATTATTCTTTGGCTCACTTGCGAGAATTGGCCAAGACGACCATGGATGGGACGACGGCTTTGGGCTTGGTCAAGGTGGCAGAGGAGATTGGCTTTGAGACGCGGGCCATTAAGGCGGATATGACGCTCTTTGACTTGCCAGATTTGACTTTTCCTTTTGTTGCTCATGTGCTTAAGGAAGGGAAATTGCTCCACTACTATGTGGTGACTGGGCAGGATAAGGATAGCATTCATATTGCCGACCCAGATCCTGGGGTGAAATTGACCAAACTGCCACGTGAGCGTTTTGCGGAAGAATGGACAGGAGTGACTCTTTTTATGGCACCTAGTCCAGACTACAAGCCTCATAAGGATCAAAAGAATGGCCTGCTCTCTTTTATCCCTATATTAGTGAAGCAGCGTGGCTTGATTGCCAATATCGTTTTGGCAACACTCTTGGTAACCGTGATTAATATTGTGGGTTCTTATTATCTGCAGTCTATCATTGATACCTATGTGCCAGATCAGATGCGTTCGACACTGGGGATTATTTCTATTGGGCTGGTGATTGTCTATATCCTCCAGCAAATCTTGTCTTACGCTCAGGAGTATCTCTTGCTTGTTTTGGGGCAACGTTTGTCGATTGATGTGATTTTGTCCTACATCAAGCATGTTTTTCACCTGCCTATGTCCTTTTTTGCGACACGCAGGACAGGGGAAATCGTATCTCGTTTCACGGATGCTAACAGTATCATTGATGCGCTGGCTTCGACCATTCTTTCGATTTTCCTAGATGTGTCAACGGTTGTCATTATTTCCCTTGTTTTATTTTCACAAAATACCAATCTCTTTTTCATGACCTTATTGGCACTTCCTATCTACACAGTGATTATCTTTGCTTTTATGAAGCCGTTTGAAAAGATGAATCGGGATACCATGGAAGCCAATGCAGTTCTGTCTTCTTCTATCATTGAGGACATCAATGGTATTGAGACTATTAAGTCCTTGACCAGTGAGAGTCAGCGTTACCAAAAAATTGACAAGGAATTTGTGGATTATCTGAAAAAATCCTTTACCTATAGTAGGGCAGAGAGTCAGCAAAAGGCTCTGAAAAAAGTTGCCCATCTCTTGCTCAATGTCGGCATTCTCTGGATGGGGGCTGTTCTGGTCATGGATGGCAAGATGAGTTTGGGGCAGTTGATTACCTATAATACCTTGCTGGTTTACTTTACCAATCCTTTGGAAAATATCATCAACCTGCAAACCAAGCTTCAGACAGCGCAGGTTGCCAATAACCGTCTAAATGAGGTTTATCTGGTAGCTTCTGAGTTTGAGGAGAAGAAAACAGTTGAGGATTTGAGCTTGATGAAGGGAGAGATGACTTTCAAGCAGGTTCATTACAAGTATGGCTATGGTCGAGATGTCTTGTCGGATATCAATTTAACCGTTCCCCAAGGGTCTAAGGTGGCTTTTGTGGGGATTTCAGGGTCAGGTAAGACGACCTTGGCCAAGATGATGGTTAATTTTTACGACCCAAGTCAGGGAGAGATTAGTCTGGGTGGTGTCAATCTCAATCAGATTGATAAAAAGGCTTTGCGCCAGTATATCAACTATCTGCCTCAACAGCCCTATGTCTTTAACGGAACGATTTTGGACAATCTTCTTTTGGGAGCTAAGGAGGGGACGACACAGGAAGATATCTTACGGGCGGTCGAATTGGCAGAGATTCGGGAGGATATCGAGCGTATGCCACTGAATTACCAGACAGAATTGACTTCGGATGGGGCAGGAATTTCAGGTGGTCAACGTCAGAGAATTGCTTTGGCGCGTGCTCTCTTGACAGATGCGCCGGTCTTGATTTTGGATGAGGCAACTAGTAGTTTGGATATTCTGACAGAGAAGCGAATTGTCGATAATCTGATGGCTTTAGACAAGACCTTGATTTTCATCGCCCACCGCTTGACCATTGCTGAGCGGACAGAGAAGGTGGTTGTTTTGGATCAGGGCAAGATTGTTGAAGAAGGAAATCATGCTGATTTGCTTGCACAGGGTGGCTTTTACGCCCATTTGGTGAATAGCTAGAAAGAGGAGAGGATGAAACCAGAATTTTTAGAAAGTGCGGAGTTTTATAATCGTCGTTACCATAATTTTTCCAGTCGGGTGATTGTACCCATGTCCCTTCTGCTCGTGTTTTTGCTTGGCTTTGCAATATTTGCAGAGAAGGAGATGAGTTTGTCTACTAGAGCTACTGTCGAGCCTAGTCGTATCCTTGCAAATATCCAGTCAACTAGCAATAATCGCATTCTTGTCAATCATTTGGAAGAAAATAAGCTGGTTAAAAAGGGAGAACTGTTGGTTCAATATCAAGAAGGGGCAGAGGGTGTCCAAGCGGAGGCCTATGCTGGTCAGTTGGACATGCTTAAGGATCAAAAAAAGCAATTGGAGTATTTGCAAAAAAGTCTGCAAGAAGGGGAGAACTACTTTCCAGAGGAGGATAAGTTTGGCTACCAAGCCACCTTTCGCGACTACATCAGCCAATCGGGCAGTCTTAGGGCTAGTACATCGCAACAAAATGAGACCATCGCGTCCCAGAATGCAGCAGCTAGTCAAACCCAAGTCGAAATCGGCAACCTCATCAGTCAAACAGAGGCTAAAATTCGCGATTACCAGACAGCTAAGTCAGCTATTGAAACAGGTGCTTCCTTGGCCAGTCAGAATCTAGCCTACTCTCTCTACCAGTCCTACAAGTCTCAGGGAGAGGAAAATCAGCAAGCTAAGGCTCAGGCAATTGCGCAGGTAGAAGCACAGCTTTCTCAGTTAGAATCCAGTCTTGCTACTTACCGTGTTCAGTATGCAGGTTCAGGTACCCAGCAAGCCTATGCGTCAGGCTTAGGCAGTCAATTGGAGTCTCTCAAATCACAACACTTGGCTAAGGTTGGTCAAGAATTGACCCTTTTAGACCAGAAAATCTTGGAGGCAGAGTCAGGCAAGAAGGTTCAGGGAAATCTTTTAGATAAGGGGAAAATTACGGCGAGTGAGGATGGGGTGCTTCATCTTAATCCTGAGACCAGTGATTCTACTATGGTAGCAGAAGGTGCCTTACTAGCCCAACTTTATCCGTCCTTGGAAAAAGAAGGAAAAGCCAAACTAACAGCTTATCTTAGTTCAAAAGATGTAGCAAGAGTCAAGGTCGGTGATTCTGTTCGCTATACTACGACTCATGATGCCAAGAATCAGCTTTTCCTAGATTCTACTATTACAAGTATTGATGCGACAGCTACCAAGACTGAAAAAGGGAATTTCTTTAAAATTGAGGCGGAGACTAATCTAACCTCGGAGCAGGCTGAAAAACTTCGGTACGGGGTGGAAGGTCGCCTGCAGATGATTACGGGCAAGAAAAGTTACCTACGTTATTATTTAGATCAATTTTTGAACAAAGAGTAATGTTCGTGTTTTTAGAGTTAAATGATTTTAAAACTGTGAGAAAGATCTTTCTTGCAGTTTTTTCTTTACTATTTTCGAGGACAATATTATATTTATTCGTTTAAATTCTTGTATTTTTAGTTTTTTTGTGGTAGAATGTGCTCAAGTAATACGAAAGGCGAACTTTAAAATGTCAAAACAATTGATCTATTCGGGAAAAGCTAAAGATATCTATACAACTGAGGATGAAAATCTTATTATTTCAATTTACAAGGACCAGGCGACTGCTTTCAATGGTGTCAAGAAGGAGCAGATTGCGGGCAAGGGAGTATTGAATAATCAGATTTCATCTTTTATTTTTGAGAAATTAAATGCGGCTGGTGTGGCGACTCACTTTGTGGAGAAACTTTCAGACACGGAACAACTCAATAAAAAGGTTGAGATTATTCCTTTGGAAGTCGTGCTCCGCAACTATACAGCTGGTTCTTTTTCAAAACGTTTTGGTGTGGATGAGGGAATCGCCTTGGAGACTCCGATTGTTGAATTTTACTACAAAAATGATGATTTGGATGATCCATTCATCAATGATGAGCATGTGAAATTCCTACAGATTGCGGATGAGCAGCAGATTGCCTACTTGAAGGAAGAAACGCGTCGTATCAATGAACTTTTGAAGGTCTGGTTTGCTGAGATTGGCCTTAAGTTGATTGACTTTAAGCTAGAGTTCGGTTTTGGAAAGGATGGCAAGATTATCTTGGCAGATGAATTTTCACCAGATAACTGCCGTTTGTGGGATGCGGATGGCAACCACATGGATAAGGATGTTTTCCGTAGAGGTCTGGGCGAATTAACAGATGTTTACGAGATTGTTTGGGAAAAGTTGCAGGAATTGAAATAATCTATTTGCAAGACTCTCAAGGTCATTTGGAAACATTGCAAGAGCTGAAATAAAGGAATAAGAATTGATGGATAAACGTATTTTTGTTGAAAAAAAGGCTGATTTTCAGGTCAAGTCAGAGAGTTTGGTGAGAGAGCTCCAACACAACTTGGGACTTTCAAGCTTGAAAAGTATTCGCATCGTGCAAGTGTATGATGTATTTGACTTGGCAGAGGACCTGTTTGCACCTGCAGAGAAGCACATCTTCTCTGAGCAGGTGACAGACCATGTCTTGGACGAAACTGCTGTGCAGGCGGATCTTGCCAACTATGCTTTCTTTGCGATTGAAAGCCTACCAGGGCAGTTTGACCAGCGTGCAGCATCTTCACAGGAAGCCTTGCTTTTACTAGGAAGTTCGAGTGATGTAACGGTTAATACAGCCCAACTTTACTTGGTGAATAAAGATATTGATGCGACTGAGTTGGAAGCGGTCAAGAACTATCTGCTCAACCCAGTTGATTCTCGATTCAAGGATATTACGGTGGGGATTGCCAAGCAAGAATTTTCAGAGTCAGACAAGACCATTCCTAAATTGACTTTCTTTGAAAACTATACAGCAGAAGACTTTGCTCGCTACAAGGCCGAGCAAGGGATGGCCATGGAAGTGGATGATTTGCTTTTTATCCAAGACTACTTCAAGTCAATCGGGCGCGTGCCAACTGAGACTGAACTCAAGGTTTTGGACACTTACTGGTCTGACCACTGCCGTCATACGACTTTTGAGACAGAGTTGAAACACATCGATTTTTCAGCTTCTAAATTCCAAAAGCAATTGCAGGCGACCTATGACAAATATATCGCTATGCGTGATGAGTTGGGGCGTTCGGAGAAACCACAAACCTTGATGGATATGGCAACTATTTTCGGTCGTTATGAGCGTGCTAATGGGCGTTTGGATGATATGGAGGTGTCAGACGAAATCAATGCTTGCTCAGTCGAAATCGAAGTGGATGTTGATGGTGTGAAAGAGCCATGGCTCCTAATGTTCAAGAACGAAACCCACAACCACCCGACAGAAATTGAGCCATTTGGTGGGGCTGCTACTTGTATCGGTGGTGCCATTCGTGACCCATTGTCAGGTCGTTCTTACGTTTACCAAGCAATGCGTATCTCAGGTGCGGGTGACATTACAGCGCCGATTTCGGAAACGCGTGCTGGTAAATTGCCACAACAGGTCATTTCTAAGACCGCTGCTCATGGTTATTCTTCTTACGGAAACCAGATTGGGCTTGCAACAACCTACGTTCGTGAGTACTTCCACCCAGGCTTTGTTGCTAAACGTATGGAGTTAGGTGCAGTTGTAGGTGCTGCTCCCAAGGGCAATGTCGTCCGAGAAAAACCAGAAGCGGGTGATGTGATTATTCTCCTTGGAGGTAAGACTGGACGTGATGGTGTCGGTGGTGCGACAGGTTCTTCTAAAGTGCAAACAGTTGAGTCTGTGGAAACTGCTGGAGCTGAAGTTCAAAAAGGAAATGCCATCGAAGAACGCAAGATTCAACGACTTTTCCGTAATGGCGGTGTGACTCGTCTTATCAAAAAATCGAATGATTTTGGCGCTGGTGGTGTCTGTGTAGCTATTGGTGAATTAGCAGACGGTCTTGAAATCGACCTTAACAAAGTGCCTCTTAAATACCAAGGCTTGAATGGTACCGAAATTGCCATCTCTGAATCTCAAGAACGGATGGCTGTGGTGGTTCGCCCTGAGGATGTAGATGCCTTCGTTGCGGAATGTAACAAAGAAAATATTGATGCTGTTGTGGTTGCGACAGTGACTGAAAAACCAAATCTAGTCATGCACTGGAATGGTGAAACCATTGTCAACTTGGAACGTCGTTTCCTTGATACCAATGGTGTGCGCGTGGTTGTTGATGCAAAGGTGGTGGACAAGAATACCAAACTCCCAGAAGAACGCACAACAAGCGCTGACACACTTGAAGCAGATACCCTTGCGGTTCTGTCTGATTTGAACCATGCGAGTCAAAAAGGCTTGCAAACGATCTTTGATTGCTCAGTCGGTCGTTCTACAGTCAACCATCCGCTTGGTGGTCGCTATCAACTCACACCAACTGAGGCTTCTGTGCAGAAGTTGCCAGTTCAACACGGAGTGACTCACACTGCGTCTGTCATAGCTCAAGGATTCAATCCATATGTAGCAGAATGGTCTCCATACCACGGTGCTGCTTATGCGGTTATTGAAGCGACTGCTCGTTTGGTGGCTGCTGGTGCCAACTGGTCTAAGACTCGTTTCTCTTACCAAGAGTACTTCGAGCGGATGGACAAGCGGGCTGAGCGTTTTGGTCAGCCAGTAGCTGCTCTTCTAGGTTCTATCGAAGCACAAATTCAGCTTGGCTTGCCATCTATCGGTGGTAAGGACTCTATGTCTGGTACCTTTGAAGAATTGACAGTACCACCAACCTTGGTTGCCTTTGGGGTGACGACGGCAGATAGCCGTAAGGTACTTTCTCCTGAGTTCAAGACTGCTGAGGAAAATATCTACTACATCCCGGGCCAAGTCCTTTCAGCAGAGATTGATTTTGACTTGATTAAGAAAAATTTTGCTCAGTTTGAAGCCGTCCAAGCTGGTCACAAAGTGACATCTGCATCAGCTGTCAAATATGGTGGTGTGGTTGAAAGTTTGGCTCTTGCTACCTTTGGGAATTATATCGGTGCAGAGGTGACCTTGCCTGAACTTGAGACGGCTTTGACAGCTCAATTGGGTGGATTTGTCTTTACCTCTCCTGAAGAAATTGCTGGAGTAGAGAAGATCGGTCAAACAAAAGCAGACTTTACACTGATTGTCAACGGTGTGAAGCTAGATGGACACAAGCTTGACAGCGCCTTCCAAGGGACATTGGAAGAAGTTTACCCAACAGAGTTTGCCCAAGCGAAAGAATTGGAAGAAGTACCTGCTGTGGCGTCAGATGCTGTGATTAAAGCCAAAGAAACAGTTGAAAAACCGGTGGTTTACATTCCAGTCTTCCCAGGCACCAACTCAGAATATGATTCAGCCAAGGCCTTTGAAAAAGAAGGTGCAGAGGTCAACATGGTGCCATTTGTGACCTTGCATGAAAAAGCCATTGTCAAGTCGGTTGAAACCATGGTTGACAACATCAGCAAGGCTAACATCCTCTTCTTTGCAGGTGGATTCTCAGCTGCGGACGAGCCAGATGGATCGGCTAAGTTTATCGTCAATATCCTTCTCAATGAAAAAGTGCGTGCGGCTATTGATAGCTTTATCGCTCGTGGTGGCTTGATTATCGGTATCTGTAATGGATTCCAGGCCTTGGTCAAATCAGGTCTTCTTCCATACGGAAACTTCGAGGATGCCAGCAGTACTAGCCCAACCCTCTTCTACAATGATGCCAACCAACACGTGGCCAAGATGGTGGAAACCCGTATTGCCAATACCAACTCACCATGGTTAGCTGGTGTGCAAGTAGGCGATATCCACGCTATTCCTGTTTCGCACGGTGAAGGGAAGTTTGTCGTGACGGCTGAGGAATTTGCAGAGCTCCGTGACAATGGCCAAATTTTCAGCCAATATGTTGACTTTGACGGCAAACCAAGTATGGACTCTAAGTACAATCCGAATGGTTCTATCCATGCCATTGAAGGAATTACCAGCAAGAACGGTCAAATCATCGGTAAGATGGGACACTCAGAACGTTATGAAGACGGTCTTTTCCAAAATATCCCAGGAAATAAAGATCAGCACCTCTTCGCATCGGCGGTTAAATACTTTACTGGAAAATAGGACTTACAGATTTTCTAATAGATAGTATCAGTAATGTAAAAGTCATGTAGTTCTAGCTCATGATGATTGCGAAGGATTTATTTTGTGAGTGAAACGAGCTCCGACCGTATCATTCCACAGTAGCTCGTTAGGGAGTATTTGAGAGCGTCCCTGCTACTAAAGGAATGATACACAAATGAAAATTAGGTATAAAAAATGACATACGAAGTAAAATCTCTTAATGAAGAATGTGGTGTTTTCGGTATCTGGGGACATCCAGATGCTGCTAAATTGACCTATTTTGGTCTCCATAGTCTTCAGCACCGTGGTCAGGAGGGGGCAGGAATCCTCTCCAATGACCAAGGAAAACTAAAGCGACATCGCGATATGGGTCTTCTATCAGAAGTCTTCAGAAATCCTGCTAACTTAGATAAATTGACAGGAACTGGTGCGATTGGGCATGTGCGTTATGCGACTGCTGGCGAAGCTTCTGTAGATAATATCCAGCCTTTCCTTTTCCGTTTTCACGATATGCAGTTTGGTTTGGCTCATAATGGAAATCTGACCAATGCAGCCTCTCTCAAGAAAGAACTGGAACAAAGAGGCGCGATTTTCAGCGCGACTTCGGACTCGGAAATCTTGGCTCATCTCATTCGTCGCAGTCATAATCCTAGCCTGATGGGCAAAATCAAGGAAGCGCTCAGTCTTGTCAAAGGTGGTTTTGCCTATATCTTGCTGTTTGAAGACAAGTTGATTGCGGCTCTTGACCCCAATGGTTTCCGTCCACTTTCTATCGGGAAAATGGCCAACGGAGCGGTGGTGGTTTCCTCTGAAACCTGTGCTTTTGAGGTTATTGGTGCTGAATGGATTCGTGATTTGAAGCCAGGTGAGATTGTGATCATTGATGACAAGGGAATCCAGTATGATAGCTATACGGATGATACTCAGTTGGCGATTTGTTCTATGGAGTATATCTATTTTGCCCGCCCTGATTCTAATATCCACGGTGTCAATGTTCATACGGCACGTAAACGTATGGGTGCCCAATTGGCGCGTGAATTCAAGCATGAGGCGGATATTGTAGTCGGTGTGCCCAATTCTTCCCTAAGCGCGGCTATGGGATTTGCGGAAGAGTCTGGGCTACCAAATGAAATGGGCCTCATCAAGAACCAATACACCCAACGTACCTTTATCCAACCGACTCAAGAATTGCGGGAGCAAGGGGTGCGGATGAAACTCTCTGCTGTTTCAGGCGTTGTAAAAGGCAAGCGTGTGGTTATGATTGATGACTCTATTGTACGTGGAACAACCTCTCGTCGGATTGTTCAACTCTTGAAAGAAGCGGGTGCGACTGAGGTTCACGTTGCTATTGGTAGTCCAGCGCTAGCTTATCCATGTTTCTACGGGATTGATATCCAAACCCGTCAGGAGCTGATTGCGGCCAATCATACGGTTGAAGAAACGCGTCAAATCATTGGTGCGGACAGTCTGACTTATCTTTCTGTTGAGGGGTTGATTGATTCAATTGGTATTGAAACGGATGCGCCAAATGGTGGTCTCTGTGTCGCTTATTTTGATGGGGATTACCCAACGCCTCTCTACGACTACGAAGAAGACTATCGTCGAAGTTTGGAAGAAAAGACCAGTTTTTACAAATAGATGACAGATTTTCCGTTAAAGAAAAGGAATATAAAAATGACAAATAAGAATGCTTATGCTCCACGTCTCACTACTGACTAAAAGCTAAAGCATTTGTCAGTAGACGCTTTCTCCTATGGGGCAAAGCTAGAACCCTGACTAGTATTTTTATACTCTTCGAAAATCAAATTCAAACCACGTCAGCTTCACCTTGCCGTACCCAAGTACAGCCTGCGGCTAGCTTCCTAGTTTGCTCTTTGATTTTCATTGAGTATTAGATAAAATAATTGTTTATCTAAAAATACGTCGCAGTCTTTCCCAAAAAAAGAAAAGGAAAAATAAAATGGCAAATAAAAATGCATACGCTCAATCTGGTGTGGATGTTGAAGCGGGTTATGAAGTTGTTGGACGGATTAAAAAGCACGTGGCTCGTACGGAGCGTGCAGGTGTCATGGGAGCTCTTGGTGGCTTTGGTGGTATGTTTGACCTTTCAAAGACTGGGGTTAAAGAACCTGTCTTGATTTCAGGAACTGACGGTGTCGGAACCAAACTCATGCTGGCTATCAAGTACGACAAGCACGATACCATCGGTCAGGACTGTGTGGCCATGTGTGTCAATGATATCATCGCTGCAGGTGCGGAGCCCCTCTATTTCCTTGACTATGTGGCGACAGGGAAGAATGAACCAGCTAAGCTAGAACAAGTGGTTGCTGGTGTGGCAGAAGGTTGTGTGCAGGCAGGCGCTGCCCTCATTGGTGGGGAAACAGCTGAGATGCCTGGCATGTACGGCGAAGATGACTATGACTTGGCTGGTTTTGCGGTCGGTGTGGCTGAAAAATCTCAAATCATTGACGGTTCAAAAGTGGCAGAGGGAGATGTTCTTCTTGGACTTGCTTCAAGTGGGATTCACTCAAATGGTTACTCTCTTGTCCGTCGTGTCTTTGCGGACTACACAGGTGAGGAAGTCTTGCCAGAATTGGAAGGCAAGAAACTCAAGGAAATCCTTCTTGAGCCGACTCGTATCTATGTCAAGGCTGTTTTGCCACTCATCAAGGAAGGGTTGGTCAACGGCATTGCCCACATAACAGGCGGTGGCTTTATTGAGAATGTCCCTCGTATGTTTACAGCTGACTTGGCTGCTGAGATTGAAGAAGACAAGGTTCCAGTGCTTCCGATTTTCAAAGCTCTTGAAAAATATGGTAAAATCAAACATGAAGAAATGTTTGAAATCTTCAATATGGGTGTGGGGCTCATGCTGGCGGTCAGCCCTGAAAATGTAGACCGTGTCAAGGAATTGTTGGATGAACCAGTCTATGAAATTGGTCGCATCGTCAAGAAAGAAAACGAAAGTGTCATCATCAAATGAAAAAAATAGCGGTTTTTGCCTCTGGTAATGGCTCAAATTTTCAGGTGATTGCCGAAGAATTTCCAGTGGAGTTTGTCTTTTCAGACCATCGTGACGCCTATGTGCTGGAGCGTGCAGACAAGCTCGGCACCCTGTCCTATACTTTTGAACTCAAGGAATTTGACAACAAGGCAGACTATGAAGCAGTCCTTGTTGAACTCTTGGATGAGCACCAGATTGACTTGGTTTGTCTAGCAGGCTACATGAAAATCGTTGGGCCAACTTTATTAGCAGCTTATGAGGGCCGAATTATCAACATTCATCCAGCCTACCTGCCAGAATTTCCAGGAGCTCATGGGATTGAAGATGCTTGGAATGCTGGTGTTGCTGAGAGTGGCGTGACCATTCACTGGGTGGACTCAGGTGTGGATACAGGAAAGATTATCAAACAAGTCCGTGTGCCACGGCTGGCTGATGATACCATAGAAAGCTTTGAAGCTCGGATTCATGCCACCGAGTATCAGCTCTATCCAGAGGTGCTGGATAGTTTGGGAGTAGGGAGAAGATAAGAAGTAAATCAAATTTTGATTGTGCAATCTTGCTAGGAGAAAAAATGATTGAGATAAAATTAGTAGATGAGAGCAGTTTTCAGGCAGTGCTGGATTTGAAAATATCTGAAGCTGATGAACGAGCACGTTTCGTGTCTCCAAATGTACGCTCTTTAGCTGACGCATGGCTCTACCGAGAGAATGGGGATGTGTTTCCAATGGCAATTTATTGGCATGAGCTTGTAGTTGGTTTTCTCCTGTTGGAAATAGATAAGGATGAAGCGGAATACTTTATCTGGCGGATAATGATTGGCCAGCAGTACCAAGGAAGAGGTTATGGACGAAAAGCCGTGGAAGTTCTGATCAAAAAGGCTCAGATGGATAGCGATTGCAATCATATTATCGCAGATTATGTGGTTGGAAATGAAAAAATGAAGCACCTGTTGACTAGTTTGGGTTTTCAGGAAACAGGATTTATAGAAGAAAATAATGAAGTCACTATGCGCTTGGACCTAAAGAAATAGGAATAGAATGACGAAAAAAGCTTTAATCAGTATCTCAAACAAAGAGGGTATTGTTGAATTTGCCCAAGAACTTAAAAAAACTCGGTTGGGACATCATCTCAACAGGTGGAACCAAGGTTGCCCTTGATAATGCTGGGGTGAGCACCATTGCCATTGATGATTCATATGATATCTTTGATTTTAAATTGGAGTCAGTGCTTGTTGAAGACGGCTTCAAACGGAGGTATTTGTAATGTTAGAATCTAAAAAAACAACTCGATATGTATTTTATGTCTATCTGATGTTATTAACTTGGGGAATCTTATTTAAGTTTGAGACCAATCCTGAATTTATAGCATTTTTCTTAGCTCCAAGGTACATCAATTGGATTCCATTTTCAGAACCACTAATAGTAGATGGAAAAATTGTTTTTGCTGAAATGTTATTTAATCTGATTTCCTTTATTCCATTAGGTGTTTGTTTCCCTCTGATAAAAACTAATTTATCTAGTTTAAGAATAGTCGGGACAGGTTTCTTGATTAGTCTATTGTTTGAGTGCTTACAGTATATTTTAGCAATAGGTATAACAGATATAACGGATTTGACTTTAAATACGCTAGGTGTTTGTGTAGGCTTACTGATTTACCAAATTTTTATAAGAGTGTTCAAATCACAGACTAGAAAATGGGTCAATATCTTAGGTATGCTTAGCCTTGGTTTTGCTTATCTTGTTTTACTGTTACTGCATTTAATTGGTGTTTAACTAATGATTAAAAAGGAGAATATAATGACTAAACGCGCCTTAATCAGCGTCTCAGATAAAGCGGGCATTGTTGAATTGGCCCAAGAGCTCAAAAAACTGGGTTGGGAGATTATCTCGACGGGTGGGACCAAGGTTGTCCTTGACAATGCTGGGGTGGAGACCATTGCGATCGATGATGTGACGGGCTTCCCAGAGATGATGGATGGTCGTGTTAAGACCCTTCATCCAAATATCCACGGTGGGCTCCTCGCTCGTCGTGATTTGGATAGCCACTTGGAAGCAGCCAAGGAGAACCAAATTGAGCTTATCGACCTTGTAGTGGTCAACCTTTATCCTTTCAAGGAAACGATCCTCAAACCAGACGTGACGTACGCTGCTGCAGTTGAAAACATTGATATCGGTGGGCCATCTATGCTTCGTTCAGCAGCAAAAAATCATGCTAGCGTGACAGTTGTGGTAGACCCAGAGGATTATGCTGTGATTCTTGACGAGTTGTCAGCCAATGGTGAAACGACTTACGAAACGCGTCAACGTTTGGCAGCCAAAGTTTTCCGTCACACAGCGGCTTATGACGCCTTGATTGCAGAGTATTTCACAGCTCAAGTGGGTGAAAGCAAGCCTGAAAAGTTAACCTTGACTTATGACCTCAAGCAAGCCATGCGTTACGGTGAGAACCCTCAACAAGACGCGGACTTTTACCAGAAAGCTTTGCCGACTGATTACTCCATTGCTTCAGCCAAACAGCTTAACGGTAAGGAATTGTCATTCAACAATATTCGCGATGCGGATGCTGCTATCCGTATCATCCGTGATTTTAAAGACCGTCCAACCGTTGTGGCTCTCAAACACATGAACCCATGTGGAATCGGTCAGGCTGATGACATCGAGACTGCTTGGGACTACGCTTATGAGTCTGACCCAGTGTCTATCTTTGGTGGTATCGTTGTTCTTAACCGTGAGGTGGATGCTGCGACAGCTGAGAAGATGCACGGCGTTTTCCTTGAAATCATCATCGCACCAAGCTATACGGATGAAGCGCTAGCCATTTTGACCAACAAAAAGAAAAACTTGCGCATCCTTGCCTTGCCATTTGACGCACAAGATGCCAGTGAAGCAGAAGCAGAATATACTGGTGTGGTTGGTGGACTTCTTGTGCAAAATCAGGATGTTGTCAAAGAAAGTCCAGATGATTGGCAAGTGGTGACCAAACGCCAACCAACAGAGACAGAAGCAACCGCCCTCGAGTTCGCTTGGAAGGCTATCAAGTATGTCAAATCAAACGGTATCATCGTGACCAACGACCATATGACACTTGGTGTTGGCCCAGGTCAAACCAACCGTGTGGCTTCTGTTCGTATTGCCATTGACCAAGCCAAAGACCGCCTTGACGGCGCTGTGCTTGCTTCGGATGCCTTCTTCCCATTTGCGGATAATGTGGAAGAAATCGCCAAAGCAGGTATCAAGGCCATCATCCAGCCAGGTGGATCGGTCCGTGATCAAGAGTCTATCGAAGCGGCGGACAAATACGGCTTGACCATGGTCTTCACAGGCGTGAGACATTTTAGACATTAAGAGAAAAAAATTCCATCTGAAATGATGGAATTTTGCTATAATATAGACAAAATAATCAGAGGGATTAAAGGTGTTACAATGGCTGAGTTAGTTTATACATATATAGAAAAAATGGATACTGGTATAAAAAACAGCGAGATATCTTTTTCGGAGGAACATAAGTTTAGAATGAAAGAAAGGACTTTGTTTTATGTAGAGAATAAAAACAAAAGGTTTTTTGGTGAAAAAATATCTAACTTATCATTACTTGTTGGGAAAAATGGTATAGGTAAAAGTAGTATATTAGATTTAATTTCTTTTTCGAATAAAAATATCAATTTACGAAGAGGAAGAAATAGTTATTTTAACATTTTTCATATTAAAGATAATCTTTTTTTGGTTGATGGTAGTCCCAGTTTGATTGATAAAATAGAGAATTTGAGTACAGAGAAAGGGTTATTTGTGAGCGTGGGGAACAATAAGTTTGTCACTCCTTCTAATAGTCAAATAAGTATAGAATTACAAATATCCTTAATTAGATCTAGTCCAATTGTAGATTGGTTCAACAGAGATTCTTATAGAACTCTTAACTCGCATAGTAGTCCTATAATCCGGAATGTAAAGCAAGTGGAATCTGCTGAAAATGTGTTTCGATTTATTGTAGAAGCCAAAAACAGTAATGTTACAAAGCAAAAAATTTTTTTAAAAGTTAATCAGAAACAGTTATACTCATCCAATAGTCCAGCTATATTAGATGAACTCTATGGTAACGATCGAATTATGGATATTGAAGATGTATTACCAGAACAGTTGAAAAGAAGGTTGAGATTGAAAGTTGGAGAAAATTCTAGTAGCTTCAATAGTCGAATAGTCCAAAATTATTACTTTAGAAAACATAAAATACATTTTTTTATAGTTCAAGTTTTAGAAAAGTATTTACTGAATCTGATAGAATTTTTAGAAAAAAATGGAGAGCCAAGAAAAAGAATTTTCTCTATTATAAAAGAGTCAAATAGGGTGGATTTTAATAGATTGCGGGAAGTAGATTTATTTTACTTGCGGGAAGACTATATTTCAGAGCAATTTTTGAAAGATAAAATAGCCTTTTTGGAAAACATAGTAAATGATTTAAGAGACTGGGGTGAGAGGATAAATTATTTTGAAGGGAAAAGTAGTAGAGGTACTCCATTTATTAATCGAGAGGATTTAAAGACTCTTATCTCTAACTTTAAGAATTCGGAGGAATATGGACATTTCCAAGGTAACTCTTATAAAATTGAGGTATCTAGTTCTTCTTTGAAGAACAAAGATATAAATTTTAACTTCATTGAATTGCTTATGGTAGAATTTTCGGAGTTATTCTCTGTCCAATTTGAAAATTTAAGTGACGGAGAGATTGTTTATTTTAACACCTTTTCTTCAATATTCATGGAAATACGGAGAGCAAGTAAAGATGGGAATGATTGTGTGCTAGTATTAGATGAACCTGATTTGAACCTTCATCCAGAGTGGTGTAGAAGGTTTATTGATGATTGTATCACTCTTGTTAATAACTATTCAGCTGTGAATGTCCAGTTTATTATAGCGACGCATTCTCCATATATGATTTCAGATGTTCCCAAAGAAAATGTTTTTTCTCTGGAAGAGAAAGAGAAGATGATAGTAATCAAAAGAGCAGAAAAAACTTTTGCTGCAAATATTATTGATATACTGTCAGATACTTTCTTTTTGGACTACTCAATTGGGGAATTTGCTAGAAAAAAATTATTAAAACGCGATAAAGAGGATTATCAATATATTGATGATCCGGTTTTGAAGACATTAATTGAAAGAAGTGTAGAAGATAGTGATTAAATTAGAATTACCTCAGAAACAACAATTAAAAGAAATTGATGTATGTTTTGAAAATTACCACATGAGTTTATTAGAAAAATTATCTGTGGGGGGGAATACATTTAGAATAATTCCAAAAATTTTGAAATTATGTGGTAATATGGCCAATTTTAAATTATTGATAACTGATGAATGGTTTAATATAAAAAACAAACCAGACAGTTTATTATTTGAATATTATTTAGTAGGTAGATTCTATTTGGAGTTAACAAAAATGACATTTTCGGATGATGAGGAATATAGAATAAATTGGATTTCGAAAATTTTGAAATGTATTTCTCATTATCCTAAAATGAATGAATTGATTGATAGTAATTTTTTATACTACATAACCACTGATTACGTTGATTTTCAAATGGAAAATAAGAAGGTATTTAATAAATTTGATGAAATAAATAATAAATTAAGAGATTTTTTAAATTATGAAAACTTTAGAAATCGTTTTAGAGTAACACTATGGAGACTATACGGATGTGAGGTTTGCCCTTATTGTAATTTGATACCCATTACAAACCATGACGACTTTTCAACAGCAGATATAGAGCATTTTTATCCCAAATCAATTTTTCCTTTGTTTTGTGTATCAAAATTTAATTTAGTTCCATCTTGTAAAGACTGTAATCGACAATTTAAAGGAGCAAAATACTTCCATTATAATCCTCGTTATGAGGGGCTTGATGAATATTTTAAATTTAATTTTTCTGTTAATGATTCTTTTGAGCAGACGGTCGATAATTACTTATCACATTCTAGTGAAATTGAGGAAAATGATATAAATTTAGCAATAAAGTTATGCAATGAAGATAAATATGTAAAAGAAAGATTATCAACTTTAAAAATTAGCAGTCGCTACAATTCTACTCAGAATCGTACAGATATATGTAAATTCATAAAAGATGCAGAAAGCAGTAGGTATTTGTGGTTTAAAACAATAGAAAATGTAGCTATTATAGAAGATAAGGATAAAGAAATTATCTTGAATACTCTTTCCCCATTCTTAAGTAGAGAAATATATCAAAGTCGGAAATTTATGAATATAGAAAAGGGGAAATTTAAAGCAGATATAAGTAGCATGTTTCAAGATTATATAGAGGGGCTTTTGTATCCTTAGTAGTTCTTGTTTTTGCAGATAATGTGGAAGAAATCGCTAAAGCAGGCATTAAAGCTATCATCCAGCCAGGAGGCTCAGTCCGTGATCAAGAATCCATCGAAGCTGCTGACAAATATGGCTTGACCATGGTCTTCACAGGAGTGAGACATTTTAGACATTAAGAACGTAAAGGAAAGAAAACAGTTTCTTTCCTTTTTTGCGTAAAAATGCGGAGTGAAACAAGATTAAAACGAACGTTTGTGTTATAATGTTAGTAAATAATTCGCAAAAGAGGTTGTGAGATGAAATTACTTGTTGTCGGTTCGGGTGGTCGTGAACATGCGATTGCTAAAAAGTTACTGGAGTCAAAAAGCGTTGAAAAGGTTTTTGTTGCTCCTGGGAATGATGGGATGACTCTGGATGGTTTGGAATTGGTAAATATCTCTATTTCCGAACATTCTAAATTGATTGAGTTTGCAAAGGCTAACGATATTGCTTGGACCTTTATCGGGCCAGATGATGCCCTTGCGGCTGGTATCGTGGATGATTTCCATGCAGCTGGTCTCAAAGCCTTTGGTCCGACAAGATTGGCAGCTGAGCTGGAGTGGTCCAAGGATTTTGCTAAGGAAATCATGGTCAAATACGGCGTTCCGACAGCAGCCTATGGGACATTCTCAGATTTCGAGGAGGCCAAGACCTACATTGAGGAAAAAGGCGCTCCAATCGTTGTCAAGGCAGACGGTTTGGCTCTTGGGAAAGGTGTCATTGTTGCGGATACAGTTGAGCAAGCGGTCGAAGCTGCTCATGAGATGCTTTTAGACAATAAATTTGGTGACTCAGGTGCGCGTGTGGTTATCGAGGAGTTTCTTGCAGGAGAGGAATTTTCACTCTTTGCCTTTGTCAATGGTGATAAGTTCTACATCATGCCAACGGCTCAGGACCACAAACGTGCCTACGATGGCGACAAAGGGCCTAACACGGGTGGTATGGGTGCCTATGCGCCAGTTCCACACTTACCACAGAGTGTGGTTGATACAGCGGTTGACACGATTGTCAAGCCAGTCCTTGAGGGCATGATTCAAGAAGGTCGTCCTTATCTGGGTATCCTTTACGCAGGGCTTATCTTGACAGCTGATGGACCTAAGGTCATCGAGTTTAATGCTCGCTTCGGAGATCCAGAAACTCAGATTATCTTGCCTCGTCTGACATCTGACTTTGCACAAAATATTACGGATATCCTCGATGGCAAGGAGCCAAACATCACCTGGACGGACAAGGGTGTGACTCTGGGTGTGGTTGTCGCATCTAACGGTTATCCGCTAGACTATGCAAAGGGTGTCGAGTTGCCAGCCAAAACCGATGGCGATATCATCACCTACTATGCAGGGTCTAAGTTTTCGGAAAATAGCAGAGCACTGCTATCCAACGGCGGACGTGTCTATATGCTGGTCACCACAGCAGACACCGTCAAAGACGGACAAAACATTATTTACAGTGAACTCGCCCAACAAAAAACAGAAGGACTTTTCTACCGAACCGATATCGGAAGCAAGGCAATTAGATAAAGATATAAGAAAAAGCGACGCAGTCGCCAAACACGATAATGGTCGCCGTGTTGAAAAGACCAGAACAGTATCTGTTCTGGTCTAGGGAAAATTTGAGACCTTAGGCTCAAATTTTAGGAATGAAACCGAAGGTTTGCTTCCGTCCCCACCACCTAAGACCAGTATCAGAAAGGAAGAAAAGGAAAATTATGACCAAACCAATTATTTCCATCATCATGGGCTCAAAATCCGACTGGGTAACCATGCAAAAAACCGCCGAAGTCCTAGACCGCTTCGGTATAGCCTACGAAAAAAAGGTTGTCTCTGCCCACCGTACACCTGATCTCATGTTCAGACATGCCGAAGAGGCTCGTAGCCGTGGCATCAAGGTTATCATCGCAGGTGCTGGTGGCGCAGCCCATTTGCCAGGTATGGTCGCAGCGAAAACAACCCTTCCTGTCATCGGGGTGCCTGTCAAATCGCGTGCCCTTAGTGGCGTGGATTCACTCTACTCTATCGTGCAGATGCCGGGTGGCGTACCGGTTGCGACTATGGCTATCGGGGAAGCTGGTGCGACTAATGCTGCCCTCTTCGCCCTCCGTCTTCTTTCAGTAGAAGATCAGGCTATTGCGACAGCGTTGGCGGATTTCGCAGAAGAACAAGGAAAAATCGCAGAGGAGTCTACAAATGAGCTCATCTAAAACAATCGGAATTATCGGTGGTGGTCAGCTTGGTCAGATGATGGCCATTTCTGCTATCTACATGGGGCACAAGGTTATAGCACTGGATCCTGCGGCGGATTGCCCGGCCTCTCGTGTGGCGGAAATCATCGTGGCCCCTTACAACGATGTAGAGGCTCTTCGTGAGTTGGCAGACCGTTGTGATGTTCTCACTTATGAGTTTGAAAATGTCGATGCTGACGGTCTGGATGCCGTTATCAAGGATGGACAACTCCCTCAAGGGACAGACCTGCTTCGCATCTCCCAAAATCGTATTTTTGAAAAGGACTTTCTTTCAAATAAGGCTCAAGTCACTGTGGCACCCTATAAGGTCGTGACTTCAAGTCAAGACTTGGCAGACATCGACCTATCGAAAAATTATGTCCTCAAGACTGCGACTGGTGGCTACGATGGGCATGGACAAAAGGTCATTCGCTCAGAAGCAGACTTGGAAGAAGCCCGTGCACTAGCCGAATCAGCAGACTGCGTCTTGGAAGAATTCGTCAACTTTGACCTTGAAATTTCTGTCATCGTGTCAGGCAATGGCAAGGATGTGACAGTCTTCCCTGTTCAGGAAAATATCCATCGCAATAACATCCTGTCCAAGACCATTGTGCCAGCTCGCGTTTCAGAAAGTCTAGCAGAAAAAGCCAAAGCTATGGCAGTGAGAATCGCTGAGCAACTCAACCTGTCTGGAACTCTCTGTGTGGAAATGTTTGCCACCGCTGATGATATCATTGTTAACGAAATTGCGCCACGTCCACACAACTCAGGGCATTACTCAATCGAAGCCTGCGACTTTTCTCAGTTTGATACCCATATTCTAGGCGTTCTGGGATCGCCATTGCCAGCCATCAAACTGTATGCGCCAGCCGTTATGCTCAATGTTCTCGGCCAACACGTCGAGGTTGCTGAAAAATATGTCGCAGAAAATCCAAGCGCCCACCTCCACATGTATGGTAAAATAGAAGTAAAGCACAGCCGCAAGATGGGGCATGTGACTTTGTTTAGTGATGCGCCGGATGAGGTGGAGGAGTTTGGGAAAGGATACATAATTGGATATGGAAGATAAAATTGAAAAAGTAATAACTGAAGAAATCTCACGTGAAGTTACTAAGAAATACTTGCTAGAGGTAGTTGACAATATCAGACAAGGGTATTATAGGTCTGCGATAGTCGTTCTATATACAACTATGTTATATGATATCCTAAAGCAACTGGAAATTTTGAGAGACTTTTATGCAAACAGTAATGCGGATGCGATTATAACAAAGGTGGAAAAACAAAAGAATAATAATCCTAAAAGTCCGTCATGGGAGGGAGTGTTAATTGAGGAGTTAAAGAATAGAGGTTTCATAACAAATATTGAATTTCTTGATTTAGAGGAAATTCGGAGATTTAGAAATTATGGAGCTCATCCGATAGTTGAAATGGAGAAAGATAAGATTGAAATATCACTTAGGGATATCCAAAGGGAAGAGGTTGAATTGGCTCTGACCAATGCATTAAAAATAATCTTTTTAAATCAACTTGGATTAGGTAGTAAGTATGCAGAGCAAGTCTTTCAATATGCTGCAGATTATGTTGAAGAGCATGGTTATAATGAGGAGTTTGATAATCAATTTATTGATAAATATTTAAAAAGGTTAAATAAATCTGCATATAAAAATATTTTCAAAATTTTCTTTAAAGAAATTTTTAAAGAAAGTTCGTCACTTGAAAATAACAGAAGAAATATAATTAATGTTCTCAAAGTAGTTTATAAATTCAATCCGGATTATTGTCAAGAATCAATATCAGATGATTCTTTTAAACTAGTGAATGTTTTGCCTGATGATATTGTCACATCTAATCATTATCAAAAGTATCAGTCTAAAATATATAATTTGATGGAATATTTTCAGTTTTGCCCTGGACTTTGGGAAATACTGCCTAAAGATAAAAAAGATATCATATTAGGATTTTCAAAAAGAATGTTTATCCAGAAAGATCCTGTTACTACTGGTATAAGTAATGTTTCATCTGATGCTAGAGGACGATTTATTGAGAAAGCTAAATTTATATCAAGCCTCCTGTATTTAGTTGATGACAAAGAAGTGCATTTAAAAGAAACGATATTTAAAATAAGAGACAACATAAGCACATACAGAACAGGTTGGGTTGATATTCCTAATATTGATTTTTTAACGGAAAGTGAAGTATCTGGTTTATATGCTCAGTGTGTGTATTATAATTTACTACCTCAATTAAAATGTTTTTTATTTGAGTATGTATCAAATTCAGGGAGTTATGCAGGAGCTACATGTAACCTGAGCGTGTTGTTAAAATTGAATTTAGTTCAAGATGAAGAAGATGTTAAAAAACTTTTAAGTATTATGAATTCAAATGGCCAATTTTATGGTGCAACTAGGGACATACGTAGTAACTTAGATGAAGTTAAGAAATATTTAAATGCTAGATTGGATATTGACTTTGAAAATTTATTAAATGAGTATCAAAATCTAAATAATTGATATGGGAAGAGGGATAGTTCAAGTATTTGAACTTGGGTTAAAAGCGTCCTTCCCCCTGTAAAAAATATAATAGAAAGGATCAAGACCCCTCGTATTTCTTTAACTGAATACGGGCTACGGACTTTATCAATTATATGATACAACTCATCGTCAATGCATTCGTCGAAAAAGATAAGGCTGGAGCAGTCATCGAAGTCTTATATGCTAGTAGCGATCATGAAAAAGTAAAAGCTAAGTATGAAGAGCTAGTTGCACAATATTCTGAAAACTATTTAGCCATCTATGATTTACCATTGGATACGGATTTGAATACACTGGATCATTATCCATCTGTGTGGATTGGGAAAGAAGAATTTGAGTAAAAATTATGGGATTATTTAATTTTGGAAAACCAAAAGATGAAATATTAGAAGCTAAGTTACAAAAACTTACCGATGAAATTGAAATAAAAAAGGTAGATCTAGCCAAATTAGAGCAACAAATAAAAAAAGGGAAAGAAGTAATCTCGCTAGATACTGAACTTGCCCAGAAGAGAAATGAGTTAGCTCAATTAAATGAGGAAATTGCCGTGGCAAATGGCAGTCTAAATTTGCAGGAATTTGGTTTCTTTGAAAGACAATATAGCTTTTCTGATAGTACAAAGTATAAAGATAAATTAGATTCTTTAAGAATGCAACAAAAATCCATGGTTAAAAATGGAACTGCTGGAAGAATAATCACTCCTATGCTCTTAGATAATAGTAAAAGTAAAGGAAAGGCTATGCAGAATCAACTAATTAAAGCAGCTTTAAGAGGCTTTAATGGTGAGGCTGATTCTCTTTTAGTCAAGGTTTCAGTGGTAAATGTTGACAATAAAATTAAAGCTTTAAGAAAAGTGTTTGAACAGTTGAATAAAATGTATTCACGGAATTTAATTGAAATCACTTATCCATATTTAGATTTAAAAATTGAAGAGCTACGTTTAGCAGCTGAGTACGAACTTCAGAAACAAGAAGAAAAAGAGTTGCTTCGTGAACAACGGGAAAAGGAACGAGAAGATAAAAAACTTCAAGCTGAGATTAAAGCGAAACGAAAACAATTGGAGAAGGATAGAGATCACTTTAAGAATATGGTTGCCAAGGTAACAGAGTTACTGAAAGAAGCAAAAAATGATGAAGTAGATGAACTCAGACGCCAATTAGCTGAATATCAAGATAAACTATCTGAATTAGATGAAATTGAAGAAGATATTGATTATAGAGAAGGCCATGCAACGGCAGGATATGTATATGTAATATCTAACATAGGTTCTTTTGGTGAAGATGTATATAAAATTGGAGTAACTCGCCGTTTAGAGCCATTGGAACGAATTAGGGAATTGAGCAGTGCATCTGTACCATTCCAATTTGATGTCCATGCGTTGATATTTAGTGAGGAAGCATTTGCACTGGAAACAGAATTGCACAATCAACTTGCTAATTATAAAGTAAATAAGGTGAATGGACGAAAAGAGTATTTCAAAGTTTCCTTTGAAGAAATTAGAAATATTCTAGCAACCCATAAAGAATTAACGGTGGAACTGAATGAGATGCCTGAAGCATTTGAATACAGACAAACCAAGGCTATTGAAGATAAACAATTTTAATAAGATACCCTTTGGTTGCTTATCTGATGTGAAACGTTAATAGAAAGGAAAATTACATGATTGAAAGATATAGTCGCCCTGAGATGGCGAATATTTGGAGTGAAGAAAATAAATACCGTGCTTGGCTTGAGGTGGAAATCTTAGCTGACGAGGCATGGGCTGAGTTGGGGGAAATCCCTAAGGAAGATGTGGCTTTGATTCGTGAGAAGGCGGACTTTGACATTGACCGTATTTTGGAGATTGAGCAGGAGACGCGTCACGATGTGGTGGCTTTCACGCGTGCGGTTTCTGAGACCCTGGGTGAAGAGCGCAAGTGGGTTCACTATGGTTTGACTTCTACCGACGTGGTGGATACGGCCTACGGTTACCTCTACAAGCAGGCCAATGACATCATCCGTCGTGGCCTTGAAAACTTTACCAACATCATCGCTGATAAGGCTAAGGAGCACAAGTTCACAATCATGATGGGTCGTACCCACGGTGTGCACGCTGAGCCGACAACTTTTGGTCTTAAATTGGCGACTTGGTACAGCGAAATGAAGCGCAATATCGAGCGTTTCGAGCATGCGGCTGCTGGTGTGGAAGCTGGTAAAATCTCTGGTGCGGTTGGTAACTTTGCCAACATCCCACCATTCGTAGAGCAATATGTCTGCGATAAGCTGGGTATCCGTGCTCAAGAAATCTCTACACAGGTCCTTCCTCGTGACCTTCACGCTGAGTACTTTGCAGTTCTTGCCAGCATCGCGACTTCAATCGAACGCATGGCGACTGAGATTCGTGGTTTGCAAAAATCAGAACAACGCGAAGTGGAAGAATTCTTTGCCAAAGGGCAAAAAGGTTCATCTGCAATGCCTCACAAACGCAACCCTATCGGTTCTGAGAACATGACGGGTCTTGCGCGTGTTATCCGTGGTCACATGATTACGGCCTATGAGAATGTGGCTCTCTGGCACGAACGTGACATCTCTCACTCATCAGCTGAGCGTATCATCACACCTGATACGACCATCTTGATTGACTACATGCTTAACCGTTTTGGAAATATTGTAAAAAACTTGACAGTCTTCCCAGAAAATATGATCCGCAACATGAACTCTACGTTTGGTCTTATCTTTAGCCAACGTGCCATGTTGACCTTGATTGAAAAAGGGATGACCCGTGAGCAAGCCTATGACTTGGTACAACCAAAAACAGCCTACTCTTGGGACAACCAAGTAGATTTCAAACCACTTCTGGAAGCAGATCCAGAGGTGACATCACGCCTCACACAAGAAGAAATCGATGAGATCTTCAACCCTGCATACTACACCAAACGAGTGGATGATATTTTTGAACGTCTTGGTTTAGGATAATTAAAATAAAATCGAAGTTCTATTACTCTATTCACTGGAGTAGAAGAACTTCGGTTTTTCTTGTTTATTAAAGCTCTTTTGCTAAAAAGATTCCCTATATTTTAGTAAAATTTAAACAAATTTAATCTATCTTCATTGACATATAGAAAATACAGTTTTGATGGGATATAATAATCATAGAAAAAAGCCCAAGCAAGGCTTAGGCTTTCTTATTAGTGATCACGGTCACATGAAATGAATTTGATTTTGTAGTAATCCGCTCGTTTATAAGTTTCGCTGTAAGCGAGAACCTGACCAGTAGACTCTAATTTAGTAG
The DNA here is from genome assembly GCA_963528105.1 of uncultured Streptococcus sp. Lineage (GTDB taxonomy): Bacteria > Bacillota > Bacilli > Lactobacillales > Streptococcaceae > Streptococcus. Next base: position 17,221 of record CAURUY010000005.1, on the reverse strand, counting down.
TCTTGATTTGTAAAACGCTAGGGAATTGTTCATCGACTCCGAGGACTGAAGCCGCATGTTCTGGAGTTGGAAATGCTATTTCATTGATTTCTTCAAAATGTTCATCATTCATGTGAATGTGGTAATCCAATTTGAAACGGTTATAGATAGAGCTATAATATTCAAGATTTGGATAATTTGCGTTGATGTATTGTTCTGGAATATAAGATGTGTGATAGATGTATACGACACCATTTGTTTCGCGTACACGTTCAATTTTGTAGTAGAATTGGTTACCGCGTAGTCCAAGTTTTTCTAAGTAGCTTAGTTTGTTTCCACGCTCAATAGAAAGGACGGTCACTTTATCATCTTTAGTTTCAAAAACTTCTACATCAGAAAACTCTACGAGTTTGTGTTTACGTGCGCGTGAAACGAATGTACCCTTTCCTTGTTGGCGGACAATATAGCCATCTTTGGCAAGGTCGTTTAAGGCGCGGACAACTGTGATAGAACTTACATCATACATAGCGATCAATTCAGCTTCAGTGTAAAATTTATCTCCACTAGCGAATTGGCCAGAAATGATTTTGTTCTTTAATTCATCTTTTATATATTGATACTTTGGAATTGCCATAATTTCACCTCGATTTTCCTTCTCCGTTAAAGATTTTACCATAAAACCGGAAAGAATAGTAGTCTTTTGAATAAAAAAATTAGAATAATAGGCTATAAGGTTAATTTACATAAAAAATAGGAGGTTTTATACATTTTTATACATGCCGCCTGTTTGAAGCTATATGTCTGTAAATTTTATATCTTTATAAGTTTTTTGTGTAAAATTTAGTGAAAAATGAAAAAAATTGTGAAAAGCTATTGACAAATGTGGTATATTGAGTTATATTCAATATATCAACAAATGAAAGCGTAAACTTTAGTTGTCAGAAGGTAAGAATATGACACGATTTGAGATACGAGATGATTTTTATCTCGATGGAAAATCATTTAAGATTTTATCTGGCGCCATTCATTATTTTAGGGTTCCTCCAGAAGATTGGTATCATTCGCTCTATAACTTGAAGGCTCTTGGTTTTAATACAGTAGAGACTTATGTGGCTTGGAATTTACACGAGCCTCGTGAGGGTGAGTTTCACTTTGAAGGAGCTCTGGATTTGGAGCGATTTCTTCAGACAGCACAAGATTTGGGTCTTTACGCTATCGTTCGTCCCTCTCCCTTCATCTGTGCGGAATGGGAATTCGGTGGTTTACCAGCTTGGCTTTTAACCAAAGATATGAGGCTTCGTTCCTCAGATCCTGCTTATATTGAAGCTGTCGGTCGCTACTATGACCAGCTCTTGTCACGATTGGTTCCACATTTGTTGGACAATGGTGGCAATATCCTCATGATGCAGGTTGAAAATGAGTATGGTTCTTATGGAGAAGATAAGGCTTACCTAAGAGCAATTAGACAGTTGATGGAAGAGCGTGGCGTAACCTGTCCTCTCTTTACATCAGATGGTCCATGGAGAGCTACTTTGAAAGCTGGAACCTTAATCGAAGATGACCTCTTTGTAACAGGGAACTTTGGTTCTAAGGCACCTTATAACTTTTCACAGATGCAGGAATTCTTTGATGAACATGGCAAGAAATGGCCACTCATGTGTATGGAGTTCTGGGATGGCTGGTTCAATCGTTGGAAGGAACCGATTATCACACGGGATCCTAAGGAATTGGCAGATGCAGTTCGAGAGGTTTTGGAACAAGGCTCTATCAATCTTTACATGTTCCATGGTGGTACAAACTTTGGCTTCATGAATGGTTGCTCAGCTCGAGGAACTTTGGACTTGCCACAAGTTACATCGTATGACTACGACGCTCTTCTTGATGAAGAAGGAAATCCAACTGCCAAATATCTGGCAGTCAAGAAGATGATGGCGACACATTTTCCAGAGTATCCGCAGTTGGAACCACTCTACAAAGAGAGTATGGAGTTGGATGCTATTCCACTAGTTGAAAAAGTTTCCTTGTTTGAAACCTTGGATAGCTTGTCAAGTCCAGTAGAAAGCCTCTATCCTAAAAAGATGGAGGAGTTGGGACAAAGCTATGGCTATCTACTCTATCGAACAGAAACAAACTGGGATGCAGAAGAAGAAAGACTTCGTATCATTGATGGTCGAGATAGGGCTCAGCTTTATGTCGATGGTCAGTGGGTCGAAACCCAATATCAGACAGAGATTGGGGAAGATATTTTTTATCAAGGTAAAAAGAAAGCGCTATCTAGGTTAGATATCTTGGTAGAAAATATGGGGCGTGTCAACTATGGACATAAGTTCTTAGCGGATACGCAACGTAAGGGAATTCGGACAGGGGTTTGTAAGGATTTGCACTTCTTACTAAACTGGAAACACTATCCACTCCCACTAGACAATCCTGAGAAAATTGATTTCTCAAAAGGATGGACAGAAGGACAACCAGCCTTTTACGCTTATGACTTTACAGTCCAAGAGCCAAAAGATACTTACCTAGACTTGTCTGAGTTTGGTAAGGGAGTTGCCTTTGTAAGCGGGCAGAATCTAGGACGTTTTTGGAACGTCGGCCCGACCCTCTCGCTTTATATTCCTCATAGCTATCTCAAGGAAGGTGCCAACCGCATCATCATCTTTGAAACAGAGGGCCAATATAAAGAAGAGATTCATTTAACTCGTAAACCTACACTAAAACACATAAAGGGGGAAAACTTATGACAATTGTAGGATGCCGTATCGATGGACGTTTGATCCACGGACAAGTAGCCAATCTTTGGGCTGGAAAACTAAATGTTTCACGTATTATGGTTGTAGATGACGAAGTTGTCAACAACGACGTTGAAAAGAGTGGTTTGAAACTTGCGACACCACCAGGTGTGAAATTGAGTATTTTGCCAATTGAAAAAGCGGCAGCCAATATTCTTGCTGGTAAATACGATAGCCAACGTCTCTTTATCGTGGCTCGTAAGCCAGACCGCTTCCTTGGTTTGGTAGAAGCAGGTGTACCACTTGAAACCCTTAATGTTGGGAATATGTCTCAAACACCAGAAACTCGCGCCATTACACGTTCTATCAACGTAGTGGACAAGGATGTGGAAGACTTCCACAAATTGGCAGAAAAAGGTGTTAAACTTACTGCTCAAATGGTTCCAAATGATCCAGTTTCAGACTTTTTGAGCTTATTAAAATAGGAAAAAATTTTTAGGAGGTCATTGTTATGATACAATGGTGGCAAATTTTACTTCTCACTTTGTACTCAGCTTATCAAATCTGTGATGAGTTGACAATCGTTTCATCTGCAGGTTCCCCTGTATTTGCTGGTTTCATTACTGGTTTAATCATGGGAGATGTGACTACTGGTCTGCTTATCGGTGGTAACTTGCAACTGTTCGTTCTTGGGGTTGGTACCTTCGGTGGTGCTTCTCGTATCGACGCAACTTCTGGTGCGGTTCTTGCGACAGCCTTCTCTGTTTCACAAGGAATTGATACAGCACTTGCGATTACAACAATCGCTGTGCCAGTAGCAGCTCTCTTGACATACTTCGACGTTCTTGGACGTATGACAACTACTTTCTTTGCTCACCGTGTGGATGCTGCAATCGAACGCTTTGACTATAAAGGTATTGAACGTAACTACCTACTTGGTGCGATTCCTTGGGCTCTATCTCGTGCCCTTCCAGTCTTCTTTGCGCTTGCCTTTGGTGGTGAATTTGTACAACACGTAGTAGATTTCGTTACAAAATACCAATGGGTTGCAGATGGTTTGACACTCGCAGGACGTATGCTTCCAGGTCTTGGATTTGCAATCTTGCTTCGTTACCTTCCAGTTAAACGTAACCTTCACTACCTTGCTATGGGATTCGGTTTGACAGCTATGTTGACTGTTCTTTACTCATATGTAACAGGTCTTGGTGGCGCTGTTGCTGGTATCGTAGGAACTCTACCTAAAGATGTTGCTGAAAAAATTGCTTTTGTCAACAACTTTAAAGGTTTGTCTATGATTGGTATCTCTATCGTAGGTATCTTCCTTGCAGTGCTTCACTTCAAAAATAGCCAAAAAGTAGCTGTAGCAGCACCTTCTACACCATCAGAAAGTGGGGAAATCGAAGATGACGAATTCTAATTACAAACTTACAAAAGAAGATTTTAATCAAATCAACAAACGTAGCTTGTTTACTTTCCAATTAGGTTGGAACTACGAACGTATGCAAGCTTCTGGTTACCTTTACATGATCTTGCCTCAATTGCGTAAAATGTATGGTGATGGAACTCCTGAATTGAAAGAAATGATGAAAGTTCATACTCAATTCTTCAATACTTCACCATTCTTCCACACCATTATCGCTGGTTTTGACCTTGCCATGGAAGAAAAAGATGGTGTAGGTTCAAAAGATGCCGTTAACGGTATCAAGACAGGTTTGATGGGACCATTTGCTCCTCTTGGAGATACAATCTTTGGTTCGCTTGTACCTGCTATCATGGGATCTATCGCAGCAACTATGGCTATCGCTGGCCAACCTTGGGGTATCTTCCTTTGGATTGCAGTTGCAGTAGTGTATGACATCTTCCGTTGGAAACAGTTAGAATTTGCCTACAAAGAAGGGGTTAACCTTATCAACAACATGCAAAGTACATTGACAGCTTTGATTGACGCTGCATCTGTACTTGGTGTCTTCATGATGGGTGCTCTTGTAGCAACAATGATCAACTTTGAAATTTCTTACAAGTTGCCAATCGGTGAAAAGATGATTGATTTCCAAGATATCTTGAACCAAATCTTCCCACGTTTGCTTCCAGCAATCTTTACTGCCTTTATCTTCTGGTTGCTTGGTAAGAAAGGTATGACCTCTACTAAAGCTATCGGTATCATTATCGTTCTTGCAGTAGGTCTTTCTGCCCTTGGTCACTTTGCATTTGGAATGGGACCCAAATAAGTTTTATGGTAAAATCATTAATTTTGGTCAGCCATGGTCGCTTCTGTGAGGAGCTTAAAGGCAGCACAGAAATGATTATGGGCTCACAAGACAATATTCATGCAGTGGCTCTTCTTCCAGAAGATGGCCCAGAAGAATTTACTGCAAAATTTGAAGCTGCTATTGAAGGATTAGATGATTTCCTAGTCTTTGCGGATCTTCTCGGTGGGACACCTTGTAACGTGGTAAGCCGTTTGATTATGGAAGGTCGTGATATTGACCTTTACGCAGGGATGAATCTTCCAATGGTGATTGAATTTATCAATGCGAGCCTTACAGGTGTAGATGCGGACTATAAGAGCCGTGCTGCAGAAAGCATTGTGAAAGTCAATGACCTGTTAGCTGGCTTCGATGATGACGAAGATGAATAATACTCTTCGAAAATCTCTTTAAACCATACTAGTGTCGCCTTGCCGTACTCAAGTACAGCCTGCGGCTAGTTTCCTAGTTTGCTCTTTGATTTTCATTGAGTATACGATGTGACAACGTGAAAATCACAGGGAAAATAGGCGATAGGAGGATGGAGCGATGCTCCGACGATAATCGGTCTTTTTCCCAAAGATTTTAGTTGGAACTCGATTCAATTCATGTGACAACGTGAAAATCGTTAGAGCATCTTATATAGAATATACATGGGAATGGGGCTTACTCCTATTCCCATCTTTAATAGAAAAAGAGGAATTCAATGCTACATTATACAAAAGAAGACTTGCTCGAATTGGGTGCAGAAATCACTACACGTGAAATCTACCAACAGCCTGATGTATGGAAAGAAGCTTTTGAATCTTATCAAGCAAAACGTGAAGAAATTGCAGCCTTCCTACAAGGGATTGCTGATAAACATGACTATATCAAGGTTATCTTGACAGGTGCGGGGACTTCTGCTTATGTGGGAGATACCTTGCTACCTTACTTTAAGGAAGTCTATGACGAACGTAAATGGAATTTCAATGCTATTGCGACCACAGATATTGTTGCCAATCCAGCAACCTATTTGAAAAAAGATGTGGCAACTGTCCTTGTATCCTTTGCTCGCAGCGGAAATTCACCTGAAAGTGTGGCGACTGTTGATTTGGCCAAAGCCTTGGTGGATGAGCTTTATCAAGTGACGATTACTTGTGCAGCAGATGGTGAATTGGCTCTTCAAGCTCATGGAGATGACCGCAATCTCTTGCTTTTGCAACCAGCTGCTTCTAATGACGCTGGATTTGCCATGACTTCTAGCTTTACGTCTATGATGTTGACAGCTCTCTTGGTCTTTGATCCTACAGAATTTGCTGTTAAAGCTGAACGTTTTGAAGTTGTATCTAGTCTTGCCCGTAAAATTCTAGACAATGCAGAAGATGTCAAAGAACTTGTTGACCTAGACTTTAACCGTGTCATCTATCTAGGCGCTGGTCCTTTCTTTGGACTTGCTCATGAAGCTCAGCTCAAGATTTTGGAATTAACAGCTGGTCAAGTTGCGACCATGTATGAAAGTCCAGTCGGCTTCCGTCACGGTCCAAAATCTCTTATCAACGAAGATACAGTTGTTTTGGTCTTTGGTACAACGACAGACTACACTCGTAAGTACGACTTGGACTTGGTTCGTGAAGTTGCTGGTGATCAGATTGCTCGCCGTGTTGTGCTTTTGAGTGATCAAGCCTTTGGTCTTGAAAATGTCAAAGAAGTGGCACTTGGTTGTGGCGGTGTCTTGAATGATATTTACCGTGTCTTCCCTTACATCGTTTATGCCCAACTCTTTGCCCTATTGACTTCACTCAAGGTAGAAAATAAACCTGATACACCGTCTCCTACAGGTACCGTAAACCGTGTGGTACAAGGTGTTATCATCCACGAATATCAAAAGTAAGACAGTATTTATGAATTCTTGACAAGAGGATTTGTGAATTATCAGATAAACCATAGATTGTAAATTCGCTTTCTATGGTTTGTTTACTTGAGAGAAATAGTAAAAGGAGAACAGAATGAAAGCATACACAGAGCGTGTATTTGGAAATGTTGAGGGCAAGGATGTCTTGGCCTATCGTTTTGAGACGGACGGTGGCTACCAGCTTGAAGTCATGACTTATGGTGCGACTATCTTGCGTTATGTCACGCCTGACAAGGCTGGAAATTTTGCCAATGTTATCTTGGGATTTGATGATTTTGATAGCTATGTAGGCAATAGTCCCAAGCATGGAGCTAGCGTAGGTCCTGTGGCGGGACGTATTGCAGGTGCGACCTTTGAATTAAATAGCAAGACCTATGACCTTGAAGTCAACAATGCTAGCAATTGTAACCACAGTGGTTCAACTGGTTGGGATTCCAGCTTGTTTGAACTAGTTGAAGTGAGCGACCATGGTCTGACCCTCTATACAGAGCGTACAGATGGGACAGGAGGATTTCCTGGAAATCTCAAGATTTGGATCAGTTATCACTTGGAAGAAACTGGTGCCTATGAAATCAGCTACAAGGTAACAACAGATCAGGATACGCTGGTCAATCCAACTAACCACAGCTATTTCAACTTGTCTGGTGATTTCACGCAGACGATTGACCGTCATGTCTTCCAACTAAACACAGAGGGCATTTACCCAATCGCTCCCGATGGTGTTCCTGCCAAAACTCCAGACGCCAATCGTGATGTGATTAAACACATCTACAATGGTGCTTTGTTGAAGGATATCTTTACAGAGGAAGATGAGCAAATCCAGCTGGTATCTGGTTTGGATCATCCATTTGCCCTTCCTGAAGGTCATGACAATGCTGGATTCCTTTATGACCAAAATTCAGGTCGCTTCCTGCTTTTCAAGACAGAGGCTCCTTGCTTTGTGGTCTACACAGCAAACTTTGTGGATGAGAGTGTACTTGTGGCTGGTCAGCCAATGGTGCAGCACAATGGGATTGCCCTTGAAGCGCAAGCTTTACCAGATGCCATTCACAGTGACCTCAAAGACCAAGTCATTCTTAAAGCCGGTCAAACCTTTACAAGCAAGACACGTTATGAGCTTGTTGTGAAATAAAGGATGAAGCTTCTACTTTTCGGGGTGAATTTTATTTACTTCATGACATTAGTAGAAATGGGCAAATAGTAGGGGAATATGATATAATTTAATATTGAAAATACCTGTCCTATCCAAAGGATAAAAGGAGAAAAAGATGAAGAAAATTGTATTTGCTAGTGCCTTGGCTTTGACCTTGGCAGGAGCAGTTTTGACAACTGATGTTTTTGCGAATGACAGACTGGTGGCAACACAATCTATTAATGGTAAAAATGAAAATGTATTGACCTCAGAGGTGCTAAAACCTTCTAGTGGCAACGTTTTGGTTGGAATCAAGGGAGAATTTTTAACTCCAAATAAACAAGCTATTTTGGATGCAATCAATAAAATTCGTAAGGAAGCAGCTGATGAAGGTTTGGTAGATAAGTATGTCCCTATTAAATGGTCTACTGATCTTGAGAAAACTGCTTTTGTACGCGCTACTGAGGTGTCAGTAGCTTTAAAACCTGAGCGTCTTTCTACAAAAGAAATCTGGACTGCTTTTCCATCTAGTAATAGTATAAGAGGAGAAGCTTTAGATGTGAACTATGAAGGTTTTCTAAAAGCAATTGAAAACTGGCATGCTGAGAAGGCGAATTATGTAGCGAAAAAGAAGGGTGGAACCTCTAAAGAATTTACAGGTTATTATGAGGTTTTGATCAATTCTAAATTTACCTATGTGGGTCTCGCAGCCTTTAAAAACGCAGCTAGCTCTCAGCAAGTAGCGACGATTTCTTTAGCTTTAGGTGATGATGCTTCTTCAGAGGAATTGGTTGGTGGATATGGCTCTGCTATTCAGTATACAGAAGTGACTGCCTCAAACCTTTCGACCGTTAAAAGTAAAGCTACGGTTGTAGAAAAACCACTGAAAGATTTTAGAACATCTACATCTAGTCAGTCTGGCTGGGTACAATCTAATGGGAAATGGTATTTTTATGAGTCTGGTGATGTGAAGACAGGCTGGGTGAAAACGGGTGGCAAATGGTACTACTTGAATGATTTAGGTGTCATGCAGACTGGATTTGTAGAAGTTGATGGTGCATGGTATTTCCTTGATAGTTCAGGCGCGATGTTTACAGGCTGGGGAACAGATGGTAGTAGATGGTTCTACTTTGATGGCTCAGGAGCTATGAAGACAGGCTGGTACAAGGAAAATGGTACTTGGTATTATCTTGATCAATCAGGTGTCATGAAGACAGGTTGGTTTAAAGTAGGCAAGTACTGGTACTATGCATATGGTTCAGGAGCTTTGGCAGTCAGCACAACAACACCAGATGGTTACCGTGTAAATGGTAATGGTGAATGGGTTAACTAGGCTGAAAATAGCAAGTCATAGGTAAAGTATTCATCTTACTTAGCAAAAAGAATGAACGATAAGAAAGAGGTTGATGGCAAACATTGGCCTCTTTTGGTTTATAAAGATTGGATTCTTTGTCGCTTCAATTTCAGACTTTTCTATTATGAGCTAATATTTTATAGTATATTAAAAGTATAATCGGTAATCTAATTAAAAAATACTGTAATTAGTTTGAAACTCCTCACTTATTTGTCTAGATTTTGTTTCCGTTTTCTATTGTTGCAGTTCACTGTATTCTTCTATAAAATTGCAGTATATTTTTAAGTATATTTCAATAGAAATTTCTATCGATTTATTGTATAATGATAAGCAATTATTGAAAAGTACTCAGAAAATTCAATACGATATTATTCTTGTGTTTATACTTTTATGCTACAAAATACAGATTGATATAAAGAGTATGGAAAAGTGAGGTTAATATGAGCCGAAAAAATATTGGTGAGAAACGCCAGAGTTTCTCGATGAGAAAGTTGTCAGTGGGATTGGTATCAGTTACTGTAGCTAGTTTCTTTTTGATGAGTCAAGGGATTCAATCGGTATCAGCCGATCATATGGAAAGTCCAATTCATTATAAGTATATGACTGAGGGTGAATTGACAGACGAGGAAAAATCCTTGCTGGTAGAGGCCCTTCCACAACTGGCTGAAGAATCAGATGATACTTATTACTTGGTTTATAGACCTCAGCAGTTTTTACCGAATACAGGTTTTAACCCAACTGTTGGTACTTTCCTTTATACTGCAGGCTTGAGCTTGTTAGTTTTATTGGTTTCTAAAAGGGAAAATGGGAAGAAACGACTTGTTCATTTTCTGCTGTTAACTAGCATGGGAGTTCAATTGTTGCCGGCCAGTGCTTTTGGATTGACCAGCCAAATTTTATCTGCCTATAATAGTCAATTTGCTATCGGAGTCGGGGAACATTTGCCAGAGCCTCTGAAAATCGAAGGTTATCAATACATTGGTTATATCAAGACTAAGAAACAGGATAATGCAGGGATTTCAAGGACAGTCGATGGGAAATACTCTGCTCGGAGTGATAGTCAACCAGACTCTACAAAAATATCAGATGTAGTTCATTCAGCTGATTTAGAATGGAACCAAGAACGGGGGAAGGTTAGTTTACAAGGTGAAACATCTGGGGATGATGGACTTTCAGAAAAATCTTCGATAGCAGCAGAAAATCTATCTTCTAATGATTCACTCGCAAGTCAAGGTGAGCAGAATCCGGGTCACAAAGGAGAATCTGTAGTTCGACCAACATTGCCAGAACAAGGAAATCCTGTATCTGCTACAACGGTGCAGAGTGCGGAAGAGGAAGTATTGGCGACGACAAATAATCGACCAGAATATAAACTTCCATTGGAAACCAAAGGCACACAAGAACCGGGTCATGAGGGCGAAGCGGTAGTGCAACCGGAGTTGCCAGAGTACACTGACCCAGTAGCGACAAAAGGCACGCAAGAACCGGGCCATGAAGGTGAGGCAGCAGTCCGCGAAGAGACTCCAGAGTACACTAATCCAGTAGCGACAAAAGGCACGCAAGAACCCGGACATGAGGGAAAAGCGGCAGTCCGCGAAGAATCTCCAGCCTACACAGAACCGTTAGCAACGAAAGGCACGCAAGAGTCAGGTCATGAGGGTGAAGCGACAGTCCGCGAAGAATCTCCAGCCTACACAGAACCGTTAGCAACGAAAGGCACGCAAGAACCTGGACATGAAGGTGAAGCTGCGGTCCGCGAAGAAACAGCAGAGTATACTAAACCACTCGAAACTAAAGGTACGCAAGAACTAGGTCATGAAGGCGAAGCGGCAGCGCAACCGGAGTTACCAGAGTATAAAGTTTCAGAAGAGAAAAAAGGCACACAAGAACCTGGACATGAAGGTGAAGCGGCAGTGCAACCGGAGTTGCCAGAGTATACAAATCCAGTAGCGACCAAAGGCACGCAAGAGTTAGATCATGAGGGCGAAGCCGCAGTTCGCGAAGAAACTCCAGAATACACTGATCCAGTGTCAACAAAAGGCACACAAGAACCAGGTCATGAGGGCGAAGCAGTAGTGCAACCGGAGTTACCCGAGTACACTGACCCAGTAGCGACCAAAGGCACGCAAGAGCCAGGACATGAAGGTGAAGCTGTAGTCCGTGAAGAAACACCAGAGTATACAAATCCTTTAAAAACCAAAGGTACACAAGAACCAGGTCATGAGGGCGAAGCAGTAGTGCAACCGGAGTTACCCGAGTACACTGACCCAGTAGCGACCAAAGGCACGCAAGAGCCAGGACATGAAGGTGAAGCTGTAGTCCGCGAAGAAACACCAGAGTATACAAATCCCTTAAAAACCAAAGGCACACAAGAACCAGGTCACGAGGGCGAAGCCGCAGTCCGCGAGGAAACACCAGAGTATACTAAACCACTCGAAACTAAAGGTACGCAAGAACTAGGTCATGAAGGCGAAGCGGCAGCGCAACCGGAGTTACCAGAGTATAAAGTTTCAGAAGAGAAAAAAGGCACGCAAGAACCAGGTCATGAGGGCGAAGCCGCAGTCCGCGAAGAATCTCCAGCCTACACAGAACCGTTAGCAACGAAAGGCACGCAAGAACCAGGTCATGAGGGCGAAGCCGCAGTCCGCGAAGAATCTCCAGCCTACACAGAACCGTTAGCAACGAAAGGCACGCAAGAGCCCGGTCACGAAGGTGAAGCTGTAGTCCGCGAAGAAACACCAGAGTATACAAATCCATTAAAAACCAAAGGCACACAAGAACTGGGTCATGAGGGTGAAGCTGCAGTTCGCGAGGAGACACCAGAGTATACTAAACCACTAGAAACGAAAGGCACACAAGAACCAGGACACGAAGGAGAATCCGTAGTAACAGAGGAGATTCCGGCTTTAGAAGTTACTACAAGAAATAGAACGGAAACAGAAAATATTCCTTATGTAACAGAAGAAATTCAAGATCCAACACTTCTGAAAAATCGTCGTGAAACTGAACGACAAGGTCAAGCAGGAACACGTACAATTCAATATGAGGATTACATCGTAGATGGTAATGTCGTAGAAACTAAAGAACTATCACGAACTGAAGTACCTCCGGTAAAACAAATCGTTAAAGTAGGAACACTAGTCAAAGTTAAACCTACAGTAGAAATTGCCAACTTAACAAAAGCTGAGAACAAAAAATCTATAACTGTAAGTTATAACTTAACAGACACTACATCAGCGTATGTTTCTGCAAAAGCGCAAGTTTTCCACGGGGATAAGCTGGTTAAAGAGGTGGATATAGAAAATCCTGCCAAAGAGCAGGTGATATCAGGTTTAGACTACTACACACCTTACACACTAAAAACACGTTTAACTTATAATCTAGGCGAAAACGATGAACAAAGCACAGAAACATCAACTCAAGCTTTCCAATTAGATTATAAGAAAATAGAAATTAAAGATATTGATTCAGTAGAACTATACGGCAAAGAAAATGATCGTTATCGCAGATATTTAAGTCTAAGTGAAGCCCCGACTGATACGGCTAAATACTTTGTAAAAGTAAAATCAGATCGCTTCAAAGAAATGTACCTACCTGTAAAATCTATTACAGAAAATACGGATGGAACGTATAAAGTGACGGCAGCTGTTGATCAACTTGTAGAAGAAGGTACAGAAGGTTACAAAGATGACTATACATTTAATGTAGCAAAATCTAAAGCGGAGCAACCAGGAGTATATACATCGTTCAAACAACTTGTAACAGCAATGAAAAGCAACTTAGCAGGTGTATATAAATTAGCTGCAGATATGACCGCAGATGAGGTGAGCTTAGGCGATAATCAGACAAGTTATCTCACAGGTGCATTTACAGGGAGCTTGATCGGTTCTGATGGAACAAAATCGTATGCCATTTATGATTTGAAAAAACCATTATTTGATACATTAAATGGTGCTGCAGTTAGAGATTTAGATCTTAAAAATACACAAGTGGATAGCAAAGAAAATGCTGCAGCAGTAGCAAAAACAGCAAACAATGCTAATATCAGTAATGTAGCTGTAGAAGGTAAAGTATCAGGTAGAAAATCAGTTGCAGGATTAGTAGTAGATGCAACAAATACAAGAATAGAAAACAGTTCATTCAGTGGAAAACTAGTCGCCAACCACGCAGATAACAATGTAAATTACGCAGGAGGAATCGTCGGTAAATTAACTGGTGGAAATGCCAAAGTTGATAAATCGAAAATAGATGCCGTAATCTCTACAGCAGCACGCAACAATAACCAGACAGCCGGAGGAATCGTTGGTAAACTAGAAAGTGGAGCGTTGGTGACACGTTCTGTAACAACAGGTAAAATCCTAAACGGTCAAGGATATCCAAGGGTTGGGGGAATAGTTGGATCTACATATCCAAGAGGTCGTGTGGACAATGTAGTCAGCAATATGATTGTTGGTGATGGGTATGCCACTACGGGAGACCAATTCGGTAATGCAGACGTGAAGAATGCAATTACTTCTGTTGAAAACAAAAAACAAGATAACTTCGTTCGAAAAGTAAGTAAAGAAGAAGTGGAGGCTAAGATTGCTTCTTATGGAATAACAGTAACTCTTGATGATACTGGACAAGATTTAAAGGCAAATTCAAAAGAAGTTAACTATACAACATTAAGTCAAGCGCAAGTTGAAAGAAAATTAGCTTATAATAATATAGAAAAACTAATGCCATTCTACAATAAAGAGTTAGTTGTTCACTATGGTAACAAAGTAGCTCCAACGGATAAACTTTATACAACAGAATTGCTTGATGTCGTACCGATGAACGGAAATGAAGTAGTAACGGATATTAATAATAAGAAAAATTCAATCAATAGAGTTATGTTACACTACAAAGACAACACGGTAGGATACTTAGATGTAACATTCAAAGAAAACTTCGCAAACAGCCAAGTAGTCGAATACAATGTCGCAGACAAAGGATACATATTCACACCAGAAGCATTTGTTTCAGATTATACAGCGATAACGAATAATGTACTAAGTGACTTGCAGAATGTAACATTCAGCTCAGAAGCGACTAAGAAAGTACTAGGAGCGGCAGACGATGCAGCATTAGATAACTTATACTTAGATAGAGAATTTGAGGAAGTTAAAGCTAATATTGGAGAGCACTTAAGAAAAGTATTAGCGATGGATAAATCCATCAACACTACGGGAGATGGTGTAGTTGAGTATGTAAGTGAGAAAATCAAACATAACAAAGAAGCCTTCATGCTGGGACTTACTTACATGAACCGTTGGTACAATATTAATTATGATAGTCTAAATACGAAAGATTTATCAGTGTACAAATTTGACTTTAACGGAAATAATGAAGCTTCAACGCTAGACACTATCATCGCTTTAGGAAATAGCGGACTAGAAAACCTACGAGGACCAAATACGACAGGGCTATATGCGAGCACACTTGCACCACTTAAGGGAGAAGATTCAGTCTTTGACTTCGTAGAAGCCTATAGAAAACTATTCTTACCAAACAAAACCAATAATCAGTGGTTGAAAGACAATACAAAAGCCTACATAGTAGAGGCGACATCAGATATAGAAGAAGTTCGTGAAAAACAAGTATCACCAACGGCTGATAAGAAATACTCAATAGGAGTATATGATAGAATATCAGCACCAAGTTGGGGATATAAGAGTATGTTGCTGCCACTATTAACGATGAAAGAAGAAAGTCTGTATGCAATATCTACGCTATCAACATTAGCCTTCGGTAGCTATGAACGTTATCGAGACAGAGGAGCGGACGGAGTTATCCTATCAGGAGAAGCCCTACGACAATATGTTAGAGGAAAAGTAGATCAATCTGCGAAATGGCAAAGAGATCATTATGACATTTGGTATAAAGTTCTAGCACCAGAATTTAAAGAAAGATTATACCGTGCAGTGCCGGTAACAGATGCATTTGAGGTAAAAGATACAAATGGTAGAGGCTACTGGGCAACATTATCAGACAAAAACATAGACTCTATCTATAGTTTCTTCGGGCCAGCAGGTAAATACCATACGCCAAGAAAGAATGCAGGAGCTTACGCAACAGGAGTAGAGGCCTACTTTGTAAGTGATAGATTGTTAGACCAATATGGAACATCGGTTTATAGTCATGAGATGGTGCACAACTCAGACGGAAGAGTCTACTTCGAAGGAAACGAGCGACGTGAAGGACTGGGAGCAGAACTATATGCACTAGGACTACTTCAATCAGCGGACAGTGTAGATAAAGATGCAATAGTATTAAATACAATCTTCAAAGGAGATAAAGACTCAAGAACTCGTCTACACACATACGATCCAACGGCAAGATTCACTTCTGAAGAAGAAATTCAACACTACTTACACGGAATGTATGATGTGCTATACACGCTTGATGCGATGGAAGCCAAGGCAGTATTAATTCAATCTGACACGGTTAAGAAACAATGGTTTAGAAAAATAGAGAACTACTATGTGCGTGATGATAGATATAACAAGGATACACACGCAGGAAATAAAGTTCGTCCATTAACCGATGAAGAAGTAGCAAGATTAACAACGTTAGACTCATTAATCGAAAATGACATCATCAATAGACGTGCTTATCAAAATGAAGCTCAATACGGAAGAAACGGATATTACACAATAAGTATGTTCTCGCCTATCTATGCAGGACTAAGCAATCCAAACGGTGCGCCAGGAGATGTCATGTTTAGAAAAACAGCATTTGAATTATATGCGGAAAAAGGATATCACAAAGGATTCCTGCCGTATGTTTCTAACCAATACGGAGCAGATGCACTTGCAGAAGGAAGTAAAACATACTCAAGTTGGTACAAACGAGATGTTGCTTTAGTTACAGATAGTTTAGTATTGAGAAAAGTATTTGATAATCACTATACAAACTGGGTGGACTTCAAAAAAGATATGTTCAATCAACGTATCAATAAACAGGCGAACTTGAAGCCAATTACTATTCAATATGAACTCGATAAACCGAACAGCACAAAAGAAGTAACCATTTCATCAGCACAAGAAATGCAAGCTTTAATTGATGCGGCAGTAGCGCACGATGTGAAAAATCTTAAACGTGCAACAGAAAATGTTCCGTCAAGTTGGGTTCACTTACTGAAACAGAAAATCTATAATGCCTACCTACGTAGCACAGATGATTTCAGAGAATCTATTTATAAATAAGATTGTAGAGTTTTATTGTTGAATAGTGTTTCTTGCAAGAATGAGGAGTCAGATGACCAATCTACTCCTTTTTCTTTATAAGTCCTCAGTTACTTTGCACAAGGCTTCTACATTTTTTACCTAGCCCACATTTACCCACTCTATATCTTAGTAAGTTTGTTTCATTAAGCAATTTTAAAGCATCTCTAACTGGGATGCTTTTTTCTCCTCAGTTCCTCAGCTTCCTCCTTGACACTCGGTCAGCTTTTGATACAAT
Source organism: uncultured Streptococcus sp. (assembly GCA_963528105.1). GTDB lineage: Bacteria > Bacillota > Bacilli > Lactobacillales > Streptococcaceae > Streptococcus. The sequence continues at coordinate 402 of CAURUY010000005.1, read as the reverse complement.
AGTACAAAATCAGAGGAGGTGGATTATGATTCAGAAACATGCGATTCCTATTTTAGAGTTTGATGACAATCCTCAAGCGGTCATCATGCCCAATCACGAGGGGCTGGACTTGCACTTACCAAAGAAGTGTGTCTATGCTTTTTTAGGTGAGGAGATTGACCGCTATGCGAGGGAAGTAGGGGCGGACTGTGCCGGCGAATTTGTTTCTGCCACCAAGACCTATCCAGTTTATGTCGTGAACTACAAAGGCGAAGAACTTTGTCTGGCTCAGGCTCCTGTTGGTTCAGCTCCAGCAGCCCAGCTTATGGATTGGTTGATTGGCTATGGTGTGGAGCAGATTATTTCCACTGGAACCTGTGGTGTGCTGGCTGATATAGAAGAAAATGCCTTTCTAGTCCCTGT
>CAURUY010000004.1:0-72222 GCA_963528105.1 uncultured Streptococcus sp. | reverse complement strand
CTTCTCTCGATTCATGTTCCTCTGAAAATGCCTGAAATTTTAACTGACTAATTTGCTCCTGATACGAACTATCTGCTAACAAAACTTCAAGATTAGAGACAGTTGCTAACAGATAAGGTCTTCTATCCTTACCTAACCAAGTTTCTGTCTCTTCATCCTCAACCAGTCCCCAATTGCTGACAAAATCAGGATGATTCTCTAGAAAAATACGTTCTGTCTGAAAAGTCACTGAACGAATAGGGAAAGAAGCCGTTTCTTTCTCAAAAATCGTAAACAATGCACGCGCAATTCCCTGACGGCGATGATTGGGATGGACCAGTATCGCTACTTCCACATCTTGGTCATCTGCATAGACGGTTAATAGGCCAACAAGTTCATCTTTTTCGTAATAAAGAAAAAAGGCGGGCATGTTGGGATCAAAATTGAGCATATTGGAGAAGAGATAAGGCTCCCGAAAAGTTCCGTCATAGTTCTGACAGACGGCAATAAGGGCCTTTGCTTCCAGTAGTTGGTGGTCATTCAATGTATTGGTTGATTGAATCACGTAGCTATCTCCTTACAAACTGGATGAACGATGACTTGCTTCTCTAGCCTGCTCGAGTTTATTGACATAATATTCCCGTTTTTCTTCGACTTCATGAATGGTTGGTTCATCCTTTTGTCCATGAACACGGACAATCTTGGCAGGAATACCGACAACCGTCACATCACTAGGAACATCTGCCACAACGACCGCAGCAGCACCGACTTTGGCATTTTCACCGATTTCCACCGGTCCGATAACTTGGGCATGAGCAGATATAAGCGCTCCTTTACGAACAGTTGGGTGGCGTTTCCCAACATCCTTACCTGTCCCACCAAGGGTTACCCCGTGATAGAGAAGGACTCCCTTTTCAACAATGGCCGTTTCTCCAATCACTAGACCGGAACCGTGGTCGATAAAGACCCCTGAGTCTATCTGGGCTCCAGGGTGAATCTCAATTTGCGTCCAAAAGCGCCAAAATTGGCTGTGCATCCGAGCCAATATTTTAAAACCATGATTCCAGAGAAAATGAGAGAGACGGTGGGCAGCCAAAGCCTTCACACCTGGATAGGTCAGCAAAACCTCCAAAGTGGTGCGAGCCGCTGGATCATTTTCTTTTACGATGTCAATGGTTTCACGCCACCATCCCATACATTTCTCCTTTCTTATTCTGAGTCTTTTGGTGTATTTGTAAATTCTTTCTTAGGTTTGTGGTCCTTATGATGATGACGAGGTCCCTTTTCCCCTTTTTCTTCTGCATTTTCAGGTTTTGGTGGACGTGGCAAGAGAGCTTTCATAGAAGCATCAATCCGTCCTTTTTCATCAATCTTGATGATCTTGACATCCACTTCATCACCAATGGCAACAACGTCTTCGACACGATTGGTACGTGTCCAAGCCATTTCAGAGATATGAACAAGGGCATCTGTCTTATCAAAGAGGTTGACAAAGGCACCGAATTTTTCGATACGAACAACTTTGGCATGATAAACTTCGTCCACTTTGGCTTCACGAACCAAACCAGCAATGATTTCTTTGGTACGATTGATGGCATCTTGGTCGCTAGAGTAGATAGATACATTTCCTTCTTCGTCGATATCAATCTTAACGCCTGTTTCAGCGATGATCTTATCGATTGTTTCTCCACCTTTACCGATGACAATCTTAATCTTGTCCACATCGATTTTGATGGTATCAATTTTCGGAGCAGTTGGTGCCAATTCTGGACGAACTTCTGGAATGGTAGCTTCGATGACGTCAAGGATTTCAAAACGAGCTTTCTTGGCTTGAGCAAGAGCTTCTGTCAAGATTTCTGCAGTAATCCCTTGAATCTTGATATCCATTTGTAGGGCTGTAATCCCGTCACGAGTACCTGCAACCTTGAAGTCCATATCTCCAAAGTGGTCTTCCAAACCTTGGATATCTGTCAATACTGTATAGTTGTTTCCATCTGAGATGAGACCCATAGCAATACCTGCTACAGGAGCCTTGATTGGCACACCACCAGCCATAAGAGCAAGTGTTCCCGCACAGATAGAGGCTTGAGATGAAGAACCATTTGATTCCAAGACTTCCGCCACCAGACGAATAGCATATGGGAATTCTTCCAAGCTTGGCAAGACTTGAGCAAGGGCACGCTCACCAAGAGCACCGTGACCAATTTCACGACGACCAGGCGCACCATAACGACCCGTTTCCCCTACAGAGTATTGAGGGAAGTTATAGTGGTGCATGAAGCGTTTCTTGTACTCTGGATTCAAACCATCGATGATTTGGGTTTCACCCATTGGTGCCAAGGTCAAGATAGAAAGGGCCTGAGTTTGTCCACGAGTGAATAGACCTGAACCGTGCACACGAGGAAGGAAGTCGACTTGCGCATCCAACGGACGGATTTCATCAACCTTACGGCCGTCAGGACGAACCTTGTCTTCAGTAATCAAACGGCGCACTTCTGCATGTTCCATTTGTTCCAAGATTTCAGCCACATCACGCATGATACGGTCAAATTCTTCGTGGTCTGCATATTTTTCTTCGTAAGCAGCAATGACTTGGTCTTTCACTGCTTGAGTTGCAGCTTCACGCGCCAATTTTTCTTCAACTTGAACAGCTTTTTGAAGGTCACTATTGTAGGCTGCGATAATTTCAGCTTGCAATGCAGCATCTACATGAAGCAATTCTACTTCTGCTTTTTCTTTACCGACTGCCGCAACGATTTCTTCTTGGAAGGCAATCAATTCTTTGACAGCTTCGTGTCCTTTAAGAAGAGCTTCCAACATGATTTCTTCTGACAATTCTTTGGCACCAGACTCTACCATGTTGATAGCATGCTTGGTACCTGCTACTGTCAATTCAAGAAGCGAGCGCTCTGCTTGCTCTTGAGTTGGGTTGATGATGATTTCCCCATCGACATATCCTACTTGTACCCCAGCGATTGGTCCGTCAAATGGAATATCTGAGATAGAAAGCGCCAAGGATGAACCGAACATAGCTGCCATTGGTGCAGATGCATTTTCATCATAAGAAAGAACCGTGTTAATCACTTGCACTTCATTACGGAAACCTTCCGCAAACATTGGACGGATTGGACGGTCAATCAAACGCGCTGTCAAAGTCGCATCTGTTGAAGGACGTCCTTCACGTTTCATAAAGCCACCAGGAAACTTCCCAGCTGCATACATTTTTTCTTCGTAGTTGACTTGAAGAGGGAAGAAATCCCCAGTTGACATTTTGTTAGACATGACAGCTGCCGTTAAGACAGTTGACTCACCGTAACGTACGACAACAGAGCCATTTGCTTGCTTCGCAACCTGACCAGTCTCTACGATCAACTCACGACCCGCAAAAGTCGTTTGAAACACATGTTTTGTCATTTTAATCCCCTTTGGATTGATAAAATTATACGCCTTGCCTACAAAAATCAAGATATTTTGGACGTTTCGGCTTGCCGAACATTTCTGTAGAAAAATAGGAAGGTGACGCCGCACTCGATGAGTGCTAGGAAGCTTATCTTTTTTCCTAAGAAATGAGGCCAAAATTCAATTATGAATCTTTTTGATATTTCACTGGTACAGTGCGGACGGGAGCAACTTACTGCGTAATTTCATCCCTAATTTTTAAGCCTGAAGTCTAAAAAATTCCGTCCTAGAAAATAACAGAGTTATTCTCTAGGATACCACGATAGCGTGAAATATCTTTTAAATACTCACTCCGTTCGTGTTTTTTGAGACACACATTATCAGATTTTGTTTTAAAAATAATCAACTTTAAACAAACTTCTACAACCTAAATACCCTCATCTTTGTATCAAGTACGTACAGAGTCTATTTTATCATATTTTTCTTAAAAAGTACGGTCTTTTCTATGAAAAAGGAACCATTCCTCTATGAAAAGAAGAATGGTTTGCTTTTTATTATTTTAAGGTTGGTGGTTGAACAAGGCATGGGTTGCTTGGTGAATGTACTGAGCAGTGTCTGCGTTGTTCATGGTGTAGAGATGCACGCCTGCTACGTCTTGCGTTACCAAGTCTACGATTTGGTCCACGGCATAGGCAAGTCCTGCCGCTCTGAGTGACTCAGGGTCATTTTCATACTTGTCCAAGATAGCCTTAAACTTACGTGGGAGATGGATATTCTCACAAGTCTTCAATAGACGAAGCGCTTGGTTACGATTCAGGATTGGCATGATCCCTGCATGAATAGGAACATCAATCCCTGCCAATGTACATTTGTCTTGGAAATCGTAGAAACGCTCATTGTCAAAGAAAAGCTGAGTGACAAGACTTGAACAGCCTGCATCCACTTTTCTCTTGAGATTTTGGATATCTGAGATTTGGTTTGGCGAATCAGGGTGTCCTTCTGGATAACAAGCTCCAATGATATCAAAGTTTGGAGCCTGTTCCTTGATGAACTCAATCAAGTCTGTGGCGTAACGAAAATCCTTTTGAGGTTCCACATCAGGAATGATATCTCCACGAAGAGCCAAGATTTTCTGAACCCCAACTTTATCCAAATCCGCAATGGTCTCAGCCACCTTATCCTTAGTCAAATAGATAGCTGGTAAGTGAGCAATGGTCGGAATCTCCAAGTCATTTTGGATATAGTCTGCCAAACGAACCGTCGTCTCTTTGATATTAAATTTATTATTGCTGGCAGTTACACTGATGAAGTGTGGTGCCAAGCCCTGCATATCTTTTAGAGCTGCAATAATTTTTTCATTGCCTACTGCTGGGTTTGGAGGGAAAACTTCAAATGAGAGTGACGGTGTTTGACGCGACATATGTAATAACCTTTTCTAGTTGATTTCTTACTGATCAACCAAGTAGGGAGAACTGTCTTTTCTTACAATTTCTTACGCGCAGCTTTGGCAGCTTCTACAAGGCGGATCAAGCTTTCTTTCGTTTCTGGAATACCACGTGTTTTCAAACCACAGTCAGGGTTAATCCAAACTTTTTTGCTTGGAACTTTAGCAAGGATGGCTTCGATGGTGTGGTCGATTTCGCCTTCGTTAGGCACACGAGGTGAGTGGATATCGTAAACCCCAGGTCCAACTTCTGTTTGGAAGTTTTTGGCTTTGAGTTCGTCCAAGATTTCAAGATTTGAACGGCTAGCCTCAAATGAGATAACGTCTGCATCTAAGTTGTCGATAGCTGGGATGATATCTGTAAATTCTGAGTAACACATGTGAGTGTGGATTTGTGTGTCTGGTGCTACTGTTGAGTGTACCAAGCGGAAGGCTGGAATAGCCCAGTCAAGGTAGTCTTCGTACCAGTCGCTACGACGGAGTGGCAATTTCTCACGAAGAGCAGCCTCGTCGATTTGGATGATTTTCACGCCTGCAGCTTCAAGGTCAAGAACTTCATCCTTGATTGCAAGAGCGATTTGAAGAGTAGAATCCTTGATAGAGATGTCTTCACGTGGGAATGACCAGTTAAGGATGGTAACAGGTCCAGTCAACATACCTTTAACAGGTTTGTCAGTACGGCTTTGTGCGTAGCTAGACCATTTCACAGTGATTGGGTTGAGACGAGTGACATCACCCCAGATGATTGGTGGTTTCACCCCACGCATACCGTATGATTGTACCCAACCATTCTTAGAGAAGAGGTAACCTGACAAATTTTGACCGAAGTACTCAACCATGTCATTACGCTCGAATTCACCGTGTACAAGCACGTCAAATCCAACTTCTTCTTGCCATTTGATCCATTCATCGATTGTTTTAGCAAGGAAAGCATCATATTCTTCTTGAGACAATTCACCCTTGCGGAAGGCCAAACGTTTAGCACGAACTTCCTTGGTTTGAGGGAATGAACCGATGGTTGTTGTTGGAAGAGGTGGAAGTTTGAATGCTTCTTCTTGGATAGCTTCACGTTCTGCGAAGGCTGGCAAACGAGTATAATCTGCATCAGTCAAAGCAGCGATACGAGCACGAAGTTCTGCATTTTCACCAACACGTTCAGTCGCAAAGAGTTCTTTGTTTGCTGCAAGAGCTTCTGCACCTTGACCGTTGCGGATAGCATCCAATTCACAGAGTTCTTCCAATTTTTCAACTGCAAATGCAAAGTGGTTCAAGATAGCTGGTTCAAATTCTTCATTAGCAGTTGTAAATGGTACATGAAGAAGTGAGCATGAACTAGTCAAAACGATGTTTTCAGCTGGGATTTGCTCAAGAATAGCCAAGCTCTTTTCGTAGTTGTTGCGCCAGATGTTCTTACCATTGACAATACCTGCATAAAGAGTCTTGTCAGCTGGGAAGCCACCTTTAACGAGTTCAAGAGTTTTCTTACCTTCAACAAAGTCAAGACCGATGGCATCTACTGGCAATTTCACAAGGTCAGCGTAGACGTCACGAACGTCACCGAAGTAAGTTTGAAGCAAGACTTCAAGACCTTTTTTATCAGCCAAGAGCTTGTTGTAGATGTTCAAGAAGAGGGCTTTTTCTTCTTCTGTCAAGTCTTTGACAAGAGCAGCTTCATCGAGTTGGATACGAGTCGCACCAAGTTCAGCCAATTTTGCAAAAACTTCTTGGTAAGCAGCTACAAAGCTATCTACGAAGTCTTCTGCTTTAACACCTTCTTCAAAGTCTGACAATTGAAGGAATGTGAATGGACCTACAAGCACAGGACGAGTGTTAAGGCCAAGTTCTTTAGCTTCTTGGAACTCATCAAAGATCTTGTGACCAGCCAATTTTACTTGAGTGTCTTTTTCAAATTTTGGAACGATGTAGTGGTAGTTGGTGTTGAACCATTTCTTCATTGGAAGGGCACGGACATCCCCTTTTTCTCCTTGGTAACCACGCCCCAAAGCAAAGTAACGTTCAAGATCAGACAATTCCAAGTTTTGAACAGATGCAGGAACTACGTTGAAAAGGAAGGCAGCATCAAGGAAGTTGTCATAGTGAGAAAAGTCATTTGATGGGATTTCAGTGATGCCTTTTTCTTTGACAATGTTCCAGTGTTTAGCACGCAAGTCTTTTGCGGCTGCAAGGAGTTCTTCTTCTGAGATTTCTTTTCTAAAGTATTTTTCAGTTGTAAATTTTAATTCGCGGAATTCACCCAAACGAGGGAAACCGATAATAGTAGTTGACATGTTTTGTCCTCCAAAAATTGTTATTGAAACTATCTTAACAGAAAAGAAACTGTCTGTATAATTGTAAAAAATTAGGCTTTGATATAGTTTGAAACTATATCTCGATTTAAAAGACAAAAAAAGATTTGGAGAAGATTCCCCAAATCCTTTGATAGATATAGATTAGTAGCCTTTCAAGGTTGCTATGTTCTTCGCAAAATAATAGTGAACCGAGAACTGACTATGGCTTGTTATTAGAAAAGACTATAGGTCAGTTTAATCAACTTTTTTCCTGTTCAAGTGGAACGACTGCTAGTGTCTTTCCTAAACTGGCTAAAACTTTTAAGACGGTATCTAACTGAGGACTGGTCTTACCTGTTTCCATCCTAGCAATAACAGGCTGGCTCACTCCACTGAGTTCTTCTAGCTTTTTCTGACTAATTCCTTGCTCACGTCTAGCCTCAATCAATTCACTCATGATTGCCACCCGCATATCACTTTCAAGGATTTCCTCCTTGGTGAAGAGTTGGGACCGGACATCCTTCCAGTTACTTCCAATAGCACTATTTTTCATCACTTAACCCTCTTTCTTTTAAGTCCTTCAGTTCACGCTTGGCTTTATCAATCTCTCTCCTAGGGGTTTTCTGAGTCTTTTTAACAAAATGATGTAAAAGAACAAAACTCCCATCAAGCCAAGCTACAAATAAAATCCTATCCCGAAGAGGTCTTAACTCCCATATCTCATCTTCTAAATGTTTAATATAGGGTTCACCAGCTCTAGTCCCATGCTGACTAAGTAACTCGATATAGTCGTTTAGTTTATTGAGTTTTATGCGACTATCTTTACTTTTACGACTAGCCAATTCTCTCATATAATCCAAGACTGGCTCATTTCCATTTTTGTCCTTATAGAAGTAAATCGTGTGCACCAAGCAACCTCTTTTCAATTCAATTATAACTTAAAAGTTATTAAAAGTAAATCCAAATATTCAAAAAAAGAAGACCTTAGAAAATTCTAAAGGTCTCATTTTTATTATTCGAAAAAATACGAAAAGAGTTCTAAATTTAAGAAAATCCTTACTATTGTTCCAGCTCTATGCCTTTCTCACGGAGATTAGCCAGACACTCCTCATAGTAGGCAGCATCATGCTCACTATAGATTGGACTTTTCAGCTTTTCCACTACTAAGTCTTGATAAGGAGGGCAGGTCTTGCCACGGTAGTTCTTGTCTAGCCACTCTGGACTGACATTGTAGCCACGACTCGCCATCTCCTCCATGATCAAGCGATGATAGGCATAGAGACGATAAGGCGAGTGGGTAAAGGCATAGTCCACCGTCGCATGCTTTCTGCCCCAGCCATTGCCACGCAGAGCGCAACACTCTCGATGTTGCCCCAAGAGCTGAGGACGGGGAAGTTGTGAAATCAAAGCCTCATGCCAAAGTCTCATGGGAGTCTCCTTTCAACAAAGTAGATTGTTGCAGATAAGCATTTGGGTAACGTTCAAGCAAATCTCTCGTCTTAGCAATCAAGTCTTCCTTTGAAGCTTGGCCAAAGCGATAGCGATCCAGCAAGAGTATATAGTCTTTGCGTTCGTCAAGGCTGGCTTCCTTTTTAAAATAGCCCCAAATATGCTGAAAGGCATTGCATACCTGACCCCTGTGTTCTGGAATCTGGCAGGCACGATCAATCATCTCTTGAACCTGACTCAGCTCCACCACTTCTTGCTTGAGATACTGGCGAATATCCTTGTAAATATTGCTGGAATGGCTCAAAACAAGGTATTTTTTTTCCGCCCAGAGTTGTTGACAAAGGGCACGTTGGTTGTTGTTTTCCATATTTCTCCTTAACTTCTACTAGTTCCCAGGAAATACGGAAACAAAGTTAGATCTATAAAATGAGCGAATTATGAGCGGAATATGAGCGAATAGATAGTGTTTTTTGTAGTTCCTGATTTTTCTAACAAACCTTGATTTACAAATAGTTGGAGATAACGACGCATGGTTGCCGCACTTAAACCTGTTAGTTCTTGTGCAACTGCATTTGTTATCTGATAATTCTCTTCGAGATAAGACTCTATTTTTTCAAAAATAGCTAGCTCACGTGGTTTCAAATACAATTTAACTGACTTGTTCCTACTATCAATTTTTTGCTGACTATAATCCAGCAAGGTTTCTAAAATCGCTTCAAGCATAAATTGAATAAATCTAGTAGAATCATTGGCTTCATTACTATCAGTTAAGGCTTGGTAATATCCTGACTGATGTCGGTAAATAACAGACTCGACAGGAAGCCACTCAAATAAAGGATTCCATCTACTCAAAATTAGGCTCTGCCACATCCGACCCATACGACCGTTCCCATCCTCAAAAGGATGAATAATTTCTAATTCAAAATGCACGATACAAGATTTGACAATATCAGATATATGGCTGGACTCAGCCCAAGAAAATAAGTCCGATACCAGATTAGGAACAAACTGGGGTCTCGCTCCAAGGTGAACAACTTTCCCTGCTCCATCAAAAACACCCACATCTCCTATACGAAACTGTCCTGGATGCTTGACCAAATCATGGGTCAGCAATCGATGAGCCAATAAAAAATCATCTATACTATATGGATTTAAGCGAAAAACCTTCTCATAAGCTTCATAAGCATTTTGGACTTCATGGATATCCTTAAGAGGGCCTAGAACTCTTTTCCCCTCTATGACATCTGTCACCTGCTCCAAAGAAAGACTATTATTTTCAATGGCAAGGGAAGACTGAATGGAGCGAATACGATTTTCCTTTCGTAGGTGTAGTTCCCTCGTTTCGAAAGAAAGTTGAGTCGCCAACTCAGAAATCTTCTGAACGAGATTCAATATTTCTTCTGTTATTTTATAGTTGGGTGTCATGTTCTTCCTTTCTATGTATATCTTTAAGTAAAATCTTTACATTCTATTCTACCACATTAAACTAGTTAGGATTCCCTGTCAATTGTCGTTTTTTTCATTACAATCTTTGCAACTCCCCATCACCCTTTAAATTCCTTCAAAAACTCTTTGAGTTCGGCATCGGCTTCTGGTGTGGTTCCGTGGAGCTGACCGAGCATTTCAAGTAAAGAAGTTGTTTGGCTTTGGATTGCTTGATTTGTCTCGTTAATCTTGCTGACGATGTCTGTCAGTGGCTCTACTTCTTCTTCCTCAAAGGTATCCACGTAGCGAGGGATATTAAGGTTATAGTCATTTTCGACGATTTCTTCATAGCTTGCTAGGTGGGCAAACTTATCAATCTCCTCACGAGACTTGTAGGCTTCCAGAATCTTTTCGATATGGGCATCCGTCATGATATTCTGGTTTTTCCCCTTATCAAACTCCTTAGAAGCATCGATAAAGTAGACATCACGATTAGTACGGTTCTTTTTGAGAATGATAACCGTAGTCGGAATGCTGGTGTTAAAGAAGATATTGGCTGGTAGACCGATAACCGTATCAATGGCACCTTCTTCTAACAAGGCCTTGCGAATGGTCCCTTCCGCATTTCCACGGAAGAGAACACCGTGGGGAAGGACGATAGCCATGACCCCATTATCCTGCTTGAGGTGGTAATACCCATGCAAGAGAAAGGCAAAGTCAGCCTTGGACTGGGGCGCCAGTTTCCCAAAAGGAGAGAAACGAGGGTCGTTCAGGAATCCAGAGCTTGCAGACCACTTGGCAGAGTATGGAGGGTTCATGAGAACCCCATCAAAGTTAGTCGGCTCTTGAGTCGGCCAGTCTTCATCCAGTGTATCGGCATTGTGTAGAAATTGATTCTCTACTGGAACACCGTGTAGGATCATATTCATCCGAGCTAGGTTATAGGTTGAGGTATTGAGCTCCTGACCAAAGTAGACAACCGTCTGCGGTTTATGAGAGTATTTCTTGGCATTGAGCAAGAGAGAGCCTGACCCCATAGTCGCATCATAGATGGTAAAGCCTTCCTGATCTTCACGACCCAAAAAGGCAATCTGAGTCATGAGCTTGGCAACAGGTTGAGGCGTATAGAACTCACCTGCTTTCTTACCCGAGTCGGTCGCAAACTGACCGATCAGATACTCATAGGCATCCCCCAACATATCGCCAGCATGACCAGCCACATCTAGCACAGCCAACTCTTTCATGACTGCTGCTACCGTTTGGTTTTGCTTTTGTGGAGTTGCCCCTAGCTTTTAAGAATAGAGGTCGATATCTTCAAAGAGATTTTCATAGAGGTCGTCACTTTGCTCGATATCACGAAAACCTTGAGCCAGATCTTCCAGCTGGAAAGTCCCTTCATTGACACGCTCTACCAGAGCCGTAAAAGTCAAGTCGGGCTTGATAATATAGTTGAGCTCATCATTCATGACAGAGACCAGGTCCTCATGGGTCTCCGCATCCTCGTAGTAGTTGCGATAGACCTCAAGGGCAGCCTCCAGACTATCCGTCCCCTCTTCCATGGTCTCAGCCACGAAAAAGAGCATCTTATCTGACAGATACTTATAAAAGACCATGCCCAAAAGATAGGACTTGTAGTCATTTGCATCCATCTTAGAGCGGAGAACATCCGCTGAGTTCCACAGGGCTTGGTAGAGCGACTGGGAAGTTTGTGTTGTTTCCATAATGTTTCTTTCTAATTTTTGCAATTATTTTTAAACAGGCAATCATTTATAACCAATCACTTCTCTTTCTACCGTTTGAATCAAGTCCAAAGGAATATCAGAAATAGGAAGTTGATAAACGATATTTTTTCGAGGGTTATAAAATCCAGATTTTCGATAGAAAGGAAATCAGAGCCTTTTGAAACAATTACCTTAGTTTTGGATTTCTTTTTCGCTTTCTTTTGCTTGCTTCAAGTTTATCAGCATTTTTCTTGTTTTCTAACAATTCATTATAAGCCGTCTTTTTAATAATCGTCTTGATTAGTTTATCAAGTTCTGTATTTTCTGAGTAGTCAGCTGGAACAAAATAATCAATACGATTATCCTGAGTCATTTTGTGAACTTTCTTTCTATCATTGGTTTTTGGATTGAATACACCGATAGAGTAGCCACCTCTTGTTTTGACTAGCTTCATACACGGAATATCTGTATCACTATCCCCTAAATAAACCATATTTCTAAAAGGAACTCGTAAATCACTTTCAGCAACAAAATCGTTCACCGCATCGTCATTGACATCTAAAATACCTTTAGTAATTCTAAAAAGAAATTGAGTCTTATTGGTGTAGTTAACAACTTGAGCAGGCCAGACCGCGACACCCTTTTCATCACAATAAAAAGAAGTTGCATAAATTTTCTTAAAAGCACCATTTTTAGCTATTGAAGTCCCCTCTATCATTTCTTTCAAACCAGATGAAATGATGTAATGCTCTACAATAACTCCGTTTTCTTCACCATATTTTCGAATACGCTCAAACCAGTCTTCGACTCCTGGGAATAGTTCTACCTCTGAACCAAACTTAGCTAACTCTGTCTTTGTAAATAGGACTGTCCCTTCAGATTCTGTTTTCATCGTAAACATATAGGCAAGATTTTTGTCCATATTATTAGCCTTGGCAAAACCATTGGATTTCTTCCAAAATTCACTGATTTCATACCCAAGCTTCTGTATAAATCCTTGGGCTTGCATATCATCAGGAGACAGCGTTTTATCAAAATCATAGCAGATAGCTACTACAGGTTTTTCTTCTTTCTTTAGAGTTTCTGATTTTACTTTTGACATTTTACTGCACTCCTTTTATATAAACATATCCTGCAAAAGTTTCTTCTTCAGTGTTTCTAGCTGAGAAATTTTTTCTTGGTGAGAGTTAATGAGATTATCAAGGTTTGAGAAATAGGATCCGATGACTTGTTGTTCTGCAATTGTTTGTGGAATTGCAAAAATAGTTGTTGAAACTGACTTCCAATCTGAACGAGGCATTTTAGTACCAGATGTGTCATTAGCAACTTTTTGATAGCGATTTGATTGAACTAAATAATAAATGAAATTTGAATCATTTCCATTTGGATCAAATACCCAAAAATCTCCTAAAGCTACTCCCTCAAATTTCGGCAAAAGCCAATTATTTAAATATGGACGTAATTTCCCATATAATGTGTATCCAGGTTTAAAGTGTATACCTTTACGATTATCAAATTTAGTACTAATATCTTTATTAAGCTTTCCCTGACCAGAAATAATATCCTCAAACTCTACCTTTGGCAATGAATCAGAGTCAGAACTTTGAGTAACTCTTTTTACAAGTTTACTGAATTCCTTTTCTTTCCACTCACCTTCAAATCCATCCAAACGAATCTCAGGAACTGCCTGTCCAGCTTTGGGAAACATCTTGGAAAGCATGGTCGCCTTGAGAGATTGGTAGTTAGCAAGATTCTCCTTGTAGCTAGCAAGAAGGTCGTCGAGGGTGCGGAAGAGGGAGCCGATGGCGGATTGTTCGGGATAGGATGTCATGCCAATCTTCCAATCTCCATATTCTTTCCCATTAACCCCTGGTTGACCTGAACGTTGTGAGGTGATTTCAATAAACTGCTTATACTTATCAGTAAGCGTCTGTTGAAAAATAAAATTCCCATCATATGAATCATGTAATCTTGCTCTGATTAAGAATCCAGCATAATAAACTTCACCATCTGATTCTCTGTAAAGATAGGTTTTCCCAACACTTGCACCAGTACGTGCGAATAGGAGATCATTAATCTGCAATTTATAATTTTCATAGTCCTCTTCAGTAAAATTGACATCTGGAGAACTAAGTTTATCAGTTAAAAACAATCTAGAAGAATCATCTATATCTGTGATTCTAAGATATTTATGAATACCATCAAAATCCTTTGCAGAAGCATTTAAACCATATTCAATAGAATTTGATATTTCACCAAGTATTTTATATTTCCACTTGTCATTAAAATTCATAAACCTAATTTTTGGAATTTTAAAATTATTCATTAGAATTTTCCATTCTATATTCATTTGCATACTTAATTACTAAATAGTGATTATCTAATCTTGCCTTCTCTATAATATATTCTTTGTAATCATCATTTGAAATAATTTTATCTATATTTTTTACAATAACTAGCTTTATGTCAGAGTTAGAATTATCCATCATATTCGATAGTTGATTTAATATAATCTGATTAACTATTTCATATTTAGTTAGTTTAATCAACAAATCTGTTGCATTCATCTTAATATTTCTAGAATAATGTTTGGTCATGTTTAAACAAAAATAAGTACAAAACATAATAAATTCACCATTTGGAGAAAATTTATCAAACTCGAAGATTGTTTGCAAAAATGATATTACTCTCTTAATTTCAAATATATTTTCATCAGATAGTTTGAGTATATCGTTAATAACAAGATTATAATTACCATCAAAAATACTTTTCATTACATTCAGTTGAATAGATAAAATAATTGGATTTTCGTCAATTAAATCACTATGTACTAGTAATGTATTTTTACTTGATTGAAATACATCTGCTAGTTTTTCCCAATTATAGTCATGAGTCTGAGAAAAATAGATTTGAAATAAAAGGTTAAATGAAGAATATTTATCACTTAATATTTGATTATCTGAAATAATAGTCTGCTTACAAACATCAATAAGTCTATTAAAAATCTCTTCAGATAATTTTACATTATCTATCTTAATAATATTAAATATTGTTTGGAAATTATTTACTGCCGAAAACGTAAATATCCCATTTTCTCCTTGAGTTCTATTATAACTGATTATATCCTCAATATATTTATCAATATATTTTTCAGGAACAGTATTGTGTTCCAATTCAAGATTGATTTTCTCCATTAATACAGAATTATTCTCTTCAATATACCTTAATAAATTGGTATTATCAATAGAAGAATTTCTTATATAATTTATCAAAGCATTACTATAACTTCCATATGCATCTAATTGATATTCATTATTTTTAAATATAAAATAATTTCCAACTTTTTTCTGAGTTTGGTTTGTTAGCCAACGATAGTCCATTCTACATAATAGAGAAAATGCGCTATCATAAAACCGAATTAGTTTTTTTTCAAAAATTATGTTTAAGATTACAATAGTATCTTCATAATTAAAACGTGTTATTACTTTTTTTAAAGCATCAAAAATTGGCTTTTCCAAATTCAACTCGCGATTATCTTGATTCAGCCATTTTATGACCTCTCCTTTAAATTCCATAAGAAACGAAACAATTATAGAATCATTTATATAATCTGAAAAATGGTGTAACAAGTAACATTGAGAACGCAAACGATTATTAAAAAAATCAATATTACGAATCAATCCTATAGTATACTCAATCTCTTCTGAACTAATGGTTCCTATTATCTGTTTAGATTTAAGCAAGAAATTCGCTAGTTCTTTGTCCGAAGAAGTTACTGCTAAGACAAATAATTCTTTTTTAAATTCATAACCATCATACATTTCGACAAGTGTTCTTAATAGCACTTTCATCAAATTTTTTGCATGTTGTATATGAGTAATAGAGGCATAACCTAATGATAATACAAATGATTCCGATATCCATTGAAATAGTCCAATATTACATAGATTATAACTCTTTACAGATTCTGAATATAAATTATCTGCTTGAAATTTGTCTATTTGCTCAAAAAACATTTTTTCTCTTCTATCTAACAATGGAAAGTAAAGAGGCTCTTTTGATTTATTTATATATTCCTGACCAGTATTTAAAATTGGCCATCTATTTTCATAATTCCCTTTCTCATTTTGAACATTTCTTAAATCTATTGCTATATTGTTAACTATCCATTTTGGAATATTTACATCGTCAGTTGCTTTCACTAAACTATCAGATAGAATGGATATTGCACCATTTAGATCACCCCTAAAATATAGTTTTAAAGCATTGAATCTTTGAGTTAGGATTTCTTTTAATTCCTCTTCAGTTTTTGAAACAAAATACTCCTCTAGAATATCAAAATTAATTTCTAAGAATTTATGTTTATTAAAAACAAATTGGAAAAACTTTATTATCTCCTGCTCAATGTTTGATATTTTATTTTCATCATGTGATAAGTTCAACTGAAACACTTTGAAAAGATATTCACATAACACTTTTGATTCTTTTGAAATATCAAGAATTGTTGAAGAATACTTATCTGTATTGATGTCAGAAATTTTGTAATCAACAGTATCACTATTTTTATTACGATAATAAAAAATAATATCTCCAACAATTGATTCAATTACTTTTTCAGGGATCTGATCAAACACGGGTATTTCTGAAAATTTTTCTTTGGCATAAAGATCTTCCTGTAATTGAGTCTTTTCACTAGAATTTTCAGTACAAAAGAAATATAAACATTTTTTATTATGCTTCTTTGCAGTGTCAATTTCCTTCAAAACCGAAGGACTGATTCCATCTTCATTATCAATGATAATCAAGCATACATCACAAGACTTTACATGATTTACATAAAATTCCTCCGATTTAACACTGCGACTTCCCTCTTCTTCATAACAAATTGAATTCATTAAAGGCGAATCATTAATGAGTTTAGAGAGTCTTTTACGCATCTCTCTATACTTCCCATCGCATTTAGAACTAATAAAAACTATAATCGGATCTTTTACCTTATTCGTACTCATCTCTCACCTAAATTATAATATAGAAATTGTATCTCCATCTTCCTTTCGGATTACGATTTCGACATCAGATGTTAATTTTGTTTTACGAAGCATGAAGTATTTAACCATAAATTCTAATTGTTGCTGATGATTATAATTTAGTTTTGACAAACCAGAACCAATCAAGGGTAGATATATTGGATTACCATTAGAATTCCTAAAACAATTATCAACTATTGCATTCAAAACTATAAGATAGTCTTGATCACTAGTTTTAGCATTCTTATTATTTTCTATAATAGATAATGCTATAAAATGATATCTAACGTTACCAATATCCACAAAAGCAGTACTTCCGATAGGGTACCTTTTATAATTTCCTACTGATTTTCCACCTTCTTTTACATCATTACTAATATTTACTGATGATATATTCTGTTCTTTCAAACTACGCTTAATCTTCTTATAGAGATCCGACTGTGATACTAAATTATTATCGTATAAAAAATTAATAACTTGCCCATGAAGTGAATTGGCAGAAATAACTGAATCATCTATTTTGGTATCAAAACAACTATTTACAGGAACTATTAAATTAACTTTATTAGCGCCAATGTAATCTAGTATATTTCCATATGTTCCTGAAACTACAAACCTATTATATTTAAAATATATTACTCTCCTTTTGAAATAGTAATATAAAAATGCACAAACGAAGCTTAAGGCATATAATATAATTAAAGTTATTATAACTTTAATTATATGGTTTATTAGATTATTACTTTCATAAATATCACTGATATTTATGAAAGTCGCCAATAATGATAACAAGGATAAAAAACTAAAAAAATACTTGCACGATAATTTAAATGATTTTTTTATCAAATGTATTTTACTTCCCTTCTCCTACCTCCCCACTCTCAGTGGTTCAATCACCTCTTCGATCAGTTGGGTATAGGCTTCTTTGATTTGTTTTTTATAGAGGAGTGGGTTGAGGGCATCTGCCACCTCAACTTTATAGTCCTTGTAGCGTTGACTCTTGGTCAGTTGACTTTCTCCTAGTTGTTTTTTAGCGCCCTTGCGGTAGTGATTGACATAGTAGCGGAGTTCGTCTTCACCCACATACCAAGTCTTACTAAAGTCTTGAATATGCTGCTGGATGACTGCTTCAATCATCTGATCAAGGATATTGGCGATGGATTGACCTTTGTAGCGGTCAGGATTTGCCTGTACTTCTTGCCAAAGTTCTGAGATGATCTGTGCAAGGTTTGGATTGGTCTTCTCCAGACTTTGGATATAGGTATCCACTGCTTCTCTGTCCTGTGCACTGAGACTCTTTTCCGGACTCTGCTCTTGATCGAGCAGGCTTTGGATCAAGGTCAGGATATAGGCGTAGTTGATCTCATCTACTTGGATAGACTCTAATTCATAGTGGATATCAAAAGGTCCATCATCGTCGTTATCATCTTCGATTCGGCTTTTCAACTCTGCTAAGATATTCTGATAAAAACCAAGATAAGCTTCCAACTCTTCTGCACTGAGTCCCGTTTGGGCGTAAATTTCGTCCTCATCATACTCCTTGTATACTCGGATAGAAGCTAGATACTTATCAAATCCTTGATAGGCCTTGGCGATTTTTCTCAACTGAGGCGTAGAGATTTGCTCGAGTTGGAGTCCTTCGACGGGATCATCTGTGATGAGATTTTGAAAGTCGCTACAACTTTTCAAAAAGTTTCTCTTTTCCTCTTCCCAGCTAGGTGCTAGGACATCATTTTCACCACCATTTGAGTAAAGCTTGAGGGCATTATCAACTGCTTCCTTAAAGGCTAGTGGCTTTTGGAAGGTGATGATATGACCATAGGTCTTACTAGAATCAAAGATACGGTTGGTTCGACTAAAGGCCTGAATCAAATCCTGCGGTTGCATGGGCTTTCTGTCGATAAAGAGGGTCGATAGACAAGGTGCATCAAATCCTGTTAAGAGACGATTGACCACGATGACTAAGTCCAACTGCTCATTGCGATAGAGATATTTATCCTGTTTTCGGGCTAAGCGGTTATTGACATCGGTATTGAAGCCACGCAGATCCGCCATAGTAAAGTGAGTATCAAACTCTTGGTTATAGTCCTCTAAGACCTGCTTCATGTGGTCTTGGTTGGCTCTTGAGTCTTCTTCATTTTCTGTAACCGAGTAGGTGATGGTCGCCTTTGGAAAGTCCGGGAGGACCATCTTGACTCTCTCGGATACCTTGACTCTTTTCTGACCATCCTTGACTTTTTTGAGAAGGTCATAGTAGGCTTGGGCTTGAGGGATGGACTTGACCGTTAGGATGGCATTGTAGGTATTGCCCACTCCTTTTTGGAAACCTAGTTGTTGGCGGGATTTATTGATAATGGCATCCAAGACTTCCAGCATGTGCTCCTCATCCTCGTAGACGGTATCTGGTATGTCATTTTCAGATTTATCCGTGATGAGGGTATTGCGATAGTCTACCTTAAATCCTAGGACAGCTCCGTCATGGATGGCTTCCTTGACTGTATACTCATGGAGACGGTCTCCATACTGTTGCTGGGTGGTTTGGGCTAGGTCGCCGACTTGCTGGCGTTTATTTTCCTTAAAGATGGGGGTGCCTGTAAAACCATACCATAGTGACTGAGGGAAAAAAGTTTTAATGTCTTTTTGTGTTTGTGGCGTCACGGCACGGTGGCATTCATCTACAACAAAGGCCACTCGGAGTCCCTTGATTTTGTCCGCATCTCGTTGGTAAAGACCTTGGTCAAACTTGCGCATCATGGTGGTGATTTTCTGGATAGTGGTCACCACAACCCGCTTATCATTACTTCCTAAGCGCTTGACCAAATCATGTGTATTATCCGTCTCGTCGATATCGATGACATCATTGGTCGCATAAGAGAGGAAGGATGATGTGGTCTGTTGGTCCAAGTCCCTGCGGTCAACGACAAAAATCGTCTTTTGGATAGATGGAATCTGAAGGAGATTACGAGCCACCTTATAAGAAGTCAAGGTCTTCCCTGAACCTGTCGTATGCCAAACATAGCCTGATGCTTGCTGGCGAGATGCTTCCTGCACCGCTTCGATGGCATGGATCTGATAGGGACGTAAGAGGATGAGTGATTTCTTACTATCGTCAATGACAGAATACTGCATGACCATCTGATGAGCACGAGGGATAGAAAGGACTTCGTGGGCAAAACTGGTCAAGTTTGTCACAGGATGATTGTCCTTATCCACCCATTTGGTTAGAAATTGCTTGTTGAGTTTATTTTCACGAGCTGCAGCGATATAGCGAGTATCGACCTTGTTGGTTACGACAAACATCTGCAAGCTAGAGTAGATACCACGGAATTTCCCTTCACGGTCATATTTTTTAATCTGATGAAAGGCATCGATAAATGCTGCTTGGGAACTCTTAAGCTCGATTTGAATCATAGGCAAGCCGTTGATGAGGAGAGTAACATCCAATCTACGGTCTTGGTCCAGAGGATTTACTTTTTCTCTCTGGACTTGATTGACAACTTCGTAGCTAGACTTTCCTGCTGCGATATTGTCACGCCAAATGACTGACAAACGGATGGTGCCTAGGCTCGCATCTTCTCTTTGAACCTCGACTTTGGCAATGCCATTTTCTCCGACCAACCACTTGGCAGCATCATAGTAGCTGACAAAGTTGAGTTGATTCTGAATCTGGCGTTTTTCCTGCTCAGTCAAGGGATGGTCTGCTAGCAGAGCAACGTTGTTTTGGGCTATTTTCTCAAAAAAATTGTCCCATAGTTGTTCTTCTGTTTTTAGGTCTTCTCTATAAGTCCATTGGCTTTCACCAGTTACCAGCTGGTTTATCAGTTGTTTTTCTATTTCCAGTTCTGGTTTTACCTGCATCTATATTTCTCCTTCAGGGACAATATTCTTGCTATTATTATATCATATTCCTAGCAGAAAACGCTCACTTCCTTTTATTTCAAAGCACTTTTAACCTTCTTTTTGGTGATGATGCGGTCGTTTTTGTTGGCTAGAGATTTGAGTCTGGCTTCGAGCAGAATTCTTCGGCCTGCTTCGTTGCGGGTGTAGACGAGTTGGTAGTTGCCAATGTGTGGTGCGACGGCATTTTGGAAGAGCTGGGCATCTTCCTTGCGTTTTTCAAAGAGGCTAGGCACTACGAAATACTTGGACTGACCTGCTGGTGCTTTTTGAGCGACTAAGAGGTAACGTTGATTGTCCACTGGGGCAAAGAATTCTCCTAAGACCTTGGAAAAAAGTTCCTTGTCTCGCATGCTGCCACCTTTTAGATAGGCAAAGACATTAAAGCTGTCCTTGTCCTCATCGACCTGCACGCGCGACTGGTCATCAGACAAATGCCCGGCAGTCACCATGGCTTTGCGAATAGCTTCACCGATCTGGCGCAAGCGTTTATAAGGACTCTTGTAGCTGTAGTAGCGAAAGGCTGTGATAGCTAGGAAGAGGACACAAAGAGCTGTCAACCATGGCAAGGCAAAAATGGTTAGTCGAACGACATAAGTTAGGAGACTAATGGCAAATACTATCAGAGCATAGCGAAGCCACTTTTCAGCATCCGCTAGGGCAAGCAGAGGGATTCGTTTGCTGTCGGTCGCCACTTCATTGACAATCTCAATCTTATCAGCAACAATGAGAGATTCCTGCCATTTTTTACGAAGGGAGGCACGATCCTTGGATAGTTCCATGATCTTCTCGTTATAGTCTTCGAGTTTCTTTTTCTTAAATGGGAACTCAGGAAAGTTCAAGCGATCCAGACCTGTTTCAATGGTATCTTCCTTATAGGACAAGCCAAGGAAATGCTCCATACGACGGGCAAGGGTTTGGAGGTCTTGATAAGGATTGAGGTCTAGTTCCTCTTGATCCTCCTTAGAAAAGGCTGGATTTTTGTACGGTTTGATGGCTACTAGGTGCCAGATATTGCTGGTCTTATCTGGATGTCCTGACCAGATACGGATGGCACGGCCCCGCATTTGATTGCTGAGCATAAAGCTTCCGACAAAACTTCCGAGGATGAGAGAGTTGACACAAGGCGCATCCCATCCTTCTCCCAAGAGAGACTTGGTACCGACCAAGACCTGTATAGAACCACGTTGGAAGAGCTCGGTCACTGCTGCGACCATCCCCTTAAAGCTGGATGGAAAGCCTACTTGGAGATAAGCACCTTGATCGAGTTTTCCGATGGCAGAGAAGCTTAAGCTAGTGTTTGGAATGAGTGCTTGAAGTTCTGCCTTGACACTAGCCGGTATGATTACGACACTACCTGAAAGGACTGCTATAGGGACAGACAAGCCTTGTTTTTGTGCACTTCTGCGAATGGTTTCAAAATAAGGGAGGACACCTAATTGCGTGATTGGTGCCTGATCATCCCCTAGATAGTTAGCAAAGTCCTTACGGATATAATCCGCCAAGACTAACTGTCTCAAGTCCTTTCCTAGACTAGCATACTCGGTTTCAAAAATAGATGCGATGCAAGCCAGTTTTCCTAGAGATTGGTTGAGGATTTGGTCATTGGCCTTGGATTTGACCAAGAAAACCTGACGTTTTTCAATTAGTCCTCTTGATTTCAGTTCTGCTTCTATCTTTTTCTTTGTCTCCTGCGGATCCTCATACCAATCAGGAGTCTGATAGAGAAGGCCTTGCAAGAGAACTTCTAGCCAATAGTAATTAAGGGAAGGCAAGCCTTCAGCACCTAGTAAATCTCGTAGATACTTGGGGATTTCTAGCTTTTGAGCCTGTAGATAAATGAGGAGTGCTGAGAGATACTTGGGGTCTTCGAGGAGCATATCCGCAGAAATTTCCCCTTTCAGAACCTTGGAACTCCGAATCAACTCTTGGAAGTCAGGATCATCGACTAGTTGGCTGACATACTGCCACTTAGTGTCTTCAAACTCTTCCAAGCGTTTGTCCTCTTCCTTAGTCGGAAAACAGATATAGACAAAGTCCTGATGAGGGCAAAGAGTGTCTTCCTTGACCAGTTCTGGCACCGTGATTTCTTGGTCAATCTCGCCACACATCTGGAGATAGCGATCCCAGAGTTCTGGCTCACTGTCATAAGGCGGTGTCGCAGTGAGAGAGATGACTTGCAGTTGCGGATAGTTTTTACGGAAATCTTCTAGACTTTTCCACCATTCATTTCTCAAGTGATGGCATTCGTCCAGACAGAGGGTTTCGACACCCCTTTCCTTGAGTCTGGCAAGCAGGTCAAAGCCTACAAAATCCTCAACCTCGCCGTTATCTTCTTGAGATTGTACCTGTTGCATAGCACTGTGAAAAGCTTGGTAGGTGGCGATGGTGATTTGCTTCATGTCCTTGAGATTTTGAGACACGAGACTTGTGACCTGGTCCTCATCCTCTAAAAAGGCCTGGCGAATCCTATCCACCCATTGTTCCCGAATGGTCACCGTCGGTACCAAAACGAGAGCAGGCTTATCAAAGCGAGCAATCAACTCGATTCCTATGGTTGTTTTCCCTGAACCTGGCGCTGCCACCAAGTGAACATGACCATCTGCTTGGTATTCTTGGAAGTTATCCAAGACCTGTTTTTGGTAGTTGCGCCAAGTGCCATTAAACTTCAATCCTAACATGATTTTCCTCATTCTAAGCTGTCATTTTCTTATTCCCATTTTACCATACTTGAGGCAAAGTCACACGAAGTATCCCATATAGTCTTTCTCCCTAAAATATGGTATAGTAGAATCATACTACACAAGAGGAGTTTACATGTCACACGATAAAGAAATGAAAGCTGTTTCTCCCCTTCTACAGCAAGCAATCAATATTTCCTCCATCATCGGTGGAGTTGGTACGGTGATATTCTGTATCTGGGCCTATCAGGCTGGAATTTTGCACTCCAAGGAAACCCTATCTGCTTTTATCCAACAGGCTGGTTTCTGGGGGCCACCGCTCTTTATCTTTCTACAGATTTTGCAGACAGTTGTTCCTATCATTCCTGGTGCTCTGACATCCGTTGCCGGTGTCTTTATCTACGGGCATATCGTGGGGACGATTTACAACTATATTGGCATTGTTATTGGTTGCGCCATTATCTTTTACTTGGTGCGTCTCTACGGAGCCCCCTTTGTTCAGTCTGTCGTCAGCAAGCGGACCTATGATAAGTACATTGGCTGGTTGGATAAGGACAATCGCTTTGACCGATTCTTTATCTTTATGATGATTTGGCCAGTTAGTCCAGCTGACTTTCTCTGCATGCTAGCCGCTCTGACTAAAATGAGCTTCAAGCGGTATATGACCATTATCATCCTGACCAAACCCTTTACCCTGGTCGTTTACACCTATGGCTTGACCTATATCATCGATTTCTTTTGGCAAATGGTTGGCTAATACACAAAAAACTCAAGGAGAATCCTTGAGTTTTTCTTTGTTAGACTTCTTTTTTCAATAAAAAGGAAACAAGGACTGATGTGGCAATCATCCATGCTCCTAGAATGATAAATGTCATGCGACCATCTAAAGTCACAAAGCTAATCCCTGAAAGAACGAATGGCGTTAAAGATGCACCAAAACTACAGCCCAAAACAGCATAGGAAGTTGCTTTGTTGAGGAGTTTAGCTGGAATTTTCTCAGATATCAACTGAAAGACTGTCGTCAGAGCAATGCTGTAGGCAAATCCTCCCAGGATAGATCCTGCAACAACCACCCAGAGTGATGGTGCTATGGCAATAATGATTTGCCCAATTCCAAAGGTGACTCCTGCAACCAATAACAATTTTTCCTTGAAGGCAGATATGAGGAAAGAAAAGCTAATTCCCGCTAAAATCCCGATCAACTGCATGGCACTTAATACTAGACTAGACAACTGAGCATCTCCGAAACCTGCCTCAATCATGAGACTAGGAATTCGGAATGTAATGGCTGTATTGGTACATACAATGACTGCAGCCCCAATGGCTAGGAAGAAAATTAGCTGTAGCATAGAACGAGTCAAACTCACTGTTTCTTCTGTCTTTTGCTTTGAAGCGAATATTTCAGCTTTACCATAGGGTACAAAGAGAAGGAAGAGTGCAAGAACCACTAAACCTGCTGCATAGGCTAAGAAAGTAGCGGTCCAACCAAAAGCCAAAAGTTGCCCCACCGCCAGCGTCAAGATAGAAGCACCTACTACCTCAGCTGAGCCACGAAAACCAAGCATTTGGATACGAGTCTTGCCTTGATAACGCTCACTGATGATAGAGATTGCCTTGGCGTTCAGCATTCCAACTCCAAGTCCAAAGAGAAGACGTGTCGCAAAGACAAAGTAATAACCCTGATACCAGAAGGGGGCTGTTCCACTAATTGACAAAACTAAAAGTCCTAGAGTCAGTTGGAGACGTTCTGGAAAAATCCGCTCTAAAACTCCATTCAATAAAAGCATAGCCATAATTCCAAAGGATGGAAGGCTGACCAAGAGCTCGACCTGGCCTTTTGAGTAGCCCTGATAATAGTCAAACATAGCTGGCAGGGCACTCGAAATTGAAAACGATGTGATTAATACTAACGACAGAGAGAGTATACTCACTTTTTCTAAAAATTGTTTCATCTTGTCCTCATTCATGATTCATGTTAGTAAAAAAGGTCCTTTCCTATCATACACTGTTTCCCAAAAATTGGCAAGTGACTAAGTAATGAGACCAAAAGAAAAAGCGGGGCATCAAGCACTATAAAGTCTTGATGACATCCCACTTTTATATGTTTTATCAAGATATTTGATTTAAATTTTCAAGAATCGACGCATTGAGATTCCTGAACCAAGTGAACCGATACAGATTCCGATGACGAACAAGAGAGCAATCATCAATGGAATAAAGAGATCCGGTGTAATCAAAGATAAGTTTTGACCAACCAAGGATGGGTTGACAGATTGGAACACTCGGTTATAGATAAAGTAAACCAATGCTGATGGAAGAGCTGCTCCCAACAATCCGATAAAGGCACCTTCTAGCAAGAATGGGCCACGGATATAACCGTTCTTGGCACCAACCAAACGCATGATTTGGATTTCACGGCTACGTGAAATGATAGTAATACGGATGGTATTTGAAATCAAGAAGACTGCGATAAAGATCAAGAGTCCTGCGATGACCAATCCCCATACACGGATGAAGGAAGCCAACTTGAAGAGACGTTCGGTATTGGCACCACCGTCTTGAACTTCAGAGACACCTTCGATTTTCTTAGCTTCTTCAGCTACAGGTTTTACATCACTTGGTGAATTGGTATCTACGATATATGCATCGTGAAGTGGATTAGCATCTCCATCGAAAACCTTCCACTCATCACCCATAGTTTCAGTTAGCTTTTGGTATTGTTCTTCTTTACTTGAAAAGGTTACATTTTTAACGGCTGGCAAGGCTTTGAGGGCATCGTAGACCTTGTGGTAGTCATTGTTCGTGACTGTTTGGCCTTCTTTTACAATGGTTTCACTATTGTCTTCAACGTCTTTACGAACATAAACCATGACGCGGACGTTGTTTTCGATATCAGTTGCCAATTTTGCAGTATTGAAAATAACTGACGCAAAAATAGCAACCAAGGTCAAGGTAATCATTACTGAACTGATAGCAGCAATGGTCATCCATCCATTACGCTTTAAACTTTTTAAAGCTTCGAACAGATGGCGGAAAAATCTACTAATCATCGTATCCGTACTCTCCTTTCGCTTCATCACGTACCACGCGACCATTTTCGATGGCAATAACGCGGTGGCGCAAGGTATTTACGATTTGGCTGTTGTGGGTCGCCATCAAAACAGTTGTCCCTTGGAGATTGATACGTTCCAAGAGGTTCATGATTTCCCATGAGTTATCTGGGTCCAAGTTCCCTGTTGGTTCGTCGGCAATCAATACTTTAGGATTGTTTACGATAGCACGCGCAATGGCGATACGTTGTTGCTCACCACCTGAAAGCTCATTTGGGAATGAACGAACCTTGTGCTTCAAACCGACAAGGTCCAAGACTTCCATAACACGTTTTTTGATGTTACGACGGCTTTCGCCGACAACCTCCATTGCGTATGCAATGTTCTCATAAACGGTTTTCTTTGGCAAAAGTTTGTAATCCTGAAAGACTACGCCTACGTTTCTACGTAAGAATGGAATGTCTTTCTTTTTAATCTTAACCAGGTTAAAACCTGCGACCTGCAAGCTTCCTTTCTCAATTTTTACTTCGCGGTACAAGGCACGGATAAAGGTTGATTTACCAGCACCTGAAGGTCCTACGATGTAGGCAAATTCTCCTGCATCGATATTTACAGTGATGCCACGTAGGGCTGTTGTCCCGTTGTCATATTTTTTGACAACATCTCTCATTTCAATGATTGACATGTGACTTCCTTTCTTTTAACTGATACGCCATTTCAGATAAGCATCGATGAAACCATCTAGGTCTCCATCCATTACCTTATCTACTTGCGCTACTTCAAAGTTGGTACGATGGTCTTTTACCATTGTATAAGGCGTAAATACATAGGAGCGGATTTGGCTTCCCCATGTAATTTCCTTTTTCTCACCCTTGAGCGAGTCTACCTCAGCAGCTTTCTTTTCCTGCTCCATCTGGTAGAGTTTTGCCTGAAGCATCTTCATAGCACGGTCACGGTTCCCATACTGAGTACGGTCAACAGTTGATGCTACGACGATACCTGTCGGAATGTGAGTCAAGCGGACACCTGTTGAAACCTTGTTGACGTTTTGTCCACCTGCTCCTCCTGAACGGAAGGTATCCATCTTGATATCATCCTCACGGATTTCAACTTCGATGGTATCATCCAACTCTGGCATGACTTCTACAGAAGTAAATGAGGTGTGGCGACGTTTAGCAGAGTCAAATGGTGAGATTCGGACCAAACGGTGAACTCCCATCTCTGACTTGAGAAGACCATAAGCATTTGGTCCTTCAAAAGACAAGGTTACTGACTTGATTCCTGCCTCATCACCTGCTTGGTAGTCCAAGACCTCAACCTTGAAGCCTTTGGCATTTCCATAGCGAGTATACATACGAAGGAGCATATCGCCCCAGTCTTGAGCCTCTGTTCCCCCTGAACCCGGATGGATTTCTAGGATAGCATTGTTGTGATCATAAGGTTCTGACAAAAGCAGGGTCATTTCGTAACTAGTCATCATCTGCGCTAACTCATCGAGTTTTTCAACCAACTCATCCTTTACAGATTCGTCCTCTGCCAAAAAGTCTAGTAAAATCTCAACTTCATCCTGCAACTCATCCATCTTGTGGAAGGTATTATAGGTATTTTTGAGTTCGTTTAATTCTTGCGACGTTTTTTGAGCCGCAATATTATCGTTCCAAAAATCAGGTTCTGTCATTTTGTTTTCCAAAATGGCAATCTCTTCCTCTAAACCTTCGAGGTCAAAGAGACCCCCTAAAAGAAGCTAATTTTTCACGATTTGCGTCAATTTTTTGACGAATTTCTGAAATGTCCATACATACTCCTTTAATTGTATCGTTTTATTATACCACAATTTTTCTTATTTATCTAATCGGTGTTTTTTTAAATTTAGTATCAACATATTTCTGTAAAAAGTTAAACCTACAATTCCTTAAGCAAAAATAGAAAATCTCACAAGAATTTTCCCATGAGATTTAGAAAATTTATACTACTTTTTTACAAGTTAACTGTCAACACTTGACCGTCTTTTACGACTTGGTTACCAGCAATGTAGACGTCATCAACATCACTGGATTTGACAGCGTAAACTAGGTGAGACAGCATGTTTTCTTGAGGTTGGAGATGGATTTTTCCTTGCGGTTGGATGACGAGAAAATCTGCTTGCTTGCCGACTTCTAGGCTACCAATCTCATCTTCCATTCCCAACACCTTAGCTCCTTCAATCGTCAGTGCCTTGAGGGCAGTTGCAATAGGAAATTGGCTGGCATCACCACTCTTCATTTTCTGTAAAAGGGCTGCCGTACGACCTTCCTCAAACATATCAAGGTTATTATTAGAAGCAACTGAGTCCGTTGCGATACCAACTGGTACTCCTGCTTTCTGAAGTTGGACAACTGGTGCAATCCCTGAGGCTAGTTTGAGGTTGCTGATAGGATTGTGGGCGATAGCGACTTGCGAATCTGCCAAGCGTTCTATTTCTGCTTCATTTAACTCCACACCATGAGCAAAGACAGCTTTATGATCTAAATAGCCAAGATCATCTAGAAATGCTAATGGGCGTTTGCCATAGCGTTTCAGGATAATGCCTGACTCTTCCTGTGTTTCTGCCACGTGGATATGAAGGGGAATGTTTTCTTCTTTTGCTAGCTCAAGACTTGCCTCCAGCAAATCTCGACTACAACTGTAGGGCGAGTGAGGAGCCACCATCACCTTGAAATTTGGGTCTTGATAACCTTTGATTGTCTTGATAACAACTCGAGTTCTGGCTATAGTTTCAGCCGTCGTCTCCACGTCTGATGAAAAAAGGGTTGGAGAAAAATAGCAACGCATCTTGGACGCCTTGACTGCCTCATAAATCTTCTCTATATCCACTCCATTAGGATTGTACATATCATTGAAAGTTGTCGTTCCTGACTGGAGCATCTCTGTCAGAGCCTCTTTGACGGCCTTTGTAGTCATCTCTGGTGTGAATTCTGCTTCTGCTGGCCAGATATAGTCCTCTAGCCATTCGTGGAGATTGCTATCATCACGAATGCCTCTCAAGCCTGTCATGGCAGAGTGAGTATGGCAGTTAACCAAGCCAGGCATGATCCAAGCCCCCTGATAGTCTATGATTTGATCTGCTTGTTTAAGAATCTCTTGATTTTCCTGACCGACATAGACGATTTGGGATTCTTTAATAGCTAAAATCCCATCCAGATAGACCTGGAAATCTTGGTCACAAGTCACGATATTTACATGCTGAAAGACTTTCATCCCTAGGCTCCTTTTCTATATAAGTATTCATACTGGATAATTTTTCTAGCTATTGTAACAAAAAAGTCACCCGAAGGCAACTTTTCTTATTTGTTCATTAGCATTATAACGGCTTTCCCATTTATTCTGGGCTAAAAGCTGCTGCTTGCTGCATTTGATAGTATTTGCCTTTTCTCGTCATGAGTTCCTGATGATTGCCGTGCTCGACAATATCTCCATCGACCAAGACAAGAATCAAATCAGCATCTTGAATGGTCGATAAACGGTGGGCAATGATAAAGCTTGTCCGTCCCTTCATGAGTTTGGCAAGGGCATCCTGAACCAAGACCTCTGTCCGGGTATCGATGGATGAAGTTGCCTCGTCTAAGATCAGAATCTTAGGAATAGCTAGAAAGACGCGGGCGATGGTCAAAAGCTGAGCTTGACCAACAGACAAGGATTCCCCTGCATTTTCAAGCTTGGTATCATATCCCTGTGGCAATTGTTGGATAAAGAAATCCGCATTTGCTACCTTGGCTGCTGCAATGACCTGGTCTCGGCTAGCATCAGGATTGCCAAAGGCAATATTGTCATGAATAGTTCCCTGCTTGAGCCAAGTTTCTTGGAGCACCATCCCAAACTGCTGTCGAAGAGAGGCTCTAGTATAGTCGTAAATAGAATGACCGTCTAGCAAAATAGCTCCTGAGTTAATCGGGTAAAAACGCATGAGGAGATTGATAAGGGTAGACTTCCCAGCACCCGTTGGTCCAACGATAGCAACCTTACTACCAGCTGGGATATCAATAGACAGATCCTTAATCAGCATCTTTTCAGGATTGTACCCAAAAGAAACATGCTTAAAGGAAATAGCTCCCTTGACTTGGTCGCTGTTCAATTCTTTAAGACCAGTTTCTGTAATCTCAGGGCTTTCTAAAACCGTATAAACACGTTCTGCACAAGCTAAGGCGCTTTGCAACTCGGCTAAGACTGATGAAATATCGTTAAAAGGTTTGGTGTACTGCTGCACATAGTTCAAGAAGGTTACCAATCGACCAATCGTCAAAGTAGAACCTGCCATGATGCGCAAGGCTCCAACACCAGCAAGTAGGGCATAAATAAGAGAATTGACAAATCGGGTGGAAGGATTGACCGTCGATGAGTAAAATATGGCTGACTGAGAATAACCTGCGTAGTTATTATTTGCCTCATGAAGTCTCTCGATAAATTCTTCCTGGGCATTAAAAGACTGGATAATGTTCTGTTGGGTGAGCGATTCTTCTATCAACTGAGTCTGAATCCCCCTAGTCTCTGTCTGCTTTTGAAAGAGATGGTAGGATTTCTTAGCGATAAAGCGTGAAATGACCATAGACAGAGGGGTTAAGAGTAGAACCAAGAGAGTCATCAAGAGATGGATTTGGAGCATGGCAAGAATACTAACCAAAATCATCAAAACTCCTATGAAAAATTGATTAAAAATCATGTTCAGCCCCGCTGCCAACTGTTCGATATCTGTCGTTACACGGCTGACCATTTCCCCACTACCTTGTCTATCTACCAGGGCAATCGGAAGACGATGGAGCTTTTCAATGATTTTTTCACGTAAATCTCTGGTATAGGAAAAGATGAGGCGATTATATAGGAGGGGATTGGCCCATTGTACCAAAGTATTTCCTATCACCACTAAAACCATCTGGAGGAAAATCTGCCAAAATACCTGAGATGAGTCCGTTACTAGGACTTGGTCAATCACCTGCCCAATCAAGATTGGCAGATAGATTGATAGAGCCACCTGGGCAATGGTTCCCAAGAAAGCTAGGAAAAGAAGGACGGGATGACCAGCTAAATCTTTTGCTAATTGTTTGAAGGCTTGGCTTGCATGTTTGCCTTTCATTCTAGTCCTCCTTTCCATGTTGGGATACATTGATTTCACGATAGATTTGGCTAGTCTTCATCAATTCCTCATGATTTCCAAGTGCTAATTGCTCCCCTTTCTCTAAAAGGAGAATTTGATCAGCAATCTTCAAGGTTGAAGTTCGTTGGGAAATCAAGATCAAGCTGGTGTTTGGTAGGTTATCTTGAACAGCCTTCAGAAGATTGGACTCAGTTATGGTATCAAGAGCCGAAGTAGCATCATCCAAGATGAGGAATGGTGCTCGACGCAAGACTGCCCGGGCAATCGATAAACGTTGCTTTTGCCCACCTGAGAAATTACGACCACCTGCTTGAACCTCTGCGTCCAGCTGACCTTCCTTGTCACTAATAAAATCCTTGGCCTGGGCAATTTCTAAGGCCTGCCAGAGTTCTTGGTCGGAGACTGTTTCTTCCATACCCAGAGTCAAGTTAGAACGAATGGTTCCCTTAAAGAGTTCAACCTTTTGAGGAACATAAGCCATCCAGGACCGCCATTGGGCTAGATTTTGAGGACTGTTCCCAGCCTGGGATAGGGCTATACTACCACTATCTGGTTGGTACAAACCGAGAAGGACCTGTACCAAACTTGACTTACCAGAACCAGTTCCCCCAATGATTCCAAGAATTTGTCCTTGTTGCATAGCAAAAGAAAGATTTCGCAAGGATGGTTGAGCAGCATCTGGGTAGGTAAAGCTCAAGTGTTCAACTCGTAAGGACTGGTTCGAGGAGGTTTCTTTTGGGGCAATTTCTGCCAGTATATCTTCAGGCTTTTCTGCAAAGACTTCCTCAATCCGCTTGGCAGATATATAGGACTGGTTGAGTGAATTGATGAGCATGGCCAGTTTGATCAACTCTACCAAAATTTGTAAAAGATAATTAATCAGGGCAATCAAGGC
The DNA here is from genome assembly GCA_963528105.1 of uncultured Streptococcus sp. Taxonomy (GTDB): domain Bacteria; phylum Bacillota; class Bacilli; order Lactobacillales; family Streptococcaceae; genus Streptococcus. The sequence continues at coordinate 39,839 of CAURUY010000004.1, read as the reverse complement.
TCCCTGACTGAGCCAGCCTCCCTGGATAGAAAGATAACCATTCCAGATAATCACAAGCAAAGTTCCGTTGACAATCAAATAGGTCAAGGGTGTCAAGAGACTGGACCAGTAGCCTGTTTTCATTTGGATAGCCGTATAGACTTGATTAAGTACTTGGAAGTTCTCGATTTCTCGTTTTTCTCGGCCAAAGGCACGAATTACACGCATCCCTTGTATCTGTTGGCGTATTTCCTGAACCAGCTGGTCTGTTTTCTTTCTCAAAATACTATAGAGAGGATTGATCAAACGTGACAGAACGACAATGACAAGGGTCAAAATGGCAACCATAGCCAAAAACCAGAAGGTCAATTCAGGAGAGAGACGATAAGCCATAAAAATGGCACCAAAAACAATAATAGGCGCCCTTAAAAATAGGCGTAAGAATTGATTGACTCCCGTTTGAATCTGATAGGTATCTGAAGTCAAACGCGTCACCAAACTCGAGGTCGTCAAACGGTCTCTACTATCCTTGGGCAAGGAAAGAATATGACGATAGAGGTCATTGGTCAACTCCTTGGCAAATCCTACTGCTGCCTTGGCTGAGTAAAACTGAGCCACTAAAGCTACCAAAACGCCAATAACTGCAAAAACAAAGAGGAGACCTATTTGCAGCCACAGATGTCCTTGATCTTTTTGAGGGATGGATTGGTCTACAATTCCAGCTATAATCATAGGAACTAAGAGTTCAAAAATGGCTTCTAGTAGCTTAAACAAGGGCGCTAGAAATGACTCCTTGAGGTAGGGTTTAAAGTAAGAAAGTAATTGTTTCATACGTCCCTTCTATTTTCAAAATGAAGAAGGTGGAAAAACCACCATCTTTTTTTATTTGTTCAAATATGGAAGTAGGTAGCCATAGCCAGCCTCTTCCATTTCATCCTTAGCAATGAATCGTAAAGAAGCAGAATTGATACAATAACGCAATCCACCCAGTTCCTGAGGTCCGTCTGTAAAGACATGTCCCAAGTGGGCATTACCCGAACGTGACCGGACTTCGATTCGCTCCATACCATGACTCAAGTCCTGGTAGTAATGGATAAGCTCTTTAGAAATCGGTCTACTAAAACTTGGCCAACCACAGCCTGAGGCAAACTTATCCTTGGCAAAGAAGAGGGGCTCACCAGTCGTGATATCGACATAAATTCCTTCCTCAAAAGTTTGGTCGTAAGCATTGCTAAAGGGAGCTTCCGTCGCAGCTTCTTGGGTAACTCGGTAGGATTCTTCTGACAAATTTTCTCGTAAAACTGCCTGACTAGGTTTTTCATAGTTAGCCGCATCAATCAAGGGTTTCTCTGCATCTCTCACATCGATATGGCAATAGCCACCAGGATTTTTCTTGAGGTAGTCTTGGTGATAGTCCTCAGCTAGGATATAGTGACGAAGTTTCTCCACTTCTACTGCTATCTTGCGTCCAAGCATACGCTCCTGCTCTTGAACGACTGCATAGATAGTTGGCAAATCCTCTTCGTCTTGATAATAAATCCCTGTACGATATTGACGACCACGGTCATTTCCTTGTTGATTGATAGACAGTGGATCAATGACTCGGAAATAATAGAGCAAGATCTCACGGAGCGACACTATCTTTTCATCATAGATAACTTGCACAGTCTCAGCGTGATCTGTTTCTTTGATTAATTGATAATTGGTAGTTTCTACCTGACCATTAGCGTAACCAACAGTCGTTTCAAGTACTCCAGAAATACGTGAAAAGTATTCTTCTAAGCCCCAAAAGCAGCCACCTGCTAGATATATTTCTGCCATTTCAAATCCTCCTTGACCGTCTATCGGTCGCTAAACACGGGAAACATTTCATATCCCACGTTTCATTTTCAAAAAAAGGATAGGAAGCCCTCTTAAAGAGTTTCCCCATCCTATCGCTATCTTTATTTTTCTTCGACGCGAACGCCTTGTGTATCTACTTCCAAGTCGTGAAGCTTACCTTTGAACGGTTGTTTTCCAAGCTCAGCCTTAATCTTAGGCATCTTGTCAGGCTCAGCAAGAACCATGACAGTTGGACCAGCACCGGACAAGTAAGTCGCATAAGCGCCATTTTTCTTGGCAACTTTTTTAATCGTCGCAAATTCTCGTACCAATTCTTGACGGTAACGCTCGTGGAAGAGGTCACTCTCAATAGCTTGACCAGCTTTGACCATATCTCCTGTCAATAGGGCTGCAATGGCTATATTGGCGATAGAACTTGCTGCAACAGCTTCCTTATAAGAAAGTTTCTTGGGCAAGACACCACGGCTATCTCTAGTGCGCAATTCATAGTTTGGAATATAAGCTAGAAAGGCACACTCTGGAAAAGGCGCTACAACTGCTGAAACCTGATCTTCTACCGAACTAGCAATGACGAGGTTTCCATAGATAGCTGGTGCAACATTATCAGGATGCCCTTCAATCTTAGTCGCCAATTGTAATTTTTCATGCTTGCTTAGCTTCAAGTTTCCGAGTTGATTTGCCAGTTCAATCCCTGCAACGATGACAGAGCTCGATGAACCTAGTCCACGCGCAAGAGGAATATCACTGACCATCTTCAGACGTCTAGGTTGGAGGTCTGGAGCAATTTGCAGAGCAATCTTCAGCAAAAGATTACGTTCATCACGTGGAATCCATTTGCCTAGTTGATGTTCTATCATCCATTCTTCACGTTCTTCACAAACCTGAATTTCTAGATATTTAGTTACAGCTACACCAACCGAGTCAAAACCTGGACCCACATTGGCACTTGTAGCAGGTACAATAATCTTCATCTTAGTCTCCTAAAACCTTGAAGGTATTGAGAAGTTCAAACTCAGCCAAGGCCTTCAAAGCTGCTGTAATATTTTCAAGCTGTGCCTTGTTGATTTTATGAGTGATGATAACGACACGAGCCTTGCCTTCTTGTTTCCCATCTTGTAGGATTTGTTTGAAGGAAATATCTTCTGCATTAAAAATCTCAGCCAATTTCAAGATTTGGCCTTTAGAATCAGGAGCCAAAATTGAGAAATAATAGTTAGCTTTGACATCTTCTGGCTGAGCCAAAACTACTGGACGGCTGTATTCATTAAAGTCTTTTCCAATCGTACCATCATTCAAACGACGAACAATACGCACAATATCGGCTACGACACTGGTTGCAGTTGGTTTTTGACCTGCACCTGGTCCATAATACATAGACTCACCGATACCGATAGACTCCACAAAGACGGCATTCATAACACCATTAACACTTGCTAGTGGATGAGCTTTCGGAAGGAAAGTTGGTGTCACCTCAGCAGCAATTCCAGAAGGTGTTTCCTCGATTGAGCCAACCAGTTTGACTACATAACCAAGGTCTTGGGCAACTGCTACATCTTCTGGAGTGATATTGCGAATTCCTTGATGACTAACATCTTCAAACTTGACATTCATCCCAAAAGCGAACTGGCTCAAAATGACCATCTTATAAGCCGCATCAATCCCGTCAACGTCATTGGTTGGGTTACTTTCAGCAAATCCAAGACGTTGAGCTTCAGCAAGCGCATCTTCGTAAGACCAGCCTTCTTCTACCATTTTGGTCATCATAAAGTTGGAAGTACCGTTGACAACACCAAGGACACGCGTAATTTTATCAGAAGCTAGGGAATTCGCTAATGTACGAAGGATTGGAATTCCTCCTGCAACTGCTGCCTCATAATAAAGAGCAACATGATTTTTCTTAGCAATCTCTAACAATTCAGTTCCATGCATCGCTAAAAGATCTTTATTGGCAGTAACGACATGTTTTCCTGCCTCTAAAGCACGTGTCATGAAGGTTTTCGCTGGCTCGATACGTCCCATCAATTCAACAACAATTGTAATATCTTTGTCTGACAAGATTTCGTCAATATTTGTTACAAAATGAAAATCATTTCCAGCAGCAAGTAAACGATTTTTTTCTTCCTCGTCCTTAACTAAAACCTTTGCTACTTCAATCTCTGAACGACCTGATTGGGTTATTTTTTCTCCATTTTCCTTGAGAAGGAAAGGAACACCACTCGCAACTGTACCAAATCCAAGTAATGCAATCTTAACTGACATCTGTGTCTCCTTGAAATTTTATAATAAAAACATTATACCAGAATTTTGTGAAAATTCCTACCACTCCTACCGAAAAGACTTCGCAAACAAAAAAGCTTACGATTAGTAGTATCATCGCAAGCTTTCACCTTTCTTATTTGACAAAAATATACTCATTTTGGGTAGACAAATCCCTCTGATAGTTAAATCCCGAAAAGCTAAGATTTTTAATTTCTTCAACTGAAGTCACTTGATGTTCCATCAAAGCTGTTAAGAAGGCCCCTCTAGCTTTCTTTGAAATGGTAGAGTGGATTTTTAGTTTTCCATCTCTTTCTTCCATAAACTTGAAGGTCACCATTTTTTCACGGATTTCTTTTGGAAATACAGTCTCAAACTCTGAGGACAACAGTGAAAAAATGAGATTTTCACCTTCCAAAGCTTCACTGTATGCAGTTTGCCAATGTGTTTTTAAACTTTTACCATCCACCTTCAACTTCATTAAAAAGTCCAGTCGGTGAGGCGCAATCGGTTCAAAGGCTGGAATTACTCCATAAAAAGCAGACGTAATTAGGAGGTGTTCCTCTAGATAGGTCTGCTCTGCCTTGCTTAGGTTTTTTCGTTTGATGTTACGATACATGAGCCCATCAAAGAGTTGCAAGGCTGAATAAGATTTTGCAGTCCCATTTTTCAAGGTCTGGATGCGTTCATACTCCTCTTGCGCTTTTTCGGCGGAAATTTTGTAAAAGTTCTCTAGCTCTTGGACAGAGTATGTTGCTAACTCCTCCAGAATAGCGTGACTTTTAGGACGCAAGGGTTTTGCTTCTAAACTAGGGATTTCAGTGTTCATTTCTTTTGCAGTTGGGATTAGAATTTTCATAGTGTTAGTGTAGCATATTTTTTTTGGACTACCAAGGATTTAAGCTTAAATGATAATCCCCTCCAAATGATCCAATTCATGCTGACAAATCTGAGCCGGAAATCCTGTCAAGGTAATGGTCTGTTCTTGCCAATGGATATCTCTGTAGGATACGGTAATTTTCTCATATCTCCTTGTTTGTCTCATACCTGTCAGAGACAAACAACCCTCTTCCGTCTCATATGGATTTTCAAAAGATTTGAGAACTGGATTAAACATAACCACGGGAATCATTCCAAGATTAAAGATAATCACGCGCTTTTGCACCCCAATCATATTAGCTGCTAGGCCGACACAGGTCTCTTTATTGGCCTGTAGGGTATCCTGTAAGTCCTTTGCTAGAGGTAAATCCTCCTGACTAGCAAGTCGGGATACCTGCGATAGAAATAAAATATCTGTTACAATTTTCTTTTTCAAGACTCTTTCCTCCATCTTTTTCTCAACTTGATTATAGCATAAAATCTATCTCTGTTTACCATATATAAAAGCAAAAAAGCCATCCGAAGATGACTTTTTTCTGCTTAAATGGCATTTTTATCTCTTCCAAGTGCGCGCTGAATAGCTTTCACAATCTCGACAAGGACAACAATCAAGAAGGATCCTGTTAAAACAGCTAACCATTGGGTCAAACTCAAATGAGAGACATGGAAGAGTTTATTAAATCCAGGAACAACAATTGTTGCCATTAAAAGAACGAAGGCGAGTGGAATGGACCAGTTAAAGGTTTTGTTCTTGAAGAGACCCACTTTAAAGATGGATTGGTAAACCGACTTGACGTTAAAGGCATGGAGCAATTGGATCAAACCAAGAGTAGCAAAGGCCATGGTCAGTGCATCCGCATGGATTTCCGCACGTATAGCATGCTCTGGCCATAACAAGGCCCAACCATAAACACCAAGAACGAGTAGAGTTTGGAAGACACCTTGATACAAAATGGCACCGAAGACACCTCCATCAAAGAAGTTAGATTTACGTCCACGAGGTTTGTGGGTCATGACACCTGGTTCAGCTGGCTCCACACCAAGAGCTATGGCTGGTAGCGTATCTGTTACCAAGTTGATCCAGAGAAGATGTACTGGTTGCAATACATCCCAACCAAAGAGAGTCGCAAAGAAGATGGTGAAGACTTCAGCCATATTGGCAGACAAGAGATATTGAATGGATTTTTGGATATTGGAGAAGACCTTACGTCCTTCTTCTACCGCTACGATAATGGTTGCAAAGTTATCATCAGCAAGGACCATATCAGAAGCACCCTTAGAAACCTCTGTACCTGTAATTCCCATACCAATACCGATATCAGCTGTCTTAAGTGATGGTGCATCGTTAACCCCATCACCAGTCATGGCAACAACTTTACCTTCATTTTGCCATGCTTTGACAATCCGAACCTTGTGTTCAGGTGATACACGCGCATAAACTGAGTATTGCTTAAAGACTTTTTGGAATTCTTCATCCGTTAGTTCATTCAACTCAGCACCCGTAAAGACATGGTTTTCTGTGTCATTTGGATCGATAATACCAAGACGTTTAGCAATAGCTTCTGCTGTATCTTGGTGGTCACCCGTAATCATGATTGGACGGATACCTGCTTCTTTAGCGACACGAACAGCTTCTGCAGCTTCTGGGCGCTCAGGGTCAATCATTCCGACCAAACCAGAGAAGATAAGGTCAGACTCAACAATTTCAGATTCCAAGTTTGGAATTTCGTTACTTGTCTTGTAAGCCATCATCAAGACACGAAGGGCTTGTTTAGCCAAATCTTTGTTGGTAGCAAGGATAGCTTTCTTATCTTCATCCGTGATAGGGCGAACTTGCCCATTGACTTCAATACGCGTCACACGTTTGAACAATTGATCAGGCGCACCCTTGACAGCGATAAAGTAAGAACCGTCTGCTTCCTTATGGATAGTCGACATAAGCTTACGGTCTGAGTCAAATGGCAATTCAGCCACACGTGGCTCATCCTTCAAGACTTCACGAACGTCAAAATTGTGGTCCAAGCCAAACTGTACAAGGGCAGTTTCTGTTGGGTCTCCAATCAACTTGCCAGATGGATCCACTTTGGTATCGTTGGCAAAGTTCATGATACGGAGGGTATTATTGCTAGCAGCAATCTCAGATGCCGAGCTTTGCAATTGACCGTTGGTATAAACTTTTTCAACCGTCATTTGGTTCATGGTCAAAGTACCTGTTTTATCAGATGCGATGATTTCTGTTGAACCAAGAGTTTCAACCGCTGGCAATTTACGAACAATCGAATTACGTTTAGCAAGAGTTGTAGTTCCCAAAGATAGAACGATAGTAACAATGGCAGGGAGACCTTCTGGAATCGCAGCAACCGCAAGAGCAACTGCAACCATCAAACCTTCTAATGGATGTTCGCCACGAACGAAGACACCAACCAAGAAAGTAATAACGGCAATCACAACAATCAAGTAAGTCAAGGCCTTAGATAATTGTTCCAAGCTTTGCTTCAATGGTGTCTCTGTCTCGTCAGCATTAGCCAACATATCCGCAATCTTACCAACTTCTGTGTACATACCAGTGTTGGTCACGACACCAATACCACGACCGTATGTTACGTTTGAGTTTTGGTAACCCATGTTAACACGATCCCCGATACCTGCATCAGCTTCAACAAGTCCTGTTACATCTTTTTCAACTGGCACAGACTCCCCTGTAAGAGCTGCTTCTTCTATTTTAAGAGACGCCGCTTCAAGCAAACGCATATCAGCAGGCACTACATCTCCCGCTTCAAGCAAGACGATATCTCCAGGTACCAATTCTTTTGAGTCAATCTCAATAACATGGCCATCCCGACGAACACGGGCCATCGGGCTAGACATATTTTTCAGAGCTTCAATGGCTGCTTCTGCTTGCCCTTCTTGGTAAACCCCAAAGGCAGCATTCAAGACTACAACAGCCAAGATGATAATGGCATCCGTTAGACCGTCCATTCCTTCTGTAATCACAGAAAGTGCCGCTGCTGCTAGTAAGATGATAATCATCAAATCTTTAAACTGGTCAATAAACTTAGACAGGATACTACGTTTTTCACCTTCATCCAGTTCATTGTGGCCATAAGTCGCCAAGCGTTCTTGAGCTTGCATACTTGACAAGCCTTCGATCGATGAGTCCAAGTTCTTTAGGACTTCTTCTGAGGCTTGTGTGTAAAACAAGTCTTTATTTTGTTCTTTTGACAAAACAGTCTCCTCCTTTTTGGCCTCTTTTTACAAAAAAAGAGACCTGTTTTTAAAAAAACAAGTCTCGCTGTTTAATATAGTGCCGGAAATGATTTCGTAATGACGACACTATCACAGGTTTCTGCCAGCTACTCCCTTGAGTAGTTCTATTATATCAGAAATTCAAAAGTTTTCAAGGGTTGAGGTGTGTTTAACTTACTTCCCACATTTGAATTTTCCTTAGAAAACCAGTATAATGAAAGAATACTAAAATGTTAGAAAGGGAGTTAGATGAATCAATCGGTTTCAAACTTGAAATTAGCTGAGCGTGGTGCCATTATCAGCATTTTGACCTATCTATTCTTGTCTGCAGCTAAGCTAGCAACCGGACACCTCCTCCATTCATCCAGTTTGGTAGCTGATGGTTTTAACAACGTTTCAGATATTGTTGGAAACGTGGCCCTCCTAATCGGGATTCGTTTGGCCCGCCAACCGGCAGATAGAGATCATCGTTTCGGTCACTGGAAAATCGAAGACTTAGCAAGTCTTATCACCTCTATCATCATGTTCTATGTTGGTTTTGATGTCTTGCGAGATACGATTCAAAAGATTATTAGTCGCGAAGAAACTGTGATTGACCCACTTGGAGCGATTCTAGGAGTGATCTCTGCAGTGATTATGTTTGGAGTCTATCTCTACAACACTCACCTCAGTAAGCAATCCAAATCTAAGGCGCTGAAAGCTGCTGCCAAGGACAATCTATCAGATGCGGTCACTTCACTTGGAACCACCATCGCCATCCTAGCCAGCAGTTTTAACTTCCCTCTCGTGGATAAGTTGGTTGCCATCGTCATTACCTTCTTTATTCTCAAGACTGCCTATGATATCTTTATTGAGTCTTCCTTCAGTCTTTCAGATGGTTTTGATGAGCATTTGCTCGAAGATTACCAAAAGGCTATCATGGAAATTCCTAAGATTAGTAAGGTCAAATCACAACGGGGTCGTACTTATGGAAGTAATATTTACCTAGACATTACTCTTGAGATGAATCCGGATCTCTCCGTTTTTGAAAGCCACGAAATTGCAGATCAGGTAGAATCCATGCTGACGGAACGCTTTGGTGTCTTTGATACAGACATTCATATCGAACCAGCACCAATCCCTGAGGATGAAATTCTAGATAATGTCTATAAAAAATTGCTCATGAGAGAGCAACTAATCGACCAAGGAAATCAACTGGAAGAGTTATTGACTGAAGACTTCATTTATATCCGCCAAGACGGGCAAGAACTGGACAAGGAAGCCTATAAAGCAGAAAAAGAGTTAACCTCCGCTATCAAGGAACTTCACCTAACATCCATAAGTCAGAAGACAAAACTCATCCGCTATCAGATTGGTGATACTATCCATACCAGTATCTGGCGCCGCCACGAAACTTGGCAAAATATATTCCATCAGGAAGCCAAAATAGAAAAAGACTAAAGAAAGAGGACGGGATAAATCCCGACCTCCTTTTTTATACTTATTTTGCAACATTCTTAGCAAGAACAAAGTTCCCAAGTGTAGCTGAACCATTACCTGCAACAGCTGGTGTTACGATATAGTCACGTACATCTGGAACTGGTAGGTAACCATTGAGCAAGGATGTGAATTTCTCACGGACACGGTCAAGCATGTGTTGTTGAGCCATAACCCCACCACCAAATACGATAACGTCTGGACGGAAAGTTACAGTTGCGTTTACTGCAGCTTGAGCAATATAGTAAGCTTGAACATCCCAAACAGAACTATTCAGTTCAATGTTTTCACCACGAGTTCCTGTGCGAGATTCCAAGCTTGGGCCAGCTGCAAGCCCTTCCAAACAACCTTTATGGAAAGGACATATACCGTTAAATTCTTTTTCAACATCCATTGGGTGTTTTGCCACATAGTAGTGCCCCATCTCAGGGTGACCAACACCACCAATAAATTCTCCACGCTGGATAACCCCAGCACCGATACCTGTACCGATTGTGTAATAAACCAAGTTTTCGATACGACTACCAGCATTATTACGAGCAACCACTTCACCGTAGGCAGAGCTATTTACGTCTGTTGTGAAGTACATTGGTACATTTAAAGCGCGACGAAGGGCACCAAGCAAGTCAACATTTGCCCAGTGAGGTTTTGGAGTTGTTGTGATAAAACCATAAGTTTTAGAGTTTTTATCGATATCTATAGGACCAAATGAACCAATGGCAAGTCCTGCAAGATTATCGAATTTTGAAAAGAATTCGATGGTTTTATCGATTGTCTCGATAGGAGTTGTTGTTGGAAATTGTACTTTTTCTACAACGTTAAAGTTTTCATCACCGACAGCACAGACAAATTTCGTACCGCCTGCTTCCAAGCTTCCATATAATTTTGTCATGACAAACCTCTTGTATTTATTTTTCTATTATAGCATTTTCCCAGAATAAAAGTTACTCTATTTTTTAGATTTTCCTCTGTAAACTTTCCATTCAAGAAAAACGAACAAACATGACATTCGTTCGTTTTTATGAATCTATTAAGCTTTAACTTCGATGATTGCATCTCCCTTAGCAACTGATCCAGAAGCAACTGGATTTACTGAAGCAAAGTCAGCAGTGTTCGTCACGATAACCATTGTTGTGTTATCAAGACCTGCAGCAGCAATCTTAGCAGAGTCAAATGTTCCAAGAACATCTCCAGCTTTAACCTTGTCACCTTGAGCAACTTTATGGTTGAAGCCTTCACCGTTCATTGAAACAGTGTCGATACCAACGTGAATCAAGATTTCAGCACCGTTAGATGTTCTCAAACCATAAGCATGGCCAGTTGGGAAGACGATTGTTACTTCAGCATCAGCTGGTGCATAAACAACATCTTGACTAGGTTTCACGGCGATTCCTTGTCCCATAGCTCCGCTTGAGAATACTGGGTCATTGACATCTGAAAGGGCAACTACATCACCAACGATTGGTGTTTGGATGATACCTTCGCTAGGTGCAACAACAGTACCAGTCACTGCTTCTTCTGTTAAACGGTCAGTTTCAGCTTCAGAAATTGCTCCTGAAACTTCTTCTACTTCATCTTCGTAACCAAACATGTAAGTAAGTGCAAAACCAAGTGAAAATGATACAGCTACCATTAGAAGGTATTGTGCAAGTTGTCCGTTACCAATGTAAAGCATTGTACCAGGGATGATTGTGATACCATTACCAGTACCAGCGAGTCCAAGGATTGAAGCAAGTCCACCACCGATTGCACCAGCAATCAATGAAAGGAAGAATGGTTTACGGTAACGTAAGTTAACCCCAAAGATAGCAGGCTCAGTAATACCAAGGAAGGCAGATAGAGCAGCTGGGAAAGCAAGAGTTTTAAGTTTTGGATTTTTAGTTTTCACACCAACGGCAACAGTAGCAGCACCTTGAGCAGTCATAGCTGCAGTAATGATAGCGTTGAATGGATTAGCATGGTCAGCAGCAAGCAATTGGACTTCAAGCAAGTTGAAGATGTGGTGAACACCTGATACGACGATTAATTGGTGAACTCCACCAATCAAGAAACCACCAAGTCCAAATGGCAAGTTAAGAATAGCTTTTGTTCCGATAAGGATGTAGTTTTCAACAACGTGGAAGACTGGTCCGATAACAAACAATCCAAGAATTGACATTACAAGGAGTGTTACGAACGGTGTTACCAAGAGGTCAAGTACATCTGGAACAACCTTACGAACAGCTTTTTCAAATTTAGCTCCGACAACCCCGATAATGAAGGCTGGAAGAACTGATCCTTGCAAACCAACAACTGGGATAAATCCGAAGAAGTTCATGGCAGTCACTTCACCACCAGAAGCAACAGCCCAGGCATTTGGAAGCGAACCAGAAACGAGCATCATACCAAGAACAATACCAACGGCTGGATTACCACCAAATACACGGAAGGTTGACCAAACAACCAAACCTGGCAAGATGATAAAGGCTGTGTCAGTCAAGATTTGAGTATAAATTGTTACATCCTCTGGAAGCGTCATTCCAAGAGCGTTCAAGAGACCACGAACACCCATGAAGAGACCCGTTGCTACGATAACTGGAATAATTGGTACAAATACGTCACCGAAAGTACGGATAGCACGTTGGAACCAATTCCCTTGTTTAGCAGCTTCTGCCTTCATCTCAGCTTTTGTAGAAGTTGGCAATCCAAGAGCTACGACTTCATCGTACATCTTGTTTACTGTACCCGTACCAAAGATGATTTGGTATTGACCTGAGTTAAAGAAAGCACCTTGAACTTTTTCCAAATTCTCGATAGCGTCCTTATTAATTTTCCCTTCATCTTTGACCATAACACGAAGGCGAGTCGCACAGTGAGCCACACTGTTAACGTTCTCACGCCCACCCAAGGCTTCGATGACTTTTTTTGCAATTTCTGTATTAGTCATTTGCAAAAATCTCCTTATAAAAAAATTTGTTCTTGTTTGAAAGCGATTTATTCGCCCTACGAGTATTATTTTATCACGATTCAAAAATATGTCAAGCGTTTTGCAGAAAAAATATTTTTTATTTTAATTTTACCTTATGTTTTTTATAAAAAGAATAAGAGTTTTTAAAAAAGTCTATATTTCCGTGTTATTAAGCGTTTTCTTTTTCTATTTTGATTATTACAGTCAAAATCAACTTGTTTTTTGTATGTCATTCGTTTATCAGTTTTTTCTTATTTTTAACACAAAAGACTTGCTTTTTTACCAGAAAACGTTTACTATTAATAATGAACAAACTTTTTTGGAGGGTACTTTAAATGGAATGGACAACTGAACGTCGTTATAGGCGCTATGAAGATTGGACACAAGAAGAAAGAAAAAAAATCCAAGAAAATATAGCACTATCCCCATGGCATGTCATCTATCATATTGAACCCAAAGAAGGACTTCTTAACGATCCAAATGGCTTTTCTTTTTTTAATGGTAAGTGGATTCTGTTTTATCAAAACTTCCCCTTTGGTGCAGCCCATGGTTTGAAATCTTGGGTACAACTTGAAAGTATTGATCTGGTTCACTTTAAGGAAACTGGAATCAAACTTCTGCCTGATACATATCTTGATAGTCATGGTGCTTACTCAGGATCTGCTATGCAGTTTGGGGATCAATTGTTCTTATTTTATACAGGTAATGTCCGTGATAAAAATTGGGTTCGCCACCCTTATCAGATTGGTGCCTTGATGGATAAAGACGGTAAGATTGAAAAGATTGACAAAGTCTTGATTGACCAACCTGCTGATGCTACTGACCACTTCCGCGATCCACAAATTTTTAACTTCAAAGGTCAATACTACGCAATCATCGGCGGTCAGGACTTGGAAAAGAAAGGTTTTGTCCGTCTCTACAAGGCTGTCAATAATGATTATACAAACTGGCAAGAAGTTGGTGACCTTGACTTTAACAATGACCGCACTGCTTACATGATGGAGTGCCCAAATCTTGTCTTTATCGGAGAACAGCCTGTCCTTCTCTACTGTCCACAAGGTTTAGATAAAAAGGTTCTTGACTATGATAATATCTATCCAAATATGTATAAAATTGGTGCTTCCTTTGATCCAGAAAATGCTCGTATGGTAAATGTATCTGAACTACACAACCTCGATTATGGGTTTGAAGCCTACGCTACTCAAGCCTTCAACGCTCCTGATGGACGTGCCTTAGCAGTAAGTTGGCTTGGTTTGCCAGATGTTTCTTACCCATCTGATCGTTTCGATCATCAGGGAACTTTCTCATTGGTAAAAGAACTTACAATCAAGGATGGCAAACTCTATCAGTATCCTGTAGCTGCTATCAAAGAACTCCGTGCTTCAGAAGAAGAATTTTCAAATCGTTCTGAAACCAAAAACACCTACGAACTTGAGCTTAACCTAGAAACTAATAGTCAAAGTGAAATTGTTCTACTTGCTGATAAGGAGGGCAAGGGACTTTCTATCAACTTTGACCTTGTCAATGGTCAAGTGATCGTTGACCGCAGTCAAGCAGGTGAGCAATATGCTCAAGAATTTGGAACGACTCGCTCATGTTCAATTGACAACCAAGCTACTACTGTAACTATCTTCATCGACAACTCTGTCTTTGAAATTTTCATCAATAAAGGAGAAAAAGTATTTTCTGGTCGTGTCTTCCCTCATGAAGATCAAAATGGAATTTTGATTAAGTCTGGAAATCCAACTGGAACTTACTATGAATTAGATTATGGTCGCAAAACTAACTGATGTCGCAAAATTAGCAGGCGTCAGCCCAACTACCGTCTCACGCGTCATCAATAAAAAGGGCTATCTTTCAGAGAAAACCATCCAAAAAGTCAATGATGCTATGCGTGAGCTGGGCTATAAACCCAATAACCTAGCTCGTAGTCTTCAAGGTAAATCCGCTAAACTAATCGGTTTAATCTTTCCTAATATACGTCATGTTTTCTATGCGGAATTGATTGATAAACTCGAGCATGAACTCTTTAAAAAAGGATATAAAACGATTATCTGTAATAGCGAGCACGACTCTGAAAAGGAGCGAGAATACATTGAGATGCTAGAAGCCAATCAAGTCGACGGCATTATTTCAGGAAGTCACAACCTAGGAATCGAAGACTACAACCGAGTTACAGCACCTATCATTTCCTTTGACCGAAACCTTTCTCCTGATATTCCTGTCGTATCTTCCGATAACTATGGAGGGGGCGTCCTGGCAGCCCAGACTCTAGTCAAAACTGGAGCTAATGACATCATCATGATTACCGGAAATGACAACTCCAATTCTCCAACGGGACTCCGTCACGCTGGATTTGCTTCAATTTTACCGGATGCTCCTATCATCAATGTTTCTAGTGACTTTTCACCTGTAAGGAAGGAAATGGAAATAAAAAACATCCTTACTCAGCAAAAGCCAGATGCCATCTTTGCTTCAGATGATTTGACTGCTATTTTAATCATCAACATCGCAAAAGAGCTTGGAATTTCTGTTCCAGATCAACTCAAGGTCATTGGCTATGATGGCACTTACTTTATTGAAAATTATTACCCACAATTAACAACTGTCAAGCAACCTCTGGAAGAAATTGCCTTCTTATGCGTTGAGTTACTACTACAAAAGATTGAGGGCAAAAAAGTAGCAACAACTGGTTACTTTTTACCCGTCACCCTCTTACCAGGGAAAAGCATTTAATAGCATTAAAAAACTCAGACTTTATTTGTCTGAGTTTTCTTTTGTGGAGGAACGTATTTCAGATAAAAGTTCCTGTGCTTTTTCTAGATTAAAAATTTTTTCAGTAATCAATTTTGCTACTAGCTCAGAGACTTCTGTTTCTCCGGCTCCTGCTAAGAGAGCTAAGGACTTGGCTTGTAATTTCATATGTCCATACTGAATCCCTGTACTCACCAAGGCCTTGAGAGCTGCAAAGTTTTGGGCCAACCCCATAGATACTATGATTTGAGCTAATTCTTTAGCAGTTGGATAACCGAGCAATTCATGACTAAGCACAACACGAGGATTGAGACCAATAGAGCCGCCCTTGGTTGCAACTGGCATTGGAAGTGTCATTTCTCCAACTAACTCTTCGGTTTCTAAATCTATGGTCCAACGACTGAGACCTCGATAGCTACCATCGCGACTTGCATAAGCATGAGCACCCGCCTCGATAGCTCGCCAATCATTTCCAGTCGCAATCAAGAAGGCATCAATCCCATTGAAAATTCCCTTGTTATGGGTGGCTGCTCGATAGGGATCAGCCTGAGCAAATTGACTAGCGAGAACCATTTTTTGGGCTAACTCTCGCGCCTCATCCTTTTGACGACTCAGATAACGAAAACCAAGGCGACAAGTGGCTGTCACTAGAGAATCCGTTGCGTAATTTGACAAAATCCCCATCAAACTTTGTCCTTGGCTTAACTCTTCTAAGCTAGGTTTCAAAGCTTCAAGCATGGTATTGAGCATATTGGCCCCCATGGCTTCCTGGGTGTCCACATGAAGATAAACCACTAAAAAGTCTGTTTCTCCAGAAATCTGCTCCACATGTAAATCACGCGCACCACCGCCTCGTTTTACAATAGAGGGATAAGCTCGATTAGCCATTTCAAGGAGACTTGCTTTTTTATCAAGAATATTTTGACGAGCCTGCTCTTCATCTGGAACATTGTAAAGGGCAACCTGACCAATCATTTGTCGTTGGTGAACCTGAGCAGTAAAGCCCCCTGATCGTTTAATAATTTTATTAGCAAAACTAGCTGCAGCAACAACAGAGGGTTCTTCTGTCACGTAAGGGACTGTGTACTCCTGACCGTTTACCAGAACTTCTGGAACTACTGAGTAAGGAAGGGAGAAGGTACCCACCACATTTTCACTCAGCTGGTCCGCGACTGCTAGACTAAGATTTTCATTTTGCTCAAGACTTTTTTGGGCTTCTAGAGAAGTAAGCGCCTGAGCTTTTACTAGCTCCAGGCGCTCTTCGGTGGATTTTTTAGCAAATCCATTCCAATTATTTTTCATTATTTTTCAACCTTGCTGTAGCGACGTTGGTGATCTACAATCTCAACGAGGGCAAAATCTTGTCCCTCATAACCTGACATGGTTGCAGAACCTGAATCATCCAATTTCGCTTCTTCAAAGAACATTCGTTCATAATCGGCAACACTCAAAGCTTGGCGTCTATCTAGAAGTGCTAGGCGATTTTTCTGCAACTGCTTTTCAAAACCTTCAACTAATTCCACACTAAAGAACTCGGATACTGCACCACTACCATAACTGTAGAGAGCAATCTTATCCCCAGCTTTAAGGCTGTCTGCGTTTTCCAACAGAGATAGTAAACCTAAGAAGAGTGAACCAGTATAGATATTCCCAACCTTTTGGCTGTAAATAATAGACTCATCAAAGTGTTTTTGCAACACATCTTTCTTCTCTTGAGGCAAGGACTTATCAAGGATTTTTTTCAATCCTTTGAGAGCCAGCTTGGGATATGGTAAATGGAAACATACTGCTTCAAAATCATCCAGGCTACATTCATAACGTTTTTGATACTCTACCCAAGTCGTTTTTAGGCTATCAAGATACTGTTGCGTTGAGTAGACCCCATTTACGAATGGTGTCGTTGAATAATTTGGACGCCAAAAATCCATAATATCACGAGTTTGCGCAACGTTATCGTTATTGAAAACCATAATACGTGGATTTTGGCTAATCAACATAGCAACACAACCTGCACCTTGAGTTGGTTCCCCAGGAGTTTCGACCCCATATCTTGCAATATCACTGGCAAGTACTAAAACTTTTGATTTGGGAGAATTTTCTACATGTAACTTAGCATAGTGAAGTGCCGCAGTTGCACCATAGCAAGCTTCCTTGATTTCAAAACTACGAGCAAATGGTTGAATTCCAAGCAAACCATGTACAAAAACCGCAGCTGCTTTACTCTGATCGACTCCAGATTCTGTCGCTACGATAACCATATCAATCTCTTGCTTATCTTCTTCAGTCAGGATGGAATTTCCTGCACTAGCCGCCAATGTCACAATATCCTCTGTCAAAGGAGCAATACTCAATTCTTTTAAAAGTAGCCCTTTACTCAATTTTTCAGGATCAATTCCTCGGGTTTCTGCTAGATCTTGTAATTTCAAAACGTATTGACTGGTTGCAAAACCAATCTTATCAATACCGATTGTCATATTTACCTCTATTTTTATCATTCATTGTAAAAATTCGCTCACCCTATTTTATCATAATTAAGGTCAAATGAGCGAAAAAAGACTTGAATCCCCAAATCAAGTTTGTGTTTAAAATCTTATCCCATTTTTCTATATTAACTCTCAAAAATGTAGAGCCAAGAAAAAATCGAGTCTTAGCTAGCTCGACCCTTTCTAAGATGATTATACAATTTCAATAAAACTGTTCCACTTGCCATCCCTATGGAAATAACAAGGGCTAACATCATGACTAGCATGGCACTAGAAATAGCATGGCTAAAGTCAGCTGTTACAAAGAAGGAAGTCGTTCGATAAGACAGATAACCTGGTACTAGTGGTGCCAGTATTGCTAAAGCAAAAACAACGGCTGGTGTTTTGTAGATAATACTCATAATCTGACTGATACAAGAACCAATTACAGCAGCAATAAAGGTCGCCAAAATAACATTAGTTGGCTCCTTGAGTAATAGATAGAGTAGCCAGATGGACATTCCTAAAACTCCACCAGGGACAAGCATAGAACGTTGGACATTTAAAACGATTAAAAAAGTGATAATGGCAAGCAGACTTGCTAGAGCTTGCAATAAAAATGTTGCTACTGTCATATTAGTTCATGAGTACAAGGGCGACTGATGTTCCAGCCCCTAAGGCAAGGGTAATCAGCAAGGATTCAAACATCTTGCTCATACCAGAGTTAATGTGATTGGTCATAATATCTCGAACAGCATTTGTCAGAGCAATCCCAGGTACAAATGGCATGACCGCACCAGCAATGACTAAATCAGCTGTAGATGGCAAGCCAGAATAACGCGCCCAAAATTGTGCAATCAAGCCAAAGACAAGAGCTCCTGCAAAAGCTGTCATGAAAGGAATGCGAATAAACTTTTCTACATAGAGAGAAAAAGTGAAGGCAAATAAGGTCGCCACCCCTGCTCCAATGGCATCGTAAGGATTTCCACCAAACATAATTGAAAAGAAGGGGGCACTGAGTGTTGCTGCAATAGTTAACTGAACATTGGTGTAGGGAGATGCTTTGGCATTCAATTCCTTTAGTTGATTAAAAGCTGTTTCCAAATCAATCTGCCCTGACACAAGTTGCCTTGAAATCTGATTAACATCACAAACCTTCTCAATATTGTAAGCCGAAGAGGTTACTCGCTTCATGCGAGAAATATTTGTATTTTCAATGGAGAAAAAAATGGCTGCAGGCATAGCTAAAACATTACAATCCATGATGCCCTGTGAATGAGCAATCCGAATCATGGTATCTTCAACACGATAAATCTCAGATCCATTTCGAAGCAGTATCGTTCCTGCTAGCATGATGACATCAATAACTGCATTCAGCTTTTTTGATTCGTCCATGTTTCCCTCCTTTCAAAACTCCCTTTTATTTTATCATAATTTTGAAGGAAAAAAAATCTTTGTCACAAAAACTGTGACAAAGATTGATTCGTTATTCTCTCAATGTCCACCTGATGGATTTGAGGTTGTTTGATTAGACTGCCCTTCTCTATTCTGCGGAGCTGTTTCTGCACGGTTAGGATTACTTATGGCAGGATTTGTTGTCGTTGTTGTTTTAGGTTTATAGATATATAATTTAACGATCGGGTTGTTTATATCTAGTTTTTCATATGGTGCGGGAATTTGTTTCGCAACCTCTCCTTCACTAATCCTTTCTTGTACAGTATCCACTTCTTTTACCTCAATCTTATCTTCACTAATACCTAAACTTTTAAGATTATTTTTAGCAAATTCAAGACTATATCCAACATAATTTGGCATATTTATCGTCGTTACCTTTTTCTTTTTAGCAACAGTCAAAACGATAGGGGTCGCTTTGGTGAGATCATAGGTCGTACCTTCTGAGAGACTTTGTTTAAAAATCACCCCTGGTTCCCATTCACTGGTCTCTTCTTCCTCAATCTTAATCAGATTTTCAGGAACTTTGTTCTCCTTCAACTCAGCAATAACATCAGTAGATTTACGCCCAATATAATCTCCAATCTTAAATGATTGTTTACCTGAAGAGACGATGAGATTGACTTTAGTCCCTTCCTTGCGAGCTGAGCCAGCATCTGGATCTGTTCGGATAACTCTCCCTTCTTCTACCGTATCACTCGCTTCTGACTTTTCCTCACCAATTTCAAAATTCGCTTTTTTAAGGTTTTCCTTAGCTTCAGCAACAGTTTGACCTGCAACTTTTGGAATTTCAACAGTAGCTGGTGTCTTCGATATAATCCAGAAGAGAGATGCTAAAACGAGTACAAAGCTAGCTAAAAGCACCAAGTATCTTGCTCTAAAACGGCGTTTCTTAACTGGTTTTGGAGCAACTTCTTTACTTGTTGCCTTTTTATTTGGTTTTTGTGTCTGAGGACGATCAACTGGCTGTTGTACTTTAGGAATTGAAGTTAAAGTAGACTGAGGAATCTTTGGTAAGGTTTTTGTGTCAACCTTACTTGAATCATCAAATACCAACTTTGGCTCATTGCGACGATTATTGGATAAACTGCTTAATAAATCCACATACATCTCTGAAACTGTTTGATAACGGTCTGTTAACTTTTTAGCCGTCGCTTTAATAACCACATTTTCCAACGATTGTGGAACTGAAGGATTTTCAGCTATAACAGATGGAAGAGGTTTTTGGAAATGCTGAAGTGCAATAGTAACGGCACTATCTCCATCATAAGGAATATGTCCCGTCAACATTTCAAAGAAAATGATTCCCATTGCATAGATATCACTCTGTACAGTCGCTTTAGAACCACGCGCCTGCTCAGGTGATAGATAGTGGACAGAACCTAACATGGAGTTGGTCTGTGTCAAACTAGTTTCCGCAAAGGCCACTGCAATCCCAAAGTCTGTAACTTTTGCAGTGCCATCAGGAGTCAAAAGAATATTTTGTGGTTTTAAATCACGGTGAACAATGCCTTTAGCATGTGCCAAACGCATAGCCAAAAGAATTTGCCCCATGATACGAACAGCTTCCTCGTTTGAGAGAGGATAGTGTTCTTTGATATAGCGTTTGAGGTCAAGACCCGCTACATATTCCATAGCTAGGTACTGCTGACCATCTTCTTCACCGATATCCGTAATTCGAACGATATGAGGATGATCTAAGTCCGCCATCGCACGCGCTTCTCTCTGGAAACGTGCAACAGCGATAGGGTCAGTCTGGTAATTGGTCCTTAGAACCTTTACTGCTACTTCTTCCCCATCCAGAATCAAATCTTTAGCCAGGTAGACATCTGCCATGCCTCCACGACCAATTTGTTTGATAATCCGATATCGTCCGGCAAATATCTTGCCGATCT
This sequence comes from uncultured Streptococcus sp., assembly GCA_963528105.1. GTDB lineage: Bacteria > Bacillota > Bacilli > Lactobacillales > Streptococcaceae > Streptococcus. The sequence goes on along the minus strand of CAURUY010000004.1, from coordinate 18,651 downwards.
GAATCATTTTGATTCCTCCTCAATCGCAATCAAGGCAACAGTAATGTTGTCAAGTCCTCCGGCATTGTTTGCAAAACGCACCAAAGTTTCTGCCTTGTCATCAAGTGGAATATCACTTGTCACGATGTCGTAGATCTCGCTTCCTGAAATCATGTTAGTTAGGCCATCACTATTCATAACAAGATAATCACCAGCCTCCAAGCTTACAATCCCTAAATCTGGTTGAATCTCATCTTTTTGTCCGATAGACTGGGTAATAATATTCTTTTGTGGATGAGACTCGGCCTCTTCAGGTGTTAATTGACCTGCCTTGAGTAATTCATTCACCAAAGAATGATCGCTTGTTAATTGATGGTATTCCTCACCACGAATCAAGCCGATACGAGAATCTCCAATGTGGGCATAAATAGCCTGATTATCTATGATTGCAAGGGCTTCTAGAGTTGTACCCATTCCCTTGTAGGCATCATCACGACCCATTTGATAAATTTTTTGATTTTCGATCTCAAGATGTTCTGCAAACCATTCACGAACTTCATTCACGGTGTCAATCTGAGTATCTACCCAAACAACACCTAGGTCAGTCACCGCCATTTCACTAGCGATATTTCCAGCGCGATGTCCTCCCATCCCGTCAGCCAAGATAATCATTGTACGACCTGCTCGGTTGACAAAGTGGTTGACATAGTCCTGATTATTTGTTCGTTTCTGACCCACATCTGTTAATAATGAAATCTCCATTGTGTCAGTTCCTTCCTAATTGGATATCTTGCGAAATTGACTGATAAAAAATCCGTCACTTCCATACAATTCAGGAGTAATTAAAATACATCCATCTTTCATAATATCCTTGCATTCATGTTCTAGTTTCACCTGCTCAAACTCGGGATGACTTTCTAAAAAAGCCTGAACGACTTGAAAGTTTTCCTCTGAGACAATAGTACAGGTACTATAAGTTATTATACCACCTTTACGTAGCGTTTGACAAACGCTACCTAGTATTTCAAGCTGAATTTCCTGTAAAGACGTGAAATCTGCTGTTTCTTTATTGTATTTAATATCTGGTTTACGGCGTAAAAGTCCAATCCCCGAGCAAGGAGCATCGACTAAAATCTTATCAAATTGATCCTTGCCAAAAAACTCATGCACTTTTCGAGCATCCAGTTTCTGCGTTTGTACACGGTCTGCTACGCCTAAACGTTCTGCATTTTCTTGAATCAAAGTGAGTTTGTGGTCGTAGAGATCCAGAGCTGTCACCTGTCCAGTAGTTAAATAGGATGCTATATGAGCTGTTTTCCCTCCAGGAGCGGCACAAGCATCTAAAACCTGCTCATCTCCTTGCAAGGCCAGTGTTGGCACTACTAACTGACTAGATTCATCTTGGATGGTAATAAGTCCTTCTGAAAATAAGTCATGGCCTGCAAAATGCCCCTGCTCTTTGACCAAACCAGTAGGTGCCAAGAGCGAATCACTTGCACCAAGCAAAGCTTTAATTTCTTCTTTTCGGCTCAAATCTGTCACTCGGATACTGGCTTTATTCCTTTGCAAAAGACTTTCAAAAATCGCTTGCGCTCGCTCTTCTCCGTACTCTTCCTTGAGTTTAGAAACTAACCAAACTGGCAGAGAGTAAGCAATGGAATCACGCTTATTTTTACGTTTGATACTAGTAATATCTGGCAAACCTTCACGCAAAATACTGCGCAAAACAGCATTGACAAGTTTTTCACTGCCTTTCTTACGAGATTTTGCAATTTCTACCGCTTCATTGACCACTGCATGGTCAGGAAGTTTATCTAGATATTGAAGTTGATAAAGGCTCATAAGAAGTAGAACATAGAGCCAGCTATCTAACTTATCTCTATCCTCAATAAAGTGGGAAATATACCACTCTAATGTGAGTTTTCGATCTACTGTTCCATAGACCAGCTCTGTCACCAAGCCTTTGTCTGCTGCTGACAGTTGACTTCTCTTGAGGTGTTTATTTAAGGTGATATTTGAGTAAGCTTGATTGACAAGGACATCCTCTAGCACCTCCAAGGCTAAACTTCTAGCCGTTTCTAGTTTAGTCACCAAATCGTTCTCCCACTGCTAACGTTCGTCCCACACCATTAAGGAAGGAAGTAATATCCATTTTAGGTTTTCCTGCTGGTTGAACCTGTTTGAGAGACAGAGCTCCTTCTGCAGTTGCGACGATTAATTCTTTTTTACCGATGGAAATAATCTCACCCGGATTCCCCTGACCTTCTACAGGCAGAGCTTCATAGATCTTGAAGCGTTCTCCCTTGAGAAAGGTATGAGCAACTGGCCATGGATTCATCCCACGGATTTGGTTGAAAAGTTGACGATTGGTCTTATTCCAGTCCAATTTTTCTTCCTCAGGTTTGATATTTGGTGAAAATGTAACCTGACTTGGGTCCTGTTGTTCTGGCTGAATTTCACCAGCTATATAAGCAGGTAGGGTATCCAAAAGCAAATCACGCCCAACAATGGCCAATTTTTCAAACAAAGTTCCAACATTGTCCTCATCAGTAATGGGAATACTGCGACGAGAAATCATGTCTCCTGCATCCATTTCCTTGACCATTTCCATAATGGTCACTCCTGCTTCTTCATCACCTTGAATCAAGGCATAATGAATTGGAGCACCACCACGATGTTTAGGAAGAAGAGAAGCATGAACGTTGACTGCAAAATCCATGCTATCAAGGAGTTTACTTGGGAGAAATTGCCCAAAAGCTGCAGTCACAATGCCGTCAGCTCCCAAATTCATGATAGTTTCCATCTCTGGACTACCCGATAATTTTTCGGGTTGGTAGATAGGAAGTCCTGCTTCTTTGGCAGCTTGTTTGACTGGGGTCTCTTGGATAACTTTTTTACGGCCGACAGCACGGTCTGGCTGAGTTACAACCGCTACAATCTCGTAGCGGTCATCTGTCAAAAGGCCCTTTAAAACGGTCGCTGAAAACTCGGGAGTTCCCATAAAGATTAGTTTTGTCATCTTTTCTCCTTCTATAAAAATTGTTGCGGTTCGTGGTCAATACTGAGACGAAGTTCGCTATTTTCACGTTCTTGAGTTAGAGCTAAGACCTGATTAAGGGTAGAAGCCAACTCATCTTCTAAACGGTATTTAATCAAAATTTGGTAATGATAGAGGTTATGAGTGCGAGCGATAGGTTTTGGTGTTGGTCCAAGGATGATACTAGCATCCGATAAACCTGACCGCAAAATCTCCATGACTTGATAAGCACGTTTGAGAACCTCTTCTTCTTTTTTATGAGATAAGGTGATTCCAATAGTGAAATAATAAGGTGGGTAACCCAACTGACGTCTGATTCCCATTTCATAGGCATAGAAACCTTCGTAGTCCTGATCCTTGGCAAAACGAATTGCATAGTGTTGTGGATTATAAGACTGAATCAAGACCTGACCTACTTTTTCAGCGCGACCGGCACGGCCTGCTACCTGGGTCAAGAGTTGGAAGGTTCTCTCAGAAGAACGAAAATCAGGCAGATTCAAGGCTGTATCCGCATTGAGAACACCAACCAAGGTCACATTTGGAAAATCCAAGCCCTTGGCAATCATCTGGGTTCCTAGCAATATGTCCGCTTCACCATTGCCAAATTGTTCAAGTAAAGCTTGGTGACTGCCTTTTTTACGAGTTGTATCCACATCCATGCGTAGAATGCGTGCCTCTGGAAAGAGTTCCGCTAGCTCATCATAAGCTTTCTGTGTCCCCGTTCCATAATAGCGAATGCTACGACTCTGACAGTTTGGACAGACATGTGGAATTTCCTTCGAAAAGCCACAATAATGGCAGTTCATGGTTTTGGTATCCATGTGTAGCGTCAAGGAAATATCACAGTTTGGACAGGTATCAACAGTCCCACATTCCCGACACATGACAAAGCTAGAATAACCACGACGATTGAGCATGAGTACAACCTGCTCTTTTTTATCCAGTCGATCTTGAATGGCCTCAATCAGTGGTGGTGTAAAGTTTGATGTTTCATTCTGCCCGATGTAATCACGGAAGTCAATAAGTTGAACTTCAGGAATACTTGCTAAAGGATTGGCCCGTTGAGTCAGACGTAGATGTTGATAAACACCCTTACCAGCACGCGCTCGGCTTTCTAGACTCGGTGTTGCAGAACCAAGGACTAGGGCAGCTTGATTGTACTGAGCTCGTAAAAGAGCCACATCTCTAGCATGATAACGAGGATTGCTATCTTGCTTATAGCTAGCCTCGTGCTCTTCATCGATAATGATAACGCCTAAATCTTTCAAAGGAGCGAAAATAGCAGATCTAGCCCCAACGACTACCTGGGCTTCTCCTCGCTCGACCTTGCGCCATTCGTCGTACTTTTCACCGTTGGACAAGCCTGAGTGGAGGATGGCAACTTGCTCACCAAAACGAGCAATGAAACGCTCGGTCATTTGAGGCGTCAGAGAGATTTCTGGGACTAAAACGATCGCTGTTTTCCCCATATCCAAGACTCCTTGGATAATCTGCAAGTACACCTCCGTTTTCCCACTTCCAGTGATTCCTTGTAGAAGAAATGGAGGGTGTTTCTTCCCAATCGCTCCAACAACCGCCTCACAAGCTTGTTTTTGCTCTGGATTTAACTCTAAGGCTTGATTTGACTCGATTCCTTCAAAGTAGGCGGCTGAACGTTGCACTTCTTTTTGAAGAATCGTCAAGGCACCCTGTTCCACAAAGAAGTTAACTTGTTCGCGTGAGTAATGTTTTAACAAATCAGCTAATGGAACTGTTTCAGGATGTGCTAATAAATAATCTCGCAATTCCAATTTCTTCTTGGCGCGATTTGAGATTTCTAGTTTTTCTAGTTTGTCAAGATTGACCTCAACCCAAGACTGCATTTTAACTTTCTTCTGATCCACAGCCTGATACTCTAGCTTCAAGAGTCCTTTTCGGGTCAAGCGCATCATCTCAGCCTGCTTTTCTAAGTCTAGAGATGAAAATGCTAAGGACTCTTGCGATCCAAACAAACGGTCTCTGTCTTTCTGATTCAAGCCTTCCAGAGGATAGAGGATTTTATCATAGCTAGAGTTCAAAAATCCAGGAAGCATAGCTTTTAGAATAGAAATCTTGTATGAAAAAACTGACTTACGTAGTTCTTCAGCCAACCAGAGTTGTTCCTCCGTTAAGACTGGAGAAAAGTCCAGCACCTCAGCAATTTCTTTCAAGTCATCTTCTGCCACTTCCGCATCATTTTCTTGTTCTATTCCAAGTACGATCCCTTGAATCAAGCGATTGGCCTTTCCAAAGGGAACGTGAACTCGCATACCGACTTCCAACATTCCTTCAAATTCCTCAGGAACCTTATAACTGTATGGTTGATCCGTCTGCATCAAGGGGACATCCACAATGATTTTTGCAATAGTCATATCCTCACCTCCTCCGCTAGTTAAATCCTTTTAATTGATTGAGTATTCTTGCAATAGAAAAAATAAGATTGAGTCCCCCCAACCTTAAATTTTTTCACCTTCTTCTTTTTCTTTCGCGATTTGCTCTTTGATTTTCTTTTCTTCTTCTTCTCTCAATCGTCTTTCTTCTTCGATTCGACGACGAACAGCTTCGCGTTTTCCTTCTGGATCTGGGTGGATGGTTACATTCCCAGATTCAATTTCTTCCAAAGCACGAAGAGTTGATTTTTCGGATTTAAATTCTTGGGTTGCAGGTGCACCAGATTCAAGTTCATGGGCACGTTTTGCTTCTAAAATTACGAGTGAATATTTTGATGGGACCTTGTCAAGCAAGGTATCAATAGAGGGTTTAAGCATCATTTGTTTGTACCTGTTTTCTAATTTTTATCGAATTGTTGGAGATTTTGGCAGCATATCCTGATAATGACCGATGACACGATCGACACGGAAATGTTCTGCTTCAATCACACGTTTGACACGTTCTGCAGCAAGAGGAACATGGTCATTGACAATGGCATAGTCGTACTCACGCATCAAAGCAATTTCTTCTTTGGCTTTTTCGATACGTTGGGCAATCACTTCTGCGCTATCGGTACCACGACCTACGAGACGGTCCTGTAATTCTTCCAAATCTGGTGGTGTCAAAAAAATAAAGACTGCATCTGGAACTTTTTTCTTGACCTGGAGAGCTCCCTGCACTTCAATTTCGAGAAAAACGTCAATTCCTTTATCAAGAGTTTCATTAACATAAGTCAGAGGAGTTCCATAGTAGTTACCTACATACTCTGCATACTCTAACATTTGTCCTTGACGGATCAATTCTTCAAATTCTTCACGCGTACGGAAGAAATAGTCGACTCCGTCTACTTCACCTGGACGTTGAGCCCGTGTTGTCATAGATACAGAATATTGGAATTGATTTTCAGAACTCTCAAAAATTTCTCGTCTAACCGTTCCTTTTCCAACTCCAGAAGGGCCTGAAAAAACGATTAGTAAGCCACGGTCTGCCATGATGTCTCCTTTAGATAGTTTGTAAAATGACTCGAAAATTCATCAGAATTCACAGTATAAAGCCATTTCTGCTTACTACAATCTTTCTATCTAGTGTAACAAAAAAGCAGTAATTTTTCAACTGCTCTTTCTTATTTATTTTGCATAATCTACTGCACGAAGCTCGCGAATTACAGTTACCTTGATATTTCCTGGGTAATCAAGGTTATTTTCAATTTTCTCACGAACTTTGTGAGCTAGGATTGTAACTTTGTCATCCTTAATTTGACCTGGATTGACCATGATGCGGATTTCACGTCCCGCTTGAAGGGCAAAGCTATTTTGAACTCCTTCAAAGCCGTTCGCAATTTCTTCCAAATCATGAAGACGTTTGATGTAACTTTCGAGAGATTCGCTACGAGCACCTGGGCGAGCAGCACTTAAAGCATCTGCTGCAGCAACGATAACTGCAATAACGCTCTCTGGCTCTACATCACCATGGTGACTTGCAATAGTATTGACAACAACCGGATGTTCTTTATACTTGCGAGCCAACTCCGTACCAATTTCAACGTGGCTACCTTCGACTTCACGGTCAATGGCTTTTCCAATATCGTGGAGGAATCCTGCACGGCGGGCAAGAGCTGCATTTTCACCAAGCTCACTAGCCATAATACCAGATAGCTTGGCAACTTCGATGGAGTGACGCAAAACATTTTGTCCGTAAGATGTACGGAATTGCAAACGTCCCATAATCTTCATCAAGTCAGGATGAAGATTTGGTGCGCCAATCTCATAGGCTGCTGCTTCCCCGTATTCACGAATTTTATTGTCAATCTCTAGACGATTTTTCTCAACCAACTCTTCGATACGAGCTGGATGAATTCGACCATCTTTGAGCAAGGTTTCCATCGTCATACGGGCAATCTCGCGACGAATCGGATCAAAACCTGACAAGGTTACGACATCAGGTGTATCATCAATAATCACATCAACACCCGTCAAACTTTCAAAGGTACGAATATTTCGACCTTCACGTCCGATAATGCGACCTTTCATCGTATCATCAGGAAGTTGGACTGTTGAGTTTGTAGACTCAGCTACATAATCACCAGCAATTCTCTGCATAGCTTGGGATAAAATATCCTTTGCTAACTTGTCTGAGCGTTCCTTAACTTCCTGCTCTGCTTCACGAATGCGACTAGCAATCTCCTTGGTTAAGTTTTCCTCAGTTTGAGCGAGGATAATATCTCTCGCTTCTGTCTGAGAAAGGGAACCAATGCGTTCTAGTTCAGCTTCTTTTTGTCTTTCGACTTCCTCTAATTGCTCTTCACGTGCATCAAGGTTTTTTGCTCTATCAGAAATACTTTGTTCTTTTTGTTCAAGTGTTTTTTCCTTGTTCGTCAAATTGTCATCTTTGCGATCAAGACTGCTAGCACGTTCTGTCAAACGATTTTCGATTTGCTTGAGTTCTTGACGCTCTGACTTGAATTCAGCGTCCACTTCTTCACGGTATTTTCTGGCTTCCTCTTTGGCCTCCAATAGTGCTTCTTTTTTAAGAGACTTACTTTCACGTTCGGCTTCATTTACTAACAAATCCGCTTCACGTTCAGCTTGTCCACGTAAATTAGTTGCTTCTTGTTCAGCATTTAAAAGCATCAACTCTGCAGCTTCCTGAGATGATTTCATCTTGGCTGAGATGCTGACATATCCAATGACTAAACCAATGATGACGGCAAAAACAACAATCCCAATCGTCATGATTTCCATGTTTTTACCTCATTATATTTGTTTATCGAATGAAATACATTCTTTTATATTCTACCACAAAAAAATCTTTTTCACAAACCAAAATAAAAGTTGTTTTTGTCATTTTAGGAGTTGTTTTCTTCAGTTTCCCTAGTAAAATAAGCTATTCTCCCTAACTAAATTTTTAAAGAATTTTTTACAAAAAAATAAGTAAAAAGCCTACTGCTTAGTAGAGTTAATTTGATTCAATTTTAATTAGCACTCTGCCAAAATTTTGCTCTCTTATGCCTTGGTTCCCTAGCTGGTAAATCTGGTCTGCCTTTTGGGTCATAAAATCCCAGGGTTCTTTGCCGATTCGGCTAACTAGATTAACTTGCTCCTTGAGAGCTTTAAGGTGTTGTCTGCCTTTTTCGGTAAAACCAAGGACGTGAATACCTTCTGGCAAGTCGCTTTCTCTGGCTTGCACCAAGATATAGGTCAAGAGGCGTCGCACACGCGCCTTGGTGTACCGTTTGGTCGCAACTGTTTCGACTAATTCCTCTACAGATTGGGCTGTCTTAATAGCCTCCTTGATGCGCACTGCCATTTCTTGATTGACCTGATAGGTGGCGGTTAGGTCTGGATTTGACAAGATTTGATAGTGGAGCAAGGGAAAATAGTTATCCCAACTCACCTTACACGTCTGTTCAAAAAGAGTGACAGAAGGCATAAAGCGTTCTAAGAAATCTCGGTCTGATTGGTGCTGACGGAGGGCTGTTGCAGATACAAAGTCAACATCCTTGTCCACCGAATGGTAGCCTGCCCCCTGACGTTTGATTGGATGAAGCTTGATATTTCGTCCAGCAACTGCTTTGGCATAGGCTAGAGCAAGGACATGATTAGGCGTATCACCAGAAAAATCAAGACCTGCAAATTCCTTCCACATGGCTTGGGTTTTCTGGGGATAAGATAGGGAATTAGGTAAGTTTTCCATGAAGAATTCCATCTCTTGACCACGTTCTGCATATAAATCAGCAATTTGCTGGTAATCCAGAACTTCCTCTGTCCCAAAGGCTAGGGTATCAACCCCCAACCGTGCCAAGATATCTACTGCTCCTTGTCCAAAGAAATCCGCTGCCTGAACACTGACTAAAAAGGGCAATTCCACTACCAAGTCCGCACCGTTTTCTAGTGCCATATGGGCCCGTGTCCACTTGTCCACAATAGCTGGCTCTCCTCGTTGCATGAAATTTCCAGACATGGCCACAATTTTCAGTCCCTCCGCCTGTTCCAGTAGGTATTTGTGCCCATTATGAAAGGGATTGAACTCCGCGATAATACCTGTAATGGTCATGGTAATCTCCTACTTCTGTGCCACAAAAAACCAACGGAGACTAGTCTCTGTCGGCTCCTTATCCTCAAAGTCTGCAAAGAGTTTGAAAGACTTAAAACCAGCTTGTTCCAACAAGATATCATAGGTCAAGACTTCGTAAGTTCGTTCCTCATGTACCTCATCGTGACGACTAAAGGAACCATCCGCTTCCTTGATAAAAAAGGTCAACTCATGCACGATAGAATGTGGTGCATCATCTTCATAGGTGTCCCAGAGCATGGCAAAGTCTTCTGCATTTTCATGATAAGAATAGCCAGGAAAGACCTCATCTGTCTGGTAAGTCGAATGCACATCAAAGATAAAGACCCCGTCCTCATTGAGAGCATTATAGACTTCTTGAAAGACATCCCCTACTTCCACTTCATCCTGCATGTAGCAGATAGAATCGGAATAGCAGGTCACAAAGTCGTATTTCCCCGCCTTGGATAAATCCAGCATGTTGCCTTCCATAAAATCAATCTTTTGCTTGGCTGAAGAAGCTCTCTTCTCGGCAATTTTCAACATATCCGCGCTTAAATCAAGCCCAGTCACATTAAAACCTGCTTGAGAAAATCGGACAGATTGGATCCCTGTCCCACAAGCCAGTTCCAAGAGTTTCTTTCTCTCCTTAGTCTTGGGTAAATGACGCAGAGAAAAGTCCATCCATTTATCGTATAAACTATCATCCATCACAGCATCGTAAACAGCCGCAAAGGTTTCGTATGTTGCCATAATCATGATACCAAGAGCACCTCTGGAAATACCACTCGCTCTCACCTTTCTAACGATTTTCTTCTAAATTAAGCAAATAAAACCCAGTTGATTACAACTGAGTTCATCTCCTATGCTAAGGCTTCTGAAATGTCTACAGAATTAGCCTCATGCCATAGTTTTTCTAGATTATAATGGGCACGCATTTCTTCTGAGAAGATATGCACTACGACACCACCGAGGTCTAACAAGACCCAGCCTCCAGCTGCATCGCCTTCGACATGGCTGCCTTTAAGGCCTGCTTCAGCTACTTTTTCACGAATATTATCAGCGATAGCATCCAACTGACGGCTATTCATAGAACTGGTGATAACAAAATAGTCAGTCACACTGGTCAATTCTTGTACATCAAGTGCGAGGATATCCTCCGCACGTTTCTCATCAGCCGCTTTCACGACTAGTTCTAGTAATTCTTTTTCGTTCATTTAGTCCTCTTTCTAGAAAATATGTTTGTAATCTAGGACATCTGCAAAGCGCCCCTCCCAAATGTCCTCATAAAATTCATTTATCGTTTCTGCTGGAATGTCTTTCCCATCAAACGTTGTGCAAGTTCCTTCTGGAATAATAAGCTGATAGCCATATTCAAATGCAACCTTGACAGAGGTATCCACACAATATTCTGTCTGCATACCACATAAAACTAATTTTTCAATCCCCTGTTTATCCAAGTATTCTTTTAAACCAGTTTCTTTGAAAATACTGTTATACTTCTTCTGAAAGACCTTTTCATTAGGTTTTCGATTTAAAAGTCCAGATATCTGCCAATCTTCTGATGTTTGAGCTTCAAAATCCTCAATATGTTGAACATAGATAATTTCGATATTCTTGCTTCTAGCCTGGTTTTGTAAATAAGAAATTTTTTCCAATAGACTATTTGTCTGAAAACCGGTTTCCACTAAAATATTCTGAACATCAATGATTATAAAAGCCGTCTTCATTTAGTCCTCTTTCAAATAGTGCACATAAGCGTTATAGGTTTCAAGGGTTTGGGGATATATGGGAAATCCCTGATGAGCTAAATGTTCCACTGTGTGAGCTGTTTCGTAAGCTACAGCCTTATTGAGTGATAAGCTTGCAATCTCACGCGCCTGGTCCACCCCTGGAAAGGCACGATTGTGCTCGATATAGTCTGCGACGTAGATAACCTTGTCAAGGTCCGTCATTTGACTAGCTCCAACTGTATGGATTTCTATTGCACGCAAAATTTCAGAATCTTTCAAATCTAAATCTTCCTGAATCTTGTAGATACCGACCATGCCATGCCAGACATTATTACCCCAGTTTTTTAGATCAGAGTCAAGTTGATAACGGTCAATCAAGTTTAGAAACTCTTGATCTGATAGCTTTTTAGCATAGTCATGAAGAAGACCTGCCAAACCAGCTTTCTCGGCATCCACTCCGAATCGTTCTGCAAGTTCAATAGCTGCGCGCTCTACACCCAAACAATGGGTCAAACGTTTCTCGGGTAGAAGCTCTGCCATTTTTTTCAATAATTCCTCACGGGAACAGTTGATATAGTCTTGATAGGCCATCAGTAAAGTCCTTCTTTCTCAATATAATCTAACACTGGCTTGGGTAGGAGAAAGTTAGGTGTGCGACCTTGGGCAATGAAGTCACGTACCATGCTAGATGAAATATCCATGAGAGGTATATCCACCCAAATAACTGGATAAGAAGTCCCTGCCTTGTAACGTGGGCGCTGAACCCCTACAAACTGAACTAGTTCCACCAACTCATCAATTCTGTACCATTTAGGCAAATAGTCTACCATATCGGCACCGATAATGAAATAGTAATCTGTATCTGGATTTTTCTCTGTTAGAAGCTTCATGGTGTCGTAGGTGTAGGAAATGCCCTTGCGCTCCAGCTCGATGGTTTCAATAGCTAGGCCTTCGATTCCCTCGATAGCCAATTCAAGCATCTTGAGGCGGTGGTATTCAGGAATGGTTTCCTTTTTGTCTACGTGAGGTGGTTGATACTCAGGCATGAGCAGAACTTGATCCAATCCCAACTGCTGGCGCACTTGGTCTGCCACAATCAGGTGTGCATTATGAACAGGGTTAAAATTTCCACCCAAGATACCGACTTGTTTGCGTTTTTTATCCTTAATTTCTGGCTCTAACTCCACTTTTGTAAAGGGAGTTAATAATTCGATTGCCATAGGTTTTAATCTCCTTTACCTTTCTGTAAAAACAGCCTTGGGAGTATTGTTCTAGATTTCTTTAACTTTTTTAGAAATCTTTCGATTTTCTTTCTTGCTTGATTGTTTATACAAAATCAAGATACGTCCAATTTTTTGTACTGTATCCACACCGATTTCTTCTTCCAAGATTTCAGCTACTTCGTGGATATTTTCATCTGTGTTTTGTAAGAGAGTAACCTTAATCAATTCACGAGCATCAAGAGCTTGGCGGATGCTGGTTTTGAGTTGATCGTTGAGCCCATTTTTCCCAATTTGAACGATGGGTTTGAGAGTGTGTGCCTGGCTGTTAAGGAAGGCACGTTGTTTCGATGTTAATGACATAATTCATTTAAAAGAGTTTCTTTTTATACTTTTCTGAAGTGGTGACGGACGTCAGCAAAGTCCTCTGGACTTTCATGACTAAAATTTGAGCCTAAGGTCTCAAATTTTCTGCAGTTGGTACAATCACTTGTACCAACTAACACCACGGCGAAAAGTATCTTCTAGAGGCTCGCAGTGCTCGCCTTTATAAAGGCAACCCTTTCCTTTCTGTGTTTAAATAATGGCTTTTCGTGTGACGACTGCGACGCCTTCTGGGGCCCAGACGGCTACTTTGGCAGTTCCTGTTACGCGGATCCAACCCAGTCCTGAGATAACTAGGTCTGTCTTATCCTTGATATTAAAGACATACTCTACAAGTTTTGGAAAATCTTCTTTTTCCTTGCTATTTGGTGGTGTGAGGAGGGTTCCCAGGTGCTTGTCGTAAAAGTCATTTGCTCCTTCAAGCTTGGTACGATGAAGTTTGAGTTCATTATCAAAGAAGGCTGTAAAACCTTGCTTTTCTCCTGCGATGAAATCAAAACGTCCCAAGCCACCTAAAAAGAGGGTTTGCTCAGGATTGAGCTGGTAGGTTTTCGGTTTTATCTCCTTTTTAGGACTGACATACTTGAGATTTTTAGCCGTCAAGTAGTGGGCCATCTGATGGCGATGGATAATTCCTGGTGTATCGTAGATATAAGAACCATCGTCAAGTGGAATTTCAATCTTATCCAAGGTTGTTCCTGGGAAACGTGAAGTTGTGATGACATTTTGGTCACCCGTGATTTCTTGGATAATGGCATTGATAAGAGTTGATTTCCCGACATTGGTTACCCCAACCACATAGACATCGCGCCCCTTACGGTAGTACTCAATCTTGTCTATCACTTCTCTAATAGCTTGCTTGTTTTGCGCTGAAGTCAAGACGACATCAACAGGACGCAAACCTTCTTCATGAGCACGTTCCATAAGCCATTGGCTAATCTTACCATGCTTAACAGATTTAGGAAGGATGTCTTTTTTATTTCCAACCAATAGTACATCATTACCTGACACAAAGCGTGGCAAACCAGGGATAACAGAGCCATTAAAGTCAAAAATATCAATAACATTGACCACCAAGGCATCACTATCTCCTACCTCGTGCAAGAGTTTGAGGAAATCATCATCCGTCAACTGGACATCTGTAATTTCATTGTAGTGACGGAGACGGAAACAACGTTGGCAATAAACTTCACCTATTTCCAAACCTTTTTCGAGTGCTGACTGAGGGGTAAAGCCTAGACCGGTCTTATCTGTCGTCTGAATGGTTGCTCCACAGCCAATACAGAGAATTTCTTCCATAGTTAGATTCCTTTTTTATATGTGATAGGCCCGTACTTTTCAGTGATTTGTTTCATGACACGGCGCTCACGAGCGCGGTTAAACTTCGTTTTGATAGAGTCATGTTGGACCAAGGGTTTGACCAAAATTGAGCGAATTCCCGCACGGTGAGCCGCTCGGATATCTGTCATGAGCTGATCCCCGACCATAACCACTTCATTTTTTTCATAATGAAATTCCTTCATGGCACGGTCAATCCCGAAAGTAAAGGGCTTCAAAGCCCAATAAACATAGTCAATCCCAAATTTTTCGACTGCACGTTGAACTCGTTTTTTAGAGTTATTAGACACCACGATAATGCGAATTCCTGCATCACGAAGGTCGTGTAACCACTTCTTCATCTCTGGAGTTCCATCAGGGTTATTCCACGCAATGAGAGTATTATCTAAATCCACCAAAACAGCTTTTATTCCCTGTTTTTGCAGGCTTTGGACTGTCAAATCATAAACTGCTTCTACAGCAAAGTCTGGCATGTAGTTTTCAATCACCATTTTGGCTCCTTTTCTTTTATTTTCTAGTAATTTTCTTCAGCCATTGAGATAAGGCCACCCATAAAATCAAGCTAGTCATTAAGATATAAATCCAAGCATTTGGCTCTTCTGTAAATGGTAGAGGAACATTCATTCCGAAGAAACCTGTAATAACCGCAAGTACTGCTAGTAAGACGGAGATAATAGTCAAAATTGACAAACTATCATTCAAGTTATTGTTTAGGATGTTGTTGTAAGAAGCTGAGAGTTGTTGCAAGACTTGAGAAATCAAGTCTGTCATAGACACCAACTGATGGGCTTCAATCATGGCATCATCAAACTGCTCTCGTTCGACATCATTAAATCTCCGATAAAGAGCATGGCCCTGGATATGTTCCAAGAGGAGTCGATTTTGTTTTGCCGCTTCTGTCAAGTAAACCATACCTGTCTCCAAGTCAGAGAGGGTGAAGAGATTTTTCTTTGTTGTAGTTTGACGTAGCAAGGCACTAATTTCGTCCTTACTTTTATCCATTTCTTCAATAACCGGATAGTAAGCATTACTAATGATTTCTAAACTGGCAAAGAGGAATTTGTAAATAGATAGAGTCTCATGATTTTCTAGATAAGTAGCCATCTGGTCAATAACATAGGCGTTCTTAGCATTACTAATCGTGATCAATCTCTGATTCTCTGCAATAAAGGTTATAGGAAAGGTCTCGTAATATGTTTTATCCTTTCTCAAATCTAAGACATTATAGATAAAGGTCACAGTCCCATTCTCACGGTTATAATCCATATGGGCACGTTCATTTTTATCCAGCGCATATTCGATGGTTTCCTTATCCAAGCCATAGATTTCTGATAAATCTTCAAGATTTGTGATTTTTTCGACATCAAGATTTATCCAAGTACAACCATTACCTAACTGTTTCTCTAAAAACATGATTTCTCCTCTCTCAAACTCCCTCTATTGTACCATAAATCAAGTAAAATTTCAGTTCTGTTCTTCTCTTGAAAAATTGCTAACCACAGTGATATTACGGTTAGGAACAAAGTGGAGAGCTTGATCTTCACCTCTTAGTTGAGTAGTTCGAATTCCGACACTAACAACCTTGCCAGACACAGTAATCGGCCCATTGGTAATGACCACCTCATCCCCTACATCTAACTGGCGTTCGAAGAGAATAAAGAAACCATTGATGACATCGGTTAGAAAACCTTGTGCCCCCATACCAATTGCAACTCCGGCAATCCCAGCACCTGCTAATAGGCTTGATACAGGTAGTCCTAAGATAGACAAGATACAGTAGACTAAAAAGAAATAGAGAATGTAATTAAAGACATTTTCAAGCATACGAGAAATAGTCTTTTGTCTTCCTGCATCACGATTTGAAAATTTTAGAGATGGTTTTACAATTTTCTTGACAGTCCCATGGAGAAGCTTTTTAGCTATGTAAAATAGCACAACCAAAATCAAAAGAGAAATCACTTTGGTCAATAGATTCTCTAATATCGTTGTAAAATCTAGTTTATTCAAATAACTTTTTAAAAATTCTTGCATGTAAAACTCCTTTCAACTATTATACCATAAAATAATACGGTCAGACTTTTTATAAATATGCATTATATTTCTATAATTTTTATATCTTACTTGCTTTTGAAGTATATTTATACTATAATCGTTACTATTACTCAAAAAAGGAGAACGTGTATGAGAAGAATCATTCGTGCCTGGAACAAGGCAAGCCTTATCAAACGAATTCTGATTGGAATACTTCTTGGGGCTCTATTTGGAATATTTTCCCCTCAGTTTTCAGGAATTGGACTCCTAGGCGATCTTTTTGTTGGTGGCCTCAAAGCCATTGCACCTATTCTAGTTTTTTTCCTTGTAGCTAATGCTCTGTCTCAGCACCAAAAAGGAAAAACTACAAATATAAAAACAGTGATCTTACTCTATTTGCTTGGAACTTTCGCTGCTGCTCTGGTTGATGTTTTTATGAGTTTCCTCTTCCCGATTCAGATTACCCTTAGTAATACCAACACAGAAGTAAGTTCACCAGATGGAATCGGTCAAGTTGTCAGCAATCTCTTGCTGAATCTGGTCGACAATCCTCTAAATGCGATTATCCAAGCTAATTATATCGGTATCCTGTCTTGGGCTATCGTCTTTGGAATTGCCATGAGAGAAGCAAGTAGCCATAGTAAAGACCTTTTGAAAACCATGTCAGATGTCGTCTCTAAAATTGTTGGTTGGATTATCAACCTAGCTCCTTTCGGTATCCTTGGCCTAGTTTTTCAAACCATTTCGAATCAAGGTATTGCCAGTCTTGCAAACTATGGTATTTTACTAGTACTATTGCTTGGAACCATGCTGTTAGTAGCCTTAGTCATCAATCCACTGATTGCCTTTCTCTTTATGAGGAGAAATCCCTATCCACTGGTTTTGAAATGTCTACGTGTCAGTGGTGTCACCGCCTTTTTCACCCGGAGTTCTGCTGCAAATATCCCTGTTAACATGAAACTCTGCGAAGAACTCGGCCTTAATCCAGATACTTATTCAGTCTCTATCCCACTAGGTTCAACCATCAATATGTCTGGCGCTGCTATCACCATCAATATTTTAACCTTAGCAGCTGTCAACTCTCTAGGGATTACGGTTGATTTCGCATCTGCATTTGTATTAAGTATTATCGCTGCTATTTCTGCTTGTGGAGCTTCTGGTATTGCTGGTGGTTCTCTCCTACTCATCCCTATCGCTTGCAGTCTATTTGGTATTTCTAACGATCTCGCTATCCAAGTTGTTGCTGTCGGTTTTGTGATTGGTGTAGTTCAAGACTCATGTGAAACTGCCTTAAACTCTTCTACAAATGTTCTCTTTACTGCAGTCGCAGAATATGCAAACCAGAAGCCTTGACCTATTTAAAATTCCTTTTATAATATGTAGTATAACTATTATTCATTTGGAAAGTATTCTATGTCTATTACTCAACGTACTTTAAAACTAGTCCTAGCAACTTGTTTTGCTTGTTTACTAGCCTACTTTTTTGATTTGTCATCTGCCGTATCAGCTGGCATTATTGCTATCTTAAGTTTATCTGATACTCGAAGAAGCACTATCAAACTGGCTCGCAATAGACTTTTTTCAACCTTGCTAGCGTTAATGATCGGTGTTATTGCCTTTCAACTAACTGGTTATCATATCTGGAGCTTTGGACTCTACTTAGCATTCTATGTTCCCCTTGCCTATAAACTGGGTTGGGAAATTGGAATCACTCCTAGTAGCGTTCTGGTTAGCCATCTCTTAATCCAACAATCAACAGCACCAGCACTTTTACTGAATGAGCTCTTACTCTTCCTAATCGGTACTGGCTTTGCGCTTCTGGTCAATCTCTATATGCCTTCACGTGAAAAAGAAATTCAACGTTATCATATTCTGGTTGAAGATAAACTCAAAGATGTCCTTCTACGACTATCCTACTATCTAAAAAGAGGGGATGGTCGTAATCAAGCCCAACTTGTAAATGAACTTGAACAGCTACTCAATGATGCTCTCAAGTTGGTTTACCTTGATCATTCTGATCATCTCTTTCATCAAACAGATTATCATATTCACTACTTTGAGATGAGGCAAAGACAAACTCGTATCTTGAGAAATATGGCTCAACAGATTAACACCTGCCAACTAGCAGCGAGTGAAAGCCTAATTGTCGCACAACTCTTTTCAAAGACAGCCAATCAACTGAGCCAGACCAATCCAGCCTACGACTTATTAAATGATATTGATAGTTACCTGCAGATATTTCGTAATCGTAGTCTCCCTAAAACCAGAGAAGAGTTTGAAACACGTGCTACACTTCTACAACTCTTTCGTGAATTAGAACACTTCATCCAGATAAAAGTAGATTTCTACCAACGTTATTCTGACAATAATAGCGACAAATCATGACCACCCGTCAAACGGGTGGTTTGAACCAGGGCTGTAAGCCCAAATT
>CAURUY010000003.1:0-86261 GCA_963528105.1 uncultured Streptococcus sp. | reverse complement strand
TTGCCCAGTCTGAAGCTAAAACAGGCAAGACCTTTGCTAATTACTGGATGCACAACGGCTTTGTCAATATCGACAATGTCAAAATGTCCAAGTCCTTGGGTAACTTTATTACGGTACACGATGCCCTCAAAACGATTGACGGACAAGTGTTACGTTTCTTCTTTGCGACCCAGCACTACCGCAAGCCTATCAACTTTACGGAAAAAGCAGTGCGCGATGCCGAGACTAATCTCAAGTATCTAAAGAACACCTATGAGCAACCATTTACTGGAACTGTAGATGCTCAAGAGTTACAGACTTTTGAAGATAAGTTTGTAGCAGCTATGGATGAGGATTTCAATACAGCTAATGGAATCACAGTTGTCTTTGAAATGGCCAAATGGATCAACTCAGGTAACTATGATGCAAGTGTTAAGGAAACTCTTGCAGCCATGTTAGAGGTCTTTGGAGTTGTCTTTGTCGAGGAAGTTTTGGATGAAGAGATTGAAGCTTTGATTCAAAAACGCCAAGAAGCGCGTGCCAATCGTGACTTTGCGACAGCTGACCAAATCCGTGACCAACTAGCTGCTCAAGGGATTAAACTACTTGATACCAAGGATGGAGTGAGGTGGACACGTGATTGATGTCAATCTCATTAACGGGATTGCGCTAGCCTTTGAAGGAGATGCGGTTTATTCAATGTATATTCGCCGTCATCTCATTCTTAAAGGCATGACCAAGCCCAATAAACTCCATAAAGAAGCGACTAAGTATGTGTCGGCCAAGGCTCAGGCACACTTGATTTCTCTCATGTTAGAGGAAGAAGTTCTAACCGAAAAAGAGGAAGAAATCTACAAACGGGGTCGCAATACCAATAGCCACACCAAGGCAAAAAATGCAGATGTGGTGACCTATCGTATGTCTACAGGCTTTGAAGCTGTTATGGGTTATCTTCATATGACTGAAAATGTGGAACGCCTTGAAACCTTGATTTCTTGGTGTATCCAAAAAGTGGAGGGCTAGGAAATGATTGCAACAGAACTATTGGACTGGTTTCCGCAAGCACAAATTGTAGAACAGCCAGTCAATAAGGAAGGTTATTTGACACTTCCGGTTTCCTCTCAACAGTGGATGTTACTAGAAGAAGCAAGTCTTAGCGAACGTGAAAGACACTTGGTGTCCCTCTTAACCCAGCAGGAGCAAAGAATTTCTTTAAATCCCTGGTATCATTACCTGATAGAAGGTAAGGGGCAAGCACCACAAAACTTTAAAAAGTTACAAGTTGTCTATTGTCACCTTTCCTATTACCAACGAGAAAATCTAGCTTCTTGGTTAGACATGATGAAAACACTCTTTCCTAACTGTGAAACAGTGTTGCAAGTTGGAGCTCAGGATTATCTTTTCCTTCTTCAACAGGACAAATATACTTCTGTTCGCTCTATCTTGATGGATACCTTGGGAGCAGTAGAGTATGACTTTGGTGTACGTCTATCCATCATGCTTGGACAGGTCTGGTCACAGTCAGGACATCAGGCTCTGCCAGATCTCATCAAAGAGGAACGGGATTTGTTTAAAAGCTGGTGGCGACAGGGTCATCAAGGTGTTCATACTTTTTCCCAACTCTATCTTTGGAGTACGGGAGAAAGAATGGTGAATCTCAACCTTATCAAGGAATATCTCCATCAACTAATCCTAGATCAGGATCAGATCCAGGAAATCATTCTCTCTCTTTGGGAGAATGGTGCAGTTCTTACCAAGACAGCCCAGAAGCTCTATTTGCACCGTAATTCTCTCCAGTACAAGATTGATAAGTGGGAGGAATTAACAGGGCTTCAGTTGAAGGAATTGACCGATCTGACCTTGTGTTATCAACTGATATTAGCAGATGTTTTATGAGTTTTGTGCAAGTTGCACAGAACTTTTTTATTTTTTTGGTCATCTTGCCATAGAAATGTAAAGCGTTTTCATCTATAATAAAACTATCAAAAGACAAAAGGAGTTCACCTCATGGTAGAATTGAATCTTAAAAATATTTACAAAAAATATCCAAACAGCGAACACTACTCAGTTGAAGACTTCAACTTAGATATCAAAGACAAAGAATTTATCGTTTTCGTAGGACCATCAGGATGTGGTAAATCAACTACTCTTCGTATGATTGCAGGTCTTGAAGACATCACAGAAGGTGAATGTTCAATCGATGGCGTTGTTGTTAACGATGTAGCTCCAAAAGATCGTGATATCGCCATGGTATTCCAAAACTACGCTCTTTACCCACACATGACTGTATACGATAACATGGCTTTCGGTTTGAAATTGCGTAAATATAGCAAAGAAGACATTGATCAACGTGTACAAGAAGCAGCTGGAATTCTTGGATTGAAAGAATTCTTGGATCGTAAACCAGCTGACCTTTCAGGTGGTCAACGTCAACGTGTTGCCATGGGTCGTGCAATCGTCCGTGATGCAAAAGTGTTCTTGATGGACGAACCTTTGTCAAACTTGGATGCAAAACTTCGTGTATCCATGCGTGCTGAAATCGCTAAAATCCACCGTCGTATCGGAGCTACTACTATCTACGTAACTCACGACCAAACAGAAGCGATGACTCTTGCAGACCGTATCGTTATCATGTCAGCTACTAAAAACCCAGCTGGTACAGGTACTATCGGACGTGTTGAACAAATCGGTACTCCTCAAGAAGTTTACAAAAACCCAGTTAACAAATTCGTAGCAGGATTTATCGGAAGCCCAGCTATGAACTTCATCAACGTTACATTGAACGGAGACCATATTGTTGCTGATGGCTTGAACTTGAAAGTTCCAGAAGGTGCTTTGAAAGTTCTTCGTGAAAAAGGTTACGAAGGTAAAGAATTAATCTTCGGTATTCGTCCAGAAGATGTGAATTCTGAACCTGCTTTCCTTGAAACATTCCCAGAATCAGTTGTGAAAGCTACTATCTCCGTATCAGAATTGCTTGGTTCTGAGTCTCACCTATACTGCCAAGTTGGTAAAGATGAATTCGTTGCTAAAGTTGATGCACGTGATTATTTGCAAGCTGGTGCAACAGTGGAACTTGGATTTGACTTGAACAAAGCACACTTCTTTGATGTAGAAACTGAAAGAACAGTTTACTAAGATAGATTTTAATCAATCAACACTACTAGAGTTCTCTAGTAGTGTTTTTTTAGAGTTCGGCAAAGTCTTACAGAATAGGCTTTTCTAGTTTTCATATCTATAAAAAAGTGTTAAAATGGTAGGAAGAACTGGAGAATATGCATGCCAAAAGAAGTAATTTATTCAGGCGATGAAGTCGTCGCTTTAACGCAAAAATATTTATCGAAGGAAGATGTGGCTTTTGTACATAAGGCTTTGGTTTATGCTGTAGAATGCCATAGTGGACAGTATCGTAAATCAGGCGAACACTACATTATCCACCCTATTCAGGTAGCAGGTATCTTGGCTAAGCTTAAGTTGGATGCTGTCTCTGTTGCCTGTGGTTTTTTGCATGACGTGGTCGAAGATACAGATGCTACCCTGGATGACTTAGAGCGTGAGTTTGGTCATGATGTTCGGGTGATTGTAGACGGCGTTACCAAGCTTGGTAAGGTAGAGTACAAGTCTTTTGAAGAACAGCTCGCTGAAAATCACCGTAAGATGTTGATGGCTATGTCTAAGGATATCCGTGTTATCTTGGTTAAATTGGCAGACCGCTTGCATAATATGCGTACCCTTAAGCATTTACGTAAAGACAAACAAGAGCGAATTTCACGAGAAACGATGGAAATCTACGCACCGCTTGCTCACCGACTAGGGATTTCGAGTGTGAAGTGGGAGTTAGAGGATCTGTCTTTCCGCTATCTCAATCCTACAGAATTTTATAAGATTACAACTCTTATGAAAGAAAAACGTCAAGAACGTGAAGCCTTGGTCGATGAAGTTGTGAAAAAACTTGAGGAATATTCATCTGAGCGTAACCTTACAGGAAAAATCTATGGTCGTCCAAAGCATATTTATTCTATCTATCGTAAGATGCAGGACAAGAAAAAACGTTTTGATGAAATCTACGATTTGATTGCCATTCGTTGCATTCTAGATACGCAGAGTGACGTTTACGCTATGCTTGGTTATGTTCATGAACTTTGGAAACCAATGCCAGGACGTTTTAAGGACTACATTGCCAATCGTAAGGCCAATGGTTACCAGTCTATCCATACGACTGTTTATGGGCCGAAAGGACCGATTGAATTCCAGATTCGAACCAAAGAAATGCACGAGGTTGCTGAATACGGGGTTGCAGCTCACTGGGCCTACAAAAAAGGAATCAAGGGTCAAGTTAATAGCAAAGAATCTGCTATTGGAATGAACTGGATCAAGGAGATGATGGAGCTCCAAGACCAGTCTGATGATGCTAAGGAATTTGTAGATACTGTCAAAGAAAACTATCTGGCTGAGGAGATTTATGTCTTTACTCCAGATGGGGCAGTTCGTTCTCTTCCAAAGGATTCTGGGCCAATTGACTTTGCCTATGAAATACATACAAAGATCGGGGAAAAAGCGACTGGTGCTAAGGTGAATGGCCGTATGGTTCCTTTGACGACTAAGCTTAAAACGGGAGACCAGGTTGAAATCATCACCAATCCAAACTCATTTGGGCCAAGCCGTGACTGGCTCAACATGGTTAAGACCAGCAAGGCTCGTAACAAAATTCGTCAATTCTTTAAAAATCAAGATAAGGAATTATCCATCAATAAAGGCCGTGAATTGCTGATTAATCAGCTCCAAGAAAACGGCTATGTGGCCAATAAATTTATGGACAAACGCCACATGGATGAACTCCTTCAAAAAACCAGTTACAAGACTGAAGAAGCCCTCTATGCGGCCATTGGTTTTGGAGAAATCGGAGCTATTACCGTCTTTAACCGTTTGACGGAGAAAGAACGACGCGAAGAAGAGCGGGCCAAGGCCAAGGCAGAAGCCGAAGAATTGGTCAAGGGTGGCGAAGTCAAGGTTGAAAATAAGGAAACCCTCAAGGTTAAGCATGAAGGTGGTGTGGTCATCGAAGGTGCCTCTGGGCTCTTGGTCCGGATTGCTAAATGCTGTAACCCTGTTCCCGGTGATGATATCGTCGGTTATATTACTAAAGGCCGTGGAGTTGCTATCCACCGTAGAGACTGTATGAACCTACGCTCTCAGGAAAATTATGAGCAACGTTTGCTAGATGTCGAGTGGGAGGATCAATATTCCAATAAAGAATATATGGCCCATATTGATATTTATGGTCTCAACCGTTCTGGCCTTTTGAATGATGTCTTGCAAGTTTTATCTAATACAACTAAGAATATCTCTACAGTCAATGCCCAGCCAACCAAGGATATGAAGTTTGCAAATATCCATGTTTCCTTTGGCATTGCGAATTTATCGACCTTGACTACTGTTGTAGATAAGATTAAGAGTGTACCAGAAGTCTACTCAGTAAAACGTACCAATGGCTAGACTTTGGTAAAGATATCTGAAAGGATTTTTATGAAAATCATTATTCAGCGAGTTAAGAAAGCTCACGTGACTATTGATGGGCAGATTTATGGTCAAATTAAGCAGGGGCTCTTGCTCTTAGTAGGTGTTGGGCCTGAAGATCAGCAGGAAGATTTGGATTATGCAGTGAGAAAGATTGTCAATATGCGTATCTTTTCAGATGACGAGGGCAAGATGAATCTCTCTGTCAAGGATATCCAAGGAGAGATTCTGTCAGTATCTCAGTTTACACTTTTTGCCGATACCAAAAAAGGCAATCGTCCAGCCTTTACAGGTGCAGCCAAACCAGATATGGCTAAGACTTTCTATCAAGACTTTAACCAAGAACTAGCCAAAGAAGTTCCTGTTGAGACAGGAGTCTTTGGAGCAGATATGCAGGTGGAACTGGTCAATGATGGCCCGGTAACCATCATCCTTGACACAAAAAATAGATAAAAAAGAGGCTCTATCCTATCTGTGATAAGCAGATGAGATAGAGCCTTTGTTTGTGAAATTGGTTCTGACGATCAACTGTGATAGTTGAGCGAGATACAGATTAACGATTCATTATTTTACTCTTTATCATTCCATACGAATAGAGCACCTACAGCATTGATAATGTAAAAGATGTATTTACCAATATTGGCAAAATTTCCTTGGATACTAGCTTTTGTTAATTGAACAAAATTGTAAACCAACCAAAATTCCCATTGAGTTGTTAATTTAAGAGCATTCAAAGCATTTGCAATCAATGAAAGTCCAAATGCAATCGTTGTGACGTAAGCAAGGAGGTTCATCTTGCCCCCGTAGCCAATATAGTTTGTTGCAAAGGCAAATAGGAAGGCTAGGACTGAAATAATGATGGCTGCCCATTTCAATTGTTTTTGGCTCATCTTGTTTGGTCTACCTTCTTGTGAAGCCTCCCATTTCTTAATGGCAAAGGTATAAATGAGAAAGGTGACGGGATAGGTGATAATCGCAGCCTTATTTCCGAGGATATAATCAATAGTACCAGATAAGATTGTATTGACAATTCCGTAATAATTCCCCCATTTACTCAATTTACCAGTAAAACGAGTGGACAACATTGAAATCCCAACGTTAGTAACTGAAATCAGTCCAAATGGAACAAATGCAGTCCATGCTCCCCAATCAACAAACTTGTCTAATCGTGAATTAAGGTAGCCTGATGCAATCGCTATGCCGACAACCAAAGCCACACCAAACAGGTCAAACCATTTTGAGGTAGCGAAAATTTTGAGTGATTTTTTCATAAGATGGTCTCCCTCCTCTTTGTTGCGTCCATTCTACACCTAAAAAAAAGCAAAGTCAAGTCATATAGCAATATAAAACCCTGAAAATAGAGCTTTCAGGGTTTTATGTTGATTCATTCGGAAATCAGTTCTAAAAACTTAGTTGATTTTTTCTACATAGAGTTGTTTGGCGATTTCTAGACTTACTTGGAGTTCCTCATTTTTGTGAATCAAAGTATAGGTGTTAGAGAAGTTATCAAACTGTTTGACTTGGAGTTTGTCTCCAATATTGATGCCGTGTTTTTCAAGATATTTGAGGAGGTCAAAGTTATCATGAATCCGAGTCAGGAGATAGGTTCCAGTTTCTTTAGTATCTGCTAGAGGTAGATGGTTGATTTCTACTAGAAGCTCGCCCTTAGAAGGAATTGTTCCACCATGTGGGCACATCTTTGGGAAACCAAGCATACTTTCTAATCTCTCCACGAAAAGGTCTGAAACCGTATGTTCTAGAACTTCGGCTTCCTCATGAATTTGGTCACTAGTATAGTCAAGATGATGAACTAAGAAAACTTCAATTAAGCGGTGTTTACGGTATAATTCTGAGACTATCATTTGTCCAAAATCAGTCAGTGAATAACCATTTCCCTTGTCTTTAAAGATGAGATTTTCAGTTTGCATGCGCTTGATCATTTCGGTTACGGCTGGAGGTGATACCTGCATTCGTGCAGCTATTTCCTTATTAGTAACTTTAGGAAGTTCCATGCCAATTTCATAAATACATTTCAAATAGTCTTCTTTATTTGGTGTCATTCGTATTTCCTTGTCTATTATCTGTATCTAGTATACCAAAAAAAGCTAGATTTCTCTAGCTTATTGCTACAAGATCTGAACTTAGTTGAGTTCTTTTACAGCTGCAATAGCTGCTTCAAAATCTGGCTCGCTATTAATATTGTCTACGTATTCAACGTAACGGATGATGTTGTCACTATCTAGCACTAACACTGCACGAGCGAGCAGGTGCCATTCTTTGATTAAGAGGGCATAATCGCGTCCAAAAGAGTGGTCGAAGTAGTCTGATAGCATGATGGCATTTTCAATTCCCTCTGCACCACACCAGCGCTTTTGAGCAAATGGAAGATCCATTGATACTGTTAGGACTACAGTGTTGTCTAAACTGGCTAGCTCTTGGTTAAAGCGACGAGTCTGAAGTGAACAGATACCAGTATCAATAGAAGGAATGACACTCAAAATCTTTATCTTACCTTCAAAGTCAGCTAGTGTTTTTTTTGAGAGATCAGTCGTAGTGAGAGAAAAGTCAAGTGCCTTGTCTCCAACTTGTAGTTGTTTTCCAGTAAAAGTCACAGGGTTTCCAAGGAATGTAGTCATAAGCTACTCCAATCTTTTTTCTTTTATTTTACATTGAAACATTAGATTTTCCCAATAATTTGACCGGAAATTGAACAGATAAAAACGTCAATTCAAGGAGAATGACGTTTTTATTGTTTATTTAGACAAACCTTCAGCAATCTTTTCAAGATTGTATTTCATCATGTTGTAGTAGCTATCGCCTTCTTTACCTTGTTCTGCGATAGAGTCAGTAAAGATTTGTGCGTAGATTGGGATGTTTGTGTCTTGTGAAACAGTCTTCATTGGACGGTCATCTACACTTGATTCTACAAAGAGTGAAGGAGTTTTTGTTTGGCGAAGTTTTTCAACCAAGGTCTTGATTTGGTCAGGAGTTCCTTCTACTTCAGTATTGATTTCCCAGATGTAGGCACTTGGGACACCGTAGGCTTTAGAGAAGTATTTGAAGCATCCTTCACTGGTTACGATCAATTTCTTCTCAGCAGGGATATTGTTGAATTTAGCTTTTGCTTCCTTATCAAGCTTGTCTAGTTTTTCAGTATATTCTTTGAGATTTTTTTCGTAGAATTCCTTGTTGCTAGGGTCTTTAGCGCTCAATTGTTTGGCGATATTTTTAGCAAAGATAATTCCATTTTCAAGGTTAAGCCAAGCGTGTGGGTCTTCTTTACCTTTTTCGTTTTGGCCTTCAAGGTAGATAACATCAACGCCTTCGCTGACTGCAAAGTAGTCTTTGTTTTCAGTTTTCTTGGCATTTTCTACCAATTTTCTAAACCAAGCATTGCCACCTGTTTCAAGGTTGATACCGTTATAGAAAATGAGGTCTGCCTCAGAAGTTTTCTTGACATCTTCAGGAAGTGGTTCGTATTCGTGTGGGTCTTGACCAACAGGAACGATACTGTGAAGATCAATCTTGTCACCAGCAATATTTTTAGTAATATCAGCGATGATTGAGTTTGTAGCAACAACTTTTAGTTTTTGACCAGAAGCTGCATCTTTTTTTCCGCTAGCACATGCTACAAGAGCAATGACGGAAAGAAAGAGAACGAGTAATGTACCTAATTTTTTCATTAGATCCTCCAATTTATTGGGGTTTTGCCCCTTATTTTAACAAATGTTTATTTTTCAGTTTCAAATATCGTTGTTTTGGAGCGATAAAGAAGCTAATGAGAAAGAAACTAGCAGCTGTGAGCACGATACTAGAACCTGCCGCAACGTTAAAGCTATAGCCGATAAAGAGTCCCAAAACTGAAGCAGTAGCTCCAAAGGTTGAGGAAAGGAAAATCATGCTTTTCAGGCTATTAGCATACAGATAAGCAGTTGCAGCTGGGGTAATCAGCATGGCTACAATCAGGATAGTTCCGACACTTTGCATGGCTGTCACAGACACGAGAGTCAGGAGCACCATGAGAAGGTAGTGATAGAAATTGACAGGCATTCCCATGGCTTTAGCCAAGAGTTCATCAAAGGAAGTTATCAAGAGTTGCTTGAAGAAAATCCAGATTAACAAGAGAATGGCTGCCCCCACACCCATAGTAATAAACATATCCGTATCTTGGACGGCCAGGATATTACCAAAAAGGATATGGAAAAGGTCAGTTGAACTTTTAGCGACACTAATCAAGATGATACCGAGGGCTAAGAAAGAAGAAAAGGTAATGCCGATGGCGGTATCGCTTTTGATAATCGAGTTCCCCTTGATGTAGGTAATGATGATAGCAGCTAGCAATCCAAAGACAATGGCTCCGATAAAGAAGTCAACGCCCAAGATGAAGGAGAGGGCTACACCTGGTAAGACAGCATGTGAAATAGCATCTCCCATGAGTGACATCCCACGTAGAATGATGAAACATCCCACAGCTCCAGCTACGACCCCGACGACAATAGCTGTTATCAAGGCATTTTGTAGGAAATGGAATTTTTGCAATCCATCGATAAATTCTGCAATCATAGGTCACCTCCATTGAAAAAGAGTCGATTACCGTAAGCTTCTTTGAGATTGGCTTCGGTAAAGGTTTCTTTGGTTGGACCAAAGGCAATCACTTCTCGATTGACAAGTAAGACTTGATCGAAGTAGTGGGGAACCTTGCTGAGGTCGTGGTGGACGATGAGAACCGTCTTCCCAGCTTTTTTCAAATCTCTCAGCGTATTCATGATGATTTCCTCACTGACAGAGTCAATCCCAACAAAGGGTTCATCCAAGAGGATATAGTCGGCTTCCTGTACCAAACATCTGGCAATCAAGACCCGCTGGAATTGACCTCCAGACAGTTGACTGATTTGACGTTCAGCGTAGTCAGCTAGGCCGACGATTTCAAGGGCTTCTTTCACTTTCTTCCAATGTTTAGCCTTTAAACTTCGAAAGAGAGGAATAGAGGGAAAGAGTCCTAAAGAGACACATTCCTTGACCTTGATGGGAAAGTTGTAGTCGATATTGATTTTTTGTTCGACATAGGCAATTCGATGTAAGGATTTTTTAACGTCCTTGTCATCGAGAAATGCCTGACCTTGATGTGGGATAATTCCCAGCATACCTTTTAATAATGTTGATTTCCCAGCGCCGTTCGGACCAATGATTCCGGTAATCGTTGGTCCTTGGAGCACTAGTGAAATATCTTTAAGTGCCAACGTTTCTTTATAGGAGACACTTAGGTTTTCGATATGTATCATACACTTGTATACCTCCTGTTTTTTAATATACCTTAATTTTATTTTTAAGTCAAGTTAATTTTGGAAAAAATTTAAAATATTAATGATTAAAATAAGAAGGCAACTCGGCATTTTTAATTGCAATCCCTAGGGATTTTTGCTAAGCTAGGAATAAGTGAAAATAGGAAAGTGAGAACAAGATGACACGATATCAAGATGATTTTTATGATGCTATAAATGGTGAGTGGGAAAAGACTGCGGTCATTCCAGCTGACAAATCGCGAACAGGTGGTTTTATCGACCTTGATGAAGAAATCGAAGACTTGATGCTAACGACGACGGACAAGTGGTTGGCAGGAGAAGATCTTCCAGAAGATCCTATTCTAGCAAACTTTGTCAAATACCACGCTATGGTGAGAGATTTCGATAAGCGAGA
This sequence comes from uncultured Streptococcus sp., assembly GCA_963528105.1. Lineage (GTDB taxonomy): Bacteria > Bacillota > Bacilli > Lactobacillales > Streptococcaceae > Streptococcus. The sequence goes on along the minus strand of CAURUY010000003.1, from coordinate 75,068 downwards.
AGCTGATGGTATCAAGCCAGTCCTTCCTATGCTTAAGGAATACCAAGATTTGGAGAGCTTTGCAGACTTCGCAAGCAAATTAGCAGAGTTTGAATTAGCTGGCAAACCAAACTTCCTTCCATTTGGTGTGTCACCAGACTTTATGGATGCTAGAACCAATGTTCTCTGGGCTAGTGCTCCAGGAACAATCTTGCCTGACACAACCTACTATGCGGAAGACCATCCACAGCGCGAGGAATTATTGAACCTTTGGAAAGAAAGTACTGACAATCTCCTCAAAGCCTATAATTTCTCAGATGAAGAAATCGAGGACTTGTTAGAGAAACGATTGGAATTGGACCGCCGTATCGCAGCTGTCGTACTTTCAAACGAAGAGAGTTCAGAGTATGCCAAACTTTACCATCCGTATTCTTATGAAGATTTCAAAAAGTTTGCGCCTGCCCTTCCATTGGATGACTTTTTCCAAGCTGTTCTTGGTCAAGTACCTGATAAGGTCATTGTAGATGAAGAACGTTTCTGGCAAGCAGCAGAGCAATTCTATAGTGAAGAAGCTTGGCCTTTGCTCAAAGCAAGCTTGATCTTGAGTGTGGTCACTCTTTCAACAAGCTATTTGACAGATGAGATTCGCATTTTGTCAGGTGCTTATGGCCGTGCCCTTTCAGGAGTTCCAGAAGCCCAAGACAAGCGCAAGGCTGCTTACCACTTAGCCCAAGGACCATTCAAACAAGCGCTCGGTCTTTGGTATGCACATGAAAAATTCTCTCCAGAAGCCAAGGCGGATGTAGAGAAAAAAGTGGCAACCATGATTGATGTTTATAAGGAACGTTTGGCTAAGAATGACTGGCTGACACCTGAAACACGAGAAAAAGCTATCGTCAAACTCAATGTTATCAAACCTTATATTGGTTACCCAGAAGAACTGCCAGCTCGTTACAAGGACAAGGTAGTGGATGAATCTGCTAGCCTCTTTGAGAATGCTCTTGCCTTTGCGCGTGTTGAAATTAAGCACAGCTGGAGCAAGTGGAATCAGCCAGTTGACTACAAAGAGTGGGGAATGCCTGCTCATATGGTTAATGCCTACTACAATCCACAAAAGAATTTGATTGTCTTCCCGGCTGCTATCTTACAGGCACCTTTCTATGACTTGCATCAGTCATCTTCTGCCAACTATGGTGGTATTGGTGCGGTTATTGCCCATGAAATTTCTCACGCCTTTGATACTAATGGTGCTTCCTTTGATGAAAATGGTAGCCTCAAGGACTGGTGGACAGAAAGCGACTATGCAGCCTTTAAAGAAAAAACACAGAAGGTTATCGAACAGTTTGATGGCCAAGAATCTTACGGTGCAAAAATCAATGGGAAATTAACTGTATCCGAAAACGTTGCCGACCTTGGAGGAATCGCTGCAGCGCTAGAAGCTGCTAAGAGAGAGCCAGATTTCTCAGCTGAAGAGTTCTTCCATAACTTTGCTCGTATCTGGCGTATGAAAGGCCGCCCAGAGTTGATGAAACTCATGGCTAGCGTTGACGTACACGCGCCAGCTAAACTCCGTGTTAACGTCCAAGTGCCAAACTTCGATGACTTCTTTACAACCTATGATGTCAAAGAAGGCGACGGAATGTGGCGTGCACCAGAAGACCGTGTGATTATTTGGTAATACAAAAACCAAGGATGATTGTCCTTGGTTTTTATGTTTTAAAAAAATGGATTAAAATTTTTTTCGTGAGCGATGGTCGTAGCCGGACCATGTCCTGGATAGACATCGTAGTTTGGAAGGGTGAAGAGCTGGGTTTGGATACTATGAAGGAGTTGTTCCATGCTACCTGTAGGTAGATCTGTTCGACCAATGGTTTCTCGGAAAAGGGCATCTCCCGTTAAGACCAAGTGTCCGTCTGGGAAAACGAGTGAAACGCCACCGATAGAGTGACCTGGAGTTGGAAGTACCGTAAAACGAAACTCCTCGATTTGGTATTCTTCATGAAAAACGAAGGTATGTTCAGCTGGTCTACATAGGACATCTGCCATATCATCGTGTCTAGGAAGCCCAGAAAGATTATCAACAGGAGTATAAAGCCAAGAAGCTTCACTCTCAGCCACATAGACTGGAGGATTTCCAAAAGTATCTCTGACCAAGTCAAGACTCAAGATATGATCGTAGTGAGTATGGGTCAATAGAATCGCACAGACTGGTTTGTTGATGTTCTCGATAGTCTTGCGAATAGCATCCCAGTTGCTACCAGGATCGACCACGATCAGGTGTTGGTCTCCTTCGAGATAATAAGTGTTTTCATAGGCAACAGGATTTACGGTTTTATGGATTTTCATAGGATTTCCTCTTTCAAAGAATTTACAGTTTCTAGTATAACACAGAAGCACAAAATAAGGAATCAATCAACAAGAAAGTCCCTCCATAAAAGAAGGGACTTTTTAATACATTAAAAATGATTTTTCCAGGCTTGGAAGCGTGCATCCAGTAGGAGTTGTGTCAGGTTTTTTAAGATTTCGACTTGCTCGGGCTCCAGTGTCTGGGCTTGAGAAACAAGTTGTTGAATGTGTTCAATAGCATTTCTAGAAGATAAATCGTTGATGGAAGTGATTCCAGACTCTAGGATGGTTCCAAAGAAGAGATCAAAATAGAGCTCTAATTCTTCATCGGGAACACTATCTACCCATTCTTTAAGAGTGTCTTTGATTTGTAGACTTTCACTACTGATTGACTCTAGTTGGACAAAGTGCTGTCCCTCAGTTAGCCAGCTAAAGGTACTGTGTTGAGCGATGCCACCGAGAGCCGTAGATTTAACAACTGTAGGAGTATCAGGAACTTCCAGCATCATGCCAATGACAGAACCTTGTGGGACGAAACGATGAATTTTTGGAATCACTTCCTGATAGCCTGTGGTTTCAGTCAGTTCAGCTTGGAGGCCAGGGGCATCATAGGTATAAACTGCGGATATTTTTTCTTGCAATTCAGGTTGGATTTGACTAGCAGCGTAGACGGCTAGATTCCCGCCTTTAGAATGTCCAGCAACCATCACTTTCTGTTTTGGATGTTGGGCAAAGAAATCTTCCAAATACTCAAGAGCATGCTTTTGGGCAGGGATTTCCTTCATGTAGGTCATGTGGAAATCTTCCTTCCAACCAATAATACTATCGTCTGTACCTCGAAAGACAATCAAATAAGTATCTAGGTTCAGACGATAGGTCATAGCAGCGAACTGTTTTTGTAGCTCAGTGTCAATCTCGTTAATAAAGTTCGATAGCTTGCAATTTCTAAAACGTTTGTGTTGAGTCAGTTGGTCTAAAAGTTGCAGACGTTCTTTATTGGTCAGCATGGTGCTTTCTCGAGGGACTCGTGTGCCAAAATCCATCAAGCGATTATCAGATTCGTCTAGCAAGTGATCAAAAGAAAGATAAGTCAGCTCTGTAAAAGCAAGTATATCCAGTTCATTTAAGGGAAGGTCATAAAAAGAATCGTATTGAACATCAGTTAGGTAGTCAAAAATATTGGCCATGAGAATTCCTTTCTTGACTTTTATCATATCAGATTTACATCAATTTCGCTAGTAGTCAGGAGAATTTTGCTATAATATAGAAAAAGGAGGAGCAGATGCATAAGATTTTACTAGTAGAAGATGACCCAGTCATCCGTCAGCAAGTTGGGAAAATGCTCTCCGAATGGGGTTTTGAAGTAGTCATGGTAGAAGACTTTATGGAAGTTCTGACGCTATTTGTTCAGTCTGAGCCTCATCTGGTCCTGATGGATATTGGGTTGCCTCTCTTTAATGGTTATCATTGGTGTCAGGAAATTCGCAAGATTTCCAAAGTTCCTATTATGTTCCTGTCTTCTAGAGACCAGGCAATGGACATCGTGATGGCTATTAATATGGGAGCAGATGATTTTGTGACCAAGCCATTTGATCAGCAGGTCCTTTTAGCCAAGGTACAGGGTTTATTGCGTCGCTCTTATGAGTTTGGACGGGATGAAAGTCTCTTGGAGTATGCAGGAGTTATCCTCAATACCAAGTCTATGGATTTGCATGTTGAAGGACAGTCAATCACATTGACAAAAAATGAATTTCAAATTCTACGTGTTTTATTTGAACACGCAGGAAATATCGTAGCGCGTGATGATTTGATGCGAGAACTATGGAATAGTGACTTTTTCATTGACGATAATACTCTTTCTGTCAATGTTGCTCGCTTGCGTAAAAAATTGGAAGAACGAGGTTTGGTAGGATTTATTGAGACTAAGAAAGGGATAGGGTATGGATTGAAACATGCATGATATTAAAAGTTTTTTTCTAGCTTATATCCGTTCGCGTAGCCGTTTTTTTGCTTTTATTCTATCGCTTACAGGTTTGCTTTTTCTCTTTGAAAGCTTGTTTGATAACCAAGTGCCCTACTTTAACTATTTCTTCTTTTTATCTACATTTTTGATATTTTTGTTTTTGGTATTTGATTTCTTGATAGAATTGCAACGTTATCGTAAGGAATTGCTCTATGGCGAAAGAGAATCTAAGTCACCAATGGAAGTCCTTCTAACTGAAAAATTAGAAAAACGTGAAGAGGAACTCTATCAAAAGAAATCAGATGCTGAAAATCGCTATAATGATTTGGTGGACTACTATACACTCTGGGTTCATCAGATAAAAACACCAATTGCAGCCAGTAAACTCCTTGTAAGTGAGGTGACAGATCGCCAACTAAAACAACAGTTGGAGCAGGAAATTTTTAAGATTGATTCATATACCAATCTTGTACTCCAATATCTACGCTTAGAAAGCTTCCATGATGATTTGGTTTTGAAGAAAGAAAATATAGAAGATCTGGTCAAGGAAGTCATTCGCAAATATGCCATTTTCTTTATCCAGAAAGGTCTTAGTATCAATCTGCATGACTTGGACAGAAGCATTGTGACGGATAAGAAATGGCTGTTGGTAGTCATTGAACAAATCCTGTCAAATAGCCTCAAGTACACAAATGAAGGTGGGGTTGAAATCTACATGGAAGGTTCAGACCTTTGCATCAAAGATACTGGAATTGGTATCAAAAACAGTGATCGGTTGCGAGTCTTTGAACGTGGATTTTCAGGATATAATGGTCGAATAACCCAGCAGTCATCTGGACTTGGGCTCTATCTAACCCAGAAAATCAGCCAAGAATTAGGTCATCAAATCCGTATCGAATCTGAACTTGGTCAAGGAACAACTGTGAGGATTAAGTTTGCGGAAGTGAACTTGATTGTTGAGTAAAAAGAAATGCTAAGAGCTTGGAAGAAACCTTTCAAGCTCTTCTTTAGATTTCTATATAGTGAGAAAAAAGGATAGAACAAAGAAAAAGGTAACTGGAATTTCTACCTTTCTCTGTCTTTTAAATTAATTGATTTCTTCAGGGAAAGACTGTAAGATTTTTGATATAATATCAGGGATGGACTGATGGATATTTAAAAGATAATGTTCAAAAAAATAACAGATGAGAATTAAAAATATGTAAGATTGGACAGAAGTCTCTCTACCATCATCCATGCAGAAACAAGATTATATGAAATAAAAGGAGTAACCAATGTCCGGAAACTATTCAACACGTGAATTCCGCGAAAAACTATATGATGACCTTCATGTTCGATTAAGAGATACAGTGATTTTGATGTGTGCGATTTTTATTGCCTCTATAGGTCTAAATATGAATTCAACAGCTGTCATTATTGGAGCCATGCTGATTTCCCCTCTTATGACACCGATTGTTGGACTGGGGTTTGGTTTAGCTATTTTTGATACGCGTTTAATCAAGCAATCTCTAGAGGTTTTATTTACTCAAGTATTGGTCAGTTTGCTTGTCTCGACTCTGTATTTCTGGATTTCTCCCTTATCTTATGCAAGTAGCGAATTGATTGCACGAACCTCTCCAACCATTTGGGATGTTCTCATTGCTATTGCTGGTGGGATAGCAGGTTTCATTGGTTCAAGGAAAAAAGAAGCAAACAATATCGTGCCAGGAGTAGCCATTGCAACAGCTCTGATGCCACCTATCTGTACTGCAGGCTATGGTTTAGCTAATGGAAATGTACGATTTTTATTTGGGGCTCTTTATCTTTTCTTGATCAACTGTGTCTTTATCATGCTAAGCAACATTGTTGGAACAAGAATTATGATGAGAAAATCTCCCTTAAGTTCATTTAAAGAGCTAAACATTAAAATGAAAATTGGCTTGATCTCCTTGATTGTATTATTGGTTCTTCCAGCCAGCTATTCAGCAGTCACTCTGACGATGGATCAAGCGCGAAAAGAAGGGATCAAACAGTTTGTAGGAAAGGAGTTCGCCAATCATACGATCATTAATCAAGTCTACAAGTCAAGTAGCAATGAATTGGTCTTGACAGTTGTTGGAGATCCGATTTCAGAAGAAGAATTAGAAACCATTCGCCAAAAGCAGGCCTCTTACGGTATTCAATCTGTTCAATTGAAAGTCAATCAAGTCCATAATTCGACAAAATTAGATAGTGAGACGATCAAGGAATTTTACGAAACCATTAACAAGTATATTGATCAAAAACTCTCTGAAAAAGATTCACAAAAAGATCTCGTAAAAGAAAATGAAGCAGACAAGGACTGAGGATAGTCAACTTATCTAACTCATGGAAGCAAATCTTGGTAGGATATCTTATAACCAAAAGTTAGTGGATAGAAAGGATCGTTGATGAGGCTGCCATTTGTGGTGGTATGACCAATCACTACTAACTCAGGTTAAACAAAATATAAAAAGGCGGTGGGACAGAAATCGATAGACAAAGTCTCGATTTCGTAGTACCAGCCCCGCGAGGATGATTAGGAGCTTTTTGGAGTCTAAAAGACGAACAAAAAGTTCAATCAGCTACCGCGTCAAAGTTTGATTGCTAATAAAAAGAGAGGTCGGGATATTTTGTCCCAACCTCTTTTTTAGGTAGCTGGAAATCTTAACCCAGCTTTTATTTCTTATTTTTCAACACGAGATTTATTTGCAATGTCTGCAAGAATCAATTCTACAAATGCATCTACTGGCATGGTTTCTGTTTCTTTTTGACCGTAGCGGCGGACATTAACAGCATTCTCTTCCATTTCCTTGTCCCCAACGATCAATTGGTAAGGAATCTTCTGAGTTTGAGAAGCACGAATCTTGAACTGCATTTTTTCATTGCGTTCATCGACATCGACACGGACACCACGGTCACGAAGTTTCTTCGCTACTTCCCAAGCGTAGTCCACATGTTTTTCGTTTGAAACAGGAATCACAGTTACTTGGTGAGGAGCAAGCCATGTTGGGAAGGCTCCCTTGTAGTTTTCAATCAGGATGGCTGTGAAGCGTTCCATGGTTGAGATAACTCCACGGTGAATCATAACTGGACGGTGTTCTTCGCCATCAGCTCCGATATAGTGGAGATCAAAGCGTTCTGGTAACAAGAAGTCAAGCTGGATAGTAGAGAGGGTTTCTTCTTTTCCAAGAGCTGTCTTCATTTGGATATCTAATTTTGGTCCGTAGAAGGCTGCTTCCCCTTCGGCTTCGTAGTATTCAACACCCATATCATCAACTGCTGCTTTCAACATGCGTTGAGCATTTTCCCACATTTCATCGTTGTCAAAGTATTTGTGCTTATCTGCAGGATCACGATAAGACAAACGGAAGCGGTAATCAGTTAAGTTGAAATCTTCATAAACATCAATGATCAATTGAAGGATTTTCTTGAATTCATCTTCGATTTGTTCTGGAGCAACGAAGGTATGTCCATCGTTCAGTGACATTTCACGGACACGTTGAAGACCTGTAAGGGCACCTGATTTTTCGTAACGGTGCATCATACCGATTTCAGCGATACGGATTGGCAATTCACGATAAGAGTGAACATGGTGTTTGTAAACTTCGATGTGGTGTGGGCAGTTCATTGGACGAAGGACAAATTCTTCCCCATCTCCCATATCCATTGGAGGGAACATATCTTCACGGTAGTGGTCCCAGTGACCTGAAGTCTTATACAGTTCAACAGAAGCAATTGGTGGAGTGTAAACGTGTTGGTAGCCCGCAGCCACTTCCTTATCCACGATATAGCGTTCGAGTATCCGACGAATCGTTGCACCGTTTGGCAACCAGAATGGAAGACCTTGACCAACTTCTTGAGAAATCATGAACAAATCAAGTTCTTTCCCAAGTTTACGATGGTCACGTTCTTTGGCTTCTTCACGCATTTGAAGATAGTCCTTCAAATCTTTCTTGTCAAACCAAGCTGTACCGTAAATTCGTTGCATCATGGCATTGTCACTATTACCACGCCAGTAAGCACCCGCAACATTCAAGAGATGGAAGACCTGGATGCGACCTGTTGATGGGACGTGTGGGCCACGGCAAAGGTCTACGTATTCACCTTGACGGTAGATGGTCAAGCCACCTGCATCTTCAGAGTGTTCTTCAATCAATTCCAATTTGTAAGGATCGTTTTTGAAGATTTCACGCGCTTCATCCTTAGTCACTTCTTCACGAATAGATGGGAAGTTTTCTTTCACGATTTTCTTCATTTCTTCTTCGATACGAGGAAGATCTTCGTTTGAGATTTGACCGGCTTGATTATCCGTATCGTAGTAGAATCCATCTTCGATAGCTGGACCAACACCCAAATGAATGTCTGGGAAGAGGCGACGAGCTGCTTGGGCAAACAAGTGAGCCGCTGAGTGACGCAAGATTGGAAGAGCATCTTCATGATCAGGTGTCACGATTTCAATGCTTCCATCTTCAGTGATGTCACGAGTTGTGTCGATGAGTTTGCCATTGAATTTACCAGCAAGAGCTTTTTTAGCTAGAGAATTGCTGATAGATTGGGCAATTTCAAAAGTAGTAACGCCAGATTCGAATTCACGAACAGCGCCATCAGGGAAAGTAATTTGAATCATGATTTTCTCCTTAAAAATTTATCATCATTTAAAATTGAGGTTTGAAGAAATAGCAAAGGGTTAGTTATAAAGAACAATAATATTTGCTTATCTAACTGAATGATGTTCTAACATTTTCATTCTATAAACAAAACAAACTGTAGAAATAAGTAAATAACTTACTAAGGAAAGGATTAAAGACATATATTGTTCATCAGTCATTTCACCACTCATGTATATCCTTATCGGATAGCTTCTGAGTGCATTGAACAGATAAACACCGGCAGTAAGACTTAAAAGATATCCTGCTATCACAAGTTTCTTGTTGTTGAAAAACATTAAGATACCGAGAAAAGGAGCAAGAAATGGTATAAGAGGAATTAATAAAAAAAATGAAAAGACAACGATGTACTCTAAACCCCATAGACTAAGAGTTTTCATTAGCCATACATAGACTATAAGGTAAATACAGGCGATCACCCAGAACAATGTTTTCTTCATATCAATCTCCATCTTCACTTTTTTGCGATTAACTATTCTCCAAACAAAAAAGCGACATCCTCGAAAGGACGTCGCAACGTGGTTCCACCTTCATTTATGTTCCTCAAAAAAGAGGGACACCTCTGATTGGCTCTAACGTGGCCACCGTTTTATGTTTGCATAAAAGTCAGTAGAGTAGTATCAGTTTAGGCTTCCTATGCGTTCTCAGCAACCACGCACTCTCTGGTAGAAAGGGGCTAAGTGACTTGTCTCTATGCATTATTATAGCATGATTGTGAGATTTTTCAAGGATTTTGTGAAAGTTTTTTCCTTTTCAGTTTTTGTACTAGATTCTTAATAGCTACACCGACAGCCATACCCGCGAGGGCAAAGATTTCATAGGCTAGGAAGTAGAGAAGGATAAATTCTCCGAAAGTAATGATGGTAAAGCAAAAGAGCAAGGCAACTCCAATTAACCACCAAACTGAGAACTTGAAACGATAAGAGTAGAATAGTGATACTATGAAAGTCACCAGTGGGGAGAAGATAATAACGTTGCCGATGGTGAGCTCCTTCAAGATATAGTTTTTAGTAATAGTCCTTAATAACAGCTCATAAAGTGGCCAATAAAAGAAAAATATGACCAGATAGTAGGGGAGATATTGCGAGAATTTACGCATGGTAATCACCTCTCTTTTCAAGATGTCTACTTAGATATCCTTCCTATAACTATTATAGCACTTTTGTGGTAAGAATAGTAAATCAGTTGACAAAGAACTTAGTTATTGGTAGAATAGGAAATGTCGTAAAGACAAATAACTTCTTCTTGGTTACAGGCATGCCAACCTGTCACTCGGATGAAGCCAAATAAAAAGGAGAAACATCATGGCAATCTCAAAAGAGAAAAAAAATGAAATCATCGCACAATATGCACGTCACGAAGGTGATACAGGTTCAGTAGAGGTTCAAGTTGCTGTCCTTACTTGGGAAATCAACCACCTTAACGAACACATCAAACAACACAAAAAAGACCACGCTACTTACCGTGGATTGATGAAGAAAATCGGTCGCCGTCGTAACTTGCTTGCATACTTGCGTAAAAACGACGTTAATCGTTACCGTGAGTTGATCAACTCTCTTGGACTTCGTCGCTAATCTTGCGTCTAAAACGTTTCTATACTTCGTTGGCTTCGCCTCGATGTACCATCAGTACAATCTTCGGCTTGCCGCCTAGTCTATAAACGTTTTATCCAGCAAGAATCAAGCTCTCTGACTTCAGAGGGCTTTTTTGTGTGCTTTTTTCTAGTCTTGTTCCTGATTTAGAAATGTGGTATACTAATTATGAAAATTGTCTAAATTTTTAATTTTTGTTAAAGGAGGGTTTCATGCTTTCCAAATTTTATGGAAACCATCAAAACCTGCGATATTTTTTTCTCCTTGCTATTTTGCTTGGAGTAATGGGAGTTTCTCTATTTTTAGCTGTTTCTATGGGTTCTGTTCAAATTAGTTTGACTGATACTTATCGGATAATTTTGAGTCAGTTAGGGGCTCCTTTTGATATAGGAGACCTTTCGAAGTCGACACTTGCTATTGTTTGGAATATGAGATTACCACGGGTTTTTCTTGGTTTGATAGTTGGTGCAGGCCTTTCCATGTGTGGTAGCGTCATGCAGTCAACAGTCAATAATCCAATCGCAGAGCCCTATGTGTTAGGAATTTCTGCTGGGGCAACCTTTGGTGCGACTTTGAGTATTATTCTTGGATTTAAAGTTATGATTGGTCTCGGATCTTTCCTTGGAGCGCTTGTGGCAACAGTTGCAGTCTTAGTCATTGCTTCCATGCAAGGAAGAATGACAACTTCTAGCCTCATTTTATCAGGTACTGTGGTCAATGCACTCTTTTTGGCTTTTTCAAATTTTATTATCTCAATTGGTGCTAATGCTGACAGTGTCATGACCATCAAGTTTTGGACCATGGGTTCTCTAGCAGGGATCTCATGGGCTCACTTAACCCTGCCAGCAGTAGTCGTGGGAATAGCCTTTTTATTTTTCTCTACCCAATATCGTGTTTTTAATGCCATGATGATGGGTGATGAGGCAGCCTTGACCTTGGGGATTCCCCTACGTTTGTATTGGTATCTCTATGTGACGATTGTGGCTGTGCTGACAGCTATCTTGGTATCTACCTGTGGGATTATCGGCTTCGTTGGTCTTATTACCCCACATTTGGCGAGAAGTTTGGTTGGTACAAACTACAGAAGGCTTTTTCCGATAGCAACCTTGCTCGGTGCTCTTTTTGTTATCTGGGCAGATGTTCTTGCTCGTGTTTTAATCCAAAATGCTGAGCTGCCGATTGGGATATTCACAGCCCTAGTAGGTGCCCCTTTCTTTATCTACATGGTTGGAAGTAGACGAGGGGAGGTGAAGGTCTGATATGGACTTAATGTGCCAGGATATTCACTTTGGAATCGGAGAGAAAAAAATTCTCAAAGGAGTGTCGCTCAAACTGGAGGGCAAGCAATTTCATACCATTTTGGGACCCAATGGAAGTGGAAAGACTAGCTTGCTGAAACTCCTCTATCGACAGGAAAAGCCAGATCAGGGCTTGATTTGCCTAGATGGAAAACCCTTGGAACAAATGAGCGTCAAGGAAACGGCAAAGCAGATGGCAGTCGTCACGCAGTTTAATCAACTCCAGTTTGATTGTACGGTTGAAGAAATCGTTCTGCTGGGCAGAACACCTCATCTCTCTTTCTTACAAAAGGAAAAAGAAAGTGATTTTGCTTTGGTTGAGGATGCTCTGGTCAAAGTAGACATGTTTGAAAAAAGAAATCGACTTTATTCTTCACTATCAGGTGGGGAGAAACAGCGAGTTTTATTAGCACGCGCCTTAGCTCAAGAACCTTCACTCTTGCTCTTAGACGAGCCGACTAATCACTTGGATATCAAGTACCAGCTGGACTTGTTAACTATTGTCAAAAATCTCCATATCAATGTACTAGCTGTTTTGCATGATATTCAGCTGGCTTGTCGCTATTCAGACTATCTCTATCTGATGAAAGTAGGAGAGATTGTTTACCAAGGTACTCCAAAAGAGACCATCACACCCGAGTCTTTGCAGGCTGTCTATGGTGTCCAAAGTAGAGTTACTTGGACGGAAGATCAGCAAGCTATGATTCACTATTTATAAGATTTAAAGGAAATAAACATGAAAAAATCACTTAGTATTTTACTTGTAACAGTAGCTACCTTATCTTTGGCAGCTTGTGGTAACGCATCTAAAGAAACAGCAAGCGCACCAGCTACAACAGAAGCTAGTCAAAAAGCTAATACAGAAACCAGCTATCCTGTAACCATCAAAACGTATGATGCTAAAGGAAATGAAGTCGAGCAAGTCTTTGAAAAGACTCCTGAAAAGGTCATCACCAACAACCTTTCAACAACTGAAATTCTACTTGAGTTAGGGTTGCAAGATAAAATTGCTGGCATGCTCAATCCTGATAATGCTGTAACTGGTAAATACAAGGACGCTATTGAAGCCATCCCTCATATTGGTGATAAAAAATCAGTCTCACAAGAAACGGTTCTTTCTTATGAACCAGATGCCTTGATGGGACGAAACATGATGTTCTCTGAAAAGTCAATGGGAACGATTAGTGCTTGGAATGAAAACAAAATCCCTGTTTATACGCAAAAAGCCTCACTATCAAATATCCAACAGGATTTGGGAAATATCGTTGAAGATGTGAAGAATCTTGGTACCATTTTCAATGTCCAAGACAAGGCAAACCAATATGCAGAGCAATTGCAAGCTAAAATCGATGCGGTTAAAAAAGCTAATCCAGAAACACAGGGTGAAAAGAAAAAAGCTTTGATTATGGTTGCTTATAACGATGAAACCTTCGGTGCCTACAAGTCAGCACTTCAAGAAAGTTTGCTCAACCAACTTGGTTACACAAATGTCGCAACAGGAACATCTGGCTTGACATTGGAAAATCTAGTATCAATGGATCCAGAGTTGATTATCTATGTAACCAGCGACCGCAATCAAAAGTTGGATGAAAAAGCAGTGGATTTGATGAAGGCAAATGCTGTTTTGGAAAATGTACCAGCAATCAAGAATCAAAAAATCATGACCATCTCTTACGATGAGTTGATGGACTACGGTCCTGCAGTGATTGATTCACTTGAAAAAATCAATGACTTTATCAAGAAATAAGGAGTTTAACTGGGAAGGGATTCAGGTTAGGGTCAGTCTTCCTTCAAACTATGACTCTAAACAAGCCTACCCAGTTGTGCTCTTAAACGATGGGAAACTGGATTATTTATCAGACCTGTCCCAATCTGTGATTTTAGTGGGTTTGGTTCCAGAAAACCGTCTGGATGACTTTACACCTTGGAAAGCTAGTTCTTTGAAAGAAGGGGCTCCAGATTTTGGTGGAAAGGTAGATGCCTACAATCAAAAGGTCTTTCAAGGGATTCTAACAACTCTAAAAAAATCCTACTTGATTGATGAAAGTAGGATTGCTTATGGTGGCTATTCACTGGGCGGTCTTGCAGCTGTTTATAGTCTCTATAGTAGTCATCTTCCTGTGACCTGTATCTTTTCTATCTGTGGTTCTTTCTGGTACCCAGATTTTACAGACTTTTGTAGGGAACATGACTTGATACAGAGCCAAAGCCTTATTTATCTGCAAAATGGTCAGACAGAAGGTGCCAATCATTCCAATCGTCTGTCTAAGGCTCCTCTTTTTGCAAGGGAACTTCATGATCTGATTTCGGAAGCAGTTCCCTCAACATATTCCACCTTTGATGCATATAGGCATCATGAAGCTCTCGACCAACGCTATCAACAGTTTTGTGATTGGCTAATGAAGGAATGGGAGCTTAAATAAAAAAGCGATACTCTCTGTTTATGATGGACAGAGAGTATTTTTCTTGCCTTTAATCGGGTATGTTTTTACATTTCGGAGTGATTATCCAAACCGAAAGTTTAACTGAAATGCAGCAAAATGTGGTATAATGAGTAGATAGATAGAATCGAGGATATTATGTCATTTACGAAATTTAAATTTAAAAAATATATAGAAGAAGCTTTGGAGGAGTTGAAGTTTACGACTCCTACCGAGGTGCAGGATAAGTTGATTCCTATTGTCTTGGCTGGTCGAGACTTGGTTGGTGAATCAAAAACAGGTTCAGGGAAAACCCATACTTTCTTGCTTCCAATTTTCCAACAGTTGGATGAAGAGAGCGATAGCGTGCAGGCAGTTATCACAGCTCCTAGTCGTGAATTAGCGACTCAGATTTACCAAGCTGCTCGTCAAATTGCAGGCCATTCAGAAGTAGAAATTCGTGTTGTTAACTATGTTGGTGGTACGGACAAGGCTCGTCAGATTGATAAATTAGCAAGCAACCAGCCCCATATCGTCATTGGAACACCAGGTCGTATCTATGATTTGGTAAAATCGGGTGATTTGGCTATCCACAAGGCTAAGACCTTTGTAGTCGATGAAGCTGATATGACCTTGGATATGGGATTCTTGGAAACAGTTGATAAGATTGCAGGAAGTCTTCCAAAAGACTTGCAGTTCATGGTCTTTTCAGCGACTATCCCACAAAAATTGCAACCATTCTTGAAAAAATACTTGTCAAATCCCGTCATGGAAAAAATCAAGACCAAAACAGTTATCTCAGATACCATTGATAACTGGTTGATTTCTACTAAAGGTCGTGATAAGAATGCCCAGATTTATGAATTGACTCAAGTCATGCAACCATATCTAGCCATGATTTTTGTCAATACTAAGACACGTGCAGATGAATTGCATACATACTTAACAGCCCAAGGCTTGAAGGTTGCTAAGATTCATGGAGATATTGCTCCTCGTGAACGTAAACGTATCATGAATCAGGTGAAGAACCTTGATTTTGAGTACATCGTTGCGACTGACTTGGCTGCGCGTGGGATTGACATTGAAGGTGTCAGCCACGTTATTAATGATGCTATCCCACAAGACTTGTCCTTCTTTGTCCACCGTGTTGGACGAACTGGACGTAATGGTCTGCCAGGTACAGCCATTACCCTTTACCAGCCTAGTGATGACTCAGATATTCGCGAATTGGAGAAATTGGGGATCAAGTTTACTCCGAAAGTCGTCAAAGACGGAGAATTCCAAGATACCTATGATCGTGATCGCCGTGCTAATCGTGAGAAGAAACAGGAAAAACTGGACATCGAAATGATTGGCTTGGTTAAAAAGAAAAAGAAAAAAGTCAAACCAGGATATAAGAAAAAAATCCAGTGGGCTGTCGATGAGAAACGTCGTAAAGCCAAGCGAGCAGAAGGTCGTGCCCGCGGACGTGCAGAGCGAAAAGCTAAGCGCCAGACATTTTAAAAATGAAACAAACACCCTGAGACAAGTATTTCAGGGTGTTTTTATGATATCAAAAAGGAAAGCAGAAGTGCTTTCCTTTTTGGTATAAAATATGTGCTTTCTATGATTAGGCAATTTTCTGAATCGAAACATTACGAAATAGAAAGAGAGATTTCAAATCCATGCATCCATTCGGATTTTACTACGATGTCGATTTTTAAAGCATCTGCTAATTGTTTGACAAGATAGAGACCCATACCTGTTGATTTTTTCCTTGTCTCTCCTGAATCACCTGTAAATCCTTTTTCAAAGATATGAGGGAGGTCGCAAGCTTTAACTCCACACCCATTATCCCTAATAATCAGACTTGTGCGCCCCTTGTCTCTTGACATAGAAATCCTGAGTTCTGGTTTGTCAGAGCTATATTTAAGTGCGTTAGCTAGTATTTGAGACAGGATAAATTCAAAACTGCGTTGATCTGTGTAGTAGTTTCCCTGTATATTTTCTAGATGAATTGTAAAATTCTTTTCTTTAAGCAAGGGGTCAAAGTTCTCTAAAAGATCTTGGATACACTCTTCTAGATCAAGGTCTTCAAATAGAAAATCATTTTTCTCACTTTTCACCCTGTAGTAGAATAGGATCTGTGATACATTTCCTTGGATTTGATTTTTCACATAGTCCAATTTAAAAGCAGTATCCTCAGATAGTTGGTCACTTTGATTGTCTAAAAGGAGGGAAAGAAGCGATAAAGGAAGTTTAATCTCATGCGCCCATTTTTCAACATAGTCCTCGTACTCGGCTAGTAATGAGTTGAGTTTTCCTATTTGAGCCTGCTTTTGATAAAGTGTATCTGCTATTTTTTCAATGCTTTCTTTCTCTGAGGCACTTGATAAATTCAATAATTCAAGCTCAGTATCCATCTTGGGATTGGCTATGAAGGCTTTATAGGCAGCGGATTTTTTTCTTTCTTTTCTTATCAGTAGGAATGATAGAATGAAAAAAAGCAGGACAGTAGCTAAAATATAGAGAAGGATGAGGGCTTGAAACATTCTCACATCTGAAAGCCAAAGCAGGACAGCTGTAAATAGATCAAATGCTAAGAGAACAAGTAACCAAGGCAGATAAGTAGCTAGATATTTTAGATTATATTTCATCTGGACTTACCTCTTCTAGCTTGTAACCAATACCTCTGACGGATTTGACTTGAAGGGCAATGCCGGCCTGTTTCATCACCTTTTTCAGTCTTGCAATATTTACTTGTAGGGCATTTTCATCGATGAACTCAGTTGTATTCCACAGTTTCATGCTTAGTTCTTCTTTTGTGACGACAGAATCAGTTGCCACTAATAAGGTTTCTAACAATTTCCCTTGATTTTGAGGGAGTAAAATCGAATGTCCGTTGATATAAAGGGTATAGGTATGTCTATCCAGTAGAAAATTATCTTTTTCAAGCAAATTTTGTCTACCTTCATAGCGTTTCAAGATGTTTTCTATACGAACCAAGAATCTTTCTTTCTTGAAAGGTTTTGTTAAGTACTCGTCAGCCCCTAATTTTAGGGCGTAGATCTCATCTTTTAGTTGTTCACGGGAGGTGAGAACCAATATGGGCACAGAGCGTTTTGACTTGAGATTTTTACAAATTTGAAAACCTGTTTCTCCCGGCAAATTCAAATCCAGTATGATTAGATCCGTATCGTATTGCAGCACTTGCTGGCTTGTATCTTTGAAGTCAGTCAACTTATCAACTTGATAACCCGCTTTCTCTAACAAAATGACAATTTCATCTCGAATCAAGGCTTCATCTTCAATAACCAGAATATGCTTCATATCGGTTCCTCCTTTTCCTAATTTATTCTACCTTATTCATCTCTTTTGGGTTCCATTAAGGACAACAAGTACTTATTGCTATTTTTCTTTACAATTCTGATATAGATGACTTCAAAGCCTGCTAAGAGCAGCACTATCAGCATGGCTGTGATGAATTTCTGCCCCATGACCATTCTTGCACTGGCTGGTACTATTCCTGTGAGGAGGGAGCCCACTCCGAAGCTACTACTGATAAGTGCAAAGGCTATTGGCAGACCGAAATACCAGTTGATTTGCTTTTCTGACGATTTACAAAGAGTTTCATAGCTGGCTCCGAGATGGATTAAGGTCTGGTATCGTCTGTAGGATTGTCTCTGACCCATCAAAAATTGAACGCCAATGATTGTATTTGCGACAACAAGGAAGATGATAGCCAGATAGATAGTGATATAGCTGGCAGAGATAATGTAAAATAATTGTCTTCCCATATTTTGTATATAGCTTTCATAGCCAAGAGAGGTTTGATTTAGCTTTTCATTGGTATCGGAGATAGCTCTCATCAGGCCTTTTTCCTTGACTAGCTCAGGAGCTAAGATACCGCTGACATAGTTCGAATAGTGACCGTCTGTATAGCTCATAAAGGTCTCATCTGGGACTATGAGGGCAACAGAGAGGGTGATTTCACGATCCGTTACAATCGGTAAAGACTCCACCTCTCCAATCAATTTTACATCATTTTCCATGACATTGATTTGAGGCTTCGTCTTTAGAACAGAGTTGACGAGACTTTCATCTGGGAGAAAATCTTTCCCCATATACAAGTAGGCTTCCTTGCTAGTTAATTCTAGAGGAGGGAGATTGGCAGCCTTTCTAAGTTCATTGTATTCGGAAACTGGCATGAGGTGGGAAGTAGTAGACTGTTTAAATTTACGGAGCAAAATTTCCTTGTTCTTGCTGTCTTTTTGCTTTTTCAACTCCTTGATGACCTCTTCGAAGGACACGGACTCGTGTTCTTTCGGTTCGCCCACTTTGATTTGTAGAATCTTTGAAAACTGTGATGCCAGTCCAGCAGATTCAAGCTCTTTTTTAACTGTATTCATATCAAGATTTTCATCTGTTTCCTGCTTGCTATCTCTAAATGTATAATCCAAAACGTGGGTTTGATTGCCTGAACTGCCACTTGCAATGGCAACACCTGCTCCAAAGAGGCACAAGGCAGAGAAGATTAAGAGGGAGCAGATAGCCAGTATAGTTGAGCGCTGGATAACTAATTCCTGAATCTGTCTAAAATTATAGGTGTGGAGTTTTCGATTGCTTCCAAGCTTGACCAAAAAGTCTATAAACAAACGCATACCAAAGAAGAGTAGTATAGTTCCTAGAGTTCCCAAGAGAACAGTGATGCCCATTGTTATGACATTTTCCCAAGCTCGTCCACTCATCCCCAAGTAATAGGCTGTTCCTAGAAGCAAAATTCCGAGGACAGAAGCAAGAAGGTACACACCCTTGGGGAGTAGTTTCTTCATGCCAGAAGGAGAATAGGATAGCAGATCTCCGATTTCCTTATTGGCTGTTTTTGCACTTAAAAGAATAAAGACAGCTAATTTTACGGCTAGGAAACCGATGATTGTATAGAATAGAGCTGTAGTAGATAGAGAAAATTGATGTTCAATAATCCCTAGCCCAACAATTTTAGCGGTTATTAGGCTAATCAGTTCTGAAATCAAGATTGAAATTGGAAGACCTATTCCAAGAGCAAGGATACTGTTTCTCAAATCCTCGAGTAGGAGCAGCAAGAACAGTTTGCTTCTTCGCATCCCTAGCGTTAGATAGACACCAAATTCATGTTTTCTCCTTTCCATCTGCATACTGCTTGCGAAGTAGACTAGAAAAAAGAGAATAAAGAGGGTTGCTACATAAAGAATGGGAATCATGCTAAAGAGTTTATTTACAGCGTCACTCTCTATTTGTTTGAGAAAGATCATCACATCTTGATGGGACAAAGAAAGGATGATGTAAAAGGAGATAATAGAAAGAACCATGGAACTGAAATACAAGCCATTATTCTTTCGATCCCTCTTGCTATTTCTTGAGACTAATTTAGAAAACATTGCCATCACCTCCAGCCAGTGCAGACATGACCTTTAGTATTCTGTGGTAAAAATCTTCTTGACTTTCTCTTGGATAATCGCGTCGAATTTCATGGAATAGTTTTCCGTCTTGGATAAACAAGATGCGGTTGCAAAAGCTGGCAGCGACTGAATCGTGGGTCACCATGAGAATGGTGGTTTCTTCCACTTGATTCATTTCGGATAATTTTTGCATCAAAATGGTCGCATTTTTTGAATCCAAAGCTCCTGTGGGCTCATCTGCAAATACAATCTTAGGGTCTAAAATCAAGGAACGCGCAGCAGCTACCCTTTGCCGTTGACCACCTGATAATTGAGATGGGAACTTATCCAGAAGTTCAGAAATATCTAGATATTGGGAAAGCAATTCTAACCGAACCTTGCTTTCGTTGGCATCGACCTTGTGCAAAGACAAGGGGAGTAAAATATTTTCTTTGGCTGTCATATTGTCCAAAAGCTCAAAATTTTGAAAGAGGTAACCAATTTCCTTGCCACGATAATCAGCTAACTGACTACCTTTTAACTGACCTAAATCTTTTTCTTGCATTTGAATGGAGCCGTCAGTTGGTTTGATGATAGTAGCGAGACAGTTAAGAAGGGTTGTTTTCCCAGAACCACTGCTCCCCATAATCCCTAAGAACTCACCTTTGACAACTTGAAAAGATATACCGTTCAATGCTTTGGTGATATTCGGCTCTTTTCCATAATGCTTTTTTAATGATTCTACTCGTAAAATTGTTTCCATGTGAAACACCTCCATCTTTTGTTACTTTCATTATAATATGAATCAGAGTAGAATAACACTTACGGATGATGTAAGAAATCTTTATCATTAGGTTATTGGAGCTATACTTACTATATTATAGCATGGTTTCAAGGATTTAAAAAGAGGAGTTGAGAGTCGAGAAATTATCCTAATATTGAAATTATAAAAAATAATACCACTGTAGTCCATGCTCCAGCAGTATTATTTATTATTTTATAGGAAACTTTATTCCCACTCAACAGTTGCAGGTGGTTTACTTGTGATATCGTAGACGATGCGGTTGACGTGATCAACTTCATTTACGATACGGACTGAGATTTTCTGGAGAACTTCCCAAGGGATCTTAGCGAAGTCAGCTGTCATACCATCGATAGAAGTGATAGCACGGATAGCAATGGTGTAATCGTAAGTACGACCATCTCCCATAACGCCTACTGAACGAACGCCAGTGTTAACAGTGAAGTATTGCCAGATATCGCGGTCAAGACCTGCTTTAGCGATTTCTTCACGAAGGATAGCGTCTGATTCACGAACAGTTTCAAGCTTTTCTTCAGTGATTTCACCCATGACACGGATAGCAAGTCCTGGACCTGGGAATGGTTGGCGCCATACGATGTGGTCTGGCATGCCAAGCTCAGTACCGAGAGCACGAACTTCGTCCTTGTAAAGAGTGTTGAGCGGCTCGATCAGTTCAAACTGCATGTCTTCTGGAAGTCCACCAACGTTGTGGTGAGACTTGATAGTTTGAGCAGTATCCGTACCAGACTCAATCACGTCTGTATAAAGTGTACCTTGAGCAAGGAATTTCACATCTTTTAGTTTGCTTGCTTCGTCATCAAAGACATAAACAAACTCGTTACCGATAATCTTCCGTTTTTGTTCAGGATCAGATACACCAGCCAATTTATCAAGGAAACGTTTGGCAGCGTCTGCTTTAACGATATTGAGACCAAACTTACCACCAAGCATATCCATGACTTGGTCAGCTTCCCCTTTACGGAGAAGACCGTGGTCTACAAAGATACAGATCAATTGATCCCCGATTGCTTTTTGAAGGAGAACCCCAACAACAGAAGAGTCAACACCACCAGAAAGTCCGAGAAGAACACGTTTATCTCCAACTTTTTCACGGATTTGTTTGATTTGCATCTCGATGAAGTTATCCATAGTCCAGTCACCTTTTGCACCACAGATATTTAAAGCAAAGTTACGAAGGATATCATAGCCGTGAACTGAGTGACGAACCTCTGGGTGGAATTGGATACCGTAGATGTGTTTATCAGGATTTTCAATCGCTGCATATGGACAATCGGCTGATGTTCCAGTACGAACGAAATCAGCAGGAATCTCTGTTACAGCATCACCGTGGCTCATCAAGACAAGTTGCTCATCCGGAGTACCCGCAAAAAGGGCTGATTCTGTGTGAGTCAATGTTGATTGACCGTATTCACGGTTACCAGCATCGCCTGCAGGAACAACCTTACCACCAAGTTTGTGAGTCAATAGCTGCATACCATAGCAGATTCCCAAAATCGGAATTCCAAGTTCAAAAATCTCTGGATCAATATCAAACGATCCTTCTTCGTAAACAG
Organism: uncultured Streptococcus sp.; assembly: GCA_963528105.1. Taxonomy (GTDB): domain Bacteria; phylum Bacillota; class Bacilli; order Lactobacillales; family Streptococcaceae; genus Streptococcus. Next base: position 53,031 of record CAURUY010000003.1, on the reverse strand, counting down.
AGTTTGGACCACCTGAAAGTACAATCCCGATAGGATTGATAGCACGGACTTCGTCAGCCGAAATTTTGTGACTTTTTAGTTCTGAAAAGACACCAATCTCACGGATACGACGTGAGATGAGTTGGTTGTACTGGCTACCATAGTCCAGTACGATGATCTTTTCGACATCTTGCAAATCAGTTGAAATGTTGCTCATCTTTTCCCTTTCTTAAAAGAAATATCTTCTTGAATATTCTATCATAAAAGGGTTAGAATTACCAACCAAACAAGTGCGGTTTGACTTTTCCCTATGAGATAGGGTACAATGGAAAAAATAAAGAAAAGAAGTGATCAAGCATGTTACCAGCTTATATGAAAATCCACGACCAAATCAAGAAAGACATTGATGAGGGAAGTTGGAAAATTGGAGAGAGACTTCCTAGTGAGCGAGATTTAGCTGAGGAATTTGCCGTTAGTCGCATGACTTTGCGTCAGGCTATTTCTCTTTTAGTCGAAGAAGGGGTTCTAGAACGTCGCGTCGGTAGTGGGACTTTCGTTTCAAGTACTCGTGTTCAGGAAAGAATGCGTGGAACAACTAGTTTTACGGAGATTGTTAAAGCTCAAGGGAAAACTCCGTCTAGTCACTTGATTTCTTATCGTCGAACCATTCCAAATGAGCAAGAAGTGGCTAAACTAGGTTTACTGCCAACTGACAATATCATTCGTATGGAGCGTGTTCGCTATGCCGACAAAGTCCCTGTAGTCTATGAAGTGGCGTCGATTCCTGAGAAATATATCAAAAATTTCAAAAAAGAAGAAGTAACCAAGCACTTCTTTCAAACCTTGCAAGAGCATGGTTATCGAATTGGTAAATCTCACCAGACCATATACGCACGTTTAGCCAAAGAAAAGATAGCTCATTACCTAGAAGTTGAAAAAGGGCATGCTATTTTAGGTTTGACCCAGGTTTCTTACTTTGATGACGGAACGGCTTTTGAGTATGTAAAGAGCCAATACGTCGGAGAACGGTTTGAGTTTTATCTAGAGAATAATTAGTTTATAACATCACTCTTAAAGTAGAAACTCATCTATTTTAAGAGTTTTTATTTGGTTATGATTAGAAAACATTTTCCTAGTAAGAAAAATAGTAATCATACGAGTATTTTTCATAGTTTCATGTTATAATAGTTAGGTTATATGGTCCCGATAAGGTGGTGGGATTGATTGTAAATATTTTTCCTACCAGTTCTTTGTAACTCTATAACGAATATTTTTTAAGGGGGGACATTTTTATGTCAGAACGTAAATTATTCACGTCTGAATCTGTATCTGAGGGGCATCCAGATAAGATTGCAGACCAAATTTCAGATGCGATCTTGGATGCTATTTTAGAGCAAGATCCAGAAGCGCACGTTGCGGCTGAAACAGCTGTTTATACTGGTTCAGTCCATGTTTTTGGTGAAATTTCAACAAATGCATATGTCGATATTAACCGTGTGGTGCGTGATACGATTGCAGAGATTGGCTATACCAATACAGAGTATGGATTTTCTGCGGAAACGGTGGGAGTTCATCCTTCATTGGTTGAGCAGTCACCAGATATCGCTCAAGGGGTTAATGAAGCCCTAGAAGTGCGTGGAAACGCAGATCAAGATCCACTTGATTTGATCGGAGCTGGAGACCAAGGTCTCATGTTTGGTTTTGCGGTGGATGAGACAGAAGAACTCATGCCCTTGCCAATTTCACTCAGTCATAAGTTGGTTCGTCGTTTGGCAGAGCTTCGTAAGTCTGGTGAGATCAGCTACCTTCGTCCAGATGCTAAATCTCAAGTTACTGTTGAGTATGATGAAAATGACCGTCCAGTGCGCGTGGATGCAGTTGTTATTTCAACCCAGCATGACCCAGAAGTCAGCAATGAACAAATCCATGAAGATGTGATTAACAAGGTTATCAAAGAAGTGATTCCAGCTTCTTACCTAGATGATGAGACAAAATTCTTCATCAACCCAACAGGTCGCTTTGTAATCGGTGGGCCTCAAGGGGACTCAGGTTTGACAGGTCGTAAGATCATCGTGGATACCTATGGTGGTTATTCGCGTCACGGTGGTGGTGCCTTCTCTGGTAAGGATGCCACTAAGGTTGACCGTTCAGCTTCTTATGCAGCTCGCTACATTGCTAAAAACATTGTTGCCGCAGGTCTTGCTAAGAAAGCAGAAGTGCAATTGGCCTATGCTATCGGTGTTGCACAACCTGTATCTGTTCGTATCGATACCTTCGGTACTGGGACAGTCGCTGAGAGCAAATTAGAAGCAGCAACGCGTCAAATTTTTGACCTTCGTCCTGCAGGAATCATCCAAATGCTGGACCTCAAACGTCCAATCTACCGTCAAACAGCGGCTTATGGACACATGGGACGGACAGATATCGATCTTCCATGGGAACATTTGGACAAGGTAGAAGCCTTGAAAGAAGCAGTAAAATAATATAAAAAAGATTGGTGTAAGGACCAATCTTTTTTTGTTTAAAATTAGTTATCTAGTATTTTTACAAAAGCCCAGTTTCCAATCGATTTTGTTCCATATTCTAACATCATGGAGTCAAGTAATTGATAGTTGTTTTTTTCATAGAAGCAAACATTTTTCTCGGTACTAGTAACCACTCCCAATTGTTTGCATCCCTTGGATTTAAGAAAAGATTCAACGCCTTTTTGTAGGAAAGCACTGCCGATTCCTTGCCCTTGGACAGTAGCATTAACTCCTAGCATCATCAAATACCAATCAAAATTTCCTGATCTTTTTAAATGCTGTTCAGAACGTTCCACCAAATCAAGATATTTCAAGAGATTGCGTAATGTAATAAAACGAAAAAGCTTGACAATCCCATTTAATAGATAGGATAGGATAGTGAAATCCTTTTTTTGTAAAAGGGCGACAGCTAAAATTTCTCCGTCGCGTTCAGCAACTAGACAAGTCTCTCCTTTGATGTAGAGTCTAGTCAAAAGGCTATCCAACAATTCTAAGAATTCTGGGTAATATTCTGGTTTTTTTAAATCGTCTTTGATAAGAGACATGAAAGGATAGTCTAAAAAAGCACCCGCCAACACTTTTCCAATTTTTTGGTATTCATCAGGCCTGGCTTCTCTATATATTATTTCTTTCATATCATACTCCTTCATTAAATCTCTTTTACTATTATAACTAAATTTCTTATTTTTTTCGATTTTAATGTGACATCTTCACGAATTGTAGAAGAAAAGTTGAGTATTTTTGAGTTTTGTGAGAAAAAGTATATGAAAAACCCCCTCAATGTTTGATGTTGAAGGGTAAACTTAAAATCTAGTTAAATCTATTTTGTTGGGATTGAAATTTCAATCAATTTATCAGAATAGAGGGTTTTGATATTTGCTTCATCAATGACTTGTTTATCAATTTTACGATTTAAGAAGAATTCTTGGATTTTTTCGATTTCTTTTTCTCGGATTGCACGATGTTTGTTGGAAATAAGGATTTCATAATGAAGCGGTGCTTGAGTAAAAATAACGTCTGTATTGCCTGCAGAATAGACCTCTACAAGAGTTGCATCAGTGCTTTCTAACTGGTTTTTAACAAGATGCGAGTGTGAATTTGTAGTATTGATGAGCTTCATAAGGCTTCCTCCTGTATTCTATATCTATTATAGCACTTTTTAGGAAAATTGGGTAAGTTAGCTTAAATTTGATGCTGTTTTTTCCATGATTCGATGCCCCATTTATGACTGCCACGTTTTAAGTTAGCAATAGCCTCGTCAATTGGAAACCAAGCTAGATGATTGAAGTCTTCCAAAGGTTTTTGAATTTCTTGGTAAGAAGTGGCTTCGTAGAGATATGCTGGATTGTAGTAATAGGTATCACGATGACTAGAATAGAAGTATTCATCAGCTTGCCCGTAGTAGGTGCCAATTTCAGCTGTAAATCCTAATTCTTCAATCAGTTCTCGTTTGAGAGCTTCGAGGTGATTTTCACCTTCTTCAATTTCGCCCCCTGGTAAGAACCATGCACCATTTGGAGCTTGAACGAGAATAATCTTTTCATGACGTGCATCAGGTATGACTGCATAAACGCCATATCTATTTTTATAGGTTACTCCCTCTTTTTTTTCTCCAAATGTTGGAATTGTCATAAACTTCTCCTTTTTGAGTGCGCTTTCTTTCTATCATAGTAAAGAATGCCCTTGCTGTCAAGCAAGAACATTCTTTTGTATTTGAGGAACTAGTCGTTTGATTCGACCGTTTCCCCTTTATTTTTTGACTTAATGACAATTTTCCCCTTACTTGTCATGACTGCCTTGAGGTCTTTTTCACTTGGATTTTCAAGGTAGTAGTCTGTAATCGCATCTTCGATATAGTCTTGGATGGTACGACGGAGTGGACGAGCTCCCATTTTGGGATCGTAACCAAGGTCTACCAGTTTTTCCTTGACCTTTTCTGTGACATCAAGATGAATATTATTGCTTGAGAGTCGTTTATTGACATCATCCAGCATGAGGTCAACGATTTGAAGGAGATTTTCCTTACTGAGAGCCTTGAATTCGATAATGCCATCAAAACGGTTCATGAATTCTGGGCTAAAGAAGTTACCTAATTCTCCAAGAACAGAGTTTGTTCGACCTTCACGAGCAGCACCGAAACCAACGCTAGCTTCTGCCTTACCTGTACCCGCATTTGAGGTCATGATAATGATAGCGTCCTTAAAGCTTACAGTACGCCCTTGACCATCCGTTAAACGACCATCATCCAAGACTTGGAGGAACATATGCATAACATCTGGATGGGCTTTTTCAACCTCGTCAAGGAGGATAAGTGAGTAGGGGTTGCGACGCACTTTCTCAGTCAACTGACCTGCTTCATCATAACCTACGTATCCTGGAGGGGCACCGACGAGTTTGGCAACGCTGTGTTTTTCCATGTATTCACTCATATCAAAACGAATCATGCTGTCAGCAGAACCAAAGAGTTCGATAGCTAGTTGTTTAGAAAGTTCTGTTTTACCGACTCCAGTAGGACCAACAAAGAGGAAACTACCGATTGGACGGTTTGGAGTACCTAGACCGACACGGTTACGACGGATAGCCTTGGCAATCTTATCAACAGCATCGTCTTGGCCGATAACATGAGCTTTGAGATCATCAGCTAGGTTGATGAGTTGAGACTGTTCTTTTTCTTTTAGATCACCAACTGGAATATTGGTCTTTTGTTCAATAATGTGTTCAATCGTCTTTTCGCTGATGATTGGAGTATCCTGATCCGTTACCTTGGTCTTTTGCATTTCCTTATATTTAGCAATCTGGTCACGGAAGTAGGCTGCTTTCTCAAAATCTTCATCTCGAGTTGCTTGGGCCTTAAGATTTTCTGCCTCGATTAAGCGTTGGTCGATAACCTTTGGATCCACAAAATTCAAGGTTAAGTTCATTTTTGAACCAGCCTCATCTAGGAGGTCAATAGCCTTGTCTGGCAAGAAACGATCTTGGATGTAGCGGTTAGAAAGAGTAGCAGCTGCTTCGATTGCTGCATCAGTATAATGAACGTGGTGGTAATCTTCGTATTTCTTTTGGATACCTTTAAGGATAATAATGGTTTCTTCAACTGTTGGTTCATCCACTTTGACTGGTTGCATACGGCGCTCAAGGGCTGCATCTTTTTCAATGATACGGTATTCATTGAGGGTAGTAGCACCAACTAACTGGAGTTCACCTCGAGCAAGGGCAGGTTTGAGGATATTTCCTGCATCCATATTCCCTTCTCCAGCAGAACCAGCTCCGACAATCTCATGGATTTCATCAATAAAGAGAATGACATCCTGACGCTGACGAATTTCTTCCATGAGTTTTTGCATGCGTTCTTCAAACTGGCCTCGGATACCTGTACCTTGGACAAGGCTTACAACATCAAGGCGAATGACTTCTTTTCCTTGAAGTTTATCAGGGACGTCTCCGTCCACAATTTTTTGAGCCAATCCTTCAACAACCGCCGTTTTACCAACACCCGGTTCTCCGATGAGGACGGGATTGTTCTTGGTTCTACGATTGAGGATTTCGATGACGCGGATGATTTCTTCATCACGTCCAATGACTGGGTCAACATTTCCGTGACGGGCAATTTCTGTGATATTGATTCCATATTCATCCAGAAGGCCCTTTTCCTGGATAGGAGGAGGTGTTTGAGCAGGCCCACGATTTTGAGAACCATAGCCACCGTTTCCACCATAACCACCACCAGATTGAGTTGGAGGAGTATTAGAAGATGGTTTAAAATTGTTCAAATCATGGAAAAAATCTCCGAAAGGATCAAAATCACGATTGTTTAGGTCGGTCATTCCTTTAAATAAACTATTGTTGGGATCTGTTTTGATAATTTTGTAGCAATTTTGGCAAAGATCGATTTGCTTTTGTTGCCCATTGAGATTGGTGTAAAGATGAATTGTTGAGTCATTGATTTTACAATTTTGACAGAGCATACCTCTACCTCGTTTCTTTTTTGACTTTGACTAAAATAGAAAGGTCAAAAATAGTCAAATTTCTTTAGTCCCATTATATCATGATTGAAGGGGAAAGCAAGTAAAAAGTTTGCTTGATAAAACTCAGGATGAGAGACTATTGTAGCTGAATCTATTGTGATAAAAAGAAAAATCCCATTTGTGATACAAAAAGGATTTTTAGCAAAGCAGGACTATCTTCCAGCCTCTATTTAATTATTAGTATAAAAGTTCATAGATTTCCATCGCAATGAGATCGATGCTATCGAATGTATACGTTTCACGAGCCTCAACATCACGAAGTGTGAAGAGTGGTCCGTTTTCTTCGTCGTGGTTAAAAGCAACTTCTGCGACAACAACTCCTTCGCGTTCAAAGTTACGTTTCAAGTTTCCACCATCTTTTGTCATTGCTTCTAAGCGATTGATGATTCTAACCAAATGTGATTCCATTTTGATTCTCCTCCATTTCTTATCGTTACTATTTTACCATAAACAGCCTCTACTTGACTAGAAAAAACTTAGATTAATTGCTATTTCTCTTGCCTTTAAAAAATTATAGAAAATATTAGGAGAAAAGGTTGAATTTTTATACAAAATATGTTATCCTTATACAAGTTTTATAAATAGAAAGTAGAGTATCCATGAATTTTTCTTTTTTACCGAAATACTTACCATATTTTAACTATGGTGCCATTGTAACAATTATCATTTCTATCTTAGTAGTCTTGTTGGGGACCATTTTAGGGGTACTGTTGGCCTTTGCACAACGTTCAAAGATTAAGCCCCTTATTTGGTTTTCTAATCTTTATATCTGGATTTTCCGTGGGACTCCAATGATGGTTCAAATCATGATTGCCTATGCCTTGATGCATATTAGCGCTCCTATTATTCAGATTGGGATTTTAGATGTTGATCTTACTCGTTTGATTCCAGGAATTATCATTATCTCTATGAATAGCGGTGCCTATGTATCAGAAACAGTTCGTGCTGGGATTAACGCAGTACCAAAGGGCCAATTAGAAGCGGCTTACTCTCTAGGTATTCGTCCTAAGAATGCTATGCGCTATGTCATCCTGCCACAAGCTATTCGAAACATTTTACCAGCCTTGGGAAATGAGTTTATTACCATTATCAAGGATAGCTCGCTCTTGTCAGCTATCGGGGTTATGGAGTTGTGGAACGGTGCAACTACAGTGTCAACAACCACTTACTTACCCTTAACTCCACTCTTATTTGCAGCCTTTTACTACTTGATTATGACCTCTATCTTGACACTAGCCTTGAAAGCTTTTGAAAATCGTATGGGAAAAGGAGATAAGAAATAATGACTGATACGCTAATAAAAATTGAAAACCTTCATAAAAACTTTGGAAAGAATGAAGTTTTAAAAGGGATTGATCTTGAAATCAAAAAAGGGGAAGTAGTGGTCATTATCGGCCCTTCTGGAAGCGGTAAGTCAACCCTCCTTCGTTCGATGAATCTCCTCGAAGAAGCTACAAAAGGGAAAGTTATCTTTGAAGGTGTTGATATTACGGATAAGAAAAATGACCTCTTTGCTATGCGTGAAAAGATGGGAATGGTTTTCCAACAATTCAATCTCTTCCCAAATATGACAGTTATGGAAAACATTACACTTTCTCCAATTAAGACTAAGGGAGAAAATAAGGAAGTGGCTGAGAAGAGAGCCCATGAGCTCTTGGAAAAGGTTGGTTTACCAGATAAGGCAGATGCCTATCCGCAAAGTTTGTCCGGCGGACAGCAACAACGTATCGCTATTGCGCGTGGTCTTGCCATGGAACCAGATGTCTTGCTCTTTGATGAACCGACTTCTGCCTTAGACCCAGAAATGGTAGGAGAAGTACTATCTGTTATGCAAGAACTGGCTCAGTCAGGCATGACCATGGTTATTGTGACCCATGAAATGGGCTTTGCTCGAGAAGTAGCAGATCGTGTCATCTTTATGGCAGATGGTGTTGTTGTCGAAGATGGATCTCCAGAGCAAGTCTTTGAACAAACCCAAGAACAAAGAACCAAGGATTTCTTGAGTAAGGTTTTGTAAGAATTTCATAAAAGGCTCCAAAGGGAGCTTTTTCTTATAGTTTGAAACTATAAGAAGACTTAGACAAGAAGTGTTAGGGAGACTACCGATTTTTTGATATAATAGAAGGAGCTTGTTAGAAAAGAGAAAATACATGACACAGATGATTGATGGGAAGGCTTTAGCAGCCAAGCTGCAAGGACAATTGGCTGAAAAAACGGCTAAACTAAAAGAAGAGACAGGCTTGGTGCCTGGCTTAGTCGTTATTTTAGTCGGAGAAAATCCAGCCAGCCAAGTTTACGTTCGCAACAAGGAGCGTTCTGCTATCGCTGCAGGCTTCCAAAGTGAAGTCGTGCGAGTTGCGGAGACCATTACTCAAGAGGAATTGTTGGAGTTAATTGCTAAATACAATCAAGATCCAGCATGGCATGGAATCTTAGTCCAGTTGCCATTACCAAAACATATCGATGAAGAAGCAGTTTTATTAGCTATTGACCCTGAAAAGGATGTAGATGGTTTTCATCCGCTCAACATGGGCCGTCTTTGGTCTGGTCACCCAGTGATGATTCCTTCAACTCCAGCAGGGATTATGGAGATGTTTCATGAGTACGGGATTGAGTTAGACGGTAAAAATGCTGTCGTAATTGGTCGTTCCAATATTGTCGGTAAACCAATGGCCCAGTTGCTGTTGGCTAAGAATGCAACTGTAACCTTGACTCACTCTCGCACGCACAATCTAGCCCAAGTAGCTTCTAATGCTGACATTCTCGTAGTAGCAATCGGTCGTGCTAAGTTTGTGACTGCTGATTTTGTCAAACCTGGAGCTGTTGTCATTGATGTAGGGATGAACCGAGATGAAAATGGTAAGCTTTGTGGAGATGTTGATTATGATGCAGTTGCACCAGTTGCCAGTCACATAACACCTGTACCTGGTGGAGTTGGGCCTATGACCATTACCATGCTGATGGAGCAGACTTATCAGGCTGCTTTACGTAGCTTAGATAAAGATTAAGTTTATGATGAAAAAGGCTTGAGATAGGAATATTTCGGCTTTTTTAGTTAATTTCTATTTGTAGAATATAGGATTCCATTTATATTTTTTGTAGTATAATGAAAGTAAGAACAAGTATGAAGGAGTAGCGTATGAAAGAGATTGATCAAGCTTTACTGAAAAGAGTTATCATCGAGCGTCCTCGTTCTAGTCATAAGGGAGACTACGGTCGTCTTCTCTTGATTGGTGGAACGTATCCCTATGAGGGCGCAATTATTATGGCTGCTTTGGCAGCTGTAAATAGTGGTGCAGGCCTTGTGACAGTTGCTACGGATAAAGAGAATATTTCAGCTCTGCATAGCCATCTGCCGGAGGCTATGGCTTTTGACCTTGGTGATAAGCAATTGCTCGAGCAACAGTTGCAGAAAGCAAGTGTTGTCTTGGTCGGACCTGGACTAGTAGATGATGAGCGTGGAGAAGAGCTTATCCAAACAGTGTTTTTTCATTCAAATCAAGATCAGACCCTCATACTGGATGGTGGCGCCCTATCCATTTTTGCTAAGACGGGAATGAAATTTCCCAAAGCCCATCTTGTTTTAACTCCACATCAAAGGGAATGGCAAGTCTTGTCAGGCTTAGATTTGACTTCCCAAGGAGCTGAGGAAACAGGAGAGGCTTTGAAGAGTTTTCCTTCAGGAACGATTTTAGTTCAAAAAGGTCCAGCGACTCGTATTTGGCAAGCTGGTCAGCCTGATTTTTATCAGCTGGGTGTTGGTGGTCCTTATCAGGCAACTGGAGGAATGGGAGATACCTTAGCTGGGATGATTGCTGGCTTTGCAGGGCAATTCCCACAAGTTAGTCTTTATGAAAGAGTGACAGTGACAACCTATCTACATTCAGCAATTGCTCAAGAATTGGCTGAGGACAACTTTGTAGTTCTGCCAACAACGATTAGTCAACATATTCCTACATTCATGAAGAAAATACAAAAAGACACCTGAAAACATCAGGTGTCTTTTGATGATTAGAAGAGGCCTTTGACCTTATCTACAAGACCGTCAAGCCCTTCTGAGCCTGAAACCAATGCTTGTGCTTGGCTAAGGTAGTCCCCTAGTTGATCCTTGTTTTCTTCAACAAATGTTTTTGCTGCAGAAAAATCTTTTTTCTCAACGAGTTCTTTTACTTGATGAAACAAATCTAATGGATTCATGAGTTTCCTCTCTTTTTACTTCATTATTCAATCATTTTTGTTCCAATCTTGAAAGAAACTTGACTCCTCTAACTAAGTTCATGGGTGTCAAATAGTGTAAAATTTGATATAATTTTTAGTGATGAATGTTAGAAATGATCGGTATGTGGTTGTAGATTTAGAAGCAACAAGTACTGGAAGCAAGGCAAAAATCATCCAAGTGGGAATTGTAGTCATTGAAGACGGTGAGATTGTTGAGCAATATGCCACTGATGTCAATCCGCATGAACCCTTGGATTCTCATATCAAAGAATTAACGGGTTTGACTGATAAGCGTTTAGCAAAGGCTCCAGAGTTTTCTCAGGTAGCTGGAAAGATTTTTGAACTGGTCAAAGACGGTATTTTTGTTGCGCATAATGTCCAGTTTGATGCCAATTTATTATCAGAATTCCTCTTTTTTGAAGGTTATGAATTACGCACACCTCGTATCGATACGGTTGAGTTGGCTCAAGTATTTTATCCTCAGCTTGAAAAGTATAATCTTGGAATTCTCTGTAAAGAGTTAGGGATTTCTCTTGAGCAAGCTCATACAGCTTTATCAGACGCCCAAGCAACTGCAGAACTCTTTCTTTGCATGAGACAAAAAATGTTTCAGCTTCCAAAAGGTTTGTTGGAACGTTTATTGAGTTTGTCAGATAGCTTATTGTACGAATCTTATCTGGTCATCGAGGAAGTCTATCAGAAACAGTCGATCCTAGTTGAACATAACTTGGTAGAGGTGCAAGGCCTATTCTTAAGAAAAGAAAAGCCAGTCCTTTCTCCACGCAAACTCTCAAAAGATTTCCAAACTAATATTGCCTTGCTAGGTTTGGAGGAGAGAAGTCAACAAGAAGAATTTGCCCAAAAGGTTCAAGAGTTTTTACAAGGGGAAGCCATTTCCTTTATTCAGGCTCAAACAGGAATTGGGAAAACCTATGGTTACCTGCTGCCGGCCTTGTCTCTTAAAAATGAAGGGGGGATCCTACTTAGTGTTCCAACTAAAATCCTTCAAAATCAAGTGATGCAAGAGGAAGCAAAAAGACTAGAGGAGATTTTTCATATCTCTATTCACAGTCTCAAAGGTCCTCAGAATTACTTGAAGCTAGATGCCTTTCATGCGGCGCTAGAGGAAGAAGAGTCCAATCGTTTGTATACTCGTTTCAAGATGCAACTCCTAGTTTGGTTGACTGAAACAGATACTGGAGATTTAGACGAGATTGGTCAGCTTTATCGCTACCAGCAATTTTTGCCAGACTTGGTTCATGATGGAAATCTTCACAAAGACTCTCTCTTTTGGCTAGAGGATTTTTGGAGACGCGGTCAGGAAAAAGCGCGTTCTTGTAAGTTGCTAGTGACCAATCATGCTTACCTCGTTACTCGACTTGAAGATGATCCGAGTCTTTTAGAAGGGCGTCTCTTGATTTTAGATGAAGCCCAGAAAATCTTGCTGACCTTGGAAAATCTTTCTCGAAAATCTTATTTGCTTACAGATTTGGTGGACCAACTAGACCAAGCTCTATCTACTGAAGAAGGTATGCTTCAAAGACGTCTGCTAGAGAGTGTTCGTTTTGAGCTTTCTTATCTGCTGGAGCAGTTTCTATCTGGTAAACGTAAGATATGCCCAGCTAGTAGCATTGGCAAGCTTCGACAGGATTTCTCAGAGTTGAGTCTCGCTGAGTTTAAAGACTATCAGAGATTTTTCTCGTCTGAAGGAGAATTTTGGTTATCAGTTTCAGAACTTTCGAGTAAAAAAATCGAGATTACCTCTAGTCGCAATCAGCGTTTACTATTTTCTCAGATATTTCCAGAATCCTGTCAGCTTCTCGGAATCTCTGCAACCCTAGAAATTAGTAGTAGAGTTTCCTTGCCAGAATTGTTAGGTTTTCCTCAAGCCAGCTTTTACTACCTTGACGAACAGTTTCAAGAAAATCAAGAAATTTTCTTGGTAAATGATTTTCCATTGGTGACTGAGGTTTCGAATGACGAGTATGCTCAAGCAATTGTGGAAGTTCTAGAAGATTTGTCCTACCTCGAAGAACCGATTTTAGTCTTATTTACTGCAAAAGATCTATTGTTGCAGGTATCAGATAGTTTGAGGATTTCCCATCTAGCCCAGTATAAGCACGGGGAACCAGCTCAATTGAAAAAACGCTTTGAAAAAGGAGAGCGTGAGCTCTTACTTGGAGCTGGAAGTTTCTGGGAAGGTGTTGATTTTTCGAGACATCCTCGGGTTATTGAAGTGGTGACACGTTTGCCCTTTCAAAATCCAGAGGATTCCTTCACCAAAAAGATGAATCAAGAACTCCGTTTGGAAGGGAAGAATCCTTTTTATGATTACCAACTTCCTATGGCAATTATTCGTCTCAAGCAAGCGATAGGTAGGACCATGCGCCGAGTTGGTCAACGCTCTGCAGTTCTGATTCTAGATAGCCGCATGGCAAGTAAACGATATGGCAAACAAATCAGCAAGGCCTTGTCTCGCACTAGTCGAGTAAGGAATATTAGCCGAGAGCAAGTGTTTGTCAACGTTCAAGAATTTTTAAATAAACAATGAAATGAATACCAGAAAGAATGAAGGAGGCCGTTATGAAGCGTTCATTCGACTCTAGGGTCGATTATAGTTTAATATTACCAGTATTTTGTTTGTTGGTAATCGGAGTTGTAGCGATTTATATAGCAGTAAGTCATGACTACCCAAACAATGTTTGGCCTATACTTGGGCAACAACTGGCATGGATAGCCCTAGGGATTATCTTTAGTTTTGTAGTCATGTTTTTTAACACAAAATTTTTATGGCAGTCCACTCCCTATTTATACGGTCTAGGTCTTGCCTTGATGATCTTGCCTTTGGTTTTTTACAATCCAAGTTTAGTGGCTGCAACAGGTGCTAAAAACTGGGTGTCATTTAGTGGGTATACGCTTTTTCAACCTTCCGAATTCATGAAGATATCTTATATCTTGATGCTGGCTTATGTGATTGTAATGTTCACTAAAAAATATAAGGATAGAGAACGGACGATTGGTTTAGATTTCCTTTTGATTTTTTGGATGATTATTTTTACGATTCCAGTTTTAGTGTTACTGGCTTTGCAAAGTGACCTTGGGACGGCAATGGTTTTTGTCGCAATCTTTTCAGGCCTTGTCTTATTATCAGGGGTTTCGTGGAAGATTATCATCCCAGTCCTTGTATCGGTTGTATCAGCAATTGCGGGATTTTTAGCTATCTTCATCACAAAAGATGGCCGTACCTTTATGCACCAGCTTGGGATGCCGACTTATCAGATTAACCGTATCTTAGCTTGGCTCAATCCCTTTGATTATGCTCAGACAACTACCTATCAACAGGCACAGGGGCAAATTGCAATCGGTAGTGGCGGTGTATTTGGTCAAGGTTATAACGTGTCCAATCTCCTCATTCCAGTTCGAGAGAGTGATATGATTTTCACAGTTATTGCTGAAGATTTCGGTTTTATTGGTTCAGTTGTTGTGATTGCACTCTATCTGCTCCTCATCTATCGCATGTTAAAGATTACTCTGAAATCTAACAATCAATTTTATACCTATATCTCCACTGGATTTATCATGATGCTCTTATTCCACATCTTTGAAAATATTGGTGCGGTAACAGGACTCCTTCCTCTGACGGGGATTCCCTTGCCCTTTATTTCTCAAGGGGGGTCAGCTATTATCAGTAATCTCATCGGTGTTGGTCTCCTATTATCTATGAGTTATCAAACACACCTAGCTGACGAAAAGAGTGGTCGAACAAGATTTAAACGTAAAAAAGTTGTGTTGAAAAAAGTGAAATAAGGAGGTCGCTATGCCCAAAGTTGCAGTTATCCTAGCAAACGGATTTGAAGAAATCGAAGCCCTAACAGTTGTAGATGTTTTGCGTCGTGCAAATATTACCTGTCATATGGTGGGATTTGAAGATAAGGTGACAGGATCCCATGCTATTCAGGTTCAAGCTGATCATGTGTTTGAGGGTGATTTATCTGATTATGACGTTATTGTCCTTCCAGGAGGTATGCCTGGTGCTGCCCACTTGCGGGACAATGAACAATTAATCACTGAACTCCAAAAATTTGAGAAAGTTGGTAAAAAGGTTGCGGCCATTTGTGCAGCACCAATTGCTTTAAATCGAGCAGGTCTTCTAGAGGGAAGAAATTTTACCTGCTACGATGGCGTCCAAGATCAAATTGCTGACGGTCACTACCATAAAGAAACAGTAGTCGTAGATAGCAACATCATTACGAGCCGTGGACCAGCAACAGCTTTAGCTTTTGCTTACCACTTGGTTGAGACACTGGGTGGAGATGCTGAGTCACTAAGAAATGGCATGCTCTACACAGACGTTTTTGAGAAATAAAAAGGAAACTGAGAAGGAACTTTCTTACTTGAGGAGATTCTTCTCTTTTTTAAGGTCAAAATCAAGCTAAACATCGCTTTTTTCATAAAAAAATGATATAATAAAGGGTATGAAATATCACGATTATATCTGGGATTTAGGTGGGACTCTGCTTGATAATTATGAAACATCTACAGCCGCTTTTGTGGAGACATTAGCAGAGTTTGGAATTGAGCAGGAACACGATGGTGTCTACGAAGCTTTGAAGGTTTCGACTGCCTTTGCCATCGAAAAGTATGCTCCAGGAATTGAAAACTTTCTTGAGAAATATAAAGAAAACGAAGCTCGTGAGCTTGAACACCCAGTATTATTTGAAGGAATTCCTGCTCTCTTGGAAAAGATTTTAGACCAAGGTGGTCGTAATTTCTTAGTTTCTCATCGAGATAATCAAGTGTTGGAGATTCTCTCAAAAACCAAAATAGCCACCTATTTTACAGAAGTAGTGACAGCTAGTTCAGGATTTAAACGTAAGCCAGATCCTGAATCGATGGTTTATTTACGTGATAAGTATCATATAACATCAGGTCTAGTCGTTGGTGACCGTGCCATTGATGTAGAAGCAGGACATGCTGCAGGTTTAGATGCCTATCTCTTTGAGAACGTTGTGGCCTTAAAACAAGCAATAGACATGTAAGAAAAAGGGGAAAAATGACAGAAGATATTAAAAACCAACAGGCACAAGATTATGATGCCAGCCAAATTCAAGTTTTGGAAGGCCTGGAAGCTGTTCGTATGCGTCCAGGAATGTACATTGGTTCAACTGCCAAAGAAGGTCTTCACCACCTAGTGTGGGAAATCGTAGATAACTCTATCGATGAGGCTTTGGCAGGATTCGCTAGTCATATCGAGGTCTTTATTGAACCGGATAATTCGATTACAGTTATTGATGATGGTCGTGGAATTCCAGTTGATATCCAAGAAAAAACAGGGCGTCCTGCCGTTGAAACAGTCTTTACTGTTCTTCACGCCGGAGGGAAATTTGGCGGTGGCGGTTACAAGGTTTCAGGTGGACTCCATGGTGTAGGTTCGTCCGTTGTAAATGCCCTTTCAACCCAGTTGGATGTTCGTGTTCACAAAAACGGAAAGATTCATTACCAAGAATACCGTCGTGGACATGTTGTTGCTGATCTCAAGGTGATTGGAGATACAGATAAAACGGGAACAATCGTACACTTTACACCAGACCCAGAAATTTTCACAGAGACAACAACATTTGACTTTGACAAATTAAATAAACGTATTCAAGAGTTAGCCTTCTTGAACCGTGGCCTTCAAATCTCAATTACTGACAAACGTGAAGGACTTGAACAAACCAAACATTATCACTATGAAGGTGGTATTGCGAGTTACGTTAAATATATTAACGAAAACAAGGATGTTATCTTTGATACACCAATCTACACAGATGGTGAAATGGATGATATCACAGTCGAAGTTGCTATGCAGTACACAACTGGTTACCATGAAAATGTCATGAGCTTCGCTAACAATATTCATACCCATGAAGGTGGAACGCATGAACAAGGTTTCCGTACAGCCTTAACTCGTGTCATTAACGACTATGCTCGTAAAAATAAACTTCTAAAAGATAACGAAGATAACCTAACAGGTGAGGATGTCCGTGAAGGTTTGACTGCTGTCATCTCTGTGAAACATCCAAATCCACAGTTTGAAGGTCAAACCAAGACGAAACTTGGAAATAGTGAAGTTGTGAAGATTACCAATCGCCTCTTCAGCGATGCATTTTCTGACTTCTTGTTGGAAAATCCACAGATTGCTAAGCGTATCGTTGAAAAAGGGATTTTGGCTGCCAAAGCGCGTGTTGCTGCCAAACGTGCGCGTGAGGTTACACGTAAGAAATCTGGTTTAGAAATCTCAAATCTTCCAGGAAAATTGGCGGATTGCTCATCAAACAATCCAGCTGAAACGGAACTCTTCATCGTCGAAGGGGACTCTGCAGGAGGTTCAGCAAAATCAGGACGTAATCGTGAGTTCCAAGCCATCTTACCAATTCGTGGTAAAATCCTTAACGTTGAAAAAGCGAGCATGGATAAGATTTTAGCTAATGAGGAGATTCGCAGTCTTTTCACAGCTATGGGAACAGGATTTGGCGCTGAGTTCGATGTTAGCAAAGCCCGCTATCAAAAACTGGTTATCATGACAGATGCCGATGTTGATGGAGCTCACATTCGTACCCTCTTGTTAACTCTGATTTATCGTTATATGAAACCTGTTTTAGAAGCGGGTTATGTTTATATTGCACAGCCACCAATCTACGGTGTTAAAGTTGGTAGTGAAATTAAAGAATATATTCAACCAGGATCAGAACAAGAAACCCGCTTGCAAGAAGCGTTGGCTCGCTACAGCGAAGGTCGTTCTAAACCAACCATTCAACGTTATAAAGGACTTGGTGAGATGGATGACCACCAACTTTGGGAAACTACGATGAATCCTGAACATCGTCTCATGGCCCGTGTATCAGTAGATGATGCAGCCGAAGCAGATAGAATTTTTGATATGCTTATGGGAGATCGTGTAGAACCACGTCGGGAATTTATTGAAGAAAATGCGGTATACAGTACCCTTGACGTTTAAAAAAATTGGAAAATAGTTCCCAAGGCTTGAAAAATATGATATAATCAGTACAATTGTGTCAAGTATAAAAGGAGTTTGATATGTCAGATAATCAGTTGATTATTACCTTGATTGGAATCGCAGTTCTGCTTCTTATTGCTTTTGCTGTAGCTATTTTGCTACGTAAACGTAATGAGAGTAGACTTACAGCTTTAGAAGAAAAAAAAGAAGAACTATATAACCTTCCTGTTAATGATGAGGTAGAGGTTGTTAAAAATATGCATCTGATTGGTCAAAGTCAGGTTGCCTTTAGAGAGTGGAACCAAAAATGGGTTGATTTGTCTCTTAACTCTTTTGCAGACATCGAGAACAACCTCTTTGAAGCTGAAGGATTCAATAACTCATTCCGTTTCTTGAAAGCTAAGCACCAAATTGATCAAATTGAAAGTCAAATCGAACTTGTTGAAGAGGATATCGCTGCAATTCGAAATGCTTTGTCTGATCTAGAAAAACAAGAATCAAAAAATAGTGGACGTGTATTGCATGCCCTAGACTTATTCGAAAAACTACAAAATACTGTAGCTGAAGATTCAGAAAAATATGGTCAAGCTCTTCCAGAAATTGAAAAACAATTGGAAAATATCCAATCCGAGTTTTCTCAATTTGTAACCTTGAATTCATCAGGGGATCCGGTTGAAGCAGCAGGAATTTTGGATAACGTAGAAAATCATATTTTAGCTTTGACACATATCGTTGAAAGAGTTCCGGCAATCGTGACCAAGCTGTCTACTGAATTACCGGATCAACTTGACGATTTAGAAGCAGGTTATCGTAAGCTCTTAGATGATAATTATCATTTTACTGAAACAGATATTGAATCTCGCCTTCAACTACTATATGAAAACTTGAAAAACAATCAAGAGAATATTCGTAAGTTAGAATTAGATAACGCTGAGTATGAAAATACCCAGACCCAAGAAGAGATCAATTCGCTTTATGATATTTTTACACGTGAAATTACTGCTCATAAAGCTTTCGAAAAATTGGTGGCTACCCTTCCTACATATCTACAACACTTGAAAGAAAACAATCAAGTATTGGTAAAGGATATCGAACGTCTTGGAAAAACCTACTTGATTTCTGAAAGTGATGTGAATAAAGTTCGTCGCCTTCAAACAGATATCTCGACCTTGAATACAACGATTGAAGAAGCGACTAACGATCAAACTGAAGTTACAGAAGCATATTCTGTCTTGCAAGAACGTTTCGAAAATCTCCAATCTACATTGAAGGATATTGAAGATAATCAAATCGCTGTTAGCGAACGTTTAGTCAAGATTGAAAAAGATGACATCAATGCTCGTCAAAAAGCAAATGTATATGTTAACCGTCTTCATACTATCAAGCGCTATATGGAAAAGAGAAACCTTCCAGGAATTCCACAGAATTTCTTGAAGCTCTTCTTTGATGCAAGTCATAGTACAGAAGACTTGATGGCTGAGTTGGATCAAGCGAAAGTGAATATAGAATCTGTCAATCGTATCCTTGAGGTTGCTACAAATGATATGAACATATTGGAAGAAGAAACCTACAGTATTGTCCAAAATGCAACACTAACAGAACAATTGCTTCAATATTCTAACCGTTACAGATCATTTGATGACCGTATTCAACAAGCTTTCCAAGAAGCCTTGAATATCTTTGAAACAACCTTTGATTATCAAGAATCTTTTGAAAAAATCTCTCAAGCATTAGAAGTTGCTGAACCTGGAGTAACGAGCCGTTTTGTTACTTCTTATGAGAAAACAAGAGAAAGTATTCGTTTCTAGTCTCTAAAAGAACTCTAGAATTAGCTAGGGTTCTTTTACTTAACTTTTTATATTAAACATGAATTTATTCCATGTTTTCATTGAAATTATAGCACTGATTTGATATGATAAAACTATGACAAACAAGAGATCACCCCAAAAGACAGTTAAGAAAAAAAATAATAAAAAGCTAGGAAATCTTGTGTTGATTTTGTTCTTCATAATGTTAGCACTTGGTAGTATGATTACTTATAAAGTGTTGAGCAAGCAAGCCTTTGAACAGAAAATTGAAAGTCTCAAGAAGGAAAAAGAAGATGCATATGCACAAGGTAGCCAAAAGGAGCATTTTCGCAAGGAAAAATCAGAGATTATTACTTATTATCCACAGGTAGGAGCTAGTATTATTTCTTCTGCCAAGGATACAATTGTAAAGGATATCACTGACAAGGTCGAAGGAAAAGACCAGTTGATTTTTTATTACTCAGAAAAAGGAGATTCTTCTCTAAATGGTATTGAGAATCGCCTGATTAAAAAACAAGCTTATGATTTAGCTCATTCAAAAGTCGTTGAGCTCGAAAATACCACTCTCGATCAGATATATCTAAAAGAAGATGGTTCAATCTTTACGCTGGACCAACTCTTTACAGATACAAAAAAAGCAAAGGGAAAATTACTAGAAGATCTTAAGACTACTCTCCAAGATAAAAAAGTAGATCAATCATTGGTTGATCAAGTTTCAGCTGATTTATCAGTTGCAGAATTGTCAAGCTGGAGATTTGCTTACAAAGATAGTCAATTAGTTCTTTATCCTGTTAAATCAACTGATAATGTGGAAGAAATAGCGATGCCTATTTCAGATTTCTTTGATTTTATTCAAACTTCTTATCTATCAGATAAGGATGCTGAACTTTATAAAAAAGTGCAAGCAGAAAAACATAAAAAAGTTGTTGCCTTGACCTTCGATGATGGTCCAAATGCAACTACAACACCACAGGCACTAGATATATTAGCTAAATATAAAATCAAAGCAACTTTCTTTGTACAAGGGAAAAATGTCGCTGGTAACGAAGCAATTCTTAAGAGAATGAAGGCTGAAGGTCATGAAGTGGGTAATCACAGCTGGGATCACCCAGTCTTAACAAAACTTTCCTTGGAAGATGCTAAGAAACAACTTACGGATACAGAATCAGCAATTACCAGTGTGCTTGGAACAAGTTCAAAATTGATGCGTCCTCCTTATGGTGCCATTTCAGATGATATCCGCAATAGTCTTGATTTAAGCTTTATCTTGTGGGATGTTGATAGTCTGGACTGGAAGAGTAAAAATGAAGCTGCAATTTTGGCAGAGATTCAGCGCCAGGCAAGTAATGGTTCGATTATTTTAATGCATGACATTCATCAAACGTCAGTCAACTCATTACCGAAAGTCATTGAGTATTTACAAGGGGAAGGTTATAGCTTTGTCACAGTCTCTGAATTGTTGGGTAACCATGTGAAACCACATGAAATTTACTATTCACGTAATCAATAAAGTCAATTCTTAGGTGATGGATTCAATTCTTTTACCTTGATAAAGTAAAAAGATAATTTTTTATCTTGACAAGTAGGGAAAAACTTGGTATCATATAAAAGTTGAGAAAAGCAGAAGTGAGAACTTCTCGCCTTGCGACTAACGTTGTCTGGCCCCTACGGATCAAGTTTCAGAAATGAACGATAATCATGTAGTGCGGATTTGCGTTAGCAAGTCCGCTCTTGTTTTTCTCTAAATTAAAAAAAGAGGTGAAAACCATAGCAAAGCAAGACTTATTCATCAATGATGAAATTCGTGTACGTGAAGTTCGCTTAATCGGTCTTGAAGGTGAGCAATTGGGTATCAAACCACTAAGCGAAGCGCAAGCACTTGCGGATGAAGCTAATGTGGACTTGGTTCTCATTCAACCTCAAGCTAAACCTCCTGTTGCGAAAATTATGGACTACGGTAAGTTCAAATTTGAGTACCAGAAGAAGCAAAAAGAACAACGCAAAAAACAAAGCGTTGTGACCGTGAAAGAAGTTCGTTTGAGCCCCGTAATTGACAAGGGTGATTTCGATACCAAACTTCGCAATGCTCGTAAGTTCCTTGAAAAAGGAAACAAAGTAAAGGTATCTATTCGCTTTAAGGGACGTATGATTACCCATAAAGAAATTGGTGCAAAAGTTTTAGCCGACTTCGCTGAAGCAACTCAAGATATTGCTATCATCGAACAACGTGCTAAAATGGATGGACGTCAAATGTTTATGCAATTGGCGCCAGCAACTGACAAAAAATAATTGTCAGAAAGTTAAATAAAGGAGAAAAAATCATGCCAAAACAAAAAACACACCGCGCATCAGCTAAACGTTTCAAACGTACAGGTTCTGGTGGACTTAAACGTTTCCGTGCTTACACTTCTCACCGTTTCCACGGAAAAACTAAGAAACAACGTCGTCATCTTCGTAAAGCATCTATGGTGCATTCAGGAGATTACAAACGTATCAAAGCAATGCTTACTCGCTTGAAATAATAGCTTGACTGTAAGTAAACAATTCTAGGAAATATTTGGAGGAAATAAAACATGGCACGTGTTAAAGGTGGCGTTGTATCACGCAAACGTCGTAAACGTATTCTTAAATTAGCAAAAGGTTACTATGGAGCTAAACACATCTTGTTCCGTACTGCAAAAGAACAAGTAATGAACTCTTACTACTATGCATACCGTGACCGTCGTCAAAAGAAACGTGACTTCCGCAAATTGTGGATTACTCGTATCAATGCGGCAGCTCGTTTGAACGGACTTTCATACTCACAATTGATGCATGGTTTGAAATTGGCTGAGATCGAAGTTAACCGTAAAATGCTTGCTGACTTGGCTGTTAACGATGCAGCAGCTTTCACAGCTCTTGCAGATGCAGCTAAAGCAAAACTTGGTAAATAATGTTTAAAAGTTTCATTTCTACTCTTGTGGTTCAATCTACGGGAGGGAAATGAAGCTTTTTTTATTTTCATGAAATGGACAGTGAATGGCATCTTTTGTTTAAGGAAATGGGACTTTTCCTGTATAATAGTAGTATGTTTAAAAAGATGGAGTTAGAAGATGATAGTAGGTATTGATCTAGGAACGACGAATTCATTGGTAGGTGTTTATCAAGATGGTCAAGTAAAACTGATTCCAAATGCTTTTGGAGAATATTTAACGCCATCAGTTGTAGCTTTGGACGATAATGATGAAGTCATTGTAGGGAAAATTGCTAAGGAACGTTTAGTGACGCATCCAGATAAAACAGTAGCCCAATTCAAACGATTTATGGGGACTAAACATGAATTAGTTCTAGGGGATAGAATTTATAAAGCAGAGGAGCTGAGCTCTTTTGTTATTCGAAAACTAGTGGATGATGCAGAGACTTTTCTTGATGAAACGGTTGACGAGGTTATCGTCAGTGTACCAGCATATTTTAATGATGCGCAACGCTATGCAACAAAACTAGCAGGACAATTTGCAGGAGTAAAAATTGAACGTATCATCAACGAACCTTCCGCAGCTGCTCTTGCAAAAAAATCAATGAGCAATCAAGAAGACCAGTCATTTGTAGTCGTCGATTTTGGTGGTGGAACACTGGATATCTCAGTCGTAGAGTTGTTTGACAATGTTGTCGAGATTGTGTCTATCGCAGGGGATAATCGCTTGGGAGGAGAAGATTTTACTGCAGCAATTGCGGAGGAGTTCTTGGTTTCAAATCAGTTAAGTAAGGATACGATTTCTCGTGAATTTTACAGTAAAATATTGGTCCAAGCTGAAAAGGCAAAGCTGAATCTAAATACCAATGAAGAAGTGCAAATGCTAGTAACGGATCAGGACAAGGAATTCTCTTTAGACATAACTTATCAGCGTTTTTATGAGCTGTGCCAACCATTATTAGCTCGCCTTAAGTCAGTACTAGATAGAGCACTGATGGATGCGCGCTATAGTTATGTATCCTCTGATAACTTTGTTCTTGTCGGTGGGACTTCAAAACTTCGATTGGTACAAGATTTCTTGTCTTACTGTATTGACCAAGCAGTACAGGTACCTGATGATCCTGATAAGATGATTGCTAAAGGTTGTGCTCTTTTAGCGGGAATAAAGGAGCGTCAGGGAGAGGTTCGCGATTTGTTGTTATCGGATATTTGTCCTTTCACACTTGGAACTGCAGTTGTTGGTGATCGTTTTTCTCCGATTATCGAGCGTAATTCTCCTCTACCTGCTTCACGAACGGAACAGTATTACACCGCAGAATTAGGACAAAGCCAAGTGAAGGTAGAAGTCTACCAAGGAGAAATGATGAAGGCTTCCCAAAACTTATTCCTCGGGGAGTTGGAAGTGCCAGTTCCTGTTAATAAACGGGCTCATGAAGGCTTTACTATTCGATTCACCTATGACCTAAATGGAATTTTGGATGTAGAAGTAACCATTGATTCAACAAAGAAAGTATTTAATCATGTTATTCTCCAAGAGAGTATCACCTTGACTGAAGATGAAATCAAGAAAAAACAAGCAGAGCTAACTCGTTATAAGATTAATGCTCAAGAAACGGAGGTTTACCGTTTCTTGCTTGAAAAGGCCAATCGTGTATACAGCATGCTCTTAGGGAGAAGAAGAGATGAGTTGATGGCAGAGACTCGACGTTTTGAAGAAGAAGTTAGACAAGCATCTATGTATCATTTACCAAAACTTTATCAATCATTTTCTAACTATCTAGAGTTTCTAGAGCGTGGCTTATGAGAGGGGATTCTATGAACAAATGGGAAATCTTAGGGATTGAGCCAACTCATGATGTTAAGACTATTCGAAAACGATATTCTGAGTTAGTGAAACTTTACCATCCTGAGGACCAACTAGAAATCTATCAACAAATTGTAGAAGCCTACCAGTCGGCTTTAAGAGAAGCACGGTCTAATAGTACGAGACCAGAAACTGTTGGAAGTGAAGCTAGCTCCTCTCAGCATTTCAGTAATCAAGAAGAGAAAATAGTTGCTTCTCCGCTTAATTTTGAAACTTTAAGTGAAGAGTCAACTGCTCACGAGTCGAATGCTTCTAGTCATGTCTTAGATTTTAGTGATTATCTAGAGTCAGAGTATCTGATTCGAAACGCGATTGAAAGTATTGTAGGAAATCCTGACTATACCATAGAAGAACAAGAACATCTTTGGAGACAATTTTTTAATCAGTATCGATATGATATGAGTGTTGTTCAGTCTGTTTTAGAAGAAATGGATGTTTATATTTTTAACAAACCTGAGCAATTCTCTATCATTATTCCCTTGCTGGAAGACTATATTCCTGACTTTAAGTACTGGGGATATTATTATAAACTGAAGCATTGGAAGGTTAAAAGAGCTACTGCCTACAAAAATGGAGAGTCTCTTGAGGATGCGAAAAAAGAAACTGCGAAATTGTATGCTTCTTATCGTTTATGCCAAGCCCTTCTAGAGGACTCCCAAAAAGCCAATCAAATTGGAGTTTGGATAACTTTTTTCAAACAATCTTTTTCTCCTGGTACGGTCCTTTTTCTCTTGAATAGCAGTAAACAAATGATTACTAGCATTCCAGTTTTGGCTTATATTTTGGAGAAGATTAAACCAGAGGTGGGAGAAGAAGACCAAAAAGCCTATGACGAGCTTGTGGCTTACTTTGAAGAATTAAAAGCAGATTCAGAAGAACCATTCGATATCCATTCTTATAATTTGCTAAATTCTTCAGAGGTTGAGGAAGCTCTATATCTCTTAGCCTATAGTACATATCAAGACGATGCTAGACTTGTAAAGGATTGGTCCTATCTCCTTGAGAACGTTCAGGATGAATCTCTCTTGCTTCAATTATTGGAGGACATCGATGTTTATCCATTTACAAATGACAAGGTTCTTGATATTGTTTTCCACTTTGTAGAAAAACATATCAAGGATGAAGAAAATCCTTATCTGAAGAAATTCGGTTTCTGGAAGGATACTCATTCTTATCCTTGGGTTGTTGAAAAGTTTTCATTAGATAAAAAAGAAAATTTTGATTACTGGTATCATCAAGGCTATCTCTATATTGATAAGATTACGAAGAATGATGAAGATATCAATGATTGGGAGAAGTGGAGAACTTACTTTAAAAGTAAACCGCGCATTCTTGCGATTTTGCTTCAACAAATCTATAAGGAGTATCATCGTTTTAAAGACGGAGAATTGTTGCTTTATGTTTTAGGTCCTTTTTCCACATCTAAAATGGTTCCCATGATGATGACGGAGGAGACAGACCAGAAACTAGAAGAGATGACCAGCTATGCTTATCAACTCTGTCATCCGAATTCTAAAATATCTTATTTGGTTTGGAAAAAAAGACAGGTCTTTAAAAATAAGTTTCTTCAGTTTGTGTTTGGTCTATTTACGATTTTTAGTTTAATATTCAGTGTTTTAGAGCAATATGCTATGAATTCCTGGGTTCATGCCGGTATGGTATCACTATTCTACGTTTATATGCTAAAATTGAGGCAAACACTGATTGAAGAAGGTGTAGCTGCTAGAGGATTAAAACAAAAATTCTACTACAATCTCAAACCATGGATTCTATTAATATTGTTAATGATCTTTATCTTACCAACCTTACCGTTAGGTCTCATTGGGGCTCTTATTTTCATTACTTTTTTCTGTTCTATTGATGGATTCAAGATAAGTGAAGGGTTTAAGTGGGATTATTCTTTAGACAAGTTAGTTCCGCTGGGACTGTTTCTATCTTCAGGTTTTCTAGTTGCTCTGGCAAACCGAAGCGAAATGATTTCATATGTTGCGATGTGTTACATCTTTATTGTTATGATAGTGGTTGGTGTCTTATACTTTACAAGATATAAAGTAGGGTTACCACCTTCATTGAAGGGAATTTTCTTTCCAATTTTAATGGGTATTATATTTTTTCAATTATTACCTCTTACTCACAGTCGCTTAAGTCTTTTTAATCCAGTTGTTCTAAGAGATGAAACTCTGAGCTTAACGTTCATACTCTTATTAAATGGAATCGTATTGGCTTATTTTACAAAAGAACAGCGTTTAGCAATTGGTGTTAAAAAGACCTTTATGATTTATGGATTGCAAATTTTTATTTTCCTAAGACGTTTATTTAGAATCCTATTCACACCTATACAAGATTTTAGTAAAGTCTTTTTTGAAAAAGACTTACTAATTATGAATAGTGAGTTTGCTTTCTACTTCCTAGAAGGGCTCTTTATTCTTATCTTACTTTTACTTGTGCGGAATATTCGTAAGGAAAGTCGTGAAAGTATTGGTTGAAACTGAAATACAGAGTAGAGACTATCGTTTTAGTTCCTAGTAAATTTTACTAATTAAGGGTATAATGGAATTATCGAAATGAAAGAGGAGATAATATGGCTTCAAAAATGTTACATACCTGCTTACGCGTAGAAAATCTTGAAAAATCAATTGCTTTTTATCAAGATGCTTTTGGATTTAAGAAATTGCGCCGTAAGGACTTTCCAGATTATGCTTTCACCATTGTTTATTTAGGTCTTGACGGTGATGATTATGAATTGGAATTGACTTATAACTATGACCATGGGCCTTATGTTGTGGGTGACGGATTTGCACACATTGCCCTAAGTACGCCTGACCTTGAAGCTCTGCATAAAGAGCATAGTGAAAAAGGTTATGAAGTAACAGAACCTAAAGGACTGCCAGGAACTCAGCCAAACTATTACTTTATCAAAGATCCAGATGGATATAAGGTAGAAGTGATTCGTGAAAAATAATAAAAACTCCTCATTTGTCAAATTGAGTTAGACTATTTCACCTGACTCAGAAAAACTTGATACGGAGTAGTGTAGGTCATTTATGTTAGTTTCCTTCAGACAAATGTGAGCGTTTATCTGGGACTAACATAGATGGCTTTTTCTATCTAGCTTAATGTGACAAATTGGGATATAATAAAAATAATTAAACAAATTAGTGGGAGAAAAAAATGTCAGACCAAAATCCAAATGTAGAACTAAACAAAGAAGAAGATAAACTAATTGTAGAGAATAATTCAGTTGAAAATACGGAGAATGGTCCAAAAGCAGTCAAGAAACCTTCGGCTCTTCTATCTTTCTCATTTTATTTGGCACTTACCTATATTCTTATATTTATACATTTTGCTTTAGCTGCTGGTAAATGGGGAATTGTATTCTTGATTTTTCTAGGTCCTAATTTAATTCCTTACGCTATAGCAACTGTCTTAACACAGATAGGAATCAAGAAAGTAAATAGAAATTTTTTGTATGCGAGTGCAGGTTTTTATTTGCTTTCCGGACTTTTAGCATTCAACACGGATTGGCTGACTTTTGGGATTTTTCCTTTTCTCTCCCTAGTTCTAGTTTTAATCGGGATATTTTTAACGAAAGATACAAGTAACTAAATTAAAAAAGCTAGGCGCAACTCTTCTTCGAACTTATTTCATATCATAAAACCATAGCCTTTAAGGCTGTGGTTTTTTAGTTTAATGATTAGAAAGAAATTGTGTTTCTATTTTTTAAAATGGTATAATAGAAAAAGAAAAAGGGAGGTGAGAAAGAATGATTGCCCAACTGGAAACAAAAACGGTCTATAGTTTCATGGAGAGTATGATTTCAATCAAGAGATATGTCAGTCAAGGGAAGGAATATGGCTATTCATCACTCGGAATCATGGATGAAGATAATCTCTATGGAGCCTATTATTTCATCAAAGAATGCCAAAAACAGGGGATACAGCCTTTATTAGGTCTTGAGATGACTGTTCATCATAAAGATGAATGGCTCAATCTACGTTTCCTAGCCCTGTCAAATCGTGGTTATCAAAATCTTATGAAGCTTTCGACTTTAAAGATGACGGGTAAAAAAGATTGGACTGATTTTTCTTCTTACCTAGAGGATATTTGCGTTATTGTTCCCTATTATTCTGGAATTGCCGACTTAGATTTGGGACATGACTACTATATCGGAGTGTATCCGGATACACCTCAATCGAATTTTTCTCACCCCATTCTCCCTCTTTATCGTGTTAACTCTTTTGAGTCTGAGGATTTAGAAGCTCTACAGATGCTTAAAGCGATTAAAGAGAACGTGACCTTGCGAGAGATTGATGTTCAATCTCAACAGGGCTTGTTGTTACCAGCTGAGCGTCTAGAACAGGTTTTTCTAGAGAAGTTCCCAATCGCACTGGATAATCTTGCAAGATTGGTCAAAGATACTTCCTATGAGATTGATAGTAGTCTCAAGCTTCCACGTTTCAATCCAGAGAGACCTGCTGTTGAAGAACTCCGAGAACGAGCCATTCAGGGTCTGAAGCAGAAAGGGTTATGGAATCAAGATTATCAGGCTCGTTTAGAAGATGAGTTATCAGTGATTCATGAAATGGGATTCGATGACTATTTCTTGGTTGTCTGGGATCTCTTACGTTTCGGTCGTTCTCAAGGGTATTACATGGGAATGGGACGTGGTTCTGCAGTTGGAAGTTTAGTAGCCTACGCTCTAGATATTACGGGGATTGATCCTGTAGCAAAAAATCTTATCTTTGAACGATTCTTGAATCGTGAACGCTATACCATGCCTGATATCGATATTGATATTCCTGATATCTATCGTCCAGAGTTTATTCGCTATGTTCGTGACCGCTATGGTAGTATCCATGCTGCGCAGATTGTTACTTACTCGACCTTTGGTGCCAAACAGGCTATCCGAGATGTTTTTAAACGGTATGGTGTTCCCGAGTATGAGTTGACATCCATAACAAAAAAAATTGGTTTCAAAGATACTCTAACGACAGCCTATGAAGGCAATCTAGGTTTTAGACAACTGATTCAAAGTAAGATTGAGTATCAAAAAGCTTTTGAAATTGCCAAAAAGATTGAAGGCTATCCTCGACAAACTTCCATCCACGCAGCTGGTATCGTGATTAGTGATAAAAATCTAACAGATTATATCCCTCTCAAGTACGGTGAGGATATGCTGATTACCCAGTATGATGCTCATGGAGTTGAAGGAAATGGCTTGCTCAAGATGGATTTCTTGGGTCTTCGAAACCTAACCTTCGCTCAAAAAATGCAAGAGCTCTTATATGAAACTCAAGGAATTCCATTAAGAATTGAGGATATAGATCTTGAGGATAAAGAAACTTTAGCCCTCTTTGCAGCTGGGAAGACCAAGGGAATCTTTCAGTTTGAACAACCTGGAGCTATTCGCTTATTGAAGCGCGTGAAACCAGAAAACTTTGAAGAAGTAGTGGCAACGACTTCCCTTAACAGACCAGGTGCAAGTGACTATATCGATAACTTTGTGGCTAGAAAACATGGCAAAGAAAAAGTTACAGTACTTGACCCTATACTAGAAGATATTTTAGCTCCGACCTATGGCATCATGCTTTACCAAGAACAGGTCATGCAAGTAGCTCAACGCTATGCAGGTTTCAGTCTTGGAAAAGCCGATATCTTGCGTCGTGCTATGGGGAAAAAGAATGCTGCTGAGATGCACCGAATGGAGGAGAGTTTTATCCAAGGTGCACTTGAAAATGGCCATAGCAAAGAACAGGCTCAAGAAGTTTTTGCTGTCATGGAAAAATTTGCTGGATACGGTTTTAACCGTTCCCACGCCTACGCTTATGCAGCTTTAGCCTTTCAACTTGCCTACTTTAAAACACATTACCCAGCGATCTTTTATCAGGTCATGCTCAATTATGCGAGTGGAGATTATATTCTCGATGCGCTTGAAATGGGCTTTGAACTGACTCCGCTTTCGATTAATACGGTTCCATATCAGGATAAATTGACGGATAAGACGGTTTATTTGGGACTCAAGAGTATTAAGGGAATACCTCGTGATTTTTCTTATTGGATTATAGAGAATCGTCCTTTTAGTAGTGTAGAAGATTTTATCACACGCTTACCCAAGAATTATCAGAAGCTTAGCCTCCTGACTCCTTTAGTAGAAGTTGGACTCTTTGATGGATTTGATAAAAATCGTCAGAAGATTTTAGCGAATCTACCAACTTTGTTTATCTTCGTGGAAGAGTTAGGTAGCCTCTTTGCAGATTCTAGCTATAGTTGGACAGATACAGAAGACTTTTCAAATATTGAGAAATTCAAAAAAGAACAAGAGTGGGTAGGAGTGGGTATCAGTCAACACCCATTGCTGATTTTAGCAAAGAACCCATTATATCCAATTGTTAGTTTGTCTGAACTGTCCGAAGGTCAGACAGCAACTGTGCTCGTAGAGATTCAATCTATCCGTGTAATCCGAACAAAAAAAGGTGAAAACATGGCCTTTTTGAAAGTTAGTGATAGTAAGACAAATTTGGAAGTCACTGTTTTTTCTGACCAGTATCGCCAATTTAAAAACATCCTACATGAAGGGAAATTCTACTATCTAAATGGAAAAGTACAGTCCAGAGATGGTCGCCTGCAATTAGTGTTAAATACTCTAAAAGAAGCAGTAAGTGAACGTTTTTGGATTCAGGTGGCTGATCATGACTACGATTCTGAGATTTATCATATTTTAGAGCAACATAAGGGCCAAATTCCTGTTGTCATTCGCTATGAGGATGAACAAAAAAATGTTCTTTTACCAGGTTATTTTGTAGCAAAAGACGCAAGTCTACAAGAATCTTTGAGACAAATAACTATGAAAACGATTTATCGTTAAAAATCAATGAAAATAAAAGAATTTTAACTTTAATTGTGGTATAATCAGTTAGAATGTAAAAAGAAAAAGGAGCAAAACCAAATGAAACGTATTGCTGTTTTGACTAGTGGTGGAGACGCCCCTGGTATGAATGCTGCTATCCGTGCAGTTGTTCGTCAAGCAATCTCGGAAGGAATGGAAGTATTTGGTATCTATGATGGATATGCTGGTATGGTTGCTGGTGAGATTTATCCACTTGATACTGCTTCTGTAGGAGACATCATTTCACGTGGTGGTACTTTCCTTCACTCTGCTCGTTATCCTGAGTTTGCACAACTTGAAGGTCAACTTAAAGGAATTGAGCAGTTGAAAAAACACGGTATCGAAGGTGTCGTAGTTATTGGTGGTGATGGTTCTTATCATGGAGCTATGCGCTTGACTGAGCATGGATTCCCTGCTATTGGACTTCCAGGTACAATTGATAACGATATTGTGGGAACTGATTTCACTATCGGATTTGACACCGCAGTAACAACTGCAATGGATGCCATTGATAAGATTCGTGATACATCTTCAAGTCACCGTCGTACTTTCGTCGTTGAAGTTATGGGACGTAATGCCGGGGATATCGCTCTTTGGGCAGGTGTTGCAACAGGTGCTGACGAAATCATCATCCCTGAAGAAGGCTTCAAAATGGAAGACATCGTAGCAAGCATCAAGGCGGGCTACGAACATGGTAAAAAACACAATATCATCGTCTTAGCTGAAGGTGTCATGTCAGCAGCTGAATTCGGTCAAAAGCTGAAAGAAGCAGGAGATACAAGTGATCTTCGTGTAACAGAACTCGGTCATATCCAACGTGGTGGATCACCAACTGCTCGTGACCGTGTATTAGCGTCACGTATGGGAGCACACGCTGTTAAACTTCTTAAACAAGGAATCGGTGGTGTTGCTGTTGGTATTCGTAATGAAAAGATGGTTGAAAATCCAATTCTGGGAACAGCAGAAGAGGGGGCTTTATTTAGCCTAACAGCCGATGGTAAGATTGTTGTAAACAACCCTCACAAGGCTGACTTAGAACTAGCCAAATTGAATAAGAGCTTGTCCTAATTTACTTTCATTAACTTAGTTAATCAGACCAAAAAGGTCTAAAAAATAAAGGAGTTTCATAATCATGAATAAACGTGTAAAAATCGTTGCAACTTTAGGTCCTGCGGTAGAAATCCGTGGTGGTAAAAAATTTGGTGATGACGGATATTGGGGTGAAAAGCTTGATGTTGAAGCATCAGCAAAGAACATTGCTAAATTGATTGAAGCAGGAGCTAACGCTTTCCGTTTCAACTTCTCACACGGTGACCACCAAGAACAAGGTGAACGTATGGCAACTGTAAAACTTGCTGAAAAACTTGCAGGTAAAAAAGTTGGTTTCCTTCTTGATACAAAGGGACCAGAAATCCGTACTGAATTGTTTGAAGGTGAAGCTAAAGAATACTCATACAAGACTGGTGAAACAATCCGTGTTGCAACAAAACAAGGTATCAAATCAACTCGTGACGTGATTGCTTTGAACGTAGCTGGTGCACTTGATATTTTTGATGATGTTGAAGTTGGTCACCAAGTATTGGTTGATGATGGTAAACTTGGTCTTCGCGTTGTAGAAAAAGATGCTGCTAAACGTGAATTTGTTGTTAAAGTTGAAAATGATGGAATCATTGCTAAACAAAAAGGTGTTAACATTCCTAACACTAAAATTCCTTTCCCAGCACTTGCTGATCGCGACAATGCTGATATTCGTTTCGGTCTTGAACAAGGTATCAACTTTATCGCAATCTCATTCGTACGTACTGCAAAAGACGTAAACGAAGTTCGTGCAATCTGTGAAGAAACAGGTAATGGTCACGTTCAATTGTTTGCAAAAATCGAAAACCAACAAGGTATCGAAAACTTGGATGAAATCATTGAAGCTGCTGACGGTATCATGATTGCTCGTGGTGATATGGGTATTGAAGTACCATTTGAAATGGTTCCAGTTTACCAAAAAATGATTATCACTAAAGTGAATGCTGCTGGTAAAGTTGTTATCACTGCAACTAACATGCTTGAAACAATGACTGAAAAACCACGTGCAACTCGTTCAGAAGTATCAGACGTATTTAACGCTGTTATCGACGGAACTGACGCAACAATGCTTTCAGGTGAGTCTGCAAACGGTAAATACCCACTTGAGTCAGTAACTACAATGGCTACAATCGATAAGAACGCTCAAACTCTTCTTAACGAATACGGACGTTTGAACTCAGATTCATTCGAACGTAACTCTAAGACAGAAGTAATGGCTTCAGCTGTTAAAGATGCTACTAACTCAATGGACATTAAATTGGTTGTAACTCTTACTAAGACAGGTCACACTGCACGTTTGATTTCTAAATACCGTCCAAATGCTGATATCTTGGCATTGACATTTGACGAATTGACAGAACGTGGATTGATGTTGAACTGGGGTGTTATCCCAATGTTGACAGATGCTCCATCTTCAACTGACGATATGTTCGAAATTGCTGAACGTAAAGCAGTTGAAGCAGGTCTTGTACAATCTGGTGACGATATCGTTATCGTAGCAGGTGTGCCACTTGGTGAAGCAGTTCGTACAAACACTATGCGTATCCGTACAGTACGTTAATCAAAAAATAAAAACCTATCACTTCAAGCGTTCGAGCTTGGGTGATAGGCTTTTTTGTTGTAGAATATAAAAGAATTAAAAAAAGCTTTCTGGGAAACCAGAAAGCATGAGAGGCATCTCCATGTGAGAAACCGGTTCACACAATTTCTCAAGGTCCGCTCCTGCGTTAATGACCTCCTTTGCGCAATTGTAGCTCTCGCTACATATCGACTCATCGCAGACTTTATTTTACTATAGGGGCAATAGTTTGTCAAGAAAAAAATAGTTCCTAAAAAGGAACTGACGAATGATGCTAATTGCCGGGATCGAACCGGCGACCTCATCCTTACCATGGATGCGCTCTGCCTACTGAGCTAAATCAGCTTACTTTGAAAGTATACTATAGTTTTAGCCTTTTGTCAATAAGCGAATGGGCACCGGAGCAACTAGAAAAAACCCAAGTACTCAACTTAGGCTTGTGAAGATTAGATTATTGTAATTGCTCTCTCTTTTTATCTGGGTCCCAAACAAAGCTTGCTACGAAGGTAAAGAGGATTGTCAGGATTCCGACAATAATTGCCAAAAGCAGTGCAGGGATACGGATGAACCACCAGAGTGGATTTGGTTTTTTATTATTGTGCCATTGTTTTGTTTCCTCATCCAGGCGTTGAAATTCAGATTGGATGCGGTCTGCAACCATCTCAATTCCCTCATCATTCATCTTTTTAATATCTGAGATATCAATCGGATTTCCGAAGTTCATATCAATACGTTCACGGCTGACAAGCCCTTTTAGAGTCATAGGACCAGTATAGGTAACAGGCATGATACGAACCTTAGCCATCTTTGCGATGAGGGCTACACCACCCTTAACATCATTGGAATGACGACTACCACTCGGGAACATAATCAGTGAGCGATTGCTCTTTTTAAGAACATTAATTGGATATTTGATAGCAGAAGAACCTGGGTTATCACGGTCGATAGGGAAAGCACCACACATGCGAATCCACCAACCAAAGATGCGATTTGAAAAGAGTTCTTTTTTTGCCATAAAGACAAATTGCTTTGGTTTTGTTGCAAAAGCCATATAGACTGGATCCCACCAGGTACGGTGTGGCGCAACAAGGATATAGTTTTCATCTAAACTTGGAATTTTTTCAGTATTGTGAAAGTGAGCGTTTCCATTAATTGACCATAGAATCAACATAACCAGCCCACGCAGATAAGTGTAAAACATGATGTCTCCTTCGGTTTTCTTTCTTTTATTATACCTTATCGTTGTAGGACAGGCAAATTTTTTTATATAGGTGAAAAAGCTCTTCATATGAGATTAGAATTATTCAAAAAAAAATGATATGATAGAGATTATGGATAAAAATAAAATTATGGGCTTAAGCCAATTAGAAGTTAAAGAACGTCAGAAACAGGGGCAGATTAATGATTTCAAAGCATCAGCTAGTACCAGTACTTGGCAGATTGTAAAGCGAAATGTCTTTACCCTATTCAATGCCTTAAACTTTGCGATAGCTCTTGCACTAGCCTTTGTTCAGGCATGGAGCAACCTAGTTTTCTTTGCGGTTATCTGTTTTAATGCTTTTTCAGGAATTGTAACTGAGCTACGTGCCAAACATATGGTTGATAAACTCAATCTCTTGAATAAAGAAAAGATTACCACTATCCGTGATGGACAAGAGATTGCTTTGGATCCGGAAAAACTTGTTTTAGATGATGTGATTCGCTTATCAGCGGGAGTTCAGATTCCAAGTGATGCAGTTGTCTTAGAAGGTTTTGCAGAAGTCAATGAAGCCATGTTAACAGGTGAGAGTGACTTGGTGCAAAAAGAAGTAGAAGACTTAATGTTGTCGGGTAGCTTTCTTGCAAGTGGTTCTGTCCTCGCCCAGGTACATCATGTTGGGGCGGATAACTATGCAGCCAAGCTCATGCTTGAAGCTAAGACGGTGAAGCCGATCAACTCACGTATCATGAAATCGCTAGACCAACTAGCTGGCTTTACTGGGAAAATCATCATTCCATTTGGAATTGCTCTCTTGCTTGAAGCATTGCTCTTAAAAGGTTTGCCACTGAAGTCTTCTGTAGTTAATTCATCTACAGCCCTTTTGGGGATGTTGCCTAAGGGAATTGCGCTCTTGACTATCACCTCTCTCTTAACCGCTGTTATCAAGCTCGGTTTGAAGAAGGTTTTGGTACAGGAAATGTACTCAGTTGAGACCTTAGCGCGTGTCGATATGCTCTGTTTGGATAAGACAGGGACCATCACCCAAGGAAAGATGCAGGTTGAGACTGTCCTTCCTCTGACTCAAGCTTACGACAAAGATGCTATTGCCAAAATACTAACCAGCTATATGGCACACAGTGAGGATAAAAATCCAACTGCCCAAGCTATTCGAAAGCGTTTTGCGGGAGAGATGGCTTATCCGATGATTTCTAGCCTTCCATTTTCAAGCGATCGAAAATGGGGAGCAATGGAGTTGGAAGGTCTTGGAACTGTTTTTCTAGGCGCACCGGAGATGTTGTTGGATGCTGAAGTTCCTGAGGCTAGGGAAGCTCTTGAACGAGGATCTCGTGTCTTGGTGTTAGCGCTCAGTCAAGAAAAACTTGGCCATCACAAGCCACAAAAACCATCTGATATTCAAGCCTTGGCTTTGCTTGAGATTCTAGATCCGATTCGAGAAGGGGCAGCTGAAACTCTAGACTATCTTCGATCTCAGGAAGTGGGGCTGAAAATTATCTCTGGTGATAATCCAGTTACCGTTTCAAGTATTGCTCAAAAAGCTGGTTTTGCAGACTATCAGAGCTATGTAGATTGTTCGAAAATTACTGATGAAGAGTTGGTTGCCATGGCTGAGGAGACAGCAATTTTCGGACGTGTCTCGCCTCATCAAAAGAAACTGATCATCCAAACTCTGAAAAAAGCAGGACATACGACTGCTATGACAGGGGATGGTGTCAATGATATCCTAGCTCTCCGTGAGGCAGACTGTTCCATCGTTATGGCTGAAGGAGATCCAGCGACTCGTCAGATTGCAAATCTGGTTCTCTTGAATTCAGATTTCAATGATGTTCCTGAGATTCTTTTTGAAGGACGTCGTGTGGTCAATAACATTGCCCACATTGCTCCAATTTTCTTGATTAAGACCATCTATTCATTCTTATTGGCAGTTATCTGTATTGCAAGTGCATTATTGGGCCGTACTGAATGGATTCTGATTTTCCCATTCATTCCGATTCAGATTACCATGATTGACCAGTTTGTGGAAGGATTCCCACCGTTTGTATTAACTTTTGAACGAAATATCAAACCTGTGGAACAAAACTTCCTCAAAAAATCCATGCTACGTGCACTTCCAAGTGCCTTGATGGTAGTCTTTAGTGTTCTCTTTGTTAAAATTTTTGGAACCAGTCAAGGTTGGACAGCCATTGAAATTTCGACACTTTTGTATTATCTACTGGCATCGATTGGTTTCATGTCTGTAGTTAGAGCTTGCTTGCCATTTAGCTTGTGGCGTGTGCTATTGATTATTTGGTCAGTTGGAGGTTTCCTTGGAACAGCTCTATTTCCAAGAATCCAAAAATTACTTGAAATTTCAACGCTGACAGGACAAACATTACCTGTCTATGGCATCATGATGGCCATCTTTGCTGTCATTTTCATCCTGACAAGTCGTTATCAATCTAGAAAATAGAGAAAGACTGCAATCCATGATTGCGGTCTTTTTAGGTGCAGGATTGCTAGATAAAATATGGTATAATAAAGGGAAATAGAGTTTTTGAAAGTGAGAGAAGATGATTTCAAAGAGATTAGAAACAGTAGCTTCTTTTGTTCCCCAAGGAGCTGTTTTGCTGGACGTCGGTAGCGACCATGCTTATTTACCTATTGAATTAGTTGAAAAAGGTCATATTGAAGCTGCCATCGCGGGTGAAGTTGTAGAGGGGCCCTATCAATCTGCAGTTAAAAATGTTGAAAGTCATGGCTTGACTGAGAAAATTCAGGTCCGTTTAGCTAATGGTTTGGCAGCTTTCGAAGAAAGTGATCAGGTTTCTGTTATCACTATTGCAGGAATGGGAGGTCACTTGATTGCTACTATATTAGAAGAGGGTTTGGACAAACTAGCCAATGTTGAGCGATTGATTCTTCAACCAAATAACCGAGAAGATGAGTTACGCAACTGGCTACAAGAGCACGGTTTTCAAATTATGGCAGAAAGCATCCTAGAAGAAGCTGGGAAATTTTACGAGATCATAGTTGCAGAAGCTGGTGAAATGAATCTATCAGGAACTGATGTCCGCTTTGGTCCTTTTTTATCTAAAGAAATCAGTCCAGTCTTCATCCAAAAATGGCAAAAAGAAGCCAGAAAGCTTGAGTTTGCCCTTAGTCAAATCCCAGAAAAAAATCATGAAGAACGTCAAGTTTTAGTAGATAAAATTCAAGCCATCAAGGAGGTGCTCCATGCAAGCAAGTGAAATCATTAACCGATATGAAGCCTATTGTCCTCAAGAATTTTCTATGGAAGGCGATAGTAGTGGTTTGCAGATTGGTACCTTAGATAAAGAAATCCAAAAAGTCATGGTTGCCCTTGATATACGTGAAGATACAGTGGCAGAAGCTATTGAAAAGGGTGTAGATCTGATTATCGTTAAGCACGCGCCTATCTTCCGTCCGATAAAGGACTTGGTAGCTAGTCGCCCTCAGAATCAGATTTATATTGATCTTATTAAGCATGATATTGCGGTCTACGTTAGCCATACTAATATTGATATTGTTGAAAACGGCCTTAATGACTGGTTCTGCCAGATGTTAGGTATTGAGGATACAACTTATCTGCAGGAAACAGGTCCTGAACGAGGGATTGGCCGCATTGGTAATATCGAGTCACAAACTTTTGAAGAATTTGCTAGTCATGTTAAGGGAGTTTTTGGTCTAGATAGCCTCCGTATGGTGCATTATCATGAGAGTGATTTGCAAAAAACCGTTTCAAGAGTGGCTATCTGTGGCGGCAGTGGGCAGTCTTTTTACTCTGATGCTTTAGCAAAAGGAGCGGATGTATACATTACTGGTGACATCTATTACCACACTGCCCAAGATATGTTGTCAGACGGCTTGTTGGCTCTGGATCCAGGCCACTATATTGAAGTTCTCTTTGTTGAAAAAATCGCAGCGTTCCTGAATGAATGGAAGGAGGAGAATGCTTGGCCGCTAGAAGTTATTGCAAGCCAAGCATCCACAAATCCATTCCATCATATCTAGTTAGAAGGTAAAGACAATGAAAAAAGTTGCTATTGTAGGTGCAGGAATTGTAGGGGCAACAGCTGCCTACTATCTTTCTAAGGAAGCTGATATCGAAGTAACTGTTTTTGATAATGGAAGTGGCCAAGCAACTAAGGCAGCAGCAGGGATTATTAGCCCTTGGTTCTCTAAACGACGTAATAAAGCTTGGTACAAGATGGCTCGCCTAGGAGCAGACTTTTATGTAGATTTATTAACTGACTTAGAAAAATCGGGTCAAAAAATCGATTTTTACCAGCGTTCTGGTGTTTTTCTTCTTAAAAAAGATGACTCCAAACTAGAGGAACTCTATGACTTAGCCTTGCAACGTAGAGATGAATCTCCCTTAATAGGAGAATTAGCTATTCTGGACCAAAGGTCTGCAAGT
Organism: uncultured Streptococcus sp.; assembly: GCA_963528105.1. Taxonomy (GTDB): domain Bacteria; phylum Bacillota; class Bacilli; order Lactobacillales; family Streptococcaceae; genus Streptococcus. Next base: position 13,481 of record CAURUY010000003.1, on the reverse strand, counting down.
GAGTTATTCCCTGGTTTAAAGGGATTTGAAAGATTGCTCTATGCTTCCGGAGGAGCTCGAGTAGACGGACAATTTTTAGTTAGTCGCTTACTGGAAGCCAGTCAGGTCAAGGTTGTAAAGAAAGAGGTCAGTCTAACTCCTCTAGCACCGGGTTACCAGATAGACCATCAAATATTTGATCAAGTCATCTTGTCCACGGGAGCTTGGCTTGGTAACATTTTGGAACCTTTAGGCTATGCAGTTGATGTTCGTCCTCAAAAGGGGCAACTCCGAGATTACCAAGTGGAACAAGACATGGGAGCTTTTCCTGTAGTTATGCCGGAAGGTGAGTGGGATTTGATACCATTTTCAGGTGGTAAGTTATCTCTAGGTGCTACCCATGAAAATGATATGGGCTTTGACCTAGCAGTTGATGAGAATTTGCTACAACAAATGGCTGAGGTAGCGAGTTCATTTTATCCAAGTTTAAAAGAAGCACTGATTAGTGGGGAACGTGTGGGTATTCGGGCCTACACGAGTGACTTTTCTCCGTTTTTTGGTCAAGTTCCAGATTTATCCAATGTCTATGCAGCAAGTGGTCTAGGATCTTCAGGGTTAACGACTGGTCCTATTATCGGTTATCATCTAGCTCAAATGCTTCAAGGGAGAAGTGGAGTATTAGATCCGGCAGATTATCCGACTGAAAGATATATTAAAAAGAAACAATCGTAACTCTTTTACCTAGTTTTTACGGTAGTATTAGGAAAGTAAATGACTTTCCCTATCAAAAATGGTAAAATGAAAAAAATAATCCAAGAATTGAGGAAATAAAATGCAAGAAAAAATTCTGGTAACAGGTGGAGCAGGGTTCATCGGAACTCATACGGTTATTGAATTGGTCCAAGCTGGACACCAAGTAGTTGTCGTCGATAATTTGGTAAACAGTAGCCGTAAAAGCTTAGAAGTAGTCGAAAGAATCACAGGCGTAGAAATTCCTTTCTACGAAGCAGATATCCGTGATACGGAAACTCTTCGCGATATTTTCAAACACGAAGAACCAACAGGAGTTATCCATTTTGCTGGTTTGAAGGCTGTAGGGGAATCTACACGTATCCCACTTGCCTACTATGATAACAATATTGCAGGTACTGTTAGCCTCTTGAAAGTTATGGAAGAGACTAACTGTAAAAACATCATCTTTAGCTCATCAGCAACTGTTTATGGAGATCCTCATACAGTTCCAATTTTAGAAGATTTCCCACTTTCAGTAACCAATCCTTATGGTCGTACAAAACTAATGTTGGAAGAAATCTTGACCGATATTTATAAAGCTGACACAGAGTGGAACGTTGTTTTACTTCGTTATTTCAACCCAATTGGTGCCCATAAGAGTGGGGATTTGGGTGAGAATCCAAACGGTATTCCAAACAACCTTCTACCGTATGTTACACAAGTAGCTGTTGGAAAATTAAAAGAGGTGCAAGTTTTCGGAGATGATTATCCAACACCAGATGGTACAGGTGTGCGTGACTATATTCACGTGGTTGACCTTGCAAAAGGCCACGTAGCAGCTCTTAAGAAGATTCAAAAAGGTTCAGGACTTAATATTTATAACCTTGGAACAGGAAAAGGTTATTCTGTCCTAGAAATTATCCATAATATGGAAAAAGCAGTTGGACGTCCAATTCCTTATCGTATCGTTGACCGTCGCCCAGGGGATATCGCTGCCTGCTATTCAGATCCTGCAAAAGCCAAAAAAGAACTTGGCTGGGAAGCAGAACTTGACATCAATCAAATGTGTGAAGATGCATGGCGTTGGCAAAGCAAGCATCCAAATGGGTTTGATGATTAATCTGTTGTATTCACAAAAAAAGAGGAAGTACTTCCTCTTTTTTCTAGCTCTATATGAGATTGATAAGAAACAATCAATTAGAATTTATGTAATCGATAAACGACCTAAGAAAGCAGTTAAGGTGGTATTGAGATTTTTGAACAAATGATTGTAAAATTGTATAAAATTAGTCTAGCAAAAGACTATAATTTTCTAGAAAAATATGCTAAACTAGAGAGAGTGGAAAATAGAAAACTATCCTCCATTAAATCTTAAGATTCCTCGTTGATTAGAGCACGAGTAGGACAATTCTTAACAGCTTCTAAAATGTCGTCGCTACAAGGAGTTTCTCTCTCTAATTGCTTAGGATCATCGAAAAAACGAACGATACCATTATCATGGTAATCAAATAATTCTGAATAGGTTTGGCAGAGCCCACAGGCAATGCAACGTTCAGGTATTAGTCTAATCTTCATATTTATATTGTAATAAGAAAATAAAAAAAACTCAAGGAGTAAGGTATGGAAAAGGAACCGTGGCAAGAAGATATTTATGAAAACCAGGAAGAAGAAACAAGAACAGAACGTCGCCAACGCAATCAATATGATTCAGGGTTCTCAGCTAATCGTATTTTGACGATATTAGCGATTCTTTTCTTCACAATAATTATCGGAATGATAGTGATATTAATCTACTTGTCATCTGGTGGAAGCAATCGTACTTCTTCATTAAAAGATTTCTATGATTCCTCTGCGCCTAAGGTAGAAGAGGTTACAACTGTAACTGCTACTACTGCGGTAACAGAGCAAACTAAAACAGAGACAACGCAACAAGAGCATACAGAAACACATGCTAATGCTGAAGGAACCATTACAGTTCTTGCAGGAGAAGGTGAAGCTGCAATTGCAGCTCGAGCAGGGATTTCTATTGCTCAACTTGAAGCTCTAAACCCTGGTCATATGTCTACAGGAACTTGGTTTGCAAATCCTGGTGATGTCCTTAAGACAAGATAGGAGTAACGATGAAAACAATTCAGATTGCCATTGATGGACCAGCTTCCAGTGGTAAAAGTACAGTCGCTAAGATTATCGCTAAGGACTTTGGCTATACGTATTTGGATACAGGTGCTATGTATCGAGCTGCGACCTACATTGCTTTGAATAACCAAGTAAGCGCAGAGGAATCTTCTCAACTGCTTGAATTATTGGAACAATATCCAATTAGCTTTGGGCGTGCTGAAAATGGAGACCAGCTTGTTTTTGTTGGAGATGTTGACGTGACAGATCCAATACGAGAAAATGAAGTAACCAATGCTGTTTCTGCCTTTGCTGCTATTCCAGCTGTTCGTGAAAAGCTGGTAGCTCTCCAGCAAGAAATCGCCCAACAAGGTGGTATTGTCATGGATGGTCGCGATATTGGTACAGTGGTCTTGCCTAAGGCTGAATTGAAGATTTTTCTAGTAGCATCTGTAGATGAGCGTGCAGAACGTCGTTACAAGGAAAATCTTTCAAAAGGAATCGAAACAGATTTGGAAACTTTGAAAGAAGAGATTGCTGCGCGTGACTATAAAGATAGTCATCGTGAAACTTCGCCTCTTAAACAGGCTGAGGATGCAATCTATTTGGATACAACTGGACTCTCTATTTTAGAAGTTGTTGAAAAAATTAAATCAGAAGCTCAAAAACATTTATAAGAAACTAAAAGAACGATGAACCAGGTTTCGGTTGATCGTTTTTTTATCATGATTTGTCAAAAAGTCTCTTTTAAGGTATAATAGTTGCTGTTAAAGAAAATTTGACAATCAAATAATTACAAATTTTTAAGGAGATAACATGAGTCAATTGCCAAATTGTCCAAAATGTAATTCAGAATATGTGTATGAAGATGGTACACTTCTTGTTTGCCCAGAATGTGCTTACGAGTGGAATCCTGTTGAGCAAGCAGAAACTGAAGAAGGTGTTGTTGCCATCGATGCAAATGGAAATAAACTAGCTGATGGAGATACAGTTACCTTGATTAAAGATTTGAAGGTCAAAGGCGCTCCTAAAGACCTCAAACAAGGAACTCGTGTGAAAAATATTCGTATTGTAGAAGGTGACCACAACATCGACTGTAAGATTGATGGTTTTGGCGCTATGAAATTGAAATCAGAATTTGTGAAGAAGATTTAATCATGATTAAAAATGAAAAAGTAATATTTTATAGTCGTATCTTTTTATTTATAGCAGCCTTTACTGGTGTATACTTAGAGATTACCAAACGGGGTGGTTTAGGGATGTTGCTCTATTATACAGTCCTTTCTAACCTTTTGGTTGTACTCTTTACAGGTTATCTTTTGTTAAAGATGCGTAGTGGCGGTGATAGTTGGCAGAGTTCTGGTATTCTACGTCTCAAAGGTGGTGTCACTATGAGTATCATGATTACCTGTGTCATCTATCATTTCATGCTAGCTCCCTTGACGACAGATTTTTACCGTTTGGAAAATTTCCTTTGCCATTATATAGTCCCTCTTTGGTTTTTAGCAGATACAATTATTTTTGACAAGAGTCGCCAATATAAGTGGTTTGACCCTATGTTATGGACTAGTCTTCCCTTACTTTATATGGGATTTGCAATCTTAAACGGTTTTGTTCTAAAGATGGATGTCCCTAATGCTAAGGATAGTCCCTTCCCTTATTTCTTTTTAAATGCTACCAAACATGGTTGGGACTTTGTCTTTAAATGGGCAGCCACTATCTTTGTTGCTTATATGGTTTCAGGATATCTGTTTTATCTTGTGAAAAGTATTAAAAAATCTAAGAAATAAAAGTGCCCCATTGTGGGTACTTTTTTATGATAGAGAAAATTGTACCCGGACAGTTATCGCTTTTTTATCTTGTCCTTAAGTCATTTCTGCCTTAAAATAAACATGTAGCTACCAATACAAGAAATGAGGAAGAAGAAATGACTGAAAATCGTTATGAATTAAATAAAAATTTGGCACAGATGCTTAAAGGTGGCGTCATCATGGATGTTCAAAACACTGAACAAGCTCGTATTGCGGAGGCTGCAGGTGCGGCAGCAGTTATGGCCTTGGAGCGAATTCCAGCTGACATTCGTGCTGCTGGTGGTGTCTCTCGAATGAGTGATCCTAAGATGATCAAGGAAATCCAAGAAGCGGTCAGCATTCCAGTTATGGCTAAGGTTCGAATTGGGCATTTTGTTGAAGCTCAAATTTTAGAAGCCATCGAGATTGACTATATCGATGAAAGCGAAGTCTTATCTCCAGCTGATGATCGTTTCCATGTGAACAAGAAAGAATTCCAAGTTCCTTTCGTTTGTGGTGCTAAAGACCTAGGAGAAGCCTTGCGTCGTATCTCTGAAGGGGCTTCTATGATCCGTACAAAAGGGGAACCAGGAACAGGAGATATCGTTCAGGCAGTCCGCCATATGCGTATGATGAATCAAGAAATCCGTCGCATTCAAAATCTTCGTGAGGATGAACTCTATGTCGCAGCAAAAGAATTACAGGTTCCGGTAGAATTAGTTCAATATGTTCACGAACATGGAAAACTACCAGTCGTGAACTTCGCAGCAGGTGGTGTAGCAACACCTGCAGATGCTGCTCTTATGATGCAGCTAGGTGCCGAAGGTGTCTTTGTTGGCTCAGGAATTTTCAAGTCAGGTGATCCTGTCAAACGTGCAGCAGCCATTGTCAAAGCTGTCACCAATTATCAAAATCCTCACATTTTAGCTGAAATCTCAGAAGATTTAGGAGAAGCCATGGTTGGTATCAATGAGAATGAAATCCAAATTCTCATGGCGGAGCGAGGAAAATAGATGGAAATCGGAATATTGGCCTTACAAGGTGCCTTTGTGGAACATGAGAAAGTTCTTGGCAAACTAGGTGTCGAAAGTGTTGAACTGCGAAATCTAGAAGATTTTCAGCAATATAGAAGTAGTTTGTCTGGTCTTATCTTGCCAGGTGGGGAATCTACCACCATGGGCAAGCTTTTACGAGACCAGGACATGTTGCTTCCCATTCGAGAAGCGATTCAATCTGGACTCCCTGTTTTTGGGACTTGCGCAGGTTTAATTTTACTAGCAAAACAAATCACATCCCAAGAGGAGAGTCATCTGGCGACTATGGACATAGTAGTCGAGCGCAATGCTTATGGGCGTCAGCTAGGAAGCTTTTATACCGAAGCAGACTGTAAGGGAGTCGGTAAAATTCCAATGACCTTTATTCGTGGTCCGATTATCAGTAGTGTCGGTGAGGATGTTGAAGTTCTAGCAATCGTGAACAATCAAATCGTTGCAGCACAGGAAAAGAATATGCTGGTAACCTCATTTCATCCTGAATTGACAGATGATGTTCGCCTGCATCAGTATTTTATCAATATGTGCAACTAAAAAAAGAGGTTGGGATTTGTCCCAACTTCTTTTTTACATGTAATAAACGATAGCAATATATTGCAAAGCTGAAGCTGCTAGGATGAAGAGATGCCAAATCATGTGGAAGTATGGTTTCTTTTTAGCGTAAAATCCAGCACCAACTGTATAGCAAAGACCGCCTGACACCATAAGACTCCAGAACAATGGAGTTGTTTGACTGATGATTGCAGGTAAAATAGCTAAGACTAACCATCCCATGATGAGGTAGAGGATGAGACTAAATTTTTCGTTTACCTTCTTAGCAAAGATTTTATAAAGAATACCGAAAATAGTTGTTCCCCACTGGATGGCGATAATGAGATAACCAAACCAGTTATTCATTAAGGTCAGGACAACAGGAGTGTAAGAACCTGCAATGGCAACATAAATCATGGAATGGTCGATGATACGCAAAACGTATTTATGGGTTGAACCATAGGCCATAGAATGGTAAATAGTTGATGAAAGGAACATGAGAAAGAGGCTAATAACGAAAATCGAAACACCAATAGACGATAAGAAACCATGTGCCTCATAACTATAGGTTGATGAAATAGGAAGTAAGATGAGCATGATAAATGCTCCTACAGCGTGGGTGACACTGTTGGCAATTTCTTCTCCAAAACTAAGACGTTTACTAAGTTTTAAACTGGTATTCATGAGAGTTCCTCCTCTTGTACATTGGTCTCGATGAGTGATAAGGTTCGATGATAAAGTTTGACCGTTTGACAGCTCGTCAAAATGATAGGACTATCAGGGTCAATTTCTGCATTCATATAGTTTACAAAAGCATCATAGAGTGTTTCTGAGCTAGCTTCAACTTGAAGAGTGTTCAATGTTTGTGCAATCTCTTGAATTGAAAAAACTGATTTTAAGGTTGTAATAGCAATCAATCGTGCGATTTGTTTGCGTTGATATTTTTTCTTTTCTGGTTTACTGATATAACCGTGTTTGACATAGTTGTTCACCATGGATGCTGTCAAACCTTTCTCCTTGTCAGGAGAAGCAGGAGGACAGATTTGATTGACATAAAGCAGAACCTGGTCCAGATAGAGATTGATACTTGGAATTTCTTCCCATTTTGGATAGGAAAAAGTAGTATTCATTTTCAACTCCTTTTTATCTAGTTTTAATAACTAGATTATAAAATATTAGAAATAATAAGTCAAGTTTCAAGTGCTTGTAGAAAGAAATAATTTATGCTATGATGAGAGAAAATAGTATGAAAAGAGGATAAATGATGGAGATTCGCTTAGCCTTTCCAAACGAAGTTGATGCAATTATGCAAGTGATTGAGGGAGCCAAGAAATATTTAGCAGAAGCTGGTAGCACTCAGTGGCAAAACGGCTACCCAGATGCAGATACCATTATTGAAGATATCATCTCTGGTCAAGCTTATGTAGCCCTAGACGAAGGTGACCTTTTAGCCTATGCAGCAGTGACTAAGAGCCCAGAAAAAGCTTATGAAGCAATTTATGATGGCAACTGGGAGGGAAAAGAAGCAGAATACTTAGTATTTCACCGTATTGCTGTTGCTAGAGATGCGCAAGGTCAAGGTGTTGCTCAGACCTTTTTAGAAGGCTTGATTGAAGGCTTCGATTACCTAGATTTTCGTTCAGATACACACGCTAAAAACATAGCCATGCAGCATATCTTTGAAAAACTTGGCTTCAAACAGGTTGGTAAAGTTCCAGTAGACGGGGAACGCTTGGCCTATCAAAAATTAAAATCAAATGCCTAAGAAGTATGTAAAGATGCTATACAAGTCACCGATTGGTCCCCTATCTCTGGTAGCAGATGACCACTATTTGTTTGGGATATGGATTGAAGAAGAGAGCGATTTTGAGAAGGGATTATCTGAAAATGATGTAACTGTTGTTGAAAGTCATCCCATTTTAAATCAAATTACTTCCTATTTAGAGACTTATTTTAAGGAGCAAGATCAAGACTTATCTGGATTACCTTTAGCTCCTGTCGGTAGTGACTTTGAAAAAAGAGTTTGGAACTACTTGCGAGGAATTCCTTTCGGTCAGACAGTTACTTATGGGCAAATAGCTAAGGACTTGCAGGTGGCTTCTGCTCAAGCAGTCGGAGGAGCAGTAGGTCGCAATCCCTGGTCTATCCTTGTACCTTGTCACCGTGTGCTAGGTGCTGGAGGACGTCTGACAGGCTATGCTTGGGGACTCGAAAAGAAGGCTTGGCTCTTAAGGCATGAAGGTGCAAGTTATCAAGAAAATAAAAAATAGAAAGAGAAAAAATGTTAGAATTTATCGAATATCCAAAATGTACAACTTGTAAGAAAGCAAAAAAGGAACTTGATCAACTCGGACTAGAATACAAAGATGTTCATATCGTTGAAGAAACTCCAAGTGAAAAGATCATTTTAACCTGGCTCGAAACTTCGGGATTCGAATTGAAGCAATTTTTCAATACTAGTGGAATCAAATATCGTGAACTCGGATTGAAAGATAAGGTTGGAACATTGTCAAACAAAGAAGCAGCCAAACTCTTGGCTAGTGATGGTATGCTGTTAAAACGTCCGATACTAGTTGAAAATGGTCTTGTAAAACAAATTGGTTACCGTCAAACTTACGATAAGTTGGACTTGAATTAGTTTTTTTCTATCTCTTCGATAGGTAAAATATATGACCTCTCACTTTTAAAGTATGATAAACTAGTAGGTAGACAAAGTCTCTTCTGCCCGTAGTAAATATTTTTAATTAGGGGCGAAGTATGATAGAATGAATCATTATCTTGAGAGGATGTTTCTATGAATGTTACAACGATTTTAGCATCTGATTGGTATCAAAATTTGATGCAATATATTCCAGATGGCAAACTTTTTAGTTGGCGTTCTGTCTTTGATGGGATTCCAAGAATTGTACAGCAATTACCTACAACATTGATGCTAACGGTATTTGGTGCCTTTTTTGGTATCATGCTAGCCCTAATCTTTGCTATCGTGAAAATCAACCGAGTTAGATTTATTTACCCATTACAAGCCTTTTTTGTAAGTTTCTTAAAGGGTACTCCAATTCTAGTTCAACTCATGTTGACCTATTATGGAATTCCACTAGCTTTGAAAGCATTAAATCAACAATGGGGGACTGCTTTAAACATTAATGCCATTCCAGCAGCAACGTTTGCAATTGTGGCATTTGCCTTTAACGAAGCAGCCTATGCCAGTGAAACTCTTCGTGCAGCTATCCTTTCTGTAAATCCTGGGGAGATAGAGGCTGCCCGTAGTCTTGGTATGACACGTGCACAAGTTTACCGTCGTGTGATTATTCCAAATGCAGCAGTAGTTGCAACACCAACCTTGATTAACTCCCTCATTGGCTTGACCAAGGGAACTTCTCTAGCATTTAGTGCAGGGGTTGTAGAAGTCTTCGCCCAAGCTCAGATATTGGGTGGTGCGGACTATCGTTACTTCGAACGATTTATCTCAGTAGCTCTTGTCTATTGGGTAGTAAATATCGTTATTGAAAATCTTGGCCGTTTCATTGAAAGAAAAATGGCTATTACAGCACCAGATAATGTTGAGACAGATATGAAAGGAGAGCTTCGCTAATGATTAAAATTTCAAATTTAAGCAAATCCTTTTCAGGTCAAACTGTTTTAGACCATCTGAACTTAGATATTCAAAAAGGAGAAGTTGTTGCCTTAATTGGTTCTTCAGGAGCTGGGAAATCAACTTTTCTTCGTAGCCTAAACTATCTAGAAACTCCTGATAGTGGTTCTATTCAGATTGATGATTTTTCAGTTGATTTTTCTCAAATTACGCAAGAAGAAATTCTAACTCTTCGTCGCAAACTATCGATGGTTTTCCAACAGTTTAATTTATTTGAGCGTAGAACAGCGCTAGACAATGTTAAAGAAGGCTTGGTGGTCGTTAAAAAACTATCGGACGAAGAAGCGACTGAAATTGCTAAGGAAGAGCTAGCTAAGGTTGGGCTTTCTGATCGTGAACAGCATTATCCGCGTCACTTGTCAGGGGGGCAAAAACAACGGGTAGCTATAGCGCGTGCCCTAGCCATGAAACCAGACGTCTTACTTTTGGATGAACCAACTTCAGCACTGGACCCAGAATTGGTTGGTGAGGTAGAAAGATCGATCGCCAATGCAGCTAAATCAGGTCAAACCATGGTTTTGGTTAGTCATGATATGTCATTTGTTGCTCAAGTTGCGGATAAGGTTTTATTTTTGGATAAAGGAAAGATTATTGAATCTGGAACACCGGATGAGATCATCAACCATCCAAAAGAAGAACGAACAAAAGAGTTCTTTGCTAGTTACAAACGGACCTATATTTGATATAATAGAAGATAAGAAAAACTCAGTTGGCTAAGCTAACTGGGTTTGCTCTTTAAAAATAATAGAAATGAGAGAGAGCATGCTAGTTCAGCTATTTGCTTTGTATTTAGAGAGTTTGGTTTTGACGATTTTACTAGTCTTGATTGTCTTAGGGATTTGGATTGGTTTTAGAGCTCTGTCAGGTGTGGATAAAACAGCCAAGGAGCGTCAGGCTCACCTCTATGATATGATTATGATTGGAGTCTTAACAATTCCAGTATTGTCTTTTGCAACCATGAGCATCTTGTTGGTTCTCAAGGCATAATAGTTGTCAAATAGGATTTTATCCGTTAGAATAAGAATAGTTACAACAAGAAAGAAGGAAATAGAATGTACGATACGATTATTATCGGTGCAGGTCCTGCTGGGATGACTGCAGCCTTGTATGCAGCTCGCAGCAATCTCAAAGTAGCTTTGATTGAAGGTGGCCTTCCTGGTGGTCAGATGAACAATACTTCTGACATTGAAAACTATCCAGGTTATGCTAACATTAGTGGACCTGAGTTGGCAGAAAAGATGTTTGAACCCCTTGAAAATCTAGGTGTTGAGCATCTCTATGGCTTTGTAGAAAATATTGAGGACCATGGTGATGTTAAGAAAGTAATCACAGACAATGAAGAATTTGAAACTCGCACAGTTATTGTGGCGACTGGTTCAAAACATCGCCTCTTAGGAGTTCCAGGTGAAGAAGAACTGAATAGTCGTGGAGTTTCCTACTGTGCGGTTTGTGATGGCGCCTTTTTCCGTGACCAAGATTTGCTGGTTGTAGGTGGTGGGGACTCAGCTGTTGAGGAGGCAATCTTCTTAACACAGTTTGCTAAATCTGTAACCATCGTTCACCGTCGTGATGAACTTCGTGCTCAAAAAGTCTTGCAAGACCGCGCCTTTGTCAATGAAAAAATCAACTTCATTTGGGATTCTGTTGTCAAAGAAATCAAGGGTGAAAATCGTGTCGAGTCAGTTGTCATTGAAAATGTCAAGTCTGGTCAAGTGACAGAACAAGCCTTTGGTGGTGTCTTCATCTATGTTGGTTTAGATCCAGTTAGTGACTTCGTTCAAGAGTTGCACATTCAAGATCAGGCTGGTTGGATTGTGACAGATGACCACATGAAGACAAGTGTTGCAGGTGTCTTTGCAGTTGGAGATGTTCGTCAAAAAGACCTTCGCCAAGTCACAACTGCAGTTGGAGATGGCGCTATTGCAGGTCAAGAAGCTTATAAATATATTACTGAACATTTTTAAAGGTTATCTAGCTTTAACATAAAAAAGTAGTAGAGATTTCGAAGAATTTCTCTACTACTTTTTTATAGACTTTTACAAGTCGGATTATTGAATAAATCGATTTTATGATTTAGAGATATTTGAAAAATATTCTAGTGTTCGGATTAATTGAGCTGTGAAACTCATTTCATTATCATACCAAGCCACCGTCTTCACAAGATAGTTTTGTCCGTCTGTAGTGACTTCTGTTTGAGTTGCATCGAAGATTGAACCATGGGTATCACCGATAATATCACTAGAGACAATGAAATCCTCATTATAGGCAAAACTTTCATTTTGTGCAGCTTTCATTGCAGCATTTACCTCTTCAACAGTGACCGGTGTTTTTACGAGACTAACCAATTCTGTAAGAGAGCCAGTAGGAGTTGCTACACGTTGTGCATGACCTTTTAGCAAACCATCTAGTTCTGGAATGACAAGCCCAATAGCTTTGGCAGCACCAGATGAAGTTGGAACTGTATTTACTGTGGCTGCTCTCGCACGTCGTAGATCTCCTTTGCGATGAGGAGCGTCAAGCGTCATTTGATCACCAGTATAGCTATGAATTGTTGTCATAGTCCCAACTAGAATTCCAAATTTCTTATTTAAAGTGTCAGCCATGGGTGCGAGACAGTTCGTTGTGCATGAACCTGGTGAAATGACTGTTTCTTCACCAGTCAAGGTTTCATGGTTTACATTGAATACGACAGTTTTGACATCATTTCCACCAGGTGCGGTAATAATTACTTTATTTGCACCACCATTTTTATGGAGATGTTTTTCTGCTTTTTCTTTCGTTGCAAAGAATCCTGTTGCTTCTAGCACAATATCTACACCAGATGAAGCCCAATCAATTTTTTCAGGATCAGGCTCACTAGTTACTTTGATAAACTTGTCATTAATAACAAAACCATCTTCTTTAACATCAATTGTTCCCTCAAATTTCCCTTGGGTACTATCATATTTTAAAAGATGAGCTAACATTTTTGAATCAGTTAAATCATTGACGTGAGTAACTTCTATATTATCAAGTGTTTGGATTCGACGTAAAGCTAAGCGACCAATACGGCCGAATCCATTAATTCCAACTTTAACAACCATTTTATTCTCCTCCTTTATCCTATTTCAACATTTAATTAAATTGTTGAAAATGGTTGAGAAAACTAATCGTGATATTCTCCACGAGCCCATTTTGCATTTTCTTCATCAAAGATATGATCATTAGCAGCTACCTCTGGAGTCACTTCAGAAAGCTTATCGATTTTGGCAATCAACTTTTCTTTTTCAGGATTTGGATTATATTTCGTATTGATAAATTCATCAACAATGTTATTAATAAAATTAATACCAAGAATGGCTCCACCAAAGGCTACAATGTTTGCATTGAGATTTTCACGAGCAGCACGAGCTGTTACTACGTCTCCAACAAGGGTTACTCGAGTACCAGGGACTTTATCAGCAGCAACTGCAATCCCAACACCTGTACCACAAAGGGCAACACCAAAGTCGGCATTTCCTTTCACAACTTCTTCAGCAATCAAGCGGCCGTAAATAGGGTAGTGGGTACGGACAAAGTCGTAAGTACCGACGTCAATAACTTCATGTCCTTGTTCTTTGAGGTGTTTAGAAATCTTCATTTTTACAT
>CAURUY010000002.1:0-100376 GCA_963528105.1 uncultured Streptococcus sp. | reverse complement strand
GCTACGACTACAACTGAGTCAACAACTGCTTCTACAACAACTACTACAACAGAAGCACCTACGACTACAACTGAGTCAACAACTGTTTCTACAACAGAAGTTACAACTCCTCCATCATCTACTGAAAATACTACGACAGATGATAATCCAGGACTTCCAAATACTGGTGAAGGTAAAGGAACATTGGTTACAGTTATTGGTTTTGTGATTTTAATTTCTTCAATTGTACTAATAGTGATTTTACATAAATCTAAAAAAGATTAAATCAAATTGATGTTTATAAAGGATTTACTAACTTAAAGTAAATCCTTTTTTAAATCTTTTCTTTTAATACTTTTAATTCAAAAAAATCGATAACTATGTTATAGTTATCGATTTTAAAATTCCTTAGTCTTTTTCACCAAGTTTGCTGTTAATGGTCATCATAATGCTTGCTATTTTTTCTCCCCAGTATGGATCAGAAGCATAAAGAACATTCATACCAGATGATTTATTACCAAGATAGGTTCTACCATACCCGATATAATTATCTCGAATCCACTTAGCTGCCCCTAAAATTCCCTTATCGACATCGTCGAAACTCTTTGCTGAATCATAAGGGGTTGTATCATAGGCAGCAATACCAAAGAAATTATTTTTATCCTTGGCTATCTGACTACGTCCCCATGCACTTTCTAGAGCACTATGAGCCATTAGGTAGAGTGCATTTATCTGATAGAGATCTTCTGCTTCTTTAAAAATAGCACCCTTACCAGCTAGACGACTTCCTTGAATATTCATTAACGAATATACTTTATCTAATTCCTCAGCTGAATAATTAGTGGGTTTTCTTAAGTCTCTAAATAGAAAAGGATTTTCAAGTGTAAAGTCTTCAAAGTTAATACCATCAGCTGAATAATATTTTTTACCGATTTCCATTGATGAATTATACGGAGCAACACGAATACTTGTAGATGGTGACAACTCGTGATAGAGATATTTACCATCTGTCACATAATGAGGAATAAAGTCGCTATCAGAGCTGACGGCAACTAAATCACTTTTGTTCATATAACCTGAAAGACCTGAAATTTTAACTGGTAGGCGACCATCGATTTCTTCGGATCCGTCAATTGATACTATACTTCCTTGAGAAATATAACTGAGTTTTTCACCAGAAGCATTATATACATTGGCTGTTATTGGTTTTACTTTATAGTAGGCTGATGAATCGGAAATCCATTTTCCATTACTTAGGAAAGAATATTCTTTTCCGTTAATGGTATAGGTACCTGTTACATAAACCCCATCTTCTTTGAGGTAATACCAAGCATTATAGTGCGGATCGAAAATCCATTCATTCTTAGCCATGTATCCATATGATTTAAGATAATAGGAGCCTTGCCACTGATTTTCAGCATAAGAGCCATCAGATTTCAAATAGAACCAACTATTATACTTTTTATCAAAGAACCATTCGCTTTGAGCCATGGCGCCACTATCTTTTAAGTAGTATTTATCCTTCCATTGACTACTCAACATGACCCCATCTTTGTCAAATACATACCAAGAGCCGTTGATTTTTTCCCATTTATTACGGGTGACTTTCCCAGAATCAGAAGCATAATACCATTTCTCGTTTATTTTAGCCCAATCCTTCTCAGCCATGGCCCCGCTAGTTTTAAGAAGGTAGTCATTATAAATAGTCTCATTTAACATGCTCCCATTTTCATCAAAACGATACCAGGAACCGTTAATCTTTTCCCATTTATTACGAATAATTTTCCCAGAATCAGAAGCATAATACCACTTCTCATCCATTTTAACCCATCCTTTTTCATGCATAGCACCGCTACTTTGAAGCAGGTAGTCATTATGAATGGCTTTACTTAACATAGCACCAGTATCGTCGAAATAATACCAGGAACCGTTAATTCTTTCCCATTGATTGCGGATCATTTTTCCGGAATCAGAAGCATAATACCACTTCTCACCAATCTTTAACCATGAATCCTCAACCACAGCTCCACTTTTATTTAAGAGGTAGCCATCATAGATAGTATCACTGAGCATCACACCGTTCTTGTTAAAATAGTACCAGTGGCCAGCTATTTTTTTCCAATTTGTGATTGCCTTGTTATTTTCATAATAGCGCCATTGGTCGTTTTCTTTTTGCCAACCTTCTTTGTTAACTTCTTCAACATTTGCTTTAGTTGAAGCTTTTTCTTTGTTCTCAGACGACTCTTTCTTTGATCCGTCTTGAGAAGATTCTTTTTCTGTTTTATTTAAACCTTCGTTAGCACTTTGGTTAGGATCTTTATCGCGACTGCTTGATTGCTTTTGTTCTTCTTTTCCAACGCTATTAGATACAGTTTGTTCTGAAGTTTGAGTTCTATTTGTAGCCTTGTTTTCCTCAGCAAATGCCGGTGATTTTGCTATCCCAGCCATAGAGAGAGCAATTGTACTTGCCAGCAATATTTTTTTCATGACCAATTCCTTTCAAATCCTAAACTTTTATTTAATTTTTCCCTAAATTATGTCTAAATAGGTATTTATCTTTTATATTATACAATATAATTTTAAATATAAAAGCACTATCTCAAGAAGAAAGAAAGATGTAATATTTTTAAAACATTTTAGAAATAAAAGCCCAAAAAAGTAGTCAAACAGAGACTGAATGACTACTTTTATAAACTGCTATAATTGTAAACGAAGTTAACTCCTCGATGAAGATTTAAGGAAAATGGAAAGGATAGCTAGTATCATAAATCCTATCCCTACATACCAGTAAGGCTGATCCAAAGTTGTAGAACGACCGGATAAATTGACAATTCCTCGGAATAGTGTCCCTGTTGTAATAATAGCTACTGCCGAATTCCATAAATTAAGGCTTAATCTTGAAAAATACGCAAGGGCTTTGAGCAAGATTGCTAGTATTATCCCACCTACCAAAGGTACGGCGAACAAGTAATGCATATGAACTGATGTCTCTCCAAAACTAAATGCTTCATAAATTCTGGAAAAAGCAAAGAAGAAAATCGTAATTAGTGTATAAGAGATGACAGTTTTTTTAAAACGTTTTTTGTTAGGATTAATAACCGATGTATACAATATCACTCACCGCCCTTTCTGAAATTTTATTTCCTCCAGTCGTTGGTTTATTGATAACCTGACTGTTAAAGTAAAGCGTAGATGATCCACCACCATCAAGGTTATAGGCGGTTTTTACACCGTATGATTTCATGACTTCAGCCATTTGGTACAGGGATAGGCCTTTGCTTTCAGATGTCCGTCCGTCAGAAACTACGATAATATAGTGGTTTGCATCAATAATTCCAATAGCAGTACGAGGATTCGAAGCCATAGCTTGGCCAACTTCTTCATTTGTTCCTACTGCAATCTCACCATTTTCAACCAAGGCTGGTCCAAAAGCTAAGAGATTGACAACACCATCTTTAACTAGTTGGTCAGCTGAAATTTGATCTTCGTAGATAATCTTGAAGCTACCATCTTTATAGATAGCTAAATCACCATTGCTTGAATCTTCTCGTACAGTATCACGATAGACGACACCATTACGGATAACATAACCAGTTGAGTTTGCACCGTAGTAATCTCCGTTAACCGCTAAAATAGCATTGTTGTTTTTAGCTGTTTCAGAAGTTTTTGCAGTTACGTTGGTCCCAAACGCATTTTGAGCGAAGGCTGTTTTTAGATAATCTGATGAGCTTACTGTAACATCTGCAACGTAGACTTGCGTACTATTAACTGTCGATTCAGACAAATTGATGGAGATATTATCATCCTTATAACTTGAGTCTGTTACTGTTGCTGTTTTTGCTGCTTGATTTGCCGTCGCAGTATTTGTACTAGTGCTAGTTGTTGCTACTGTCGAAATAGTTTCTGCGAGTACAAAAGTTTTCAACATTGAGTAACTAAAGGATCCTGTCAAGAGTATACCGAGAACCGAAGCATAAGCATGTGGTTTCTTTAAAAATTTCATAATACAGTTGATGTCCTTTCCTTAAAAATAAATTTCTTCTGTACCAACCATGAAACTGCAAAGAGAAGAATTCCTACGATAATCTTAGAAATTAGGAGACTAATTCCAAATACAGTAAAGAATAGACGAATAAGCAGAGTATCTAAAACAAAGAGTCCGACTGCTAGACCAAAGTATTCCATTCCTGTCTTAGCAAGACTATCTTCATTTTTAAAGACAAGTTTCTTATTTGTAGAGTAGTTAAAAACGGAGCTTGTCACACGAGCTAGTCCGTTAGATAGGAAAATCCGGAAATTTGTTGGCACTGTTGGTAAAAACAAGATTGCTAGGGCGTAAACGACATAGTCTACAACAAAGCTACTGAGAGATGATAAGGCAAATTTGAAAATATTTTTATAAATCATAAGCCCATCTTGAATAGGACGGAAGTGTGAAGCCTCATTATCATTAATATAGACAGTTTCAATGGGAACTTCTAAAATTTGATATTCTTTAGTAGCTTCAAGTAGCATATTCATTTCATATTCATAACGTTGTCCTTCGATTTCTAGCATAAAAGGAATAAGATTTGTTGTAAAGGATCGAAGTCCTGTCTGAGTATCTGCTACTTCTATCCCAGTTTGAATCTTAAAAAGTTCTTTTGTTAAGCTATTTCCGAAACGGCTACGAAGGGGTACTTTACCTGTGAAAGCCCGCACACCCAAGATTAGCTTATTAGGATTTTCAGAAGCTTTGTTAGCCGTACGGAGAATATCCCAAATCTTATGCTGACCATCTGCGTCTGCCGTTACAACCGTTCCATAGCTATTTTGTTGTTGGATATAAGTAAAGGCCGTTTTAAGTGCTTGGCCTTTACCTTGGTTCACTTGGTGACGGAGTACCGTAGCATATTGTTCTGCTTTATCAAAGATATTTTGACACTTTGATGAACTACCGTCGTCGATAACTAGAATACGAAAATCACTCTTTTCGTGAATTTTTTCGATGAGTGTGATCAGTTTATTATCAGGTTGATAAGCTGGAATTACTATATAGTTCATACCGGCACTCCTTTCTTAGTGATGGTATAACTATACAGAACATCGCTTAAAGATACCTTATATCAGTTTTCTTTAAGAAAAAGTTTAAGAAAGTTTAAGAAACTTTAAGCTTATTATTTGATTTCTTTGATATAAGATTTCAAAAGAAATTTTAAAATTAATTATAAATATACAAAAAAGAAATAGAGAAAATTATTTTTTCGTAAAAAAGCCATCCCATCTGGGATGACTACATCAATACTCGTTAGCATTAAAAAATTATCTTTCACTTTTTCTTTTTTTAAGAAGAGCAAATCCGAAAATACCCACTAAAGATCCTAAGAAACTAAAGAATGGAGTGTTTGAATTCCCTGTATTAGGTAATTGTCCTTGTTCTGGAGACACTTCTGATTGATTCGCTAAATCCTGATCCAGTTGAGGTTTTGAAATTTCTTTATGATTGGAAGATTGTTCTTCAATCGAATTTACTTTTATATCTTCATTTTGACTTGATTGAACTGGTTTTTGAGCTGGAATAACTGGTGGGATAAACGTTGGGGCTGGAGTTACTGTGCTAGGTTCTTCCTTCACATATTCATAAACAACTTGAGTTGTTCCTTCTTTCATCAAACCGTGTTCAGGTGCAGATGTTGTTGAAACACCAACTAGATGATATGTTTGACCATTAAAAATAATAAACTCTGGACGTTCCTTATTATTTTTTGAAATATCATATGTTTTAAGAGCTCCATCCATTCCATAAATAGATGTTAGAGGAGTATCTGTATAAATAGATTTTATCGATTGACTAGAATCTTTGATAACATAATCAACAAGAACATTTCCTTGATAAAACGCAGATACATCTTGGTCAGCCATATCTTCAAACTCTGAAGCATAATAAGAAACAACTGGATTATATTTTAAACTAAATGTTTTTACATAATTGAAGAAAGTTTCTGGATTGATATTGATATCATGTGGAATCCTGGTCCAATCACCATTATTCGGTGTGATATAAGTACTAGGGTTTGAGACCGACCTAATCAAATGACCGTTTTGTACATAACTATCGTTGATTAAGGAAGGATTTTCTAAACCACCATATGAGAATTCTCCGTTTTCATTATAAACACCTACTTGGTGATTCTTATAGTCTTGAAGGTTTTGAGAGCCTTCTTCGTAGGAACCACCACCTTCTTGACTAGATTTCCAATCCATGCGAGTGTCAATAGGTAAGTATTTAATTTTCTTTGCTTCTTCTAAAGGGAGAGTGACATTTACCCGAACTGCTTGACTTTTAGAAAAAACTGTAAAAATGGAATAAGAAGTGATTTTTGATTCGTCAACTCCACCGTAGGCACCATAACCCTTAAATCCTACGATAAAAGGTATTTTACCTGATTCCAATTCCTCGGCTCTCGGAATCACAGTGGGAAATAGCCTATTCTCATCGTCAAAATTGATTAATTTCATTGGAACATTTACAGAGATAGGACTTTCTTTGGCATCCCTCGTTCCTACCAATGTAAAATCTACTTTTGCATTTGGTAAATTTGGAATTCGGATTGCAAGATCACTTACTGACTGCCCGTGGTCGCTCGAATGCATTGCTTGGTAAGCAACTGTATAAGAGTAAGTAACATTTTTACCGTCTTCACTTGAGAATGCTGGTTGTCCTTCCACATTAACATAACCACCTTCATCAATGATGTTTCCATTTTTTGGAATAACTGCACTTGTATTACTTTCTCTACCATTTTCAGAAACTGAAGTATTTGCAGTATTGCTAGTAGACGTCGCCTCCTCAGTAGTAGGAGTAACATTACTAGCAACTGTAGAATTTCCATCCTGTTGTGCGTTCACTGATGAGGTACTACTACTAGATGAGTTTGCTTGACCTGCCGATGATGCTAGTGCTACAGGAGTACTTGTATTTACATTTTCATCAGCCTTCACAATAGTCTGTGAGTAAACATTTAACACAAAAATAGAAAAGGATGCAACACCTAATTTCGTTAACTTTTTCATTTAATAAAATCTCCTAAAATAAATACTGTATTTGTTTGGTTTAAAACAGATATTTTATCTAAAGTTTTGATTCTAGTATAAACTAAAATCAATTTTGTTACCAACTTTTTCATAACTCTTTTATTTACAAACTATATACGAAAATAAATAATAGTTATCTATCAATTTTCTCTCTTAATCTTTCAACAAAGAGATAAGCTGCGGGACAGGTTAAAGTATTTTTGATTGTGAGATTGTTGATTTGATAAATTTTCTTACGATCAGTATGTGGGAATTCTCTACAAGCTTTGGGTCGGACCTCGTAAATAGAGCAGAGGTTATCGCCACCTAAGAAAGGACAAGGCATAGATTTAAAAACCTTATCTCCATCTTCATCAACTTGTAAAAATTCAGCTTCAAAGGCAGGAAGTTTCATCTTAAAATATTTGGCAATCCTTGTGATATCAGCTTCTTTAAAGTCAGGACCAAGGATTTTACAACAATTAGCACAGGCTGTACAATCAATCTCTTCAAAAACCTCCTGGTGAATTTCAAGCGCAATCTTATCTAGGTTTTTTGGAGCTTTCTTTTTCAGATTTCCAAGAAATTTACGGTGTTCCTTTTGCTTTTGCAATGCTAATTGGTGATAATATTCGATATCGATTTCTTTTGACATAGATTCTGTTTCATCCTTTTCTGAAACTAGTATACCACAACTGAACATAAATAAAAACTACTGCCAATAAGGCAATAGTTTTAAAAGATTAGGTAACTTCTACTACTTCTACAGCATCTTTACCAAGTAAAATCAGATATTTTTCAATCTTATCTATCTCATAAGAACGGGATAAGGCTTCTGCATATAGAGATAATTGACCTCTATAACGCTCAATCAGTTGACTTGGATATTCATAATGATCTGTCTTGTAGTCAAAGAGAACAATTTTATCCTTATAAAGTATATAACCATCTAAAATTCCACGGACAACAAAGTCTTCCTGACTCTTAGCATCCCGTTTTAACATAGAGAAGGGTTGTTCTCGATAAAGTTTATCTTGATTTTTTAGAATCTCTTGACCAAGAGCTGTATCAAAGAAGGACAAGATTTTTTCTAGATTAACTTTATCTTTAACAGCTGAAGTTGCCTGAACTTGCTCCAAGGCTTCTGTCAAGGTTTCCAAAGTAGGTTTCTTAGCAAGATTGATTCGTTGCATCAATTCATGAGTAGCACTACCAATTTCAGCTCCAGTGACTTTTTCTGTCTTGGAGAAGTCTGGAAGTTCAAACTGAACAGTATTCTCTTTTGGTTTACTTTGACCTGCAACTACGACACCTTCCATATCCATGACTGGTTCATAGAACTTTTTAAGCTGACTCGGTGTCTGAACGCTCGGAAGATTGATCGCTGCCCGGTGGACTTGATTATAGACTTCCACCTCTTTCAGCATTTGTAAAGCTTCCCTGATGGTATCAGATTGACGGTTATCTGCCTGAGAAAGGTCTTGGAGCTGACTTTTATTTTCCAATTTTCCAATTGCTTCCTTGGTTAGTTCTTCTTCACCTTCAAAGCGTACACTAAAGTGCAAATCCTCTTTAGAAAAGGCTTGATAAATCGCCCAAATCCAAGCTTGGAAATTACTAGCATCTAGTCTAGTTTCTCGAGTCAAAAGCCCTTTTCCGTTTGTCGGATATTCTTTAGCCTCCGATTTCTCACGTGAACCTTTTCCGACTAGATATATTTTTTTCTCTGCACGTGTCATAGCCACATAGAGCAAACGCATGAGTTCAGAATAACTTGCTAATTGGAGCTCTTCTTCGTTTTGGGTATATGTCAAGCTAGGAATGGAAAGCTTAATGGTAGATGGAACGTATTCCTCTTTGGCATTTGTAGCTACTCTAGCTACGTACTTAAGACCAAGGCCATTTTTACGACTTAGGATAACTTCAGACATGGAATCTTGCTTGTTAAATTGTTGATCAATATTGAGAATAAAGACATAAGGGAACTCAAGCCCCTTACTCTTATGAATACTCATAAGCTCCACAGCATCCTTAGGTGGAGCTACAGTGACACTGGCAAGGTCGTGCTTGACTTCCAAGACTTGATCAATCATAGTTATGAAACGTGATAAGCCTTTAAAATTACTCTTTTCAAACTGGTCAGCTCGTAGTGCTAGGGCATAGAGGTTGGCCTGTCTTGCCTGACCATTTGGTAAAGCACCAACATAATCATAGTAGAAACGTTCGCTATAGATTTTCCAAATAAGGTCATAAAGCGAATGCGTTTTTGAGAACAAACGCCAAGTCTGGACTGTTTCCATGAAAAAGTTTAGTTTCTTTTGTAATTCATCTGTGATTAAATTCTTTTGAAGACCAGTATTTTCTTGAGCATTGACTAGTTTCTCATAAAAGTTTTCTTGAACCTTATCCTCGGATTTTTGGAGAGCTAGACGAGCTAATTCATCCTCATCAAAGCTAAACATTGGAGACTTCATTAAAGCAACTAAAGCGAAATCTTGAAGAGGATTATGGATGACACGAAGAGTATCCAACATCACCTGCACTTCTAAAGATTGCAAATAACTTTTTTCTGCATCGTCGGTCTTAACCGGAATACCATACTCGGATAGAGCAAGCAGAACTTGATTATTTCGACTTCTAGCAGCAGTCAAGAGAGCAATGTCCTTGAAAGGTACACCCTTATCATTATGAAGGTGTAAAATCTCCTTAATGACCATACGCATTTCACCAGTCAGTTTCTTGGTTGCAAGTTCCTCCTCATCAGAATCTCCGTCATCATCCTTATCATATAAGAGAACTTCTGCCTTGTTTTCAGGATTTGCTTGAAGATCAGTGTTTCCAAAAATAAGTTGATGCATACCGTCATAAGAAATCTCTCCAACTTCCTCATCCATGAGATGTTTAAATACATCATTAGTGGCATTTAAAACCTCTGAACTGCTCCGGAAGTTTTCTTTGAGGAGAATTAACTGACCTTCTTTGTTATCCTGATTAAAGGTATGAAATTTTTCATTGAAAATTTGTGGATCTGCCTGTCTAAAACGATAAATAGACTGCTTAATATCTCCTACCATAAAACGATTATGACCGTTTGAGAGGAGTTCTAACATCCTCTCCTGGATATGGTTAGTATCTTGGTATTCATCGACCATGACTTCGTGGAAGCGTTTCTGGTATTCTTGTCGAACCTGAGGGAAGTTTTCCAAAATCTCAATGGTATAGTGGCTAATGTCCGCAAATTCAAAGGAATTCTCTTCACGTTTACGTTGTCGATAAGCTACAACAAAATCCATCATGAACACTTGGAATGTCTTTGCCAAATCCCAAGACTCTTGATGATAGTCTTCTTGGAATTTCAATAAAGTAATTTGATCATTGAAGGCATTCAGCTTTTCAAATTTCGCTTTTCTCTCTTGATTATAAGCTTCTTTTAGAGCTTGGAGTTCAGCCTTTTTACTTAAATTTGTAAGAGCTTTACCACCCTTAGCTTTAGAAATATTTACAACTCCTTCTAAAACTTCTTGGTATTGTTCAAAAGTAGATTCGTGAGTTAAAGAACCGATTTCATCAAGAACTTGTTGAACAGCCTCTAAGTAAGCTGCTTTACCGAATTCCTTAGCTTCATTATCCAAATGATGACGGAAAAAGTTTTCTATGTCCCAGAGATTTTCCTTTATAGCTTCTGCAAGTTTTTCTTTAGCAACTGTAAAATCAGCCTTTTCGAAGCCCTTTAAGAACGATTCTTCTAGCCAAGACTGAGGATTACTAGTGGACTGTAAGAACTCATAAACCGCATAGACCTGTTTTCGCAATCCACGCGCGTCTTTGCTTCTTCCTGCAAAGTTCTTAACCAATCGACTAAAATTATCTTTATCCTGGCCTTGGTAATGACCTTCAAAAACTTGTCGAAAAACCTCATTTTTTAAGATAAGTTGCTCACTTTCATTCTGAAGAATGCGAAAGTTTGGGGCGAGATCAATCAGATAACCATGCTTAGCCAAGAATTTCTGAGTGAAAGAGTCCATGGTACCAATAGCAGCGTTTGGTAAATCAGCTAGTTGTCTGCCAAGATGTTTTTTTAGCTCCAAATCTTGAGTCTCTTGGATTTGTTGGCTGATTTTCTTTTCCAAGCGTTCTTTTAACTCGGTTGCTGCCTTTACCGTAAAGGTTGAAATAAAGAGTTGGCGAATTTCTACTCCACGCGCAAGTTGGTCAAGGATTCGTTCAGCCATGACGAAGGTTTTTCCTGAGCCGGCTGATGCTGAAACTAGGATATTTTGTCCAGAGCTATAGATAGCTTGAATCTGTTCAGGGGTTCTCTTAGTTTTCTTATTAGACTGAGCTTCTTCTATTTGCAACTCTGAGATTTCTTCCTGAGATAAAAATTTCATCGCTCCAACTCCTCTCTAATTTTATTCATCCAAGCATGCTTAACTTTCTCGCCTCTTGGTTGTTTACCATCTTCCGAATCAATCTTATCCAAGAAACGAGCTTGTCCAAGGTGATAATTAGCTTCAAATCCTGTAATAGCTTGATATTGTTGAACGTATGGCGCAATGCTTCTGCCGTCTTCTGTGTATGGATTGATGGCAAACTCACCAGATAAAATCTTCTCTGCTGCCTTTTTATAGATAAAAGCGTTATAATCCAGCAATAACTGGAACTCCTCATCAGATAACTGATAAGCCTTGTTTTTATTATAGAATTCACCAAGGTTTTGCATTTCTTTTTCAAGAAATAGGCCTTGGTATTTCAAACTCTTATTGGTTTCTGCTACAGCTTTTGAAAGAGTTTTTACAGTTTGTAAGGACTGAATCGGTTCAGTCATTTCTAAGTACATAGCACCAAAGAAGTCTCTATTCCCTTCTTTTTTAAGAGCAGCTAGATAAGTCGGTAATTGTGAATTAAGACCGTTAAAAAAGAGAGGAAAGTTAAACTGAGTTAGAGACGATTTATAATCTACAACACCAATAGCATCACTGCTTTTTAAACGGTCAATGCGGTCGACCTTACCACGAACATAGACATTTCGACCGTCATCTAGCTGTACAAAAGCTTGTTCCTTGCCACCAAAGACTGCCTCTTCTTGAATCGTTTCAACATCAGTATTGTGACGTAGAATATGTCCAGTTGCGCGTGCAACATCTAAGAGAACTTCCCTGGCAAACTGAGCTTCCAAGCTTTCTTGATATATAGCTTGAAACTCACGTTCTTGACTGGTTTCAGAGATAGCTTGTTCTAAGCGACGATCAAAAGATGTATCAGCAGGAAGTTTCATAGCACGTTCAAAAATACGATGCAAGAAATTACCGTGACTTCTCGCATCAGGTTTCAGACGTAATTCTTCCTGCAGACCTAATACATACCGAAGGTAATAACTGTATTCATTGCGATAAAACTCTGTCAATCCAGAACTAGATAGATAAAAATCTTGATCCTTTGGATATAATGCTTCCAGTGTGTCACTAGTTAAAGTCTTACTCTTTGGTCTTGTTGGTAGTACTGGATTATCAAGACCTTGATCTTCTAATTTTCTCCCCATAACACGAGCTAGAACCTTAATAAAGGTCAAGTCCTGCTCACTTGTCTCCGACTCACCTTGCTGATGATAAGCAACAAGACTTGACAAAAGACTGTGATAAGAACCGATATCATTCTTTGATAGGTTTTTTCGGTCGATTTTCTTTTCAAGCTTAGTAAAACCAAAATCCTGCAATTCTTTTAGATAAACTGACTCTTTACTCTCGTTTTCATTGAGTAAACTAGGCGCTGATAAGACTAATTGCTTCTTGGCAGAATTTACCAAAGAAAGCATGGTATAGCGATTCTTCTTAAGATTTTCATGGCTAGCAATCAATAATTGAGAGCCATCTTCAGTACCTTGGTTTAAAACTTCTCTTTCTTCATCACTCAAAAGACTAGTATTTTGAGTGATTTTTGGCAAGTGATCTTGAGTCAAACCAATTGCATAGATGTAATCTGATGTTAAAGGTGCAATCAAATCATAACTTTGCACTAGAACAGTATCTACCGTTGCCGGGATTGTACGATAATTTGATAAGGAAATCCCTGAATGAAGAAGAGCCAAGAAATCATCTAAAGCGACCTGAGAACCCTCAAATACGGTCACAAATTGCTCCATTACGTGGCAAAATGCTTTCCAGACCTCTTCTTGTCTTTCTTGCTCTGTCGCATCCATCGTTTCAGATAAGGATTGTAATTGCTTGGTAACAGATGCGTCTTTCAAAAATTTATTCCATTTTGTAAGGATATTTTCAGTCTTTTGCTTACGACTGGATAATAAAGTTTCTAGTGGATTTAGGACACGGACACGCAGCTCATTTAATTTTTCTAAATCAAATTTTCCATGATGATTTTTTGTAAATTCTTGTTTAAAGTTTGAAAGACCATCAATACCTAAATAGCGGATATATTGTTCAAAGCTATCGATTTCCTCTTGACTAAGATTGGTATACAATCCAGTTCGTAGGAGATTAATCAAATCTTCTTGACGGAAATAGTACCGTTTGAGACGTCCGATGGATTCTACAAATTGAGTCAAAGGATGATGAGCCATAGACTCACTCTTACCTAGATAAAAAGGAATCTGATATTGATTAAAAATTGTCTGCAAGGACAGTTTATAGGACTCTACGTCTCCTAGTAAGATACGAAAATTCTTATAGCTAAGTTCTTGCTCTTGGTGCAATTTTTGGCGAATGCTGCGAGCAACTAGCTCCAGCTCTTCTTTTTGTGTCAGACAAGACCAGATTTGCAAATCTTTTCTATCTTCATCGTCCACTTCTAGGCTGATTTCAGAATAATCATAAGCACTTTCGAGTAGTCGAGAAGCCTTAGCAAAGGCATCTAGTTTATCATGCTCTCGACAAGCATTTTCTGCCTTGGTCTGATATTTAAAAGCTAAATGACGTAGAAACTCAACACTGGCTTGATAGAGATTACCTTCACTAAAAGGACTAGTGTAGGCTTTCTTAGTCGCATATACGCCAATAATAATCTCAACACCCTTACGATGGAGCAAATCCACTAGGTGTTCCTCTTCTGCAGAAAAACGGGTAAAACCATCAATGACTAGAGCAATCTGACTAAAATCACTACTTACCTTGTTTTCTTCGATAGCATCAATCAGATAGGATAAAGGACTCCCTTGTGAAACTTGACTTTGATTTAAATACGCTGTTACCTTTTCAAAAATCAAGAGTAAATCAGAGCGTTTATCAGCATCTGTCAAACTTTCCAAGTCCAAAAAACTCATCTTTGCAGTTGAAATTTCATGATAAATCTCAATCAGTTGCTGGATGAATTGCGGATCTTGCTTAATGGCACCATAAACACGCAAATCCCTAGCGTCAATCTCAGACAGGCATTTATAAAAAGCCATACCCAGACCAATATCATCAAGACTAGACTTCGCTGGTATATCGTTTAAAACCAAATAACGAGCCATTTGAGCAAAGCGCGTGACTGTAATCGCAAAAGAAGCCTGCTGGCTTAAACATTCCAGCACGGCATGTTCCTTTTCAAAAGAAAGTGAGTTAGGAGCGATGTAAAAGACTCGTTTGCCTTGGGCAACCAGTCCTTGAGCCTCCTTGGTCAGGATTTCTGTCAAAGAAGTCCGAGTATCGGTATAAAGTAGTTTCATCTCTGCCTCGTTTATCATTACATTTCTTTTTCTATTATACCATGATTTAACAGAAGATTCTGTCTCTGATTCCCAAAATATGCTATAATATAAGCAAAACTCGTGAAAAGGAAATACTATGATTAAACTACTTGCTCTTGATATGGATGGGACTCTTCTCAATGAAGCCAAGAAAATCCCTCAAGCTCATATCGATGCTATTCATAAGGCTATCGAAAAGGGTGTCAAACTGGTTCTCTGTACAGGACGCCCTCTCTTTGGAGTTCTTCCCTACTATAAGAAACTGGGCCTAGATTTGCAGAATGAATACGTCATCGTCAACAATGGTTGTTCTACTCATCAAACAAGCGACTGGAACCTTGTTGACTGGCAGGAACTTAGCAAATCTGATATTGAATACCTATATGACCTTGCTGAGAAGAGCGAAGTTCAGTTGACTCTCTTTGATGAGGAACACTACTTTGTTCTCGGAGGGAAGCCCAATCAAGTTATCGAAAATGATGCTAAGCTCGTCTTCTCTGATTTGACTGAAATTTCCCTAGAAGAAGCCACCAGTGGTAAATATCGTATGTTCCAAGGTATGTTTTTAGGGACAAAAGAACAGACAGATGACTTTGAACAACGATTTGCTGATGAACTTTGTCAGAGATTTAGCGGAGTTCGTTCACAACCAGTTATCTATGAAGCAATGCCTCTTGGTACAACTAAGGCTTCTGCACTTTCTCGTTTGGCTGAGATTTTGGATATCCAACCTTCTGAAATCATGGCCATGGGTGATGCCAATAACGACATTGAGATGCTAGAGTTTGCTGGGCTAGGGATTGCTATGGGAAATGCCAGCGACCACGTCAAATCTCTAGCTGATGCCGTAACTGCCAGCAATGAAGAAGACGGTGTTGCACGCGCTATTGAGAAATATATTTTGTAGAAAATAAGCCCAGTCAACTAGTATTTCTAGCCAACTGGGCTTTTATTTTTTAGAAATTTAAAAACTTTAGAAACTCTTTAGAAATGCTTGACGATTCTTTGATATCTATGCTTTATACTAGAGTTATAAAAAGAAAACATCTTATACTCTTCGAAAATCTCTTCAAACCACGTCAGCTTCGCCTTGGATGATATATGTGACTGACTCCGTCAGTCTTATCTACAACCTCAAAGCAGTGCTTTGAGCAACCTGCGGCTCGCTTCCTAGTTTGCTCTTTGATTTTCATTGAGTATTAAAGATTAAAGGAGAAAACTATGAAAACAGTCCTCGAAATCCATGGCTTGTCCAAACAATTTGGCAAACAACCTATTCTACAAGATCTTAGTCTATCGGTTAAAGAAGGAGATATCTATGGACTTATCGGAAAAAATGGTGCTGGTAAGACAACTCTAATTAAAATCATTACCCAATTATTATCTGCTGACCATGGAACTATTTCCCTCTTTTCTAGTCAAGGGTATAAGGAGTGCACGAAAGCCCTATCTCGAGTAGGTTCAGTCATTGAATCCCCAGTAGCTCACAATCATTTAACAGCCTATCAAAATCTAAGATACTATTGTACTATTCGACATATCCCAGATGCTGATCAAGTCATTCAGGAAACATTAAAGTATGTGGGGTTAACCGATACAGGTAGAAAAGTTTTTCGAGATTTCTCTCTTGGAATGAAACAACGCCTAGGCATTGCGATTGCTCTCCTATCAAAGCCAGACTTTCTCATCCTTGATGAACCTATCAATGGACTTGACCCAATCGGTATCAAAGAGTTTCGTCAAATGATTCAACGTCTGAATCAAGAACTAGGAATAACAATTCTCATCTCTAGTCATATCTTGTCAGAACTCTATCTAGTTGCCAATCGCTTTGGAATTTTAGACCAAGGGAAAATCATTCGAGAAATCAGTAAGGCCGAATTTGAGACACTTAACGAAGACTATATTGTTCTAAAAACACGTGACAAAGAAAAAGCTAGTCAAATCTTAAAAGACAAAGTTCATCTTGAATTTAAAGTTGTTAATTCAGACAATGAGATTCATATTTTTAGTCATGAACAAGATGTCAAACGCATTCTCAAAGAACTTACTCTAGCAGATGTTGCCGTGGATGAGATTTACTATGCTCGTCAAAATCTTGAAGAATACTTCACACAATTAGTAAAATAGGAGGAACACCATGATACACACAATTCAAGCAGACTTTTACCGTCTTTTCCGTTCCAAAGGTTTTTGGATTACAGAGATTGTTCTCTTTTCACTCATGTTAATGGGAGCTACTATTGGGGCTACAGGACATCTAATGTCAGTTGATACAACACCTCCAGAAACTGAACTTCCAAGTAAAGGCTGGGATGGTATTCAAGCCCTGATTAACGCTTCTAGTCAAGGTTCAAACCTAGTTTTCCTCTGCATTATCCTTGCTTGCTTAGTTCTAGGAGTTGATCTTATCGGAAAACTCTATAAAAACAGTTTGACAGTGGGGGTTTCTCGCACAGAATTCTTCCTTGCCAAATCTGTTGTATTAGCAAGTATCGCTCTAATGCAAATTCTTGTTAGCCTAGTTATTGCTTTTGTACCAGCAACTATCCTAAACGGGGTTGGTACGATGCCAGAAGGATTTATTGGCAATCTACTTCTAACAATTGCTCTGCAATTTCTCTGCCTTCTAGCTTGGCTATCTATTGTGTCCTTCATTCTCTATGTGACTCATTCTTATTTGGCTGTTTTCATTGGCTATTTAATCATTTCTATCTTGCTTTCAACGCCGATGCTTATCTTTCCAGATATCGAGATTTTACGCTATTTGTCCTTGAATTTTGCCTATGCCATGACTGCCTATAGTCAAGCTGTTCTATACACCATTATCGTTACAGTGACTGTTATTCTATTCTTTACCATAAGTGGACTTGCTGTTTTCAAAAAGAAAAGCTTATAAAAATGACCTCCTCTATTCAATAAGAGGAGGTTTCTTGTTTTAAAAGAGTATCTTAACTGTAAACCAAGCACCATCAGTACTTAGTTGTAGTTCTGCACCAAGTAGATGGGATAATTCTTCTGTAATATAAAGACCTAAACCAGAGGATTCTTCTGTATCTGAGAGGTTTTCAGAGTAAAATCGTTGACTGAGATTTTCAATTTTACGAATCGGTTGTTTAACCAGATTAGCAATTTCCAAACAGATATGATTGTCCACTTCTTTCAGAGAAAATCTCGCTTCATCCTTACCATGTTTTAGAACATTGCCAACGAGATTTTGCAAGATACGCTCTAATAAATCCGAGTCTGTCAGTAAATACAAACCAGGTTCTACTTGCAAATCAAGGTTAATCTTTGCCGTCTGAAAAGAATCATAATAGGTCAGCAATTTTTGAGTCATAAATGTCGAGACTTCTAACTCAGATAAGTCAGGTTTAACTGCTCCTTCCATTAACCGACGATAGTCCAAAAGAGCCTCTAGCCTTTTTGAAACTTGATTGAGATGATGGGCTATTTTTTTCAAACTCTCAGACTCAGGATTTTCTGTTTTAAGCAATTGCTGAGTGTAACCTGACGCAATCGTTAAAGGTGTTCGAATATCATGGGCAATATTACTAATAGCCATATCCAAGGTCTGCTTTTCACGCTTCATAATCAAGCGTGACTGCTCAACTTCTTGAAAAAGATGATTGATTTGTTGGTAAAGATGTAAAAAATCCTTTGAGAACGTTGATACTCCAATTCTCTTCATACTTCCAGTATGAATCTTGTCTTCAACTTGTTGGCTTAAGTTTACGAGTGCTAGATGATAGCGAATCAACCCTATCGTCAATAGGATAATAACCAGCAATAGCAAAGAAAGTAAAATATAGATCATTGCTCATCTCCTTTTAACCGAACACCAACTCCCCAGATAGTTTCAATATACTCTTGCTCTGGATCCAGTTGTCCTAATTTTTTACGGAGATTACTTAAATGAGTGTTGAGAGTATTGTCGCCTGGTAAATAAGTATCCTCCCAGACTAATTCATACAGTTCTTCTTTCGTGAAAATTTTCTTAGGATGTCTCAGCAAGGTTTGGAGAATCAAACATTCTTTCTTAGCTAGGCGAATAGTTTCCTGGCAATTTTTGATTTCAAAACTATCTGCATCAAATTGAATATTTTTTAACTGTTGAATCAACTTGTCAGGATGTTCTATTTCAGCTGGTTGCTTATCACTATTTTGACGTAATTGTACCGTAACCCTGGCAAAAACTTCATCCAAATCAAAAGGCTTTACAATATAATCATTAGCACCATCTAAGAGATATTGGCTGATGAGCTTTTTATCGCTTAGGGCAGTTAGCATGATGACAGGAACTGAACTATCGTGTCTAATGGCTTTTAAAACCTGATCGCCATTTTTTCCTGGAAGCATAATATCTAACAAGATTAGATCAATGTCACCTTGTTCAAATCGTATCATTCCTTCAGTACCAGAAAAAGCCTGAATCACCTCATGCTCCTCAGAAAGTAGAGTTCTCAAAATTTCTTGAATCTCATTATTATCTTCAACGATAAGTATTCTAGCCATAAACACCAACCTTTCTAATAGTATTATATCATGTTTTTTTAGGAATTTCGGATAAAGAAAAACTCTCCTTCATAGTTAAATACGAAGAAGAGTTCATTCTATGTATTAAATTAAAGCTGTCAAAGCGGTAATAATCCCAAAAACAATACCTGGTGCATTAGCTGCTGCCAAAGGAATATCACGTTCTTTTTTAAAGAGTCCATAGTAAACCCAAAGACTGCAGTTAATTGCAGCTACTGCTGGCTGGATAAAGTTTCCTTTTTGACCAGCAAGGTTATTCATAATTTGAGGAATATAAGAGACATACATCATTACAGACATAAATGTCGCTATCCAGCCAATTATTTTCATCTGTTTATCACTCATAGTTTTCTCCTTGTTGTGGTTCCTTTTTACATACTAGCATTCTAACATCATTTAGATTTTTTCTCAATCGGTGCTACACTGGCTAAAAGTTTTTTGAGACCGACTTCTGGAAAATTAATTTTCAATTCCTGAGTGGATCCACTACCCGATACTTCAAGGACAGTACCTTCACCCCATTTTTTATGAAGGGCAATATCACCAATAGACCAACTTGTCTCACTAGAAGCCGATTTAGTATTAGATGCAAATTGTCCAAATGGTAAACCACTTGATTGGATTGATGTAGGCGCAGCATTCCGTTTTCGTTCTTGAAGTGCTTGTGCCAAACTCATCCCTTGACCAAAGGTTGTTCCGCCACTACTGTATGACGCTTTAAAGCTAGTATTGGTTGGACGAGCCAGACCTTGATACTCAAGCAAGTCCGAACTGATTTCATTGATAAATCGTGTCGGACGATTATAGCTAGTTCGTCCAAAGAGCAAACGTGAGTTTGCATTGGTCAGATAAAGAATTTTCTCGGCGCGCGTGATTCCCACATAGGCCAAACGACGTTCCTCTTCTAATTCATCAGGATCCTCAGAGGCACGGCTAAGTGGAAAGACATTCTCCTCCATACCGATGATAAAGACAACAGGAAACTCAAGCCCTTTAGCCGCGTGAAGAGTCATCAAAGTTACTTCAGAAGTCTCCTGACTACCAGAGTCTGTATCTGCTATCAAAGCCAAGTCATTCAAGAAACGACTAAGTTTATCTAGTCCTGTCTCCTCTTCTTGGCTTTCAGGATTGTCATCGAAGTTTTTGGTAACAGAAAGGAACTCCTCGATATTTTCAACTCGAGCCTTGCTTTCCAAGGTAGCTTGGGTATTGAGAATATCCACATAGCCCGTTTTTTCCAATACTGCTTCTACCAACTCAGTAATTGTTAGTCGGTCCAGTTGTTCCCGTAAATCAAGGACCATATTAGCGAAGTCCCAGATTGACTGAGCTGCTTTACCTTTGATGCCGGATAACATGATATTTGCTGAAGCATCTAGCATAGACATTTCTTGCATATTCGCAAAGTCACGAATCTTTTCAACAGTTCCAGGTCCAATACCACGCTTGGGTTCGTTGATAATTCGTTCAAGACTAATGTTGTCACTTAAATTGGCGATAAGATTAAGGTAAGCAATGATATCACGAATTTCCTTACGGCTGTAGAATTTTGTTCCACCAACCATGGTATAAGGAATATTAGACTTGAGCAGAGCTTCTTCAATGGTACGTGACTGGGCATTGGTACGGTAAAGCACTGCAAAGTCTTTGTGTAGGAAGTTTTGACTTCGGCCAAGTTCATCAATGGTCTTAGCTACAAAAACAGCCTCGTCTTGTTCATCATTAGCACGATAATAGACAATTTGTTCCCCATCCGCATTTTGAGTCCATAGATTCTTAGGACGGCGATTTTTATTGTTTTTAATAACGTCATTTGCTGCTTGGAGAATGGTTTTGGTTGAACGGTAATTCTCCTCTAACAAGACAACCTTTGCTTCAGGATAATCCTTTTCAAAATCAAGGATATTTTGCATATCAGCACCACGCCATCCGTAGATAGACTGGTCCGCATCCCCAACAACACAGATATTTTTAAAGCGAGAAGCCAACAGTTTGACCAGTTGATACTGGGCATGGTTGGTATCTTGGTACTCGTCAACATGAATGTACTGAAACTTTTGCTGGTAGTATGTCAAGACATCAGGATTTTGATCAAAAAGGCGCAAGGTCAACATAATCAAATCATCAAAATCCACTGACTCAGACTGACGCAGTTCTTTTTGATAAGCTGTATAACACTTAGCTACAATATCTGTATACAAATCTCCAGCTTGGGCAGCATAAGCCACATCATCAATCAAATCATTCTTTGCATTAGAAATGGTGCCCAAAATAGAGCGTTCATTCCATTTTTTAGGATCCAAGTTTAATTGTTTGAGAATGCGTTTCATCAGTGTTCGCTGCTCACCTGGATCGATAATGGTAAAGTTACGATTATAGCCAATATGGTCTGCATCACGACGTAAGATTCGAACGCACATAGAGTGAAAGGTCGCAATCAAAGAATCCTGAGTAGCTGGATTTAAACCATAGGCACGTTCTTTCATTTCACGAGCAGCCTTATTAGTAAAAGTAATAGCCAAGATATTCCAGGGATTAACCATCTTTTCATCAATCAAGTAGGCAATACGGTGGGTTAAAACTCGTGTTTTCCCAGAACCAGCCCCTGCCATGATGAGTAAAGGGCCTTCTGTCGTTTGAACTGCTTCTGCTTGACGATCGTTCATACCGTTTAATAAAGGATTCATTTTCACTTCCTATTCTTCAAATCAATG
The DNA here is from genome assembly GCA_963528105.1 of uncultured Streptococcus sp. GTDB lineage: Bacteria > Bacillota > Bacilli > Lactobacillales > Streptococcaceae > Streptococcus. The sequence continues at coordinate 78,410 of CAURUY010000002.1, read as the reverse complement.
TTTCTATTATATCAAAAAAGACGAAAAATAACTCTATCAGAGACAAGCTTCCTTTTTTCCTAAAAAAAGAACACCAAGCAGTGTTCTTCTTATTTTAATCATGAATAGACTCTAGGAGAGTCAAAAGTGCTTTCGCTGAGCGACGTCCAGCTTCTACGATAAATTCATCAAAGGAAATAGAAGCTTCATGATTGGCATTATCACTCATAGCACGAACAACCAAGAATGGTAGGTTCAAGGCGTGAGCTGCTTGAGCGATAGCAGCTCCCTCCATTTCTACAGCCAGAACTTGAGGAAAGTGACTTTTAATTTCTGCAATTTTACCTTCACCAGCGATAAAACTATCACCTGTTGCGATTAAGCCCAAATGCCAATTCTGATTTAACTTCGATAAACTTTCTTGAATCAATTTGACAAACTGTTTGTCCGATTCAAAGTAGAGCGGTTGTTGTGCCATTTGACCATATTCATAGCCAAAGGCGGTCACATCCACATCATGATAGGCGAGTTTTTCTGCAATAACCACATCACCTACTGAAATACCTTCTGCAAGAGCACCAGCTGAACCGGTATTGATAACTGCATCCACTTGAAAATGGTCCGCTAGAACTGCCACGCTCATAGCTGACATGACTTTTCCAATACCACTCTCCACCAGCACAAGCTCAACGTTACCAATCTTTCCAGTATGATAGCTATTGTCTAGAACTTTTTCCTCCTTGGATTCCTCCAAATGTTGAAGCAAGTAAACAAGTTCTTCTGGCATTGCTGCAATGATTCCAATTTTCATGATATCCCCTTAAATAAATCTCATAGCTAAAACTAGCAGAATCAAGAGAAAGATAACTGTAAATAAAATCTTGTTCAATTTAGAGTTAAAGACATTTCTCTTGGTATTTTCAATACGACGACTCTTATGAATGCTTGGTTCAACATCAATAGCTAGTGTATCCTGACTAAAACCATGATCTCGCACTCGCGAATAGCCAAACTCTTGAGAGGATGTCGGTAAAATTTTTGTCTCCTCGTCATCTACCAAGGGAGGACCCGAAATTTTTTCTCCGCGATTTGCACGCTCGATGATTTCATCTGTTAATAAAGGCTTACCCATAGATTCTCCTTTATCTTTTTTGTAATTGCCAATACTGAATGGCCATAATAGTCTTGGCATCGCAAATATCACCAGAGTAAATGAGAGACAGGGCCTCATCCATTGACACTTCAAGCAACTCCAAGGTTTCGTCTTCATCTTGAGCACGAGGATTTTCTACTTTCTCTAGATCACTAGCTACATAAAGTCTCAAACGTTCATTGCAAAAACCAATAGCTGAGTAAAAATCATAGAGCAGTCTCAATTTCCCAGAATAGGCTGTCTCTTCTTCCAATTCACGGAGGGCCGCTGCTTCTGGATCAGCATTTTCACCAATTTCTAGTTTTCCAGCTGGAATTTCGTAGGAAACTTTTTCAATTGCCTTACGATATTGTTTGACTAAGACAATCTTGTTTGTTGAAGTTACAGCTAACACGCAGACTGCACCATTGTGAAAAATTAAATCACGTTGAGCCCTTCCTTTACCTTCAGGAAGCTCAACTTGGTCTTGTACTAATTGGAAAATAGGACCTTTATAAATTTCTTTACGACTGATCGTCTTTTCTTCAAATTCCATAAGAAACTCCTATTGATTATTCGGATGGTGAGGTAGTCTAAGTGCGTATTCTTCTTTATTTACCTGACGTCCACGACCAATGGCAATCGCATCAGCGGGAACATCCTTGGTAATCGTTGAACCTGCACCGACAAGACAATTATCACCAAGTTCTAGTGGCGCAATAATAGTAGAATTTGAACCAACAAAAACATTGTTTCCAATAACAGTTTTGTACTTGTCTTTACCGTCATAATTGACAGTAATGGTTCCCGCACCAAAATTAACCTTGCTACCAACTTCACAATTTCCGATATAGGTCAAATGTCCCGCCTTGGTTGCTTCACCAATGGTTGAGCCCTTCACTTCCACAAAGTTTCCAATATGAACATCTTTAGCGAGGCTTGAACCTGGACGAATATGAGCGTATGGTCCTACTGTCACGCCATCGGCTACTGTACTCTCTTCAATCATGGAATTGGTGATGACAGCACTTGCCCCAATCTCACTGTCCACAATATAGGTACCATTAGTTAAGATGGTTTCAGCACCGATTTTTGTGTGGCCTTTTAGGGTAACGTTGGCTTCTATCTGCACTTCTGGAGCTATTTCAACGTCAACATCAATGTATGTTGCATCTGGATTGATAAAACTAACGCCATTAACCATATGAGCACGATTAATACGGTGACGCATAATTCCTTCTGCCGTAGCAAGAGCTACACGATCATTTACTCCTAAGCTTTCATCAAAGTCTTTGAGGGTGTATGCGCCGACTTTTTCACCGGCTTCACGGAAAATACCAATCACATCCGTGATATAGTACTCACCTTGAGCATTATTAGTATTGATATTCTTAAGTGCTTCAAAGAGACGTTCATTATCAAAGACGTAAGTTCCTGTGTTAATTTCCTTAATTTGTTTTTCAAAGTCTGTTGCATCTTTTTGTTCAACAATTCGTAGTACTTCTGCATTTTCATTGCGGATAATACGTCCGTAACCAAATGGATTATCTGCTTCGGCAGTTAATATGGTCGCAACATTTTTGTGGTTTACATGAAAATCAATAAGGTTTTTCAAACTATCACCTGTAATTAAAGGTGTATCGCCTGCAATGACCAAGGTGTGACCAGCTAAACCTTCTAAAATAGGCTCAGCCATCATAACTGCATGACCAGTACCCAATTGCTCGGATTGTCTTACAAAGTCAGTCTGTCCATCTAAAACTTGTTCGACCAGTTCAGCCTTATGACCTACTACTGTTACTGTTTTCTCAGGAGTAATAGCTCCAACACTACGAAAGACATGTTCCAACATTGAAATTCCTGCAACTTTGTGCATGACTTTTGGAAGATCAGACTTCATACGAGTACCTTTACCCGCTGCTAAAATAATTGCATAATTTGCCATATCTGTCTCTTTTCTAATAGATATTCGTTTTCATTATACCATAATTTAGTTTACGATACACGAATTTGGTGAAGTCAACACCACTCTAATTGCTGTCAATACTCAATTTAAAGTAAATATTTTGATTTTTTTCATTATTTACGATAAACTATAGAGGTATGAGAAAAAAAATTCGTCCAGCTTTTATAGTTACTATATTTGCTATCTTTATAGGGATCCTATTTCTCAATCGACCTCGGTTTGAAGAACACCCTATAAAAACTAAACAAAATCCATTACAAATAGAAACACAGGCTCTACATAACTTGGATAAGCCTGTCATAGACATATCCGGTTGGCAACGGCCATCAGAAATCAACTATGATGTTTTATCTCAAAACATCTCTGGCGCGATTGTTCGAGTTCACAGTGGAAATCAGATTACTACTGAGAATGATGCATCGTATACAAATGGAACAGATAAAGCTTATAAAAGTCATATTTCAGAGTTCCAAAAAAGAAATGTTCCCGTTGCTGTATATGCATATGTTTCTGGAAAAAATGTTGAAGAAATGGAAAAGGCTGCTGAGTCATTTTATAATTCAGCTTCACCTTACAACCCTACCTACTATTGGTTAGACGTCGAAGAAAAAACCATGTCAGATATGAACAAAGGGGTCGAAGCTTTTCGCTCGAAACTTGCATCACTAGGTGCTAAAAATATCGGCATTTATATTGGTGTGTATTTCATGAAAGAACACAGCATTAGCACTGATAAGTTTTCTGCCGTTTGGATTCCTTCTTATGGACTTGATTCAGGCTATTTTGAAAGTTCTCCTAATACAGATCTTGACTTTGATCTTCACCAATTCACATCAAAAGGAAAATTAGTCGGATTTGATCACCACTTAGATTTAAACATTATTTCCTTATCAAAAAATAAAGAGGAAACATTTAGAAAACTATTTTTAAAACCTTAAATTCATTAAGCAAGTCAGGATTTTCTTCCACTTGCTTATTTATTTTTCTTAGTTTGTGTTATAATTAAATGAGTATTGTATTTAAAAGAAAGGACGGAGAGAGTTTATGTTATCTTGGATTTCAAAAATCATTAAAGGAATAGTTATTGCGCTAGGCTTTATTTTACCAGGTATCTCAGGTGGTGTTCTAGCAGCTATCTTGGGTATTTACGAGCGAATGATTCGCTTCCTTGCCCATCCATTTAAAAATTTTAAAGAAGATGTTCTTTATTTTCTACCTGTTGCTATCGGCATGTTACTTGGAATTGGTTTGTTTTCTTACCCAATCGAATACCTCCTTGAACACTATCAAGTCTATGTTTTATGGAGTTTTGCGGGTGCCATTATTGGTACAGTTCCAAGTCTTGTGAAGGAAGCTACACAGGATTCCGATAGAGATAAGATTGATCTAATCTGGTTTTGGGCAACTTTTATCGTTTCTGGGATTGGACTTTACGCTTTAAACTTTGTTGTTGGTTCACTTCACGCAAGTTTCATAAGTTTTATCTTGGCTGGCGTTCTTCTTGCTCTAGGTGTTTTAGTTCCGGGATTGAGCCCTTCAAACCTACTCTTGATTTTAGGTCTTTACAGTCCAATGTTGACCGGTTTTAAGAGTTTTGATTTAATAGGAACTTTTCTTCCAATTGCAATCGGTGCTGGAGCTACTCTAATTATTTTCTCAAAATTGATGGACTATGCTCTCCGTGTCTATCACTCCCGTGTCTACCACTTTATCATCGGAATTGTTCTTTCAAGTACCCTTTTGATTTTGATTCCAAATGCTGGTAATCCTGAAAGTATCAGCTACAGTGGCTTATCACTTGTGTCCTATGTCATCATCGCTTTCTTCTTTGCTCTCGGCATTTGGTTAGGTATTTGGATGAGTCAATTGGAGGATAAATACAAATAATGGCTAAAAAAGTTAAAGTTAAAAAGACACTAGTCGAACAAATTTTGGCTAAGGCAGGTGTTGAGCATCAAGGTATTCAAATCAACGCTTTAGAGGGAGAACTTCCTTCGGATTATGATAGAAAACATATCTTTAAAACCTTAGCACTATTTGGTGACAAAACTGGTCCAGTTATTGGGATTGTACCCATAACAGAACACCTTTCCGAAAAGAAATTAGCAAAGATTTCTGGCAATAAAAAAGTGACTATGATCCCTCAAAAGGATTTAGAAAAAACAACTGGTTATATACATGGAGCTAATAATCCTGTCGGTATCCGTCAAAAACACAACTTCCCTATTTATATTGATGAAAGATCATTGGAATTGGAAAAAATGATAGTCTCTGCTGGAGAAGTTGGTCATAGCATCATCATAGCTCCACAAGATTTAGCAGACTTTGTTAAAGCCAACTTTGCAGATATTTTGGAGGATAGCAAGTCATGAAACTTTACTTTGTCCGTCATGGCCGAACAGTTTGGAATTTAGAGGGTCGCTTTCAAGGCGCTGGTGGAGACTCCCCTCTTCTACCTGAGTCTATTGATACATTAAAGGAACTTGGTCAATACCTTAAGGATATCTCATTTGATAAGATTTATTCGAGTGATTTACCAAGAGCTGTAAAATCAGCTGAAATCATCCAAAGCCAGCTGACAAACCCTTGTCCCTTGGAAAGTGTTCCAGAGCTCAGAGAATGGCACCTTGGTAAACTAGAAGGGTTAAAAATTGCTACTTTAAATGCAATCTATCCTCAGCAAATTCAAGCATTTCGAACCAACTTAGCTAAGTTTGATACCACCATGTTTGAAGCTGAATCACTCTATAGCACAACTCAACGCACTACTCAGTTTATCAAATCTTTAAAGGATTCTAAGACTGAACAACTCTTACTTGTTGGTCATGGAGCTAACCTTACTGCAAGTATTCGAACACTTTTGGGTTATAATGAAGCTCTTCTTCGAAAAAATGGAGGATTAGATAACGCAAGCCTAACAATTTTAGAAACTGACGATTTTAAAAAATTTACTCTTAAGAAATGGAACGACACCTCGTATCAGAAAAAATGATAGAACTTGATTTGCAGCATCAAGTTCTTTTTAGTTTTTATAGAATATCCGTGAATTTCTCGACTATTTATGATAAAATGGGAGTATCGTGAAAAAATGATTAATTATTTCAAAATTTGAATTTCATTAGGAGGAACACATGTCAACAGAACATATGGAAGAACTAAATGACCAGCAGATTATTCGTCGTGAAAAAATGGCTGCACTCCGTGAACAAGGAATTGATCCATTCGGAACGCGTTTTGAACGCACTGCTAATTCTCAAGAATTAAAAGATAAATTTGCTGACCTTGATAAAGAACAATTACACGAATTGAACGAAACTGCTACTATCGCAGGTCGCTTAGTCACAAAACGTGGTAAAGGTAAGGTTGGATTTGCTCACCTTCAAGACCGTGAAGGTCAAATTCAAATCTACGTTCGTAAAGATGCTGTTGGTGAAGAAAACTACGAAATCTTTAAAAAATCTGATCTCGGAGACTTTCTAGGTGTCGAAGGTGAAGTTATGCGTACGGATATGGGAGAGCTCTCTATCAAAGCTACACACATCACCCACTTATCTAAAGCGCTTCGTCCTCTTCCAGAGAAATTCCATGGTTTGACTGACGTTGAAACTATCTACCGCAAACGTTACCTTGATTTAATTTCTAATCGCGAAAGTTTTGAACGTTTTGTAACTCGCTCAAAAATCATCTCTGAAATTCGTCGTTATCTTGATCAAAAAGGTTTCCTAGAAGTTGAAACACCTGTACTTCACAACGAAGCCGGTGGTGCTGCTGCTCGTCCGTTCATCACACACCACAATGCCCAAAACATTGATATGGTGCTTCGTATCGCGACTGAGCTTCACCTCAAACGCCTTATCGTCGGCGGTATGGAACGTGTCTATGAGATTGGCCGTATCTTCCGTAACGAAGGAATGGATGCTACACATAACCCTGAGTTTACTTCTATCGAAGTTTACCAGGCTTATGCAGACTTCCATGATATTATGGATTTGACAGAAGGTATTATCCAACACGTTGCTAAAGCTGTTAAAGGCGATGGTCCAGTTATCTATCAGGGAACTGAAATCAAGCTTAACGAACCATTTAAGCGAGTGCACATGGTGGATGCTATTAAGGAAATTACAGGTGTTGATTTCTGGAAAGATATGACTTTCGAAGAAGCTAAAGCTATCGCGGCTGAGAAGAAAGTTCCTGTTGAAAAACACTTCACTGAAGTTGGTCACATTATCAACGCCTTCTTTGAAGAATTTGTCGAAGAAACTTTGATTCAACCAACATTTGTCTACGGGCATCCAGTAGCTGTATCTCCACTTGCTAAGAAAAACCCTGAAGATCCACGCTTTACAGACCGTTTCGAACTCTTCGTCATGACTAAAGAATACGGTAATGCCTTTACTGAATTGAATGACCCAATCGACCAGCTCAGCCGTTTCGAAGCACAAGCTAAAGCAAAAGAATTGGGTGACGACGAAGCAACTGGTATTGACTACGATTACATCGAAGCACTTGAATATGGTATGCCACCAACAGGTGGTTTGGGAATCGGTATCGACCGTCTCTGCATGCTCCTCACTGATACGACTACTATCCGTGATGTCCTTCTTTTCCCAACTATGAAATAAAACCAAAACTCCTAGAAATCTTCTAGGAGTTTTTAGTAACTGAAAGACAACCCTAATCATAAGGCTGTCTTTTTTTGTTTAATTAGAATAATCCTACAACTGTACCATCACTTTCAACATCCATGTTGAGCGCAGCTGGTCGTTTTGGAAGTCCAGGCATGGTCATAACGTCACCAGTAAGAGCAACGATGAAGCCTGCGCCCAATTTTGGTACCAATTCACGAATGGTAATTTCAAAGTTTTCAGGCGCACCAAGAGCATTTGGATTATCTGAGAAGCTGTATTGAGTCTTTGCCATACAGATTGGCAGTTTATCCCAACCGTTTTTCACAATTTGAGCGATTTGTGTTTGAGCCTTTTTCTCAAAATTTACTTTGCTACCACGATAGATTTCAGTGACAATCTTCTCAATCTTTTCTTGAACAGAAAGTTCATTGTCATACAAACGTTTGTAGTTAGCTGGATTTTCGTCAATTGTTTTGACGAGAGTTTCAGCTAGAGCAACTCCTCCTTCAGCTCCATCAGCCCATACGCTAGCTAATTCAACAGGAACATCGATTGAAGCACAAAGCTCTTTCAAGGCTGCGATTTCTGCTTCTGTATCGGATACAAATTCGTTAATAGCAACAACCGCTGGAATACCGAACTTACGGATATTCTCAACGTGGCGTTTCAAGTTTGCAAATCCAGCACGTACTGCTTCTACATTTTCCTCTGTCAGAGCATCTTTAGCAACTCCGCCATTCATTTTAAGGGCACGAAGAGTCGCTACAATGACTACTGCACTTGGAGCGGTTGGCAAGTTTGGAGTTTTGATATCAAGGAACTTCTCTGCACCAAGGTCTGCACCAAAACCAGCTTCTGTCACTGTGTAATCAGCTAAGTGAAGAGCTGTTGTTGTAGCTAAAACTGAGTTACATCCGTGAGCGATATTGGCAAATGGGCCACCATGTACAAAGGCAGGTGTACCATAAATCGTTTGAACCAAGTTTGGTTTGATAGCATCTTTCAAGATTAAGGCCAAGGCACCTTCAACCTGTAAATCACCAACAGTCACAGGACTACGATCATAACGGTAGCCGATGACGATATTTGCCAAACGACGTTTCAAATCATCAATATCAGTCGCCAAGCAAAGGATAGCCATGATCTCTGAAGCAACTGTGATATCAAAACCATCTTCACGTGGAATACCATTAAGTGGACCACCAAGGCCAACAGTTACATGACGAAGAGCTCGGTCATTCAAGTCTACAACACGTTTCCAGAGAATACGACGTTGGTCAATTCCTAGCTCGTTTCCTTGGTGTAAATGATTATCGATCAAGGCAGAGAGAGCATTGTTTGCAGTTGTTATAGCATGCATATCTCCAGTAAAGTGGAGATTGATGTCTTCCATCGGCAATACTTGAGCATAACCACCACCGGCAGCCCCACCTTTAATCCCCATGACAGGCCCAAGAGACGGTTCGCGAATCGCAATCATAGTTTTCTTACCAATCTTGTTCAAAGCATCAGCAAGACCAATGGTAATGGTTGACTTCCCTTCACCTGCTGGCGTTGGGTTGATAGCTGTAACAAGAATCAACTTACCAACTGGATTGGTTTCAACTTCACGAATTTTATCAAAGCTTAGTTTAGCCTTGTACTTTCCATACAACTCCAAATCATCATATGAAATACCAAGTTTCTCAACAACATCAACGATCGGTTTTAACTCAATACTCTGTGCAATTTCAATATCTGTTTTCATAACAAACTCCTCTAGCCTCTAATGTATTAATTCATTATATCATAAAACAAGATTTTTAACAGTCATTATGATTATTAACGTTCGTGAATATCGCTAAATAAGAGACTTTCTTTATCTCTATTTAATTTTTTATATGCCTTTATAGATTTTAACTATGGTTTAAGTTGATTTCCCTAGGCTTATTTTATCGCTTTCATTTTACTTACTGACTATTTTTTTGTACAATAGTTCTATGAAAATTTTAGTTACTTCTGGTGGTACTAGCGAAGCTATTGATAGTGTTCGTTCAATAACTAACCATTCTTCTGGTAGACTGGGTAAAATTATCACAGAAACCTTACTTAAGGCTGGACATGAAGTTTGCTTGATTACTACATTTCAAGCAGTAAAGCCGGTTAATCATCCAAACTTAACCATCATTGAAATTAAAAATACAGCTGATTTACTGCAAGTGATGAAAGACAAAGTTATGAATTACCAGGTCTTAATTCACTCTATGGCAGTATCTGACTACACTCCTGTCTATATGACTGGCTTTGAGGAAGTACAAGCCAGTCAAGATTTAACTGAGTTTTTAAATAGGAAGAATCAGGAAACAAAAGTCTCATCTAAAGATGAAGTACAGGTGCTATTTCTCAAGAAAAATCCTAAAATCATTTCACTTGTCAAAGAGTGGAATCCTTCAATTCATCTGATTGGATTTAAATTATTAGTTGATGTCAGCCAAGAACACTTGATTGGGATCGCTCGGGAAAGTCTTGAAAAGAATCAAGCTAATTTAATTGTCGCAAACGACCTTACTCAGATTAGTAGAGAGCAACATAAGGCTTACTTAGTTGAAAAAAATTCCTTCCAAACTGCTACTACTAAAGAAGAAATTGCGGATTTACTCCTCGAGAAGATCCAGAGTTATGACTAAAAGAAAGGAATATTATGGCACGTATTACACTCGCTATTACCGGTTCCATTGCTGCATATAAGGCAGCTGACTTAGTTAGTTCTTTGAAAAAACAGGGGCATTCAGTAACTGTTCTTATGACCCAGGCTGCAACAGCATTCATTCAGCCATTAACCTTACAAGTACTATCACAAAATACCGTACACCTTGATGTCATGCACGAACCTTCTCCAGATCAAGTGAACCACATTCAAATCGGGAAAGAAACAGATTTATTTATCGTAGTTCCAGCAACAGCTAATACAATCGCTAAACTCGCACAAGGCATAGCTGACAATATGGTGACTGCTACTGCTCTTGCTTTGCCACACTTTGTATCTAAATTATTGGCTCCAGCTATGAACACAAAAATGTATGATCATCCAGCTACTCAAGCTAATCTAAAAACCTTAGAAAGTTACGGTTATAGTATTATTTCTCCCAAAGATTCTCTTCTAGCTTGTGGAGATATCGGTCGTGGCGCTCTCGCTGATCTTGAAACTATTTTACAACAAATAAAGGATAAACTTCATGAACAAACGCTCTAACATTGCTCCAATCGCTATCTTCTTTGCTTGTATGATTGTTATTCATCTGCTCAGTTCTATCTTGTTTAATGTCTTGCCTTTTCCTATTAAACCAACTATCGTCCACATTCCAGTCATTATTGCAAGTATTATCTATGGACCAAGGATTGGAGCAACATTAGGTTTCTTGATGGGACTGATTAGTTTAACGGTTAATACAATTACAATCCTACCCACAAGCTACCTCTTCTCACCTTTTGTACCAAATGGAAACCTATATTCAGTCATCGTCGCTATTGTACCACGTATTTTAATTGGTTTGACGCCTTATTTTATCTATAAACTTCTAAGAGGCAGAGCTGGACTCATCTTCGCAGGTGCTCTTGGTTCACTCACGAATACGATTTTTGTTTTAGGCGGGATTTTCATCTTCTTTGGCAATGTCTATGATGGAAACATTCAACTTTTACTTGCAGGTGTTATTTCTTCCAATTCTATCGCAGAGTTAATCATCTCTGCTCTCTTAACCCTTATCATTGTTCCAAGACTTGAAAAAATAAAACAATAAAAACTGTATCAAAAGATACAGTTTTTCTATTTATTATTGAGCTAAACGAGCTTCTTCTAAAATCTTTTCAATTTTTGTTGTTAACAAGTCAATCGCAACTATATTTGACACCCCTTCAGGAATCACAATATCTGCATAGCGCTTTGTTGGCTCAATAAACTGATGGTACATCGGTTTCACTACACTTAAATATTGTTCAATAACACTATCCAGGCTTCTACCCCGTTCCTCCATGTCCCGTTTAATCCGGCGAATGATTCGAACATCATCATCTGTATCCACAAAAATCTTGATATCCATAAGATCACGGAGACGCTTATCTTCAAGAACTAAAATCCCTTCGACAATAAAAACATCCTGTGGTTTTTGACGATAAGTCTTTGAACTTCGTGTATGTTCTGTATAGTCATAGGTTGGAATATCTACAGGGCGTCCTGCTAGCAATTCCTTTATCTGCTCAATCATCAAATCTGTATCAAAAGCAAATGGATGGTCATAATTTGTCTTGATTCGTTCCTCAAAGGTTAAGTGAGACTGATCCTTGTAATAAGAATCATGCTCAATCATGGCAATCTTTTCATTAGGAAAATGCGATAAGATAGCTTTAGAAACGCTTGTTTTTCCTCCTCCAGATCCCCCTGTTACTCCGATAATGATTGGTCTGTTTTGCATAGTTGCCTCCGTATTTTTCCTTTGTCTATTTTACCATATTTTTTAGAAATTTTACAGAAAGAGTTTTCTATATAAAAGATCAAAAAACCTTGCAACCAAAGTTACAAGGCTTAAATTATTAATCGAAGTTAACGTATTCTTTTGAAAGTTCAAGAACTTCTTCCATTGTTGAACATTCAGTAAGAGCACGGTTAGCATATTCTTGCATCTTAGCTGTGTCAAGTTTCTTCATCAAGCTACGAGTACGAAGTACAGATGTCGCTGACATTGAGAACTCATCCAAGCCCATTCCAACAAGAAGTGGAACAGCAGTTTGGTCACCGGCCATTTCACCACACATACCTGCCCATTTACCTTCAGCATGCGCTGCTTTGATCACGTTATTGATCAAACGAAGGATTGATGGGTTATATGGTTGGTAAAGGTATGAAACTTGTTCGTTCATACGGTCAGCAGCCATTGTGTATTGGATAAGGTCATTTGTACCAATTGAGAAGAAATCAACTTCTTTAGCAAATTGATCAGCAAGCATAGCTGCAGCTGGGATTTCAATCATGATACCTACTTCAATGTTGTCTGCAACAGCAACACCTTCAGCAATCAATTTAGCTTTTTCTTCTTCGAGAATACCTTTAGCAGTACGGAACTCTTTCAACAAAGCAACCATAGGGAACATGATACGCAATTTACCGTGAACAGATGCACGAAGCAAAGCACGCAATTGTGTACGGAACATTTGATTACCAGTTTCAGAGATAGAAATACGCAAAGCACGGTAACCCAAGAATGGGTTCATTTCTTTAGGAAGATCGAAGTAAGGAAGTTCTTTATCCCCACCGATATCCATTGTACGAACGACAACAGGTTTACCGTTCATACCTTCAAGAACTGCTTTGTACGCTTCATATTGGTCGTCTTCAGTTGGGAAATCTTGAGAGTCCATGTACAAGAATTCTGTACGATAAAGACCAACAGCTTCTGCACCATTATGATTAACACCTTCTACGTCTTTAGGTGTACCAATGTTGGCAGCCAACTCGAAGTGTTTACCATCAGCTGTTACTGTTTTAGCATCTTTAAGGAGAGCCCATTCAGCTTTCTGTTTCGCATAAGCTTCACCAGCTGCTTTAAATTCAGCAATTTGCTCTTCACTTGGGTTGATAACAACTTCACCAGTAATACCTGAAACTGCCAAAATGTCGCCATCTTTCACAAGTTCAGTAATGTTGTTTGTCCCCAATACAGCAGCAATTTCAAGTGTACGAGCCATGATTGCTGAGTGGCTTGTACGACCACCAATGTTTGTTACAAAAGCTTTTACGAAATTTTTGTCCAATTGAGCAGTATCAGATGGAGTCAAGTCATGTGCAATCACAATCACTTCTTCATTAATAGAAGCAGGGTTCGGTAATTTCTTACCAAGAAGGTTTGCCAAAACACGTTTTGTAACGTCGCGGATATCCGCTGCGCGCTCTTGCATGTATGGGTTATCTTCCATTCCTTCAAAAATCGTGATAAACATGTCTGTTACTTCTTTCAGACCTGCTTCAGCATTTACTTTTTTAGCACGAATTGTTTCTTTAATTTGACCAATCAATTCTGGGTCAGCAAGAACCATTAAGTGAGCGTCAAATACTTGCGCTGCCTCTTCACCAAGCGTACCTACAGCCTTCTCGCGGATAAGAGAAAGCTCGTTTTGAGAAGCTTCAAGAGCATCATCCAAACGAGCCTCTTCTGCATTTGTATCTTCGACTGTAACAGTCTCGAATGATAAATCCGGTTGAACGAGTAGATATGCTTTAGCAACTGCAACACCATCAGATGCTGCGATTCCTTTAAGCATTTCTGTCATATTCTTATGCCAATCCTTCTTTTTCCATTGTTTCTGAGATTGCAGCGATAGCATCATCTGCATCTGCACCTTCAGCTGAGATAGTTACGTCAGCACCTTGGCCAACACCAAGACTCATAACACCCATGATTGATTTAAGGTTAACTGATTTACCTTTGTACTCAAGAGTGATATCTGAAGCAAATTTGCTAGCAGTTTGTACCAACAATGTTGCTGGACGTGCGTGAATACCTGTTTCTGCCACTACGTGGAAATCTTTAGAAGCCATAGTTTGACTCTCCTTTTGTTCTTTCTTTTTTGAGTTATATGTGATAACCCTTACAATTTGGTATTATATCATCTTCTAGGATTTTTTTCAAGCATTTTATGGGATTTATTCGATTTCCTTTCAGATAACTTGCTGAAAATCTTCTATTCTAGATAACAAAACACAGGATATAGTTTTCCAAAAAACAACTTATAGGATAATTATCATCATTCCACAAAACAAACACTACATATTGTGTTTTGTGAGCTTGAGCAGAAAAACAGACCACTATATTTAGTTTTAAATCATTGACAAAAATTTATTTTCTGATATACTAAGAAAGTAATCTATTTTGAAAGAGGAGTTACACAATGGTAACCGTTTATTCTAAAAACAACTGTGTCCAATGTAAGATGACCAAACGTTTCTTGGACAGTAATAATGTCGCTTATCGTGAAATCAATCTTGATGAGCAACCTGAGTACATCGATCAAGTTAAAGAGCTCGGTTTCAGCGCAGCTCCTGTTATCCAAACACCAACTGAAGTCTTTTCAGGTTTCCAACCAGGAAAATTGAAACAATTAGCATAATCTTAGTACATCATCCAGAAGAAACTGCTTCTAGGGCTAACTTAGAAGCCTTTCTTTTGTAATTAGATAAGGGAAATTTTATGGGATTAAAACATCTTGAGGACGTGACTTATTTCCGTCTCAATAACGAAATCAACCGTCCTGTCAATGGACAAATCATGCTTCATAAAGATAAGGAAGCCTTGGATGCCTTCTTTAAAGAAAATGTAGTTCCAAATACTATGGTTTTTGATTCAATCAAAGATAAAATCAACTACCTGATTGAACACAACTACATCGAAACAGCCTTTATCAAGAAATACCGTCCAGAATTTTTGGAAGAATTGTCTCAATTTATCAAAGACCAAAACTTCCAATTCAAGTCTTTCATGGCAGCCTATAAATTTTACAATCAGTATGCTTTGAAAACTAACGACGGTGAATATTATCTTGAAAGCATGGAAGACCGTGTCTTCTTTAACGCCCTTTATTTCGCTGATGGGAATGAAGCTGTTGCAATCGATATTGCCAATGAAATCATCCACCAACGCTACCAACCTGCTACTCCTTCCTTCTTGAATGCTGGACGTGCTCGTCGTGGGGAGTTGGTATCCTGTTTCTTGATTCAGGTCACAGATGATATGAACTCTATTGGACGTTCTATCAACTCAGCTCTTCAACTTTCACGTATCGGTGGTGGTGTGGGAATTTCCCTCAGCAACCTTCGTGAAGGTGGTGCACCCATCAAGGGCTATGAAGGAGCAGCTTCCGGTGTTGTACCTGTTATGAAGTTGTTCGAAGATAGCTTCTCTTACTCAAATCAACTCGGCCAGCGTCAAGGGGCAGGGGTTGTTTACCTCAATGTCTTTCACCCAGACATCATCGCCTTCCTTTCTACTAAGAAGGAAAATGCCGATGAAAAAGTTCGTGTGAAAACTCTCTCTCTTGGTGTTGTAGTACCTGATAAATTCTACGAATTAGCACGTAAAAATGAAGAGATGTACCTCTTTAGCCCATACTCAGTAGAACGCGAATACGGTGTACCGTTCAACTACATCGACATTACTGAAAAATATGACGAATTAGTGGCAAATCCAAATATCCGCAAGACCAAAATCAAAGCGCGTGATTTGGAAACTGAAATTTCTAAATTGCAACAAGAATCTGGCTATCCTTATGTAGTCAACATCGATACTGCTAACCGTGCAAATCCAGTCGATGGTAAAATCATCATGAGTAACTTGTGTTCTGAAATTCTTCAGGTCCAAGAACCAAGCTTAATCAACGATGCTCAAGAATTCCTTAAAATGGGTACTGACGTTTCATGTAACCTTGGTTCAACAAACGTGGTCAACATGATGACTTCACCTGACTTTGGTCGCTCTATTCGAGCTATGGTACGTGCTTTGACTTTCGTTACTGATAGTTCTCATATCGTTGCTGTTCCTACTATAGACCACGGAAATAGCCAAGCACACACCTTTGGTCTTGGGGCTATGGGACTTCACAGTTATCTAGCTCAACAACTAATTGAGTATGGATCACCTGAGTCTGTTGAATTTACCAGCATCTACTTTATGCTCATGAATTACTGGACTCTCGTAGAATCAAACAATATCGCACGTGAACGCGGCATTACCTTCCACAACTTTGAAAAATCAGACTATGCCAACGGTACTTATTTTGATAAGTATGTAACTGGAGAGTTTGTTCCAAAATCTGATCGTATCAAAGAACTCTTCAAAGATGTCTTTATCCCAAGTGCTGCTGATTGGGCTGAACTTCGTGATAAAGTTAAAGTGGATGGTCTTTACCACCAAAACCGCCTTGCTGTAGCACCAAACGGTTCTATCAGCTACATCAACGATGTTTCTGCTTCTATCCACCCAATCACTCAACGGATTGAAGAACGTCAAGAGAAGAAAATCGGTAAGATTTACTATCCTGCTGCAGGATTGTCAACAGATACCATTCCTTACTATACTTCTGCATACGATATGGACATGCGTAAAGTAATTGATGTTTATGCTGCTGCAACTGAGCACGTAGACCAAGGACTCTCACTCACTCTCTTCATGCGTAGTGATATTCCACAAGGCCTATACGAATGGAAATCAGAAAACAAACAAACGACACGTGACCTTTCTATCCTTCGTAACTATGCCTTTAACAAGGGAATCAAGTCTATCTACTACGTTCGTACCTATACAGATGACGGTGGAGAAGTTGGCGCTAACCAATGTGAAAGTTGTGTGATTTAAGAACTCACTAAACCTTATTACTGGGATTCATTATTATTTTATTGATTAACATTAAAGAAAGAGATTTGTAATGGAAACTTACTACAAAGCCATTAACTGGAATGCCATCGAAGATGTCATTGATAAATCAACTTGGGAAAAGCTGACGGAGCAATTTTGGCTCGATACTCGTATTCCTTTGTCAAACGACTTAGATGACTGGAGAAAGTTGTCTAATAAAGAAAAAGACTTGGTTGGAAAAGTCTTTGGTGGTTTAACGCTTTTGGATACTATGCAGTCTGAAACTGGGGTTAATGCTCTACGTGCTGATATCCGTACTCCTCACGAAGAAGCAGTTTTTAACAACATTCAATTTATGGAATCAGTCCATGCTAAATCTTATTCTTCAATTTTCTCAACCTTGAATACTAAATCTGAAATTGAAGAAATCTTTGAGTGGACTGATACAAATCCATATCTTCAGAAAAAAGCACAAATCATTAATGAAATTTATCAAAACGGTACTCCTCTTGAAAAGAAAGTAGCCAGTGTATTTCTTGAAACATTCCTCTTTTATTCTGGTTTCTTCACTCCGCTCTATTATCTAGGAAATAACAAGTTAGCTAACGTTGCTGAGATTATAAAACTAATTATCCGTGATGAATCTGTTCACGGTACTTATATTGGTTATAAATTCCAACTTGGCTTCAATGAATTACCTCAAGATGAACAAGAAACGTTAAAAGACTGGATGTATGACCTTCTCTACACACTTTATGAAAATGAAGAAGGATATACAGAAAGCCTTTATGATACTGTTGGTTGGACTGAAGAGGTTAAAACTTTCCTTCGTTACAACGCTAATAAAGCTCTTATGAATCTAGGACAAGATCCGCTCTTTCCTGACTCAGCAGACGATGTCAATCCAATCGTTATGAATGGTATTTCGACTGGCACATCCAACCACGACTTCTTCTCTCAAGTTGGTAACGGATATCTACTTGGTGAAGTTGAAGCAATGCAAGACGACGATTACAACTACGGTTTAGATTAATTTAAAAACAAAAGAGCATCTATGTTTTTTTAACTTAGATGTTCTTTTGTTTTTGTTTATTTTTGTTTTCATTAAGTTGCTTTGATGTTTAAAATATGATAAAATAATATTAGACTATGGGGGTGATTCAATGCTAAAAAAAGAAAAACTAGATACGATTTTAGAAATTGTAAATACAAGAGGAACAATCACAGTTAAAGAGATAATGAATCGGCTAGATATTTCGGATATGACTGCTAGACGTTATTTACAAGAGTTAGCTGATAAGGATCTACTTATTCGAGTGCACGGAGGTGCTGAAAAACTTCGTTCTACTTCACTTTTAGTAAACGAACGATCTAACATTGAAAAACAAGGTTTACAAATCGCTGAAAAACAAGAGATTGCTAAATTTGCTGGTCACTTAGTTGAAGAAAGAGAAACTATTTTTATCGGTCCTGGAACCACTCTCGAGTTCTTTGCTCATGAACTTCCAATTGATAATATCCGTGTGGTAACAAATAGCTTACCAGTGTTCATTATCTTAAATGAACGAAAATTGACAGATTTAATTTTGATTGGTGGAAATTATCGAGAAATTACTGGTGCCTTTGTTGGAACTTTAACTCTTCAGGGCATCGAGAGCCTTCAATTTTCTAAAGCTTTTGTTAGTTGCAACGGAATCAAAGATCATGCTATTGCTACTTTTAGTGAGGATGAAGGTGAGGTTCAAAAATTAGCATTAGAAAATGCAAATAAAAAGATTCTTTTAGCTGATCATAGTAAGTTCGATAAATTTGATTTTTACAACTTTTATAATATTTCTGATATCGATACTATTATTTCAGATTCAAAACTTAGCGAAGAAACCCTGCAAGATTTATCCAAACAAACTAATATTATCAAACCTTAATAAAGCATTCGTTAGTCGGATGCTTTATTTTTTACTCCAAAATAATTTAATACTCTCACAAAAAATAAGCCCATCGTCTTGATAGGCTTATTATATTAGTGTTGAAATGGCATAAAATCCGAATCAAAGGAAATGTTATCCTTATCTTCTGCGTCAACAAAATTTAAAAATAGCTTTTGAAATTCTTCGAGTTCATAGTCTGAATGACAAAGCCACTCCTTACCCGTCGAGACATACCATTTCCCAAGACTAGCAAGTTGGTCCTTGGTCAAGGATGGTACATGAGAGCAATGTTCAAAGTTAATAATATAAACTTTTTCATAGATTGATTTGATAAAATCTTTCAGCATGAAATTTCCTCACTTAAATTCTATACCTAATGACTATTAGTACTATTCAATCACTTGGGTTTCAGCTAATTTCTTGTACCAATGAGCTGATTTCTTAGGATAGCGTTCTTGTGTATCGAAATCTACATAGAAGAGTCCGTAACGCTTTTCATAACCATTAGACCATGAGAAGACGTCCATTAATGACCAGATGAAGTATCCTTTGACGTTTGCTCCATCTGCAATCGCATCAGACAATACTTCCAAGTGTTGTTTCACATAATCAATACGGCCATCATCGTAAACAGTGTTGTCCACAAATTCATCTTTGTATCCAAGTCCGTTTTCAGTGATGTAGATCTTCTTGTAGTTTGGATAATCTTTCTTGACACGCATGATTTGGTCATACAAACCTTGAGGGTAGATGATCCAGTCCCAGTCAGTACGAGGTACATAGTCAGGAGCTACACGTCGTCCAACACCTTTGATTTGGTATTTAGAGCTTCCTTTTTCACCTTTACCGTTGTGGATGATTTCAGTTTCACCATCAAAGGCTTCCATCCAGTCACTCATGTAGTAGTTAATTCCAAGGAAGTCGTTCAAATCTTTAGCTGCTTCAAGCGCTGCAAAGTCTTCGTCGCGAAGATCCAAGCTACCACCATTTACGGATAAGATGTGTTTTACACCTTCCATGGTTGCATCTGAATAGTGTCCAAGGTAAGTAGCATCTAAGATAAATTTGTTGTGGATGATATCTTCCAACTCAGCAGCACGTACGTCTGCAGGATTTTTAGGATCCAATGGATACTTAGTTGGAAGGGCGTGAACAACCCCGATTTCGCCTTTATAACCTTTGTCTTTATACAATTTCACAGCACGTGCATGAGAAACCATCATATTGTGGTGAGATTGGAAGACTTTGGCAAGGTCATATTGAATACCTGGTGGGAATTTACCGACCAAGTATTGACCATCACCAATTGGGCCAATTTCATTGAAGGTTGTCCAGTAGTTTACTTCTGAAAATTCTTCGAAACAGAAGGCAGCATAATCTACAAAGTGTTCGATGTTTTCACGATTCAAGAAGTCTCCGTTTGAGTGAAGTGCTTCAGGTGTATCAAAGTGGTGAAGAGTTACGAATGGTTCTACATGACGTTTATGGCATTCTGCAAATAACTTATGATAGAATTCTACCCCTTTTGGATTTACTTCACCATAGCCAGTTGGGAAAATACGAGACCAAGCAATAGAAATACGAATACCATTTACACCATATTCCTCAGCTAATTTTAAGTCTACTGGATATTTATGGTAGAAATCACTCGCTGGTTCAGCAGTATACCAATAGTTGTCTGCTAAGTATTTGTCCCAAGCAACTGGTCCTTTACCATCTGTATGTGTAGCACCTTCTGCTTGATAGGCTGCTGTTGCGCCACCGAAAATAAAATCTTTAGGTAATGTTTTTGACATAGGTTTCCCCTTCTCAATCATAAAATAAAAACAAAGCAAGATGGAGAGGAGTCAGTGAGCAATCCTTCTCCATCTCACTTCAATCAACAGTAAATCTATTTATTATTGAAATTGTTCTTGAACGAATGCAAGAGCGCCTTTACCATCACGAGTCAACTTGATGTATTGAGCTCCTTCAGTCTTAGCCAATTTGATTCCAAGTTTATCTGTTTCAGCCTTCATATCTTCATAGTTTGAAGCTACTTGAGGAGCAAGGATAACAAGGTCAAATTCTGGCAACATTTCACGGTGAGCACCGTAACCACCAGCGGCAGCCTTCACAGGAACATTGTATTCTGCAGCAGCTTTGTTCAAAGCATTTGCAAGAAGACCACTTGTACCACCACCTGCACAAAGTACAAGTACGTTTGTTTCTTTAGTAATTGTGTTTTGAGCACTTTCAACTCCAGCTTTTTCAAGAATAGCATCAGCTTTTGCTGTGTTAAAGTTTGCAGCTACTTTTTCTTTCAATTCATCGTTTGATTTGCCAGAACGTTCTTCTTCAAGAATTTGTTCATCATAAACTTTAAGGAATGGGTAGTAAATAACTACGTCTACTACAATTAGTAATGCAGCCAGAACGAATGATAAAAATTGGAAGTTAGTACCAAGAACTAGACCAAGTGGGGCTGGAGTTGTCCATGGTAGGTTAGCAGTAAATGAGTTCATTCCAAGTGTATCAATAAAGAATTTGAAAATCCAAACGTTTGCAATTGGAGCAAAGATAAATGGAATGAAGAAGATTGGGTTCAATACCAATGGAGCACCGAACAAGATTGGTTCGTTAACACCAAAGAATGTTGGAACTACAGACGCACGTCCAATTGCACGGTTACGTTTTGATTTCGTTAACCACATGAACATGAATGGAACGACAAGAGTTGCACCAGTACCACCCATAGTAACGATAAACATTTGAGTACCTGAAGTAAGGATCTTATCAGCGTGCATTCCTTGTTGAATCAAATTCAAGTTTACTTCAGCATTTGCATAAGTAATCGCTGCGATAGCTGGTTCAACGATTGATGGACCATGAATCCCTACGAACCAGAAGAAGGCGAAGGCACCAAAGATGATTGTGATTCCGAGGTAACCATCAGCAGCAGAGAATAGAGGAGCAAAGAACTTACCAATTGATTCTGCAACACTTGCACCAACAAAATGACGTGCTAATAAGTCTAACGCATATAATGAGCAGACTGATAAAGTGAATGGGATAACGTCTTTAAAGACTTGTGAAATATTTGGTGGAACTTCGTCAGGCATACGAATTGTCACATTGTTTTTCACACAGACTTTATAAATTGCTACTGTTACAAATGCAGCGAGGAAAGCTGAAAGCAAACCTTTTGTTCCTAAGAAACCAGTAGCAAGACCATCTTTAGAAACAGTTTCAGTTACTACTTCTTTAATAGGGTCAGCTGCCAACATCAACAAACCAACAATAGCTGCCAATAGTGTTGACATGTAGTTGATTTGATTTGTTTTTTCCATGCTACGGTTAACAGAGTCTGTTAACGATTTAGCAGTTGTACCAGCTACCAATACTGCTAAAATCCCCATTGAATAGCTGTAAGGTTTCATAAGAAAAGCAACAGTTTCATCAGACCATTTGAAGCCCCATGAGTTTGGTACAAATGCAATCAAGATAAAGATACTTGAGAAAAGGATAACTGGCATTCCAGCGATGAAACCATCACGAATAGCACGCAAATAGATGTTACGCGACAGTTTCTCAAAGAAAGGTTTCCCTTTCTCGATAAAAGCGATTAATTTATTCATTATTTAACTCCCCGTTTGTAAAGTTCGATTAAGTGATGCATTAAATCTTTTAGCAAGATTGTTGTCATCAAGTGGTCTTGCCCATGTATCATAGTGATACTATAAGCAATATCCTCACCCGCAGCTTCCTTAGTCAATAGACTTGTTTGAGCATGGTGGGCATCTGCAATGCAACCATTAGCTTCTTCGACCAAAGCATCCGCTTTATCAAAATCACCATTTTCAGCTGCTTTAAGAGCTTCTAGTAACTTTGATCTAGCATCACCAGCGTAGGCAACGATTTCGAAACCTAGCAACGCAACTTCTTCTCTATTCATAATAGAGACCTCCTTATAAAAAAATTTTTAAAGCAATCTTTGAATATGTAAGACTATGTAGACCCGTTCACTTCTATGAAGAGCTACACCAGTCTCACTTGCAATTATCCGATAAATTTTATCACCTATCTCATAGGCTAACGGATAAACTGTTTCAATATACTCTTCCATGTCGAGCAAGGAAGTATTATCGCTTCTCGATCGATCAAGGTATTCTAAAAAGTAATTTAGGTGAACCATAAAGCGATCAAATAAAGGAGCATTTTCCTTTGTTCTCACGATATTATGGGTTTTTAATTCGCGCTTAATATGCTCAATGATTTGTTTTGACTGATCAATTTGTAAATTTACAACTTGATTATCTCCACCTTTTGCATTGATAAAATGTAGCGCTATTCTTTCGGTCTCGTTATCTGGAAAACTATCCAATAACCTTTCCTTAAATATCCCAAGTGCATATGCCGCCATTTCAAATTCTAATGGGTAATCCGCAGAAATATCAGGAAGTTTACTGTCTTCGTAAATCCCTTTGTGAATAGCTTGATAAGCACTATAGATATGGTCGGTTAAAGTTACATATAAATATTCTTGAAAAGGATACTGATATTTAGATATCAAAGTATTGATAACGTCATATGTTACAGTTATAAAATCAAGAGGAACATCTTGCAATAAGGTTAGAAAATTTTTCTTAGATTCTTCAGTATTCAACCTAAAAATCTTTTCAATCTTACTTTGAATAATGATATCACCCTTTTTCTTTTGAAAAGCAATACCACTTCCAGTTATCATTACTTCCTCATGATTTTCATTTTTCGCTAAAGCAACATTATTATTGATGACGTTAACAATGCGAAACATCCAAAACCAACCTTTCCATAGTGCATATCCATATACTAAACTAGACAAAAGAAAAGAGACCACAAATGATCGTAAAATCAACCTACGGAAGTTACTTCTCTCACTTGCAGTCTCGCCTAATATTACTCAGTAACGATCCACCTTATTCAATCTATAAGAAGAGTATAACACTTTTTTCATCATTTGTAAACCCTTTCTTAAACTTTTTATACATTAAATAAAAGAATTTTCCAGGGACAGAATGGTGAAGGATATTTTTCTATAAAAACCAGTAAAGTCATGAATAAATTGACTAAATTCATGACTTTAAAACCGACTAAATGTAAAGATTAACTAAAGTTTAGCAAATTTTGATTTCAATTCTATTAGATTATAGAATAAATCATTAAACTCTTTCTTTCCAAGAAGTTGCAGTTGTTTGAAGAACCTTGTTCAATTCATCAATGTTTTGGAATCCAGTAGTACGCAACCATTCACGAGCTGCTGCTTCACCTTCTTTGATATAAGGTTCAACAGAACCTGCCCAAGTAGCACGTCCACAAAGTACTCCGTTGAAACGAGCACCTGAATCGTGTGCAAATTGCAATGTTTCTTGGAACAATTTAGCAGATACACCAGCACTCAAGTAGATGTATGGCAAGTTAGTTGCTTCGTCTTGAGCTTTGAAGAATGCTGCTGCTTCTTCACGGCTGTAAACAACTTCTCCATCACCAAATCCTTCAACATATTTCACGTTTACTGGAACTTCAACTTTCAATACATCAATGTTGAAACGTGGATCAGAGAATACTTTCATAGCTTCGATAACTTTACGAGGTTTTACTTTCGCATATTCTACAGAACCAGCATCTGCAATTTTTTCATCGTAAGCCAAAATTTCCAAGAAGAAAGGAATATCTTCAGCAACACATTCAGAACCAACACGTTCGATGTATGCTTGTTTTTGTTGGTTCAACTCATCTGAACTATCTACATCATAGTAAAGCAAGAATTTAACTGCATCAGCACCTTGTTCTTTGATACGTTTTGCAGACCAAACATCCAAGCAGTCAGGCAAACGTTTTGTGCTTGAAGTATCATATCCTGTTTTTTCATAAGCAAGGAGAAGACCAGCTTCTTTATCCAAAGCTTTAGTTGCAGGAAGTCCGTATTCAGGGTCAAGAAGCATAGATGAAGCATATTTTGTCAATTCATCAGCTACCAAGACTTTCAATTCTTCCATTTGCGCAACTGTTGGTGCTTCATCTTGGTATTGAGCCATCAAACGTTTCAAAGCTCCACGTTGGTCAAAAGCAAGAGCTGAAATAATACCATTTTTGTCAGAAAGTTTTTCTAAATATGCACGTTTTTGTGTTGATAAAACCATTTTATACCTCTTTTACTGTTAATTGATTAAATAGTGTTTGATAATTGGACATGTTTACATGACCAGTCATTTTTTCTTGAGCATTTAACATTCCAAGAACATTAGCTTTTTTAAGCAAGTCTTGGTCAGATTCTTTGTGGAACAAACCAGAAGAAATCCCTGCAACTGTAGAATCTCCTGATCCAACAGGATTAACCACTTGAATTTTTGGAATATCTACTTTATAGAAAGTATCTCCATGTTTTGCAAAGGCTCCATTCGCACCTAACGATACGATAATCCATTCAATTCCTTCAAATAAAGGTTCTTGAAGAACTGCCTTTAACTCTTCCAAATCTTCAGAAATCTCTCTTCCAAGGAGTTGAGATAACTCTTCATTATTTGGTTTGATGACTGTTGGCTTGTGATCTGATTCCAAAACTGCTTGAAGTGCAGCACCTGAGCAGTCGAGAACTACCGGTTTACCTGCTTGGTTGGCTAGCTGAACGAGGTCAGCATAATAATCCACTGGAAGACCAGCTGGTAGACTTCCTGAAATTGCAACGACATCAACAAGGTTCAACAATTCTTTAAAATGTTCAAGGAAACCTTGACCTTCTTTTTCTTGAATTTTTGGACCTTTTTCAAGGATTTCTGTTTGATTGTCTCCGTGGAGAATAGCAATACAGTTTCTTGTTTCACCAGCAATTGTATAGAAATGTTTTTTTACATCTCCACCAATATTTTCTAGCAAATATTCTCCTAGTTTACCGCCAACTAGACCAGTTGCAGCAACAGGATCACCGAATTCTGATAAAACGCGTGTTACATTGAGACCTTTACCACCAGCGGTTTTAGTAACATCAACGACACGATTAACTGTATCGATTTTCAACTCATCTAAAGGATATGAAATATCAATGGATGGGTTCATTGTGACTGTTAAAATCATAGGTCACCTCTTAGTCGTGATATTCACCGCGATCCCATTTTTCAAGGAATTCTGTAAAGAAGTTGGCATCTGTTTGATGAGCATTATGAGTTTCAACATGCTCGATTTTAGCAATCAATTTTTTGTTTTCTTCAGTTGGTTTGTATTCTGCGTGGATGAAAGCTTCAATAATATCGCACATCAACAATTCACCAGTGATTTTACCACCGAAACCAATAACGTTTGCATTCAATTGTTCTTTCGCATAAAGAGCTGTAGTCATATCACGTACCAAAGCTGAACGGATACCAGGAACTTTATTAACTGCGTTATTGATACCAACACCAGTACCACAGATACAAACACCAAGATCAGCTTGTCCGCTTGTTACAGCTTCCCCAACTTTTTTACCAAAGATTGGGTAGTGAGTACGTGTATGGTCGTAAGTACCGAAGTCGATAACTTCATAACCTTTTGATTTCAAAAATTCTGAAACCGCCATTTTTTCATCTGTTACAATATGGTCACATCCGATTGCAATTCTCATTTTTCTGTTACCTTCCTTTTTATTACTCTAATTAACACATTTTGTTCAACATATCAACACGGATTTGGTGACGACCACCATCGTATTTACCGTTAACAAATCCTTTAGCAATATTTTTAGCCAATTCATCACCAACGATTTCAGCACCCATAGTAATCATGCGTGAGTTATTGTGTCCACGAGTCATATAAGCTGAACGTTCGTCAGAAACTTCCGCTGCAACCATTCCTTTAAGTTTAGTAGCTACCATAAATGGACCAGCACCATAGGCATCAATAACAATACCAAGATTTTGTTCTTCTTTGTTTACTTCTGCAGCAACAGCGAGAGTCACATCAACAAAGTCTTGACCTTCAGCTGTTACATCCACAACGTGGAAGTTTTCTTTTTCCAAGAAGTCTTTTACAACTTCTTTCAATCTTAAACCTGCAGCATCTGCACCGATAACAATAGACATATTGTATACTCCTTTTTATATAATAGACCAGTAACAATTGCTTGGTGCTGGATATCAAAATCACCTTCACCAAGTAGTTACTAGTAGTTTTGTTGACTGTTTAATGTAAGAATGAACTTTTCATTCACCCTTAATAACTTCTCCTTAGAGAAAGTTAAAGAATTATTTGTAAAACAAACACAAATTTTTCTTTATAAACATAATATACTACTATTGTTTAAAAAAGTCAACATTTTATGTTTGTTTTTGTTTATTTTTATAGAATTTCAATATCAAAACCAATTTGATCATCTTGACCTGGTTTTAAAATACGAACATCCTTTTTATCCTCTAAGTGGTCACCTTCTTCCAAAGAAGTAGATAACCCTGACCATGGTTCTAAAGCAAGGAAAGGACCTTTATTAAGTGTTGACCAAACGATTAAGTATGAAAATTCACTAAAATCTAACTTCAATCCTTTTTCGTGCTTACGCGATTTCAAGTATACGATTCGTGAATTTAATTTATCTAGAGTAACAGCGTCATGACTAAATAAATCATAACTCAAGTCGAGCTCTTTTTGATTATCTAACCATGGACTTCTATCTTGAAAATCGAGTAGCCCTGTTTCAGGGAAGGAACGTGGAACTGTGCAAGATTCGACCTTGTCAAATTCTAAGTAATAATCTTCGTATGCTTCGTCGGTTAGCAACGGACAGTTAAAACCTGGATGTCCTCCGATAAAGTATGGCATTTCCTTAGCAGTTTCTTTATTTGTCACATGATACTGAGTTCGAATTTTTTTACCTGTCACAGTATAAGTGATTTCAAGACGGAAATGATAAGGATAATTTTGATACATTCCTTCATCATCTTCAATCGCAAATGTCACAGAATCATTTGTTTGACTGACTAATTCAAATTCCTTTTTGCGAACTAAACCATGACGTGGAATTTTCCCAGTTAATTCCTTTTGATCATCTGATAAATACAAGTATTGGTCATCTCTAATGGAACCACAAATCGGGAAAAGAACAGGTGCCTGTCCACTCCAATAAGTTGGATCTCCTTGCCACAAATATTCAACTCCATCCTTGTCTTTTATGGAAGATAGTGCTCCACCAAAAGTTTGAAATTGAACAGTTAACTCATCTGATTTTATTTCAATTGTCATGTATACCTCCTTTTTGAATTTTTAGAAAAAACTAGGCCGCCCACTCCACCTTTCGGAAATTGACAACCTAGTTTATTCAATTTACAGTTTATTGGAGTGAGTTATTTTGCTTTTGCTGCATATTCTTCGTTACGTTTAATCATTTGTTTTCTGTACCATGCAAAGATACCGATATAGAAAACAAGGAAGACTACTGCACCAAGAATCGCTTTAACATCACCTGTTGTTGCATTACCAATAGTCCAACCAAGAAGTTTTTCGATTGGTCCTTCAAGTGTTGAGTGAGTAATCAATTGAGTTTGATCTACACCTGCTGGGAATGCACCTACACCTTTAGCAAGTTCTGTTGCGAATGGTGCAATAAGTGTACCTGAAAGAAGGAAAAGTGGCAATAAGAGTGTTCCGAAGATAATCATACGGAGCAATTTACCACGAGTAACTACCAAGAGAGCTGGAGTTACACCCATAGCGATGATACCTGCAAGTGGTAAAATACCATTACCTACGTGAGAAAGAAGCACAGCTTCTACCAACATAATTGGAGCAAGTACGTTTGCACAAGCCCAGATTTCAGCACGACCAGCAATGAAAGGCCAGTCAAGACCAATGTTGAATTTACGTCCTTCAAGACGTTTAGTAGCAACGTTTGTAATACCTTGTGAAAGTGGTTCTACGGCTGCGATGAACCATGAACCGATAAGTGAGAAGAGCTCCAAGCTGACACCTGCAGTCAAACCAAGAGACAACCAGCCTTTAACAACTAATTCCCATGACCCTGCATCTTCTGTTCCTGGAACTGGATGTGGAGTACCCATCAATCCAATGACAATACCAAGAATGAAACCGATAAAGAATTTAGATCCCCAGAAACCGATTTTCTTGTTCAATTTTGCAGCATCAAAGTCGTATTTGTCAAGACCTGGCATAACTTTATCAAAGATCTTGTCCAAAACCATGATAACTGGGTTCATCATGTAGTTCATGTGAGTTGAAGTCATTGGTGATGAACTTGGTGCATTAAGCAAATCATCAAATGTTGGTTTCATCAAGTCAGAGTTAATAATTTTCATAACACCAACAAGAACAACTGCTGCAGTTGCGATGAAGAGTGATACTCCTTGACTTACACCGTGGTTATCAGCATACCATTTAATCAAAAGACCTGTGATAGATAAGTGCCAAATATCAAAGATATCGACATCCAATGTATCAGTTTTCTTCATTGCTAGCATAATAACGTTAACAATTAACATGACAAGCAAGAAGTATAGAGTCCAAGCAGAACCCCAAGTGATTGTAGCAAGTGGTGCCCAACCTACGTCAGTGATATTCAGTTGAAGTCCTGTGTTTTCAACGAATTTTTTAAGTGATTCTGAGAATGCACCATTTAACATACCGATGATAGCACCGATACCAGTAAGAGCGATGGCAAGTTTAATACCACCTTCAAGAGCTTTGGAGAATTTAACTCCGAACAATAGGGCCAAAACTGTCAAAATGATTAACATGATGATAGGGCCACCCATAGCCAAAATTGGTTTGAAGAAATCATTGGCTAATTGAATAATGACATCCATAATAGAACCTCCCTTTTTTTATAGTTTTATGAATGTATACAATAAAATAAATATTAGCTTAATCCGCGCTCTTTAATAGCAGCTTCAATGCTGTCATAAACAGGTGCACTCATAGCCGGAATACGGAATAAGATTGGACCAGCTTCAATAACTGGAATATCTGGTTCAAAACCTAAGTCAGTTGCAGCAATTGGAGTGAATAAGTCATAACCTTTGATAAGGTCTTCATTGACATCTTTTACCATTACCGCATCACAATGAACATCATAACCACGATTTGAAAGTTCTTCTTCAAGAGCACTCTTAATTTGGTGGCTTGAGTTAACACCTGCACCACAGGCAGCGAGAATTTTAATCATTTGGATTTCCTCCATTTTTTTATATACGTTTTAAGCAGTTGCCTCTGTTATATATTGAAACAGAGCTTCTGGTTCTGTAATCTTAGCCAAATCTTCGAGATGACCAGGCCCAGTAAAGAAGTCCATTAACTGAGCAAGAATATTTGTTTGGCTTGAACTTGAATTATTAATGATGAAAAAGAGTAATGATACTTTAACTTCCTTGTCAGGAGCAATCATATTATGAAATGTAACTGGTTTTGGTAAACGAACTACCACTACTTTTTCAGCTAAATTGTGAACTGTGTCCGTGTGAGGAATAGCTACATTAGGAAGATCTTTCCCTAAAAATTCCATATCTAGACCAGTCGGAAATGATTTTTCACGTTCAATTAAGGCCGATCGGTAGGTATCCGTAACAATTTTTCGTTCTTCCAATAAGGAAGCAACCTGATCAAAGAGTTGTTCTTGATTATCCGCTTCTAAGCAAAATACTAAGTCTTTGTCAAAGAAATGATCTAATCCCATAACATTCTCCTTCCATATTTAACTTTTATGTTCTAAGTATAACACTATATGAAATCGTTGTCAAGTTTTTTTATTATCGTTTTCTGTTTGGTTTTCAATGTTTTTTGTTTGGTTAGAGGATTATTATGAGTGTATGAAACATCTTTCATATAAAATACGACAAAAAAGCAGGATAGCTATCCTGCTTTTATTTTAATCTTTTTTAACAGTCCAACTTTGCTCAATCAACGGAAGCATATCCTTTAATACTTCAGGTGTTCCCTCTAATGAGACGTATCTGAACTTACCATCGTCTGACTTAAAGATCCAGATAACTAAATATTTTCCATTTTTAGCAATACAGTTTACGACATAGGCATCATAGCCACCAATTTTTGACTTAGATCCCCATACTTTTGAGAAATCTTTACTCTGTTTTCTTGTTTGATAAATGCTTGTCGAAACTTGAACAGCATCAAGAGCAGCGTATTCACTTTCACTAACACCTAGGTGCTCTGGTTTAAGGGTATTTAAGGTAACGATATTGACATCAGTTCCATCACAATACTGAATATCATCACCGCCCTCAATTTCCGTGAAATGAATCCAAGATTTTGGAACCTTTACATAGCCATATGCATCCGATCCGATTACTTGTGTATCTTTAACGGTTGATTCAGCTACCGTTGTTGAATCTTGAACTGTAGTAGTTTCCTGAACTGTTGTTGCTTCTTTTTTAGTTTTTAAAGTATTACAAGCAGCGAGGAAAAGACAACACACCAAAAGCGTGGTCAAACTAATTCGTTTTTTCATAACTGTTCTCCTTTTGCATTTTTTTATGTATGTACAGAGAGATATAAAATAATAACTTAATGTAGAAAAATACTATTCTTCATCCATGCTCAAAACGCTAAGGAAGGCTTCTTGCGGGACTTCTACAGAACCGATAGCTTTCATACGTTTCTTACCAGCTTTTTGTTTTTCGAGGAGTTTACGTTTACGCGAAACATCTCCTCCGTAACATTTGGCAAGGACGTTCTTTCGAAGAGCTTTAATATCAGTACGTGCGACAATTTTTTGACCAATTGCTGCTTGGATAGGGACTTCAAATTGTTGACGTGGAATGATTTTCTTTAGCTTATCCACGATGAGTTTCCCACGTTCGTAGGCAAAATCTTTGTGAACGATAAAGCTGAGAGCATCAACCTTGTCACCATTCAAAAGAATATCCATTTTCACAAGTTTAGATGGACGATATTCTGATAATTCGTAGTCAAAGCTCGCATAGCCACGTGTCGAAGACTTGAGCTTATCAAAGAAGTCAAAGACAATTTCAGCTAATGGAATTTGATAGATAACATTGACACGATTTTCATCAATATAATCCATGGTTACAAAATCACCACGTTTACGCTGAGCCAGTTCCATAACTGCTCCCACAAATTCCTGTGGTACCATTATTTGAGCTTTAACATAGGGCTCTTCAATGGTTGCAATCTTAGTTGGGTCTGGAAATTCAGATGGGTTAGAAACATCCATAAACTCACCGTCTGTTTGGTTTACCTTGTAGATAACAGATGGTGCAGTCATGATGAGGTCGATATTGAACTCGCGCTCTAATCGTTCCTGAATAACATCCATATGAAGAAGTCCAAGGAAGCCACAACGAAAACCAAATCCAAGAGCTTGAGAGGTTTCCGGTTCAAACTGCAAACTAGCGTCATTGAGTTGTAATTTTTCAAGAGCTTCACGGAGATCATTATATTTGTTAGACTCAATTGGATAGAGACCTGCGAAAACCATTGGGTTCATCTGTTTGTAACCATGTAATGGTTCATCAGCTGGATTAGAAGCCAAAGTTACAGTATCACCAACACGTGTATCCTGAACAGTCTTGATTGATGCAGCAATATAACCGACATCACCAGTTGCCAAGAAATCACGACCTACTGCTTTTGGAGTAAAAATCCCAACTTCAGTAACATCAAAGGTCTTGCCATTACTCATGAGCTGAATCTTATCACCTGGTTTGACAACTCCGTCCATGACACGAACTTGTAAGATAACACCTCGATAAGCATCGTATACGGAGTCAAAGATCAAAGCCTTAAGAGGAGCTGTTACATCACCAGTTGGCGCCGGAACCTTTTCAACGATTTGTTCAAGAATCTCTTCGATACCAATACCAGCTTTAGCTGATGCTAATACTGCCTCACTAGCATCTAGTCCAATAACATCCTCAATCTCTGCACGAACGTGCTCTGGATCTGCTGCTGGTAGGTCAATTTTATTAATAACTGGAAGAATTTCCAAATCATTATCCAAGGCAAGATAGACATTTGCAAGCGTTTGAGCCTCAATCCCTTGGGCAGCATCGACAACCAAAATCGCACCTTCACAAGCTGCTAGTGATCGTGATACTTCATAGGTAAAGTCAACGTGTCCAGGTGTGTCAATCAAGTGAAAAATATAAGTCTCACCATCTTTTGCTGTGTAATTCAATTCGATAGCGTTTAGTTTAATGGTAATCCCGCGTTCACGCTCCAAGTCCATGCTGTCTAATAATTGATCTTGCATTTCACGACTAGAGACTGTTTCCGTCTTTTCTAAAATACGATCAGCTAGAGTTGACTTCCCATGGTCGATGTGAGCGATAATAGAGAAATTTCGAATCTTCTCCTGTCGTTTTTTTAATTCTTCTAAGTTCATGCTTCTCTTCCTTTCAGGGTATCTATTATTATAAGTTGTTTTAAACATTTTGACAAGATAATACCCTGCTAGGAGTATTAATCTTCAGCAACAAAGCCATCATTTTCAATGAAATAGTGCTCAGTCATTCCTTGGTCTGCAAAGATAATACCATGAAGAACACCACCAAAGACAGCTCCTCCATCCATACCGACTTTTCCATCTTTTGTAATCCACAAATCAGAAGTGCCTGGTTCTTGATCTAACAACCCATATACGGGTGTGTGTCCAAATACAATGGTCTTACCAGTATGATTTTCTGCTTCATGGAATGGTTTTCGTAACCAAACTTTTTTATAATCGGTTGTGTCATGCCAATCATCAAGCGTCAAGTCAACACCTGCATGAACAAAGATATACTTATCCGTTTCAATCACAAAAGGCATTTGGCGAATAAATTCAACTAAATCTGCTGCTTCTGTTTTTACTCGTTCAGCATCCTTTATAGCATCTACTGGTGCATCTAGGGGACGCCCTAAAATAGAGTTAATTGTAGTATCACCACCATTTCGGCGATAATGGTCGTAACTTTCCTCTGGATTATCAAGCCATGTTAAAAACATATACTCATGATTTCCGGAGATACAAGTAGCTCCTTTATGATCTACCAAGTCTTTGACTATTTCTAACACACGTCGGCTATTTTCACCTCTATCGATTAAATCCCCTAAAAAGAGTAACGGTGTCTGACCATCCCAAGTTTTGAGGAGGTCTTCTAACATACCTGCTTTTCCGTGCACATCTCCAATAACGTAGTAATTTGACATTTAATTTACCTTGCCTTTCAATAATTCTCTTGCTTGTGATAAGGCAGCTTCTGTTACATCATCACCAGCCAACATCTTGGCTACTTCTTGTATGCGTTCTTCAATGGTTAATAGTCGAACAGTTGAAACGGTCGAATGAGTGTCACTAATCTTCTCAATGAAGAACTGATAATCAGCAATAGCGATGACTTGTGGAAGATGCGAAATGGCCAAAACTTGACCATGTTGCCCAATCTTATATATCTTTTGTGCGATGGCTTGAGCCACTCGACCAGAAACACCCGTATCTACCTCATCAAATACGATACTCGTTTTGCCTTCTCTTCGAGAAAAGGCTGATTTAATAGCCAACATCAAACGAGATAACTCACCACCAGAAGCTACTTTTACTAATGGTTTAAAGTCTTCCCCAGGGTTGGTTGAAATATAAAATTCAACTGCTTCATTCCCTTCACGACTAAATTTACCTTTGGTAAATTGAACCTGAAAACGCGCCTTATCCATGTAGAGGTCTTTTAGTTCTTGCTGAATTTCATTTTCTAATTGTTGGGCTAGCTTGTGACGAGCAGAGGAAAGCTGGCCTGCTAAATCAACAAGACTTACTTCCAATTTTTTGAGTTCTGCTTCCATATCTTCTGAAGATAAATTATTACCAGTCAGAAGATTGTATTCTTCAGTTATTTTAGCCAAATATAGCAAAACATCGTCGACACTTCCACCATACTTACGAGTGATAGCATGAATGAGATCTAAACGACTTTCAATTTGCATTAAGCGATTCCCATCGAAATCGAGATCTTCAATAATATCCTCTAAACGCTTCGTGACATCCTCTAAAACATAATAAGATTCAGATAGAGATGTAGAGATTTCACGGTACTCTGGGTCATACTCTTCTAGGCTTTCCATATCATTCATAGCAGAACGAACATTTGCCAGACTAGAAAACTCTTCATTATCCAACATCGCATAAGCATTGGTTAGCGTGTCCGCTATATTTTTATAATTTAGAAGTTTATCTCTTTCTTGAGTTAGTTTGATATCTTCTGATGGTTGTAAGGCTGCTGACTCAATTTCAGCCATCTGAAATTCAAGCATTTCAATACGAGCCTTGTGTTCCTCTTGATTTTTTTTAATCTCAAAAAGTTGCTTACGCATTAGTCGGTAAGCATCAAAATGTTCTTGATAACCTTGCTTGAGTTCCAAAAAATCTGCATTTCCAAACTCATCTAACATTTGAATATGCAATTGTGGACGCATTAACTCTTCTTGGTCGTGCTGACCATGAATATCAACTAGGTGCTGTCCTATTGAGCGTAGAACAGAAAGATTGACCATCTGTCCATTGATTCGACTAACACTTCGCCCGTTTTGTAAAATTTCACGACGGATAATAATCTCATCGCCTAACTCAAGACCTTGCTCATAAAAAATCTCTTGTAAAGCTC
Source organism: uncultured Streptococcus sp. (assembly GCA_963528105.1). GTDB lineage: Bacteria > Bacillota > Bacilli > Lactobacillales > Streptococcaceae > Streptococcus. The sequence continues at coordinate 42,784 of CAURUY010000002.1, read as the reverse complement.
GACTATTTTCAATTGAGAAAAGACCTTCAATTTCTGCCTTGGCCGCACCATGGCGAATGACATCAGTAGTAGCTCTGGCTCCTAACATCATGTTCATAGCATCAATGATGATAGACTTCCCAGCACCAGTTTCACCTGTTAGAATGGTCATTCCTTTTTCAAAATTAAGGGAAATAGCCTCGATGATAGCAAAGTTTTTAATTGAAATTTCAAGTAACATAAGCTTCTACCACTTTTTAACTTGTTCAACAATTTCTATAGCTGCTTCTTCAGTTCGCGCAACAATTAAAATCGAATTATCATCTGCTAAACAGCTAAAAATTTTATCTGCAAATGTTTGGGTTAATTGACTTTTAACAAAAATTGAATTTCCAGGAATGACATCTAAATTGATGAGATTTCCCATTCTCTCAAAACTTTCGATATTGTCCTCAGCTAAACGTAAACTTTTAACCACTGACTTCGGTAATTCGTAGACATAAGTGTTGTCTTTCAATGGGATTTTTACAATTCCTAATTCTTTGATATCCCGTGAAACGGTTGCTTGTGTAGCAGTAATCCCCGCTTTTTTTAAGTATTCAACAATTTCTTCCTGTGTTCCGATTTGATAATCTGAAACAAAGCGTCTAATTTTTTCAAGTCTTTCTTTTTTATTCATCTTTAAATTCTCTATGTGCCTTTTCTACAATTTCTTCTATATTGCCAGATATACAGCTACTGGCCTCTTCTTCCTTCCGCAAATAGGCTAAAAATTCAATATTTCCGTGTCCACCTTGAATAGGAGAGAAATCCAATCCTAAGACTGAGAATCCTTCATCAACTGCCATTTTAGTAACTGATTCTAAAACATGTTGGTGAACTTTGGCATCTCTGATAATTCCATTTTTACCAATCTGTTCTCGGCCTGCTTCAAATTGAGGTTTGATGAGAGCTACTACCTGACCTTTATCTGCTAACACACGATGCAAGGCTGGTAATATTAAACTCAAGGAAATAAAACTCACATCGATACTTGCAAAACTAGGCTCTTCTTCAAAGTCAGTTTTTTCAGCATATCGAAAGTTAAACTGTTCCATGCTAACAACACGTGAATCTTGACGCAATTTCCAAGCAAGTTGATTGGTACCGACATCAACAGCATAGACTAGCTTAGCAGCGTTTTGAAGCATGACATCCGTAAATCCTCCTGTAGAGGCACCAATATCGATAGTTGTTTTGCCTTCAACTGATATGTCGAAGTTTTCCAAGGCTTTCTCAAGTTTCAAACCTCCACGGCTCACATACTTCAGCTTTTCCCCCTTGAGTTTTAATTCAGTATCATCCGGAATCTTTTCTCCTGGTTTATCAAAACGCTCACCATTCAGAACTGCAATCACTAATCCAGCCATTACGCCACGCTTAGCCTGTTCTCTTGTTTCAAATAAACCTTGTTTATAGGCAAGTACATCTACTCTTTCCTTAGCCATTCACTCTCAAACTTTCTACTATTTTTACAATTGGTTCTTTATCAAAATTCACTTGCTGAGCGATTTCCTCCAGCTTGATATTGGCTTGATCCAAGGTTTGGTTACAAAACTCTTTTGCTTCATCTAAGCCTAGCAAGCCAGGATAGGTTGATTTTTCTGCTTTCAGGTCTTTCTGAGGTGTCTTACCAATCTCTTCAAAACTAGCAGTGACATCAAGGACATCATCTCTCACTTGAAAAGCGAGACCAACCAACTCTCCAACAGTTTTTAGTTCTGCTTGTAATTCTGGGGCTAATTCTGCAATGATTGCAGCCGCCTGGAAAGGATAGGCTAGTAACTTCCCAGTTTTATTGGCATGAATAGTCTGAAGTTCATCTAAAGACAAACACTGATGTTCACCCTCCATATCCAAAACTTGACCAGCTACCATCCCCATACTTCCAGATGCAAGTGATAAGTTCGCTATCAAATCTACTTTGGTTTGACTTGGCAAATCAGTCTGTGCTATTAAGGCATAAGGATCTAAAAAGAGGGCATCACCAGCCAAAATAGCTAAATCTTCTCCATAGACTTTATGATTGGTCAAACGTCCTCGGCGATAATCATCATTATCCATTGCAGGAAGATCATCATGAATCAAGCTTCCGGTGTGAATCATCTCAAGCGCCGCCGCAACTTGCGCATGAGCTGGAGTAATGGGCACCTGCAGAGATTCTAACACTTCTAAAAGAAGATAAGGACGAATACGTTTCCCCCCTGCATGAACTGAATAAAGAACTGCTTCTCTCAAGCTTGATGCAACTTGTTGGTCGCCATAAAATTTCTCTATTGCAGACTCAACCAGAGTTAGTTTTTCCTGCTTGTTCATTCTAATTCACTTTCTGTACCATCTTCTTGCATAACTTTAACCAAGGTCTTTTCAGCTTTATCAAGAGTTTCTTGTAACTCTTTTGATAAGAGCATTCCCTTTTGAAATGCAGTGATTGCTTCTTCAAGAGCAATGTCTCCATTTTCTAAACTTTGGACAATGGTTTCCAGTTCTGCTAGGTTTTCCTCAAATTTCTTTTGCTTTGACATCTTTTACCTCTAATTTTACTTGACCATCTCGCATAAGGAGAGTTAACTGGTCTTTTTTCTTTAGAATTTGTACAGAATCTACTACAGTATCTTCTTTTTTTACAATCGCATATCCACGAGCTACAATACGACCAGTGTCCAACATCATCAGTGCTTCTGACAATCGTTTCACTTCAGCAACTTTGGCATCGTAAACCACTGCCATCTGACTACGGAGTAACTTTTCCAATTGTAGCAGGCGGTCCTGGTAACGTTGAATCTTATTAATTGGTGATAACTGTTCTAAACGATGAACTTGTTCCAAGACCTTTTGTTGTTGCCTTACAAGTTCTGTATTTACACTTTGTTTAAGACGAAGTTGCAACTGATCCAATCGTTGTAAATAGCTATCATACAAACGCTCTGGTTGCCTGAAGATGACAGATTGACTTAGCACTTTTAAAGCTTTTTCTTTTTTTGATAAAGTATTTTGTACGGCCGTAGCCATCCGTTTTTCTTGATTTTTAAGATAAGTCAAAAGGTCTAGCTTAGTAACAGGTGTTGCCAATTCGGCTGCAGCTGTTGGTGTTGCCGCTCTCTTGTCCGCTACAAAGTCTGCCAAAGTTACATCCGTTTCATGCCCTACGCTTGAAATAACGGGTAAGCGTGATTCGAAAATAGCACGAACAACAATCTCTTCGTTAAAGGCCCAAAGATCTTCGATGGAGCCACCACCTCGACCGATGATCAGAACATCTAAATCTTCTCGTTCATTTGCTCTTGCAATATTACGTGCAATCTCCTCTGCCGCTCCTTCTCCTTGAACCTTGGTAGGATATAAAACAATCTCCACACCTGGAAAGCGTCTGCTCACAGTAGTAATAATATCTTGAATAACTGCTCCGCTACGACTGGTCACAACACCAATGCGTTTTGAAAACTGAGGAATTGCTTGTTTAAAACGATCTTGAAACAACCCTTCTTCTGAAAGTTTCTTTTTCAGTTGTTCAAACTGAATAGCAAGCGCACCGACACCATCTGGTTCAGCCTTTTCAATGATAATGGAATAACTACCACTCGGTTCATAGACTTGGACACGGCCGACCACATTGATCTTCATACCTTCTTCCAAATCAAAACCAAGTTTCTGATAGATACCTGACCAAATGGTTGCTTGGATAACAGCACGATCATCTTTTAGAGAAAAGTATTGGTGAGTTGGACGCTTCCGGAAGTTAGAAACCTGACCAGTTAAATAGACCCGTTCTAAGTATGGGTCTTTATCGAATTTCATTTTTAGATACTTGGTCAAAGTTGTTACCGATAAATACTTTTCCATCTCAACCTCCCTCTTTCTCTAGTTTTTCCTGAGTATTATTATACCAAAAAACCGTTTAAAAATCTCTTTTTTCACCTCTAGAATACGAAAACAAGACTAGATTTCTTTGACCTTATCTTATAATATACAAAAGCCCTCGGAAAAAATCCAAGGGCTTTAATTAGTTCAATGAACTATTTTATTTTTTCAAGTTGTAGAATGATTCCAATCCACGGTATTCAGCCACTTCACCAAGTTGATCTTCGATACGAAGTAATTGGTTATATTTAGCGATACGGTCAGTACGTGAAAGTGAACCAGTCTTGATTTGTCCTGCGTTTGTTGCAACTGCGATATCAGCGATTGTTGAATCTTCAGTTTCACCTGAACGGTGTGATACAACGGCAGTGTAACCAGCTTCTTTAGCCATTTCGATAGCGTCGAATGTTTCAGTAAGAGTACCGATTTGGTTAACTTTGATAAGGATTGAGTTAGCACATCCTTCTTTGATACCACGTGAAAGGTAGTCAGTGTTTGTTACGAAGAAGTCGTCACCAACCAATTGAACTTTACCGCCAAGACGTTCAGTAAGAGCTTTCCAACCTTCCCAGTCGTTTTCATCCATACCATCTTCGATAGTGATGATTGGGTATTTGTCAACCAATCCTTCAAGGTAAGCGATTTGTTCTTCAGCAGTACGAACAGCAGCGCCTTCACCTTCGAATTTAGTGTAGTCGTATACTTTACGTTCTTTATCGTAGAATTCTGATGAAGCACAGTCAAATCCGATAAATACGTCTTTACCTGGAACATATCCAGCAGCTTCGATCGCAGCAAGGATAGTTTCAACACCGTCTTCAGTTCCTTCGAAACGAGGAGCGAATCCACCTTCGTCACCTACGGCTGTTTCAAGACCACGAGATTTAAGGATTTTCTTAAGAGTGTGGAAGATTTCAGCACCCCAACGAAGAGCTTCTTTGAATGTTGGTGCACCAGCAGGTACAATCATGAATTCTTGGAAAGCGATTGGAGCATCTGAGTGAGAACCACCGTTGATGATGTTCATCATTGGAGTTGGAAGAACTTTAGTGTTGAATCCACCAAGGTAGCTGTAAAGTGGGATTTCAAGGTAGTCAGCAGCAGCACGAGCTACAGCGATAGACACACCAAGGATTGCGTTTGCACCCAATTTACCTTTGTTAGGAGTACCGTCAAGAGCGATCATAGCACGGTCGATAGCTTGTTGATCACGTACATCGTAGCCGATGATAGCTTCAGCAATGATGTTGTTTACGTTGTCAACAGCTTTTTGTGTACCAAGACCACCGTAACGAGATTTGTCACCGTCGCGAAGTTCAACTGCTTCGTGTTCACCAGTAGAAGCTCCTGATGGAACCATACCACGTCCGAAAGCACCTGATTCAGTGTAAACTTCTACTTCAAGTGTTGGGTTACCGCGTGAGTCTAGGACTTCGCGAGCGTAAACATCAGTAATAATTGACATTTTTTACTCTCCTTTTGAGTTAAATTTTTTACACCTCTATGATACCTCAAAAAGAGACCTTTTTCAAGAAAAAACGTTATCTTTGTGCAAATTCTCCTTATCTATATAAAGTAACCGTTTTCTTTTGCAAGTGATATTGAGACTTTTATGATATACTATGATTATGACTGATTTATCAAAACAAATCCTAGAAAAGGCCAATGGTGGTCTTAAATTAAATCCTGATGAACAAAGACGCTTCCTCGGTACCTTTGAAGAACGTGTTCTTGGATATGCAGACCTTGAAACAGCTAATGATGATAAATTTCAAAAGGCTTATGTATCTATTTTAGAGAGTCTAAAAAAAGAAACTGAACAACTTTTTGTCAAAATTTCTCCTCAAGTAGTATTTGAAAAGCAGGTCTATTATCTAAAACAAGCCAAAGATGCTGACTGCCAAGCAACCATCGTTTCTGAAGAACATAACTCTTCTCCTTTTGGTCTAGTTATCCATAGCGATGCTCCTGTTCAAACAAATGAAAAAGACCTCAGAAAGGCCTTTTCAGACTTATGGTTGGAAAAAGAGAGTAAAGCTCCTACTTCTCTCTGGAAAAAATGGTTTGGTTAATTTTTTTCAAAGCTAAGACTTGACCGATGTTTGCAGCTGTATTTTCTAAGTAGACAGCTGCTTTTTTTAGACTCTCTTCCAATGGTTCGCTTTTTTCTAGTATGGAAAAAGCAGCGACGATATTCTCAAATGGTAAGGGAGGTAAATCCTCCGCCAAACTACCACAAATAGCAAGAACTGGAACACCTTCGGGTGTTCTTTTTGCTACTCCAATTGGCGCCTTTCCAGCTAGACTTTGAGAATCCAGTCTACCTTCGCCAACAATCACTAGGTCTGCATTAGTAACTTTTTGATCGAAGTTTATCAAATTTAAACAAGTTTGAATACCAGATACAATCTCTGCTCCAGCGAAGGCACACAAGCCAGCTGCAATCCCACCGCCTGCTCCTGCACCATCTAATTGTAAAATTTCAGGTGCAACTTTATCATAAAAGTTTTTAATTGCAACATCAACTTCTTGGAATTTAGCTGGATCCATTCCCTTTTGTTTCCCAAATGTAAAGGTAGCACCATGAGATCCACAGAGAGGATTGGTCACATCGGCCAGTATTTTTATATTTACATCAGTGGGAATTTGAAGTACTCTTTCCTTCGAAATCTTTCTGATTTCAAACAAAGATTGGCCACAAGCCTTAAGTTCCATTCCGTTTTTATCATAAAACTGATAACCAAGACCTGATGCAATTCCAAGTCCGCCATCGTTACTAGCTGTACCACCAACACCGACATAGATATCTTTTATCCCTTGACCTATTAAATGCAGAATCAGTTGACCAATTCCCTTTGTTTGAATCTCTAGAGGATTACGTTTTTCAATAGGAATTTTAGCAAGACCGACTAAATCTGCAACTTCAAAAAGAGCTAGTTTTTCTTTTTGAAAATAAGACATTTGAACCTCATCACCAAAAGGACCAATAACCTGTACTGTTTTCTCTTCCAAACCTAGAGAACTTTTAATGGCGTCTACTGTTCCTTCACCTCCATCACCAACAGGTAAAAGTAAACACTCCACGTTAGGTATGGCCCTTTCGAATCCTCTTTTTATAGCTTCTGCCACTTGTTTTGCAGGGAGACTCTCCTTAAAAGAATCAGGTGCTATGATAATTTTCATCTTAATTTCGCTTTCTATCTAAAGGAAGTTAATTTTATCTAATACTTTGATAAAATTTCTCTCATCAATGTGAAGAGGAATTTCTTTTTTGACGATTTCTTTAGCACAAAAACCGATGCCAATCCCTGATTTTTTAAGCATTTTTAAATCATTAGCTCCATCACCGATTGCAATAGTTCTTTCGATTGGCACCTCTAATTCATCAGCCCATCTTACAAGAGTTTCTTCTTTGACTTCTCTAGTGATGACTGGACCAACCAGATTTCCAGTTAAACAACCATCTCTAATTTCCAGTTGATTGGCAACAAACAATGAAATTCCTAAATCTTTTGCTAATCTTTCCACGATAGTGGTAAATCCACCTGATACCAAGCCGACTTCTATCTGATTTTCTTGAAGAGTTTCAATAAACTGCTCAGCATTTTTACTAAGGTGTAGTTCGTGATAAATCTTATCAAAAACCTCTATAGAAAGCCCTTTCAGAAGAGAAACACGTTTTCTCAAACTAGATTCGAAGTCTAATTCACCTTTCATAGCTTGGGCGGTTAGGAAAGCTACTTCTTCTTCACAATCCGCCTCTTTCCCTAATAAATCAATAACCTCTTCTTCTATCAAGGTCCCATCAACATCTAAGACACAGAGTCCTCTGACTTTATTCATCTATTTCCCTTACTTTCATCATCTCAAAAAATCGTATGAAAACTTCATACGATTTTAATGATTTAGTTTGCTAAGCTGTGATACAAATCAAGGTAAGACTGACAAGCAGTATCCCATGAGAAGTCACATTCCATGGCTTGAACTTGCATATTTTCCCAAACATCCGGATGGTTGTGATAAACATCCAAGGCGGTTTGTAAAGCCCAGTTGAGCCAGTAAGGAGTCAGGTTGTTAAAGCTAAATCCTGTACCAGTTCCTTCAATCGGATTGAATGGCTGAACAGTATCTCTCAAACCACCAACCTCATTGACAAGAGGCAAAGTTCCATAGCGCATAGCCATCATTTGTGAAAGTCCACATGGTTCAAAGCGACTTGGCATAAGGAAAATATCACACGCTGCATAAATCTCTTGTGCGAGTTTTACATCAAAGGTAATATTGGCAGACAATTTTTCTGGGAATACTTGTCCAAACCAGGAGAAAGCTTGTTCGAAACCAGGATCTCCTGTACCCAAGAGAACGATTTGAAGGTCTTCTTGAAGCATACGATGCAATCCTTCAACAACGACGTCAAAACCTTTCTGTCTTGTTAAACGTGATACAATACCAATCATTGGAACATCCGGACGGACAGGAAGACCAACTTTTTCTTGAAGTTTAGCTTTATTTTGAGCCTTACCTGACAAATCAGTTTTATCAAAATGGTACTCTAACAAAGCATCTGTCTCTGGGTTGTATAAATCAGTATCAATTCCATTTACAATACCAGAAAGCTTACCAGATTCCATTCGGAGAATTTGATCAATACCACACCCAAACTCAGTTGTCATAATTTCATGAGCATAACTTGGTGATACAGTTGTAACACGATCAGCATAGAGAATACCAGCCTTCATCCAGTTGAGACAATCATTCCAGCGAACTGTACCATCCGCATAGCGTTCAAAACCAACTCGGAATAAATCCCAAAGCATACCCTCAGAGAACTGACCTTGAAATTCCAAATTATGGATAGTCAAGACAGTTTTGATGTTTTGGTAAGCTTGAATCCATCTGTATTTTTCTTTCAACAAGAAAGGAATCATAGCTGTGTGGTAATCATGAGCATGGAGGACATCAGGGATAAACCCAATACGTTCCATAGCTTCTAGGGCAGCAAGTTGGAAGAAAGCAAAGCGTTCACCATCATCGAAATCTCCGTAAACATGGCCACGGAAGAAGTAGTATTGATTGTCAATAAAGTAGAAAGTGACACCGTTTAAAACTGTTTTCTTAACTCCACAAAATTGTTTGCGCCAACCAACATAGACTTCAAATTGAAGAACATCTTCGATTTGATCACCGAATTTGGCCTCTACCATGTCATAATACGGTAAGATAACAGCAACTTCCTGTCCTGCTTTTACCAGTGATTTAGGAAGAGCTCCGATAACATCACCCAAACCACCAGTTTTTGAAAAGGGCGCACCTTCTGCTGCTACAAATAAAATTTTCATGAAAAGATATCCTCTGTTACTTTTTCGCCTTTTTTAATAACTACAGGGTTTTCTACCGTACCTCGAACAACAACTCCCGCAGCTATTTCAGCACCCTTGTCTACGATAGCATTTTCAACTTGTGCACCTTCTCCGATAACAACGCGAGGGAAAATAATAGATTCTTTTACAAAGCTATTTTTATTGATTCGAACATTACGTGAAATAACGGATTTAATGACTTCACCTTCAACGATACTACCAGAAGCAAATTGTGATGTATTTACTTTTGAACCAGGTGCATAGTATGTAGGCTCTTCATTTTTAACCTTTGTATGAATCTTTTGATTTGGTGAGAACAAAGAGTAGAATTTATGCTGATCGAGCATATCTATATTCGCTTGGTAATATGTTTCTACTGAATGAATATTTGCTAGGTAACCTGTGTATTCATATGCAAAAGCACCTTCTTTTGCTGCCAAATCCCGCAAAACATACCGTAATTTTTCTGGAAACTCTTTTTGAGCTTCTTCTTCCAAACGTTTAATCAACCATGGTGTATCTACAACAAAGATATCAGTAGACATATTGTAGTAATCTTGATTTGATTTTTTATCAAAGAGTTTGTGGGAAACCACATGATCAGTTTCATCGATATCAAGGATTGCATTTACTTCTGAAATTTCCTTCTTAGGCAATTTCTTATACACAACTGTGATTGGTGACTTGGTCGTATTATGCAAATGGAAAACTTGAGCAAGATCGATATTCACCAAAACATCACAGTTCAAAGATACTGTTTGATTTGAACCAGAACGTTTCAAGTAGGTCAAGAGTTGTTGATAATACTCTTTACCAACCGTACTGCTTTCTACACGGGTATTGTAAATTCCAAGATAGTAGTGACTAAGAAGCGTATTCAAACCCCATTCACGTCCTGAACGAATATGGTCAAAAACAGAGCTGATATTATCTTGTTGAAAAATTCCGAAGATACTACGAACACCAGCATTGGCTAGACTTGAAAGTGGGAAGTCAATCAAACGATACTTTCCTCCAAATGGCAAACTTGCCACTGGACGATTACTTGTCAAGGTTGACATATCATGAAAACCAACGGTGTTTCCTAAAATCGCTGAATATTTATCAATCTTCATCTGTTGCTACCCCCACTACTTCATTATATCCGATTACTTGTACTTCTTCTGTACCATCAATCTCTACACCATCAGCAATGACTGCTCCTTCTCCGATAATCGCACGAGTAATTTTAGCGCCTCTTCCGATAACTGCTCCACTCATGATAACAGAATCAACAACCTCTGCTCCTTTACGAACTTGAGCAGCTGTTGAAAGGATAGAGTGTTTAACTGTTCCATTTACATAACATCCATCTACTACAAGAGAATCTTCTACATGTGCGTGTTCTCCAAGGAAGTTTGGTGGAGCGATAAGGTTACGTGAATATATTTTCCATTGACGATTACGGCTATCTAGAGCATTCTCTGGGGAGATATATTCCATATTTGCTTCCCAAAGTGATTCAATCGTACCAACGTCCTTCCAGTATCCATTAAATTCATAAGCATAGACACTTTCACCAGTTTCAAGATAGTTTGGAATAACGTTCTTACCAAAGTCAGACATGTCAATGTTTGCTTTTTCAGCTGCAACAAGCATGTTGCGTAGACGTTTCCAATCGAAGATGTAAATACCCATAGAAGCCTTAGTAGATTTTGGCTCAGCTGGTTTTTCTTCGAATTCGACAATACGATTATTGGCATCGGTATTCATGATACCAAAACGACTTGCTTCTTTTAATGGTACATCCAAGACCGCAACTGTCAAACTTGCGTTATTGTCCTTGTGAGATTGGAGCATATCATCGTAGTCCATCTTGTAGATGTGGTCCCCTGAAAGAATCAATACATACTCAGGATTGATGCTATCAATATAGTCGATGTTTTGGTAAATGGCATGACTTGTACCTTCAAACCAGCGGTTTCCCTCACTAGCAGAATATGGTTGAAGGATAGAAACTCCTGTGTCAATACCGTCTAAACCCCAACTAGAACCATTACCAATGTGACTATTTAGAGCTAGCGGTTGATATTGTGTAATAACACCAACATTATTGATACCAGAGTTAGCACAGTTTGAGAGAGCAAAGTCGATAATGCGGTAGCGCCCGCCAAATTGCACAGCAGGTTTTGCAATGCTTTGAGTAAGTTTACCGAGACGAGTTCCTTGCCCACCAGCAAGGATTAAGGCTAGCATTTCATTCTTCATTTTCTTCTCCTTTATATGTTTTATTTAATTCTTTTTTAGTAGGTTTCAAGCGACGTTTAATTTTCCAGATACTTGCCCCCATTGCTGGTAAAGTAAAGGTTAATGTCTGCTTATAATCCTTCCATAATCCTTCTTGAGTTTGAACTGTTTGGTTGTGTTCCTTCCAAACACCACCCCATTGTTCTAACTCTGTATTCCAAATTTCTTCATAAACACCTGCGACAGGAAGACCAATTGTGAAGTCAGGGCGCTCAACTGGTGCCATATTGAAGACACAGACTAGCATATCGCCTTTCTTTCCTTTACGGATAAAGGATAGGACACTTTGATCTCTATTATCGGCATCGATGATTTCGATACCATCATAACTCATATCTATTTCCCAGAGGCAACGATTCTCTTTATAAAGTTGATTCAACTGAGATGTGAAGTATCTCATCTTAGCATTCATCGGATCTTCAAGGTTAGACCACTCTAATTGTTCTTCTGATTTCCACTCTAAAAATTGGCCAAACTCGCTACCCATGAAAAGTAATTTCTTCCCAGGGTGACAGATTTGATAGGTATATAGATTTCTCAGACCCGCAAATTGATTGTACCTATCTCCCCACATCTTATGCATCATACTCTTCTTACCATGGACAACCTCATCATGTGAAAATGGCAAAAGGTAGTTTTCGCTAAAGATATACATAAAACTAAAAGTTACAAGGTTAAAATCATACTTGCGATAGATTGGATCTTCCTCGTAGAAACGGAGAATATCATTCATCCATCCCATGTTCCACTTATAATCAAATCCAAGTCCACCCATCTCCCTCATCCCGGTTATCTTAGTACCCGAAGAAGATTCCTCAGCAATCATCATAACATCAGGGTGAGCAAGTTTAATAACAGTATTTAGACGTTGAAGGAAATAATAACCTTCGTAGTTGAGATTGCCACCATCTTTATTTGGCGTCCATGGTGCATTATCATAATCAAGATAGAGAATATTACTTACAGCATCAACTCGAATACCATCCAAATGATAAAAATCAATCCAGAACTTTATACTTGAAATCAAGAAAGATTGAACTTCGTTTTTACCTAAGTCAAAGTTTAATGCTCCCCAACCATAGTTGTGTGCTTTATCATGGTCTTGATATTCAAAGGTTGGTGTTCCATCATAATAGGCTAATGCATCATCATTGATGGTAAAGTGGCCTGGAACCCAGTCTACGATGACGCCAATATTATTTAAGTGACACTCCTCAACAAAGTCCTGAAACTCTTCTGGGGTACCATAAGTATGCTCTAAAGCAAAGTAACCCATGAGTTGATAACCCCAACTCAAACCAAGCGGATGCGCCATCAAAGGCATAAATTCAATGTGAGTATAGTTCATCTCAACTAGGTAAGGTATCAATTCTTCTTTTAGTTGAGCAAAACTGTATGGCGTGCCATCAGGATTTGTTTTCCAAGAACCTGCATGAGCTTCATAAATATTAACCGGTCTCTCAAAAAATCCTAAACGTTTTCTGCGAGCTAACCAAAGCCCATCCTTCCATTTCTTCTCAGGAATTTCTGTTAAAACAGCCCCTGTTCCCGGACGAGCCTCATAGCGAATGGCTAGAGGATCGAGCTTCATAAGCTGATGACCATTAGCGCGAGTAATATTATATTTATAAATATGTCCCTCTTTGGCTAAAGTGGTAAAAACTTCCCAAACTCCAGATTCATTCCGAACCATGGGGATTTGGTTTTCAATCCAATTGGTAAAATCACCGACTAGATGGACTGCCTGCGCATTTGGAGCCCAAACACGGAATGAGTAGCCCCATTCCCCATCTCTCTCCTCAAGATGTGCGCCCAAATAGTGTTGAAGATGGAAATTTTCGCCAGTTGTAAAAGTTCTTAAAGCTTCAAATTTATCCATAAATCCCCCTTTATATTGTAAGCGTTTTCTATAATTCTATTATACTATCTTTTAAGGAAACTTTCAACTAATTTCCGAATTAATATAAATTTTTTTCAAAATTTCCTTAAATCATTTTCTTACTATTTTAGTAATCTTCTTTACTATCAGTATCCTTGCTTGATTTTATTTGTTGTAGTAACAAATTACTTACTATAAAGATTTCAATTCTTATTTTATGAATTACACAACCCAGAAACTTAACATTTTATGATTCAATGTTATTTTTTGTTCGGTTTAATCATATATAATATCATTTTACCAAATTTTCTGAAATTTTCAACTATTTATTGTAACTTTTTTTATTTTGATATATTCTTACATTTTAAGCAAAAAAACTCAAGATTAAATCTTGAGTTTTGCTTGATGATTTAAGATAAAATATTCATGACAGCTACGCTTACATTATCAAGAGTATTTTCTTGGTTTGATCGACTATTAGAAATCAACACTTCAAGGTTACCTGCATTCTCATAATAGTGAGATTCTCCTTTAGCATTAAAGACAACCAAGAAATGCTCGTCCTCATCTTGAATTTCATAGACAATCCAACCACTATTTTCAACCGATGTATGAACAAAGACGTGACGGTAAACTTCCTCATATGTAGGATATGAAAAGGCACCACACTTTGTTTTTAGGCGTATTATTTCACGAATAAATTCAATACTATCCTGACGTTCGTTAATCAAGTTCCAATCTACCTGGTTCACTGCATCTGGAGCATTGTAACTATTCATAGCGCGTTCGCGATCGTCATGAGTTAGCTCACCATTTTCCCCTGTAGGTACCAATTTGGTACGACCAAACTCTTGACCGAGTTCCATAAAGGAGATACCTTGCATAAGTAGATTCATGGCAGTTGCTGTTTCTACCTTTTTCATGATGCTTTCTTGGTCTTCCGTTATATGAAGAGTTGCTAGCAAATCATGCAAGTTGTAATTATCATGTGCTTCTACGTAGTTAACAACCTGATTAGGGCTTAAATAAGAACCCAACTCACGGCTACCAAGGATAGCTTTAGCAACAATCGGTTCGGTAGCAGCACCACTGACAAAACCAGATTTGATATCTCCATAGACTTCGCCACCTTTTACAGCATCACGTTGGTCATCATTGAAGAATCCAATATTTGGCAACTGATAGGCATTGTCCTTCTTAGCCTTATCATATGGAGCAAGACCTGTCCCCATATCCCAACCTTCTCCGTAAAGGATAATTTTAGGATCGACTTCATCCATTGCCCAACGAATCATCTGCATAGTTTTAACATCATGGATTCCCATCAAGTCAAAGCGGAAACCATCAATATTAAACTCATTCACCCAATAAAGAAGTGAATCAATCATGTACTTACGGAACATTTCGTGTTCACTAGCAGTCTCGTTTCCTACACCAGTACCATTTTGATAACTTCCATCACGATTCATTCGATAATAGTAGTCTGGAACCGTTGTTTGGAATGGGGCATCAACAGTTGAAAAGGTATGATTATAAACCACATCCATGATAACGCCAATTCCAGCATCATGATAGGCTTGAATCATAGTCTTCAAATCGCGGATAACTTGACCTGGATCATTAGGATTTGTAGAAAGGCTAGTTTCTGGTGCATTGTAGTTTTGTGGGTCGTAGCCCCAGTTGTAAGTTACATTTCCATCTGCATCATACTCTTTGTGACGATCAGCTATTGGCTGTAGTTGAACATAGTTCACACCCAATTCCTTGATGTAGTCAAATGCAGTAGACTGGCCGTATTGGTTGACTGTTCCAGTTTGGGCTGCACCCAAGAAAGTTCCTCTTAATTCAGGAGCAACACCAGAAGTTTCAGACTTGGTCAAATCACGAATATGCATTTCATAAACAACAGCTTGACAAGGATTTTCCAATCGCCAAGTTGCTTCCGTCCCATTCTTAACTTCAAAGCCTTCAACTTGACGTTCTTCTTCTGAAAGAATTGCTGAACGTTTACCATCTGGACTCGTTGCAGTCGTATATGGATCGCGCGTCAATGATTGGTGATGAGGAAAATCAATCTGATATTGATAAGCACGACCTGCAAGACCTTCTGGAACTGTTAAACTCCAAACACCAATTGTATTATCCTTGTGACTATAAGAATAACTATTCCCACGTTTCATCTCATAAGTTTTCAAGATAGGAGCATCATTGCTGGCTGATTCATAAACTACAACTTTTACAGTTGTTGCTGTAGGCGACCAGAGTTTAAAGCTCGTTTCGTTAGCAGAAACTCGGCAGCCCAATTCTCCTTGATAACCCCAGTGGTGATCAAAGCTTGCGCTATTAATAGCTTTATCAAAAGCAAATGGATTTTGATCTTTATAGTGTGGACTGGCAATGGCTGGATTTTCAGAATAATAAACTGTATCATCTCCATCCAAAATCCAAACTTCTGTCAAAAGTGGATAATAGTTGAATCGGATAGGATATTCTCTTGTCTCCCCGTCCTTTTCTACTCTAAAGATAAACTGTTCAAGAGGTGTTTCACTTGCTTGAGTCAATGAAAATTTAGTTCCAAAATATTCTTTTACTCTATTAAGTTTTTCTGTGTCTATTGGATTTTTACTATAATTGCATGTGTCATAATCTTCATCTTTACGATGGTAATGAATAAGTACAGGATAATTGTACATAAATTTACCTAATTTCTAATTGTTGATTTTATACCATTTCATTTCTTGTTTAAATACTTCGGATTCTATCAAGAAATTAAAAATGGTCATTGTAAAAAGTGAGCTGGTTACAAACCCTCTAGCCAAGCTTCATCTCGAATCTCGATTCCCAGTTCTTGTGCCTTTTGGAGCTTGCTTCCTGCATCTGCTCCAGCAACTACAAGGTCTGTTTTTTTCGATACACTACCTGTAACCTTGGCTCCCAGACTTTCTAATTTAGATTTAGCTTCTGAGCGATTGAGACGCTCTAACTTTCCAGTCAATACGACAGTCAGACCAGATAGAGTTGCATCACCTAAAACTACCTGTCCCTTGTAATCTAGATTAACACCAAACTCTTTCAATTCCCTTAAAAGAATTTTTGAGCCTTCTGTTGCAAAATAAGTTTGCAAACTTTTTGCGATGACACTTCCTAAAGTTTCAATGTTGGACACTTCTTCTGGATCTGCTTGAGCTAGTGTCTCGATAGAATGAAAGTGTTGGACTAATAATTTGCTAGCTTTACTTCCAACATGACGGATTCCCAATCCAAATAAGAGTTTTTCTGCAGAATTTTCTTTGGAAGCTTGAATAGCTTGATAGAGTTTTTGAGCTGTTTTTTCTTTCACACCCTCTAATTGGAGGAAATCATGTTCAGTCAAGCGATAAATATCGGCTACATCCTTAACTAAATTGGCTGCAAAGAGCTTTTCAACCATTGATGGGCCAAGACCTGAGATATTCATGGCATCACGTGAAGCAAAATGAATTAAACCTTCCATGATCTGAGCAGGACAACGCGGATTGATACAACGTAGAGCCACCTCATCTTCAAAATGCAAAAGCTTGCTCTCACAACTTGGACAGTTTGTTGGAATGTCGAGTTTTTCTTCAGAAATTCGCTTAGATTCTACGACACGCAAGACTGCAGGAATGATATCTCCAGCTTTATAGACGATAACTGTATCATCCTTACGAATATCCTTTTCAGAAATATAATCCACATTATGGAGAGTCGCACGACTAACAGTTGTACCAGCAAGTTGCACCGGTGTTAGATTAGCCGTTGGCGTCACTACACCCGTACGCCCTACTGTCCAATCAACAGAAAGTAGTTTAGCTTCTTTTTCTTCAGCTGGGAACTTATAAGCTACTGCCCACTTTGGAGCCTTCACAGTAAAACCTAACTGCTCTTGACCAACTAGATCATTGACTTTTATCACAACTCCATCGATATCATAAGGCAACTGGTCTCGTTCTTGACCGACTTCTTGGATGAATTGCCAAACCTCATCCATACTGTGAGCTAATACACGTCTAGGATTGACAACAAAACCTAACTGTTCCAAGTGTTTTAAAACTTGTTCTTGACTATTTCGAGTAGAAGGACTAGCTTCCTGATAGAGGAAGGTAGCGAGATTACGCTTAGCTACTACTGCTGTATCTAATTGGCGTAGGGTTCCTGCAGCAGCATTTCGTGGATTAGCAAACTCTGGCTCTCCATTTTCTTGACGAGATTGATTAACCTGGTCAAAGGAAGCTCTGGGCATATAACATTCACCACGAACAGTCATATCGAGCGCTTCTGGCAATGTCAATGGAATATCTTTAACGCGTTTTAGATTTTCTGTAATATTTTCACCGATTGAGCCATCTCCACGCGTCGCTCCAACTACTAAAACTCCTTGTTCATAGGTTAATGAAATGGAGAGACCGTCAATCTTTAATTCACAAATATAGGTAACATTCGGTAATTCTTTTCGAACACGCGCATCAAATGCAAGTAATTCTTCACGAGAAAAAGCATCCTGCAAGCTATATAGAGGATACTGGTGACTATATTTTTCGAAACCATCAAGAATCTTTCCCCCCACACGATGAGTCGGACTATTGGGTAAGACTTGTTCTGGATGTGCTTGCTCCAACTCCACTAACTCACGATACAAGCGGTCATACTCACTATCAGATACAGATGGATTGTCACTTGTGTAATATTCTGTCGCATAACGATTTAGTAACTCTACTAACTCATTCATTCTTTCGTTCATAGAACTATTTTACCATAAAAATGGGCCTATAAGGTAGATAGAACCTTAAAAACAAAAAGTGAGAAGAGATTTTTATCTCTTCTCACCTAATTTTTATTTTTTACGATTTAAAATTGCATTTAGTAGGATAGCAAGTACACTGGCAACCACAATCCCATTTGAAAAGAACATTTGGAAGGCAGTTGGTAAACTATTAAAGAGATTGCTTCCATTTAACCCTACACCAGCTGAAATTGATACAGCAGCAATCAGGAAATTATGTTCATTGTGTGCAAAATCAACACGTGACAAAATTTGCATTCCTTGGATAGAAACAAAACCAAACATAATGAGCATAGCTCCACCCAAAACTGGACTTGGAATAATCTGTGCCAAGGCTCCAAACTTAGGTAATAATCCTAAAAGAATCAGGAAACCAGCAGCGTAATAAATTGGCAAACGTGTACGGATACCAGATAATTTCACCAAACCTACATTTTGTGAGAATCCAGTGTATGGGAAGGTATTAAAGATACCTCCCAATAATACTGCTAGACCTTCTGCACGATAACCGTTACGTAGTCTAGTACTATCAATCGGATCTTTTGTAATATCTGAAAGGGCAAGATAAACTCCGGTTGACTCAACCATAGATACTGTAGCAATAATACACATCATAACGATGGAAGAAATTTCAAACTGAGGAGCTCCGAAATAGAAAGGACTTGGAATATGAACGAGAGGTGCTTTTGCTACTGGAGAAAAATCAACCAAGCCTAGAAAAGAAGCGATTACAGTACCTGTGATTAAACCAATCAAAATCGAAATGGATTTGATAAATCCTTTAGTCAAGATGTTGACCAAGAGAATAATAAGGATGGTAATAGCAGCTAGGGCAAGGCTTTCTCCTGTTGGCTTTTCAACATTGTTTCCCATGTTTCCGATAGCTACTGGAATCAATGTCAAACCAATTGTTGTAATGACGGAACCAGTAACAATTGAAGGGAAGAGATTGGCTACTTTAGAAAAGACTCCTGCAACCAAAATCACATAAATCCCTGAAGCAATCAAGGCACCAAACATGGCACCACTACCATGACTCTGACCAATCATAATTAAGGGAGCCACTGATTGGAAAGCCACACCAAGAACAACTGGAAGTCCAATCCCAAATTGTTTATGCAGTTGCACTTGCAAAAGAGTTGCAAGACCACACATGAAGATATCTGTTGAAATTAAATACGTCAATTGCTCGGTGGTATATCCCAAAGCACCTGCAATCATGATAGGAACCAGGATTGATCCTGAGTACATCGCCAATAAATGTTGCAACCCTAGTATGGCTGCTTGTGAATGTTTTTCTTGCTTGTTCATTAGATGTCTGCCTCCTTAAAAATTACTTTTCCATCTTCAAAACGTTCCACACGAGCTAATGATACGACTGTTTGTCCAGCATTTTCTAGCAATTCACGGCCCTTTTGGAAAGATTTTTCAATCACAATCCCAACCGCTTCAACACTAGCACCAGCCTGTTGAATGATTTCAATCAACCCTTTAGCAGCTTGACCATTGGCCAAAAAATCATCAATAATGAGAACATGATCCTCAGGGGATAAAAATTTACCAGCGATAGACACTGTGCTTGTCACTTGCTTGGTAAATGAGTAAACTTCTGCTGTTAAAATACCTTCATTCATGGTAATATTTTTAGCTTTTTTAGCAAAAATCATCGGCACATCTAGTTGCTCTGCTACATAAAGAGCTGGAGCAATTCCTGATGCTTCAATGGTTACAACCTTGGTGATACCAGCCTCTTTAAAATGTTGAGAAAAAGTACGCCCAATCTCACGCATCAAAGAATAATCTACTTGGTGCGTTAAGAAAGAATCCACTTTTAGAATATCTTTCCCCAAAACATTCCCATCTTTTAAAATCCGTTCTTCCAATAATTTCATAGTAACCTCCAAAAGAAAAAGGGACCTACCAAGTAAGTCCCCAATAAGAAATATAGTCCAGTAACCATATTCTCCTGTGACTTACTCATTGCTAGGTATTTACGGTACCTTGTAGAAACACCACGCCAATTCGTGATATAAATGAGTAAAAAATACGATTTAGTGAGCGTCTCCATTCCAGATGGAATTTTTCACAATGACATAATCAACATGTCTAAGATCAGCTACCTTGCGACCACCTGCATAAGAGATAGCACTTTGCAAATCCTGCTCCATTTCAGTTAATGTATCTTGTAAGTGACCTTTTACTGGTAAAAGAATCTTTTTACCCTCGACATTTTTATAAGCGCCTTTTTGATATTCAGAAGCTGAACCATAATATTCTTTGAACTGTTCTCCATCAATCTCGATTGTTTTTCCTGGACTTTCAATGTGACCAGCAAACAGAGAACCGATCATGACCATTCTGGCACCAAATCGGATTGACTTAGCAATATCTCCATGTGTCCGAATACCACCGTCAGCAATGATAGGCTTGCGAGCAGCCTTAGCACACCAACGAAGAGCTGCTAACTGCCAACCACCAGTACCAAAACCAGTTTTAACCTTAGTAATACATACCTTACCAGGTCCAATTCCAACTTTAGTAGCATCGGCACCCGCATTTTCAAGTTCACGCACAGCTTCTGGAGTTCCAACATTACCTGCAATGACAAAGGTCTCTGGCAATTCTTTCTTGATGTGTTGAATCATGGAAATCACATTATCTGAATGGCCATGAGCAATATCTATGGTGATATATTCTGGAGCATCATCCTTGAGTTGACTGACAAAATCATACTCGTACTCCTTAACTCCAACAGATATAGAAGCAATCAAGCCTTTATCATGCATGCGTTTCACAAAGGGGATTCGTCCTTCTTCATCAAAACGGTGCATAATGTAGAAATAACCATCCTTGGCAAGTTGTTCTGCCACATCTTCGTCCAAAATTGTCTGCATATTTGCAGGAACGACAGGTAACTTAAATGTATGATTTCCTAAAGTAACATGAGTATCAACCTCAGATCTACTTTTGACCACACATTTATTTGGAATGAGCTGAATATCTTCATAGTCAAAAATCGGAAATTCGTTTAACATTTCGATGTCTCGTTTCTTTTATAATGACCTACCTATGCTTTCGCATCACTACGCCTTTTCCGACGTTTCCTTTAACGATTATAAACTAAGGTAAAGTTTTTGTCAAACATTTTGAAGTATTAAAATTATTATGTTCGGATTTTACTCGTTATTTCACAAAAAATAGAGAGTTTATAGGATCTCTAAATTTGTTTTATATTATTTTGAAAATTTTTTTAATATCTCTATTTTTTTATTGCTCCATTATAATGTTACTTGATAGTTAGTACCTCTCAGAATACAACCAATCATCATAAAATTCATTTCCAAACCATATATAAAGTTCCTACTGTTACCACCATCCCCAAAATCCATACCGTTTTAAAATACCATTTTCGAGTTTTATGATGGAACATGAGTCCTGCCATACAGGCTCCAAAGCCACCAAGTATAAAAGCTCCTAAGAGTAAATACTTCTCTGGAATTCTCCAGTATCCGCGTTTCGCCTTATATTTATCTATTCCATATAGGATAAAGATAAAGAAATTCCATAGCAAGAGTAGAATGCTAGCAAGTTGTTTTATATCAATCATCTGTGTATAAGCCTCCTTGTCAGTTGTTTTATCCTATTTCTTTTTTTGAAGTCAAAGACCAACTTATTTCAAATAGTTCAAAAACCCTTTCGTCAGCTAGAGTATCATCAAGTGGAACGCTAATCCAATAACGTTTATTCATATGAAAGGCTGGGTAAATGCCTTTTTCTAGTAATAAATCAGCAACTTGATCATGCTTAAGATTAACGACTTCTACTTGTCCTTCTTGTGTTTTATCCAGTTTTTCCCAAGAAATCTTCATTAGAACTGCATACCACTTCTGATTATCTTCATGACGCAAAACCGCCGTATCAGGTGATTTCTCCCAAAGGTATTCTAATTGATTTTTATACTTTTCTTGAACAAGTGTCATGATTCTCTTGGTCTGAGGACAGATAAAATCCTGCACCTCAAAACAAGCCTTTCGAATGTCATAAAGAACTTCTAAACAAGCTTCACGAACAGTTCCAACAAAAGTACCTCTCATACTTTCCATATGAACTTGAGGATAAAGATCTCCTGTCTCTTGGTCATAAACTTGAAAAGATAAGTCTCCATCGTCAACTGTAACTACCATGAGAAAATCTCCCTGCAAGATAGTCGATCTATAGGTCCATACACCTTGATTTTCTACAAATTCATATTCTTTAGCCTTCTTAGTATTAAATTGATAGGACTTAAAAATTTCAAACATAAGCGAAAACTGCTACCAAAAGCTAGCAGTTCCTTTCTATTTTTTAAAAGACAACCTTTGTTCCATGTAATTGTGTCACACCTAGTTGATCGATAAAAATTTGACGGTTGTCCATGTCAATACCTCCACCTGGTAGGATTTCAATTTTACCTGCAGCGTGTTCTAGAATTCTACGATAGTGAGCAAATCGTTTCTCTAACGAATCTCCAGATACACCAGCGCGAGTCAAAATGCGTGTCACTCCAGCTTGACTAAGCCAATCAATGGCTTCCAACTGATCTTCATCGCTTAATTCATCAAAAGCCATGTGGAAAACAATTTCCATGCCTTTAGAAGCAGCAATCAATTTTTCAAGGTTGAACTTATCCAGCTTCTTATCCGCTCTCAATGCACCAAAGACAACCCCTTGGCTACCTGCCTGAGCAGTTACACGAATGTCCTCAAGCATAATGGCGATTTCTAGATCATTGTAAACAAAATCACCACCACGCGGACGAATCATAGTCATGATAGTCGTATCGTAGTTAGATGCTAGTTCAACAGCTGCCTTAGTTACTCCATAACTCGGTGTTGTTCCACCAACAGCAAGGTTATCACAGAGCTCAATACGACGAGCTCCAGCCTGCATTGCCTTTTCTAGCAATGTCACATTTTCAGCACAAAATTCGTAAATCATTTGATGCTCCTCGACGATTTATTTAATGTTATTATATCATATTTTTTTGAGTAAACTCTATTTTTTATCAAGGAAAAATACGACTTATTAAAGCTATTCTTTATCTGGAATCACCTTAAAGAGATAATAGGTTATAAATACTGTTAAACAACCTAAAGCAATTTTTACGGGTAAAAGCGGAGCAAAATAAATCGAAATTCCCATCAAGATATAAATCGAAACAATGATTTTCTTCTTGCGTTCACGCCTAATAGACTTAGTTTCTCTAAAGTCAGCAACATATGTTTGATAAAGTTTGGTATGATAGAGCCAATCTTCAAACCGTTTGGAAGATTTAGAAAAACAAGCGATTGATAATAAGAGAAAAGGAGTTGTTGGTAATAGCGGCAAAACAACACCAATGATTGCCAGAGCTAATGAGATGAATCCAATACTGAGATAAATGATACGCATGTCTACTCCTAGGTCAGTATAATCTTCTTCTAGTTTCGCATAAAAAGATGAAATCTGTCAAGTTTAAATTAGAAAAGGACTAAAATATCTACTTCAGTCCTTTCACTTTTATTTAACTTTTTCTTCTTCGTAGTCACCATTGCTACATACAATCTGTTTTCCGCCACCACGGATTTTTTTCTCCATGAGGAAATGACCACATTTAGGACAATCACGTCCAACAGGTTTATCCCAAGAGGTAAACTCACATTCTGGATAACGATTGCATCCATAGAAAATACGATTACGTTTGGTTTTGCGTTCGATGATTTGCCCTTGATGACAATTTGGACATGTAACACCGACTTCTTTGACAATAGCTTGCGTATGTCGACAATCTGGGAAATTGCTACATGCGTAAAACTTACCGAAGCGTCCAATCTTAATCACCATAGGACTGCCACAAACTTCACAGTCAAATCCAGCTGGCTCATCCTTGATTTGAATTTTTTCCATCTCTGCTTCAGCTTTTGCAACCTCTTTAGAGAATGGTTTGTAAAATTCATCAATAACCCGTTGCCACTCTTCTTTTCCGACCTCAACATCATCCAGTTTACCTTCCATTTCAGCGGTAAACTTCACGTTAACAATGTCTGGGAAGTATTCAACAATCAGCTTGTTAACGACTTGTCCTAAATCAGTTGGTTCAAAGCGTTTAGATGCTAGTCTTACATAATAACGTTTTTGGATTGTTTCAATGGTTGGAGCATAAGTTGATGGACGTCCAACTCCGTTTTCTTCCAAGGTTTTAATCAGTGTTGCTTCTGAATATCGTGCCGGTGGTTGTGTGAAATGTTGTTCAGGTTTGCTATTGACCTGTTTGACCACATCTCCTACTTTCATATCTGGCAGCATCTTATTTTTATCAGAATCGTTGTAAATCGCCAAATAACCATCAAACTTAACCTGGCTACCATTAGCAGCAAATTGAACGCCATTTTGCGAAAGTTTAACAGCCATGGTATCAAAAATCGCACCAGTCATCTGACTCGCTACAAATCGATTCCAGATGAGTGTATAGAGTTTAAGCTGGTCTTTATCCAAATACTTAGCAATTTTTTCTGGTGTATTGAAAACACTAGAAGGACGAATGGCTTCGTGGGCATCCTGAGCACCAGAAGCATTTTTTACCCGACTGCCATGCTTAGAATAGTTACTACCAAAGCGTTCATTGATGTAGCCTGCAGCTTCATTTTGAGCTACAGGACTAATACGAGTAGAATCGGTACGCATATAGGTAATCAAACCTTGAACACCTGTACCAATATTGATTCCTTCATAGAGTTGTTGGGCAACCATCATGGTTTTACGAGTACGGAAGTTAATCTTGTTAGCCGCATCCATCTGCATAGAGGAAGTGGTATAAGGAAGCGGAGCGTTTCGCTTGCGTTCTTTCTTATCAACATGATCCACCATAAAGTCTTTACTGGTTAGCTGAGAAAGAACTTCCTTAACCTCATCATTGGTGGTGAGCTTCATTTTTTTACCATTCAAACCAAAGAAAGAAGCTTGAAATTGTTTGGTTCCTTTTTTGAAAGTACCATCAATAGTCCAGTATTCTTCTGGCTGAAAGGCATTGATTTCATTTTCACGGTCAATGATTAATTTAAGTGCGATAGATTGCACACGTCCAGCTGATAAGCCCTTCTTGACCTTCTTCCATAAAATAGGTGAAATCGAATATCCTACCAAGCGGTCAAGAACACGTCGAGCTTGTTGAGCATCTACCAAGTCCATATTAATTTTACGAGGTTCTTTAAAAGCATTCTTGACCGCATCCTTGGTAATCTCATTGAAAACAACACGGTTTGTATCATTTTCATTAAGATTTAAAATATGAGCCAAATGCCATGAAATCGCTTCTCCTTCACGGTCCGGGTCACTTGCAAGAAAAACTTTATTGGCTTTTTTTGCTTCTTTTTTTAAGTCATTAATTAGAGGACCTTTTCCTCGAATATTGATATATTGCGGTTCGTAATTATTTTCCACATCGACTGACATACTTGATTTTTTCAAGTCACGAATATGACCGACGCTAGCTAAAACCTTATAGTTCCGGCCTAGATATTTTTCAATCGTTTTAGCCTTAGCAGGCGATTCCACGATTACCAGATTTTTTTTAACTGTTGATTTTTTCTTCTTTGTTGCCGTAGCCACAGTATCACACCTTTTCAAAGTAATAAACTTTATAAAGTGTAAACCATTTTTAAAAACCTGTCAAGACTTAACACCCATATAATAGAAGAAAAGTTTGCTAGATGAAATGATTCTATGTCTAAAACTCAAATTCGCCGAGAATATCCTGCCCACATGTTGCCAACTTTGCTCCCTCCTGAATCAAATGATGACACCCATCTGAGCGCCCATCCAAAATTGAACCTGGAATGGCAAAGACATCTCTTCCTTCCTCCATAGCACGTTCACAAGTGATCAAACTTCCTGATCTCATCTTTGCTTCAGCCACAATAACTCCTCTACACAAGCCTGCAATAATCCGGTTTCTAGCTGGGAAATGATATTTCAAGGGTTCTTCACCTGGACCGTACTCGCTTAATACTAAATGATTGTCTCCAATATATTCCTGTAAACGTTTATTGGCTCTAGGATAGTAAACATCTAGACCCGTCCCGATAACCGCAATCGTTTTACCACCTTTTTGTAGAACTGACATGTGGGCAGCTGTGTCAATTCCCTTAGCAAGTCCGCTTACTACAACCAACTCATTTTCAAGTTCTTCAATAACTTTTCTCACAGATTTTGTCCCTACCTGACTACAAGAGCGACTGCCCACAACTGCAATCTTTGGTAATTTTAAGAGATTTAAATCTCCTTTATAAAATATCAATACAGGAGCATCATAAATTTCACTTAGCGCAATTGGATAAACATCATCCAAAATAGAAAATGAAGGAAACTTTTCAAAATCCTTTTGCAGACGTTCCATGCTTTCAAAAGTAAGTTTGTGATAACGTTCCATAAAAACCACTGGATTTCGACACTCAGAAGCTTCTGCGATGGTCTCTAAACTCAATTCTTGATCATAAATTTCTCCATATTGAAGAACATTTAACACTTGTTGATTACTTAATCCTGCCTGTTTTAACTTATAAATTTCAAAATTATCAATCTTTATTTTCATGATCGACTCCTTTTTTTCTATCTATTTATTTATTCGTAGAAAAAGAAAAAAACTTCCCAAAAATTTAACTTTTTTAGGAAGTTTCCATTATTAATAATGATGATTTTAGTAATCAGGACGAAGAACTCCTGTGACAGTTGCCTTGGTTGCCTCATAGTCCCCATCAATAACAACCTTGATAATGCGTTTGGCATCCTCTTCAGGGCAAGGAACTAGCGGTAGGCGAGTTGGCCCAACTTCAAATCCCATATAGTTGAGAACTGCTTTAACGGGTGCAGGACTTGGATAAGAGAAAAGAGCATTGACTTTAGGGATGAATTTACGTTGAATAGCCGCTGCTTTCTTCAAGTCACTTTCTTCAATAGCCGTAAGCATTTCATGCATCTCATCACCATTGGTATGTGATGCAACAGAGATAACCCCGTCAGCACCAAGATTCATCGCATGGAAGGCATCTCCATCTTCACCAGTATAAACTAAAAACTCTTTAGGCTTATGCTCGATCAAGTAAGCCATATTCGCAAGACTCGTACATTCCTTGACACCAATGATGTTTGGATGTTCTGCTAAACGAAGTAAAGTTTCTGGAGTCATTTCGACTACTACACGTCCAGGGATATTATAGATAATAATTGGTAAATCAGAGGCATCTGCAATAGCTTTAAAGTGTTGGTACATTCCCTCTTGAGAAGGTTTATTGTAGTAAGGAACAATCGCAAGACCAGCCGCAAAACCACCAAACTCTGCTACTTCTTTAACGAATTCGATAGAGTCACGTGTGTCATTTGTCCCCACACCAGCGATTAAGGGAACACGGCCATTGACAACCTTCTGAACGGCGGCAAATAATTCCAACTCCTCATCGTGGGTCAAGGTAGGACTTTCAGCGGTTGTCCCTGCTAGAAGGATACCATCCGTATGGTGAGCCAATAAATGCTCAATTAAATCTGGAATCGCATCGAAATTTATAGAACCATCCTCATGGAAAGGAGTAACAAAAGCCGTGATTATTTTACATTCTTTTAGATCTTGATAAGACATACAAAACACCTCTCTATTTTAAAGAAGGAGTTCAAAAGAACTCCTACACATTATTTCAATTCAAATTTTAATTCAGCTGTTGGGCGTACTAGACCACGTTCGTGAAGTGTTTCTGCGATTTGAACTGAGTTCCAGGCAGCACCTTTAAGGAGGTTATCAGAAACCACCCACATATGGATTCCTTTTTCTGCATCCAAGTCCTTACGGATACGCCCAATAAATGTATCACGTAATCCAACAGCATTGACTGCTTGAGGATAGATTTGGTGAGCAACGTCATCTTCAAGAACTGCACCTGGAAAGGCAGCAATAGCGGCTTTCACTTCTTCAATTGGGGCCACTTCTTTTGTTTCAATGTAAACTGATTCTGAGTGAGCTGACAAAACTGGAATACGTACACATGTTGCTGATACCGCAATGCTATCGTCTTCCATGATTTTCTTGGTTTCGTTTGTCATCTTCATCTCTTCGTAAGTGTAGTCATTGTCAGTGAAGACGTCAATCTGAGGAAGTGCGTTGAACGCAATTGGATAATGTTTCTTATCACCACCACATGGCAAGATGTTTGCTTGGACATCACGTGGATTCACACCTTCATTCAAAACTTCACGTAACTCACGTTGTGTTTCAAGAATAGCACCCATACCAGCACCTGAGACAGCTTGGTAAGTAGATACGATGATCCGTTCCAAGCCCCATTTTTGGCGAACGGGCTCAAGAGCCACCATCATTTGAATAGTTGAACAGTTAGGGCAAGAAATAATTCCGTTGTGAGCATCAAGGGCGTGAGCATTCACTTCTGGAACAACCAGTGGTACATCTGGATTTTGACGGAAGTAGGAAGTATTATCTACAACTACTGCTCCTGCTTTAACAGCATAAGGTGCAAATTTTGCAGAAGTTGAACCACCAGCAGAGAAAAGAGCAATATCAACACCTTCAAAAGAATCTTCTGTGGTTTCTTCAATGGTCACATCTTGACCCTTGAATTGTAAGACCTTCCCTGCAGAACGTGCAGACGCAAGGTAGCGAATATTTTCAATTGGAAGAGTTGATTCTTCTAACATTTTGATCATTTGAGCACCTACGGCACCTGTAGCACCGACAACAGCAACTGTGTATCCCATAACAAACCTCTTTTGGAATTTTCTAAAAATTTCTGTAATAGAGCTATTATACTACTTTTTAAGAAAATTGAAAAGTCTTTACCATACCTATTTTCTGAAAATGACAAAAAAGGCCGCTAATACTAGCGAACCTTTTATTACTATTCGTAAAATTGCTTGTATGGCTTATTAAAAGCGTTTAAAATATCTGATGGAGTATCTGCATATGATTTTGTCTCTATCAAATTTCCTTTAACGATAATTCTTTCAACAGCATTAGCATCTTCACAGGTCACCAAGGTAACCTCACTAACACCATCTCGTTCATCAATTACATCTACTCGATCAGGAGTTACAATTTTGACTTCTTCAATCTCGTATGTATAGACTTTTTCTTTATCAGTGAGATAAATTTTCATTCCTTTTTGAGCACGAGCAAGAGGTGAAAATAACTTCTTATCCGCATTTTCTCCAGCAAATATCCGGTGACTCGCCAAAGAATAGTTTCCTTCTCCCATTACCTGATTTGGTTTCATTGTCCCAGCACCATAGAAAAGGTTAACATTTGCGAGTCCTTTAAATATAGGCAAGTTCATTTCAAGTTCTGGAATTGCAATTCCACCAATAACAGGAAGCTGTTGGGAATCCCATTGAGCTGATAGCACTGCCTCTGATGATAGAGCTTTAACTGAGTTAAAATCAAAATTTCCATCCGCAGAAGCATTTTTATCAAGTGTTTCTTTAGAAACTTGTCCTACCTGATACTTATTGGTATTTAAAATCATAAAGAAATTTCGAATCTGTGAATTAAAAATTAAAGCTAGAGACAAAAGGATTAAAAACCCGGATATAATATTAATCAGCAGATTCTTATGCTTATTCTTTTTTCTTTTAGTTCTTTTTTGAGACATTATTCTTCACTTTCTATTTCATTTTCTGCCCCAACTTCTTCTTTCTCTGCTGCCGCAACTGTCGTAAAGGTCACAATTTTAGCATCCTGATCAAGACGCATCACTTTAACTCCCATAGTTGAGCGTCCTGTTTGCGAAATATTGGCAACGTTTGTTCGAATCATCACACCTTTATCTGTAATGATCATCAAGTCTTCATCACCCGTAACAGTCAAAAGACCGGCAAGTGGACCATTTTTATCGGTAACATTGGCTGTCTTCATACCTTTACCACCACGGCCCTTGGTCGGATATTCTGTAGCGACCGTTCGCTTACCATAACCTTTTTCGGTGATAATCAGAACCTCATCCTGATCAGTAATAACACTGGCTCCAACTACTGTATCACCTTCACGAAGGTTCACCCCTCGAACACCAGTAGCACTACGGCTCATACTGCGAACAGTTGATTGGTTAAAGCGGACTGCGTAGCCTAGTTTTGTTCCGATGATGATGTCCATATCTTCTTGAGTAAGGAGAACATTAATTAACTCATCTTCATCTTTCAGATTTAAGGCTTTGAGACCGTTTTGACGAATGTTTGCAAATTCTTTGACGCTCGTTCTCTTGACAATACCTGCTCGAGTTGTGAAGAAGAGGTAAGCATCATCACTACGTTCTGAATCAACATTGATAATGGTTTGGATACTTTCTCCTTCATCCAGCTTCAAGAGATTCACAACAGGCAATCCTTTGGCTGTACGACCATACTCAGGGATTTCATAACCTTTAAGTCGGTAAACTCGCCCTTTGTTGGTAAAGAAGAGTAAGTGATCATGGGTGCTAGTAGATACCAACTCACGCACAAAGTCATCATCCTTGACGCCAGTACCTTGAACACCACGTCCACCACGTTTTTGAGCAGTAAACTCGTCTTGATCCAAACGTTTGATATAACCTTTGTTTGATAAAGTGATGAGAACATCAGATTCTTCAATCAAATCTTCATCTTCGAGTGTCAAGACTTCACCGACCATCAACTCAGTACGACGTTTATCACCAAACTTACGTTTGACCTCATCCAATTCTTCCTTGATGATTTGTGCCACACGATCTGGCTTAGCAAGAATATCTGCTAAGTCAGCAATCAATGCTATGAGTTCATCATACTCAGACTGAATCTTATCACGTTCCAAACCTGTCAAACGACGGAGACGCATATCAAGAATTGCTTGACTTTGACGCTCAGAAAGCTTGAACTTGCTCATCAATTCTGCTTGAGCCTCTTCATCAGTTTCACTGGCACGGATGATACGAATGACTTCGTCAATATGATCTAGTGCAATCAAGAGACCTTCTAAGATATGCGCACGCGCTTCAGCTTTCTCTTTATCAAACTGAGTGCGTCGAGTCACCACTTCTTTTTGGTGCTCAATATAAGCATCTAAGATTTGACGCAGAGAGAGAATCTTTGGAACACCATTTTGAATGGCCAACATGTTAAAACCAAAGCTAGTTTGCATCTGAGTCATCTTGAACAAGTTATTTAAAATGACATTGGCAGACGCATCCCGTTTCACTTCAATGATGAAACGTACACCTTCTCGGTTTGACTCATCACGAACAGCTGTAATACCTTCGATACGCTTTTCTTGTACTAATCGTACAATGTGCTCATGCACTTTCGTCTTGTTAACCATGTATGGAAATTCTGTAACAACAATACGCTCGCGACCAGTTTTAGTGACCTCGATTTCAGTGCGAGAACGAAGTACGATAGAGCCTTTTCCTGTTTCGTAGGCTTTATAAATACCTGATTTCCCCATAACGAGAGCACCAGTTGGGAAATCTGGACCAGGCAGTACTTCCATCAATTCTTTGGTTGTAACTTCTGGATTATCCATGACCAACTTAACAGCATCAACGGTCTCTCCTAAGTTGTGTGGCGGAATATTGGTCGCCATACCAACTGCGATACCCGTTGCTCCATTGACCAAAAGATTTGGAAAACGTGCAGGCAAAACTAAAGGTTCACGCTCATTGGCATCATAGTTATCAACAAAATCAACTGTATTTTTATTGATATCACGAAGCATTTCAAGAGCAATCTTGCTCATACGTGCTTCGGTATAACGTTGAGCAGCAGCTCCATCACCATCCATAGAACCAAAGTTTCCATGTCCGTCTACAAGCATGTAACGGTAACTCCACCATTGTGCCATACGGACCATAGCTTCATAGATTGAGGAATCTCCGTGTGGGTGGTATTTACCCATAACATCCCCAGTAATACGAGCGGACTTCTTATGAGGTTTATCAGGAGTAACTCCTAATTCATTCATCCCATATAAAATACGACGATGAACTGGTTTCAATCCATCACGGACATCAGGAAGAGCTCGAGCAACGATAACACTCATGGCGTAGTCGATAAAGCTAGTCTTCATCTCCCTTGTCAAATTGACATTCACTAAATTTTTATCCTGCATTAACAAATGCCTCATTTCACTATTAATAACTAGTTTTATTATACCATAAATTCTTGTCTATTTCAGTGTTCTGAAACGTCTAAAACGTTTACATAAAAAAGTAAATAGGTTATTCGTGACAAAGCTTTTTAAAAGTGCTAAAATGAAGATGAACGGGAAATCCCACAATAAAAATAAAGGAGATGTTTAGGCAAATGACAGCAACTAAACAACACAAAAAAGTTATCCTCGTTGGTGACGGTGCCGTAGGTTCATCTTACGCTTTCGCTCTTGTAAACCAAGGTATCGCTCAAGAACTTGGTATCATTGAAATCCCTCAATTGCACGAAAAAGCTGTTGGTGATGCTCTTGACCTTAGCCACGCCCTCGCTTTCACTTCACCTAAGAAGATTTATGCAGCTGAATACGCAGACTTTGCGGATGCTGACCTCGTTGTAATCACAGCAGGTGCTCCTCAAAAGCCAGGTGAAACTCGTCTTGACCTTGTAGGTAAAAACCTTGCAATTAACAAATCAATCGTAACACAAGTTGTTGAATCTGGATTTAACGGTATCTTCCTAGTAGCTGCTAACCCAGTTGACGTTTTGACATACTCTACATGGAAATTCTCTGGATTCCCTAAAGAACGTGTTATCGGTTCAGGTACTTCACTTGACTCAGCTCGTTTCCGTCAAGCCCTTGCTGAAAAATTGGATGTTGACGCTCGTTCAGTTCACGCCTACATCATGGGTGAACACGGTGACTCAGAATTCGCCGTTTGGTCACACGCTAACATCGCTGGTGTGAACCTTGAAGAATTCTTGAAAGATACTCAAAATGTTCAAGAAACTGAATTGATCGAATTGTTTGAAGGTGTTCGTGATGCTGCTTACACAATCATTAACAAGAAAGGTGCTACATACTATGGTATCGCAGTTGCCCTTGCTCGTATCACTAAAGCAATCCTTGATGATGAAAATGCAGTACTTCCACTTTCTGTATTCCAAGAAGGTCAATACGGAATTAAAGAAGTCTATATCGGTCAACCTGCTGTTGTTGGAGCACACGGAATTGTACGTCCAGTAAACATCCCATTGAACGATGCTGAACTTCAAAAAATGCACGCTTCTGCTAAAGAATTGAAAGCAATCATTGACGAAGCATGGAAAAACCCAGAATTCCAAGCAGCTTCTAAAAACTAAGTTCACATAGAAATAAAAAGTCTAGACAAACTTGTCTAGACTTTTTTATTTCAAAATAGTTTAATCCATTTTAGCAAATGCTGCTTCAGCATCTGCATTACTAATTACTCCTAATTGAATCTTAGCAATTTTACCATTGGAATCAATAAGATATTCTGTTGGGATACTTCGGATTTGGTAAGCTTGGAAAATGCTTCCTTTTGTATCATACAGAACAGGAATATTCTTATAACCTTGTTCTTCAAACCATTTTGGAAATTGGTCTATAGTTTTTTCACCTTGGATCCCTGGTGCAATAACTGATAAAATTTCAAAGTCACGATCTTCCTTAGCAGCAAGTTCCATCAATTCTGGCATACTTTTCTTACATGGTCCACACCAAGAAGCCCAAAATTTAAGATAGACTTTTTTACCTTTATAATCAGACAATTTGACTTCTTTTCCATCCATAGATTGAAGAGTGAAATCTGGTGCCTCTGCTCCCACAGCCACTTGCTTCACAGTCGTTTGTTGCTGTGGTTGACTCTGAGTCGTTTGGCTTGGTTTACTCTCTTCTTTGCCACAAGCAAACAGAAGAAATAGCGACAAGAAACTAAATCCGAAATAAATAATTTTTTTCATATGTAACTCCTTTTATCCTAAAATACCCGATAATATATTTAACTGTCCCAACATTAATAAAATTCCCATGAGAATGATCAGCAAACCACCAATTTTCTTTAATAAGAGGATGTGGGATTTGATTTTGCTAAAAAACGGCATGATAAGACCTGATGCCAAAGCCAGTACTAAAAATGGAAGTGCCATTCCAAGAGTGTAAACGAGAGTTAGTAAAGCTCCCTGAAGTGCTCCATTTCCTCCTGATGCAGCCAATGCTAAAACAGAACTTAAAACTGGTCCGATACAAGGAGTCCAGCCAAAACTAAAGCTAATTCCTAATAGAAAGGCTGATAGATACTTACTGGACTGTTCTTGTTTAAACTTTAGTGTTTTTTGTACTTCTAATTTTTTTAGATGAAGGATCTCCATCTGATGTAATCCCAATAGGATAATAACAACTCCCATAGTATAACGGAACCAGTCAGCATAGAGTATGTTCCCAAGAAATCCAGCTCCGAAACCAAGGATAAAGAAAATAAGAGAAATACCTGCAATAAAACAAAGAGTGCGAATCAATCCAGACCAGGAAACATCTTTACCCAAAAAACGAAATGTCTTCGACTCCTCTTGATCATCTAACAAAATTCCTGCGTAGACTGGTAACAAGGGAAAGATACAGGGAGAAAAGAATGACAAGACCCCAGCTATAAAGACAGAAATAAAAAATAAAATACTTTCCAATTCAGAACCTACTTTCATTTAGTTATATTTTATTTTACTATAAAAGAAATCGTTTGTAAGATATCTGCTACGCAAATTTATTTTCAACTTTAAAAGATCAAAAAAGGAGCTTAGCTCCTTTTTACTTAATAAGTTCTTTCTTCACCCTGACTAGTTAAGATAACTGGTCCATCCTTTGTAATCACAAATTGGTGTTCATATTGACAAGAAAGGCCTCCGTCAACTGTTTTATGAGCCCATCCTGTTTTCATATCAGTATCAATTTCCCAATCACCTGTGTTAATCATCGGTTCAATTGTTAACACCATACCTTCTCTTAAACGAAGTCCTCGGCCTGCAATTCCATAGTTGGGAACCATTGGTTCTTCATGCATGGTTGGTCCAACACCGTGACCTACCAAGTCACGAACAACACCGTATCCACGACTTTCTGCATATTCTTGGATAGC
Organism: uncultured Streptococcus sp.; assembly: GCA_963528105.1. Taxonomy (GTDB): domain Bacteria; phylum Bacillota; class Bacilli; order Lactobacillales; family Streptococcaceae; genus Streptococcus. The sequence continues at coordinate 7,474 of CAURUY010000002.1, read as the reverse complement.
AGCGCCGATATCACCAATACGATTTCCGACAACTGCTTTCTCAATGCCTATATACATAGCTTCTCTAGTGACTTCCATCAAGTTCTTTACTTGCTCAGAAGGTGTGCCAACTGCATAAGCCCAACAAGAGTCTGCCAAACCTCCTGTATAGCTTTGAGTATATTTCTTCACTTGTTGGACTTTGTCAAAGTTTAACTTAGAAACGTCTAATTCAGACTTGGCAATAGGACCACCTAAAACCATATCTACTTTCAGTAAGTCTCCGTCTTTAAGAATATAATGTCGCGGAAATGCATGCGCAACCTCATCATTTAGAGAACAACATGTTGCGTAAGGATAATCCATCACCGCTCCGTCAACCCCAATTTGTAAGGGAAGGAAGTTTTCTTCTTTACAACGGCGACGTACATATTCTTCGACTTCCCACATATTCACACCTGGTTTGATGATTTCACGCAAACCGATGTGAATACTTGCAAGAAAATCACCCGCCTTATCCATTGCTTCGATTTCTCTAGCTGATTTTAATGTAATCATGTTTTCTCCTAATTCTAATTAATTTTTACAGTTACGTTTGCTTTTGATACTATTTGGTGATTGAGATAAATGTCATAATCAATAATTGCTGACCGTCTCGTATGATGAATAATTCGTGCCTGAATCCGCAAGACATCATCAATCTGAACAGCCTGTAAAAAGTAAATCAACATCTGTTCAATGATGAGGTTACGTCCACTGTTAACGACCAAATCCTGCGTCATATGGGTCAAAATTTCTGCAAGGACACCATTAGCAAGGACACCATTTTTTTCAAGCATGAATGGTTCAACCGTAATGACAACTTCGTCATGGTGGTATGATAACTTCTGACCAATCTGCTCAGAAAATGTTGGGAGAGCTGATACCTGCGAGCGGCTCATTTTTTCCATGACATCCCGCCTAGTAATAACACCAAGTAGGGTTTGATTACTTCTAACAACAGGTACCATTTCAAAATCTTCAGCAATCATTCTCTGACTCACGTTAGCGATATTCGTTGCTAAACCAGTCATATAGACAGTCCTTGTCATGACCTTATCAATGGTAGTACCTGGTGATTTATCTCCAGCATCTCGCATGGTTACAACCCCCACAACAACCTTGTGTTGATTGATGACAGGAAACCGACTAGTTCTATTTTTCCGTACCAAGTCCAAATAATCCTTCACAGTATCTGTTTCCTGCAAAAAACCATATTCATGACTAGTACGATAGATCTTTTCAACTGTTAGAATATCTGTCTTAATTTGAACATTTGAAAGAGCTCGATTAATCATAGTTGCAATCGTAAATGTGTCATGCTTACTACGTAAGACTGGGATATTCTTCTTGTTAGCGACATCTAAAACATCTTTATGAACTTCAAATCCACCTGTTATCAAGACAGCATTTTCATTTTCAAGCGCCAACAACTGAATACGCGTACGGTCACCGACGATAACTAGTCCACCATCATGAAGATAAGAAAGGATATTCTTTTCTGTCATCGCTCCTATTGAGAATTTGCTAAATTCTCTTTCTAAACCAGCTTGACCGGCTAAAACTTCCGAACCAGTAACTTCTGCAATTTCTGCAAACGTCAATCTCTCAATAGCAACTTTTTTTGACTTAACACGAACCGTTCCACTTCGAGGCCGCGTTTCAACTAGACCTCTGTTTTCAGCCTCTTTGATAGCGCGATAAGCCGTACCGTCACTAACTCCCAAACGATTGGATATACTCCGAACACTGACTCGTTTTCCAACTGGTAATTCTTCTAAGTAAGCTAATATTTCTTGGTGTTTACTCATTTAGCTCTCCTTTTGTATAGCGAAACTCTAGATAATCCCGCATCTTACGAGTATAGCGATCACTACCTTTGAAACAACGAAACTGAACAAAGCCTGATTTTAGTGCGACCTTTTGACTAGCAATATTTTCTAGATGAGTCACAATAGATAATTGTTTTAATCCGAATTCGGTCATGGATAAATCTCGCAACTTGGTTACTGCTTCAGTCATAAATCCCTGTGACCAAAAGTCATTTCTTAAAAAGTAGCCAATTTCCGCTTCTTTTTTAATTTCGTCCAGTTTTTCAAACTTGATTGCACCAATCATTTTTTCTTGTTTTTTATCACAAATAGCCCAAATTCCCAAAGGCGATTTCATAAAGTAGTTAGCCAGAGCATACTGGCTTTCCTCAAGACTTGATTGTGTTGGAAAAATAAACTGGAGGTTTACAGGATCTGATGCTAGCTGGTGAAAGTCTGCTACATCCGTAAAAAAGAATGGACGGAAATACAAACGTTCCGTCTCAAAAATAGAAAACATTGCTAATTTTGTCCAGATATTCATTGTAATCCTCAAATTGCTAATCTTCGATTAGCTCAATATCTGCTCCAAGATTACGTAATTTCTCAATAATATTTGAGTAACCTCGTAAGATATACTCAACACTAGTAATCTCAGTTCTACCTTCAGCCATAAGGCCTGCAATAACTAGGGCTGCACCTGCACGTAGGTCTGTCGCTTTTACACTTGCACCATGTAATGGATTACCACCTTTATAGAGAATATGATTATTAGTTGTGGTGATATCTGCGTTCATTTTAGCTAATTCAAAGACATGGTTGATTCGTTTTTCATAAATCGTGTCAATTAGAGTTCCACGTCCTTCTGTTTTCAATAGCAATGGTGTGATTGGCTGTTGAAGATCCGTTGCAAATCCAGGATATGGAGCAGTTTTGATATTAACAGCCTTTAGATTTGTTTGTTCATCTACAAAGATACTATCTTCAGAAACAGTCATATGAACACCCATTTCTTCTAACTTAGCAAGAAATCCTTCAAGATGTTCATAAAGTACATTATTAATAAGGATTCCCTTTCCTACGGCTGCAGCTAAGGAAATATAAGTTCCAGCTTCAATACGGTCTGGAATAACTTGATGTCGAGTTCCGTGTAAGGATTCAACACCATCAATGGTAATCATATCTGTACCTGCACCACGGATATGAGCTCCCATATTGTTTAACAATGTTGCTACATCAATGATTTCAGGCTCACGAGCAGCATTCTCAATAACTGTACGGCCTTGAGCTTTAACCGCAGCAAGCATTGTATTAATGGTCGCTCCGACACTGACAGTATCCATATAGATATGTGCGCCATGCAATTTAGAACCATTTGTGGAGAGATTCATATTGTCTCCCTCGTAAGTTGTAACGGCTCCCATCGCTTCAAATGCTTTTAAATGCAAATCAATCGGACGAGGTCCCAAGTCACATCCACCAGGCAAACCTACTGTTGCCTCACCGAAACGACCTAGAAGACTCCCATAGAAGTAATAAGATGCACGAAGACTATTAATCTTACCGTATGGCATTGGTTTATTTTGAACTCCACGAGGATCTATTTCTAAAACATCGTCATAGCGTTTAACACTAGCTCCCATGATTTCCATTATATCAATCAAACTAGCCACGTCTGAGATGTCTGGTACACAGTCCAAGATGACAAGATCATCTGATAAAATAATAGCTGGAATCAGAGCAACCACACTATTTTTTGCTCCGCTAATGGTTATCTCACCCTTTAATGGACGGCCACCGTTAATGACAATTTTTTTCATTAATTACTATAAACTCTTTCACTATTTATTCATGAGGTCTCACCTTATATTATATCATATTTCTTTCTTTTTTTCTATTGATGTTGATGAAATATATTGCTAAAGACTATACTGAATCCAAATAATTTCCAAAGTATTCTTAAAACATTACTTTCTCTAATTTTATGGAACAAAAAAGCCTTCCGAGAATCTCGAAAAGCTCTATTATATGCTAGTTAAAGCCTACTAACCTTCCATTTTAAGGCTAGAGATAAAAAGGTTTACTAACCCCTTTTATTTTGCGATAGGGTATACAGAAACTTGTTTCTTATCGCGACCTTTACGTTCAAAGCGTACTACGCCTTCAACTTTAGCGAACAAAGTATCGTCTCCACCACGTCCAACGTTTACACCTGGATAGATGTGTGTACCACGTTGACGGTAAAGGATTGATCCACCTGTTACAGTTTGTCCGTCAGCTGCTTTAGCTCCAAGACGTTTCGCTTGTGAATCACGTCCGTTTGATGTAGAACCTCCACCTTTTTTGTGGGCGAAAAGTTGCAAGTTGTTAAGAGTCATTTTTAACATAATGTTTTCCTCCGTGTTAGTTTTCTGTGATAACTCTGGTTTGGACGAACTCAGAAGAGTTCTCCGATAAGTTTGCCATACCTAAGAAAAATGATTCAAAGAATAACTGGGTCATTTCTCTCTGGTGTGAAGGAAGATCTTTTGGAATTTCAACCATCAGATAGCCACCTTCATCTTCGTTTAATTCTAGGATTGGTTCATAGCCTGCAAATTTTTCAATAGAATTGATAAAGTTAATGGCAAGCGTAGAAACCGATGCACACACGACATCTAAGCCGTATTCGCCACTCTCGGCGTGTCCAGTAATTTCCGCACTCCTCAGCTCGCCATCTTCGGCTCTCTCAAAGACTGCTTGTATCATGTGTTCTCCTTAAAATTAAGCGTTGATTGCGTTGATGACAACTTTTGTATATGGTTGACGGTGACCTTGTTTACGGTGGCTACCTTTTTTAGGTTTGTACTTGTAAGTAACAACTTTCTTTTGTTTTCCTTGTTTTTCAACAGTTCCAACTACAGTAGCTCCAGCAACAAGTGGAGTTCCGACAACAGTGTTTTCACCACCAACAAGAACAACTTCGTTAAAAGTAACTTCTTGACCAGCTTCAACGTTCAATTTTTCAACGTAGATTGCTTGACCAACTTCAACTTTAACTTGTTTTCCGCCAGTTTTGATAATTGCGTATGTGCTCATTATGCACCTCCTATGTATTTTTGGGTTTCCCCGTATTTTTGTGAAGACTCGCCTAGCATCGTGGGACGAACCACTTAATAGAAGAGCTCTAAGTAAAACAAAGAATAAACTAGGAATGGAGCCGAAGACATAACTTATGTTAGGCAATGCGATCATGACGAAGTTTAAATTTGTTATAAAACGAGCGACGATGTTCGAGCGGTTGCACAGGATTGTGCACAGTCAACTCTACAAGTATAGCATGATTCCAAATTTTTGACAAGTATTTTCAATCAAAATGATGCTTTTCTTTGCTTTTTTTAATTTATGAATATCTATCTTGTTCAGTATTTATCTGTGAGATAAAATCATTGTTCTAAAAAGCTCAAAGAGTGACTAGTAATCTCAAAAGAGCTCTCTAGCTAGTTCACCCTATCTGTGATATAATAAACACAATAAATCGTTTTTAAAAAGGAGTCTCTATGCTTAAACTCGGCATTATCGGAACGGGCGCAATCAGCCATCATTTTATCGAAGTAGCTCATACTAGTGGAGAATATCAACTGGTTGCAGTCTATTCAAGAAAAATCGAAACTGCAGAAAGGTTTGCTTCTCAATATTCAAATGTAACATTATTTGACCAGCTAGATGAATTTTTCAAGCATCCATTTGATGTGGTTTATGTTGCTAGTCCAAACTCCTTGCACTACAGCCAAGCTAAAGTTGCTTTATCTGCTGGAAAACATGTTATCCTTGAAAAACCAGCGGTGACTCAACCACAAGAATGGCAAGATTTGGTTCAAACGGCTAAAGATAATAAATGTTTTATCTTTGAAGCAGCACGTAACTATCATGAATATGCTTTCGCTACAATTAAGAACTTTTTAGCTGATAAACATGTTTTAGGTGCCGATTTTAACTATGCCAAATATTCATCTAAGATGCCTAACCTACTTGCTGGCGATACTCCTAATGTTTTCTCAGACCGTTTTGCAGGTGGTGCACTCATGGATCTTGGTATTTATCCTATCTACGCTGCTGTTCGCTTATTTGGAAAACCGACTCATGCAACCTATCAATCTCAGAAACTAGATAATAGCATTGATTTAAATGGGGATGGTATTCTCTCATATCCTAACTATCAAGTACATATCAAAGCAGGAAAGAATATCACTTCTAATCTTCCTTGTGAGATTTATACTACTGATGGAACCTTGACACTTGATACTATTGAACATGTTAGTTCAGCTATTTTCACAGACCATCAAGGAAATGAAGTTCAACTTCCTATCCAGCAGGCTCCTCACACCATGACTGAGGAAGTTGCTGCTTTTGCAAACATGATCAAGCAAGCAGACCTGACTCTCTACCAATCTTGGATTGATGATGCGACACATGTCCACAACCTACTTTACACCATGCGCCAGAATGCTGGCATTAGATTTGAGGCAGAAAAATGAAAACCAAACTACCTACCGAATGGCAAGAATTGATTGATCAACTGGGATTCCAAGAATTTACTTCCATTCAAATTCAACTTTTTGAACCGATAACAGAAGGTGAAAACCTACTTGGAGTCAGTCCAACTGGTACAGGGAAGACTTTAGCCTATCTCCTACCTAGTCTTCTCAAACTGCAAAAGAAAAAAGCCCAACAATTATTGATTTTAGCACCTAATACTGAGCTTGCTGGACAAATTTTTGAAGTCACTAAAACCTGGGGTGATGCCATCGGATTAACAGCTCAGCTATTTCTATCCGGTTCGAGCCAGAAACGCCAAATCGAACGACTTAAAAAAGGACCAGAAATTTTAATTGGAACACCTGGTCGAATCTTTGAACTTATCAAATTAAAAAAAATCAAGATGATGAATGTGGAGACTATCATTCTAGATGAGTTTGACCAGTTGCTAGACGATTCACAGATTCATTTTGTTGAAAAGATTACCCACTACGCTCCTCGCGACCATCAACTCATTTATATGAGTGCGACTACCAAGTTTGATCAAGATAAGATTGCATCTAACACGCGCATCATTGATCTATCAGACCAAAAGTTAGACAATATTCAACACTTCTACATGCAAGTAGACCAACGTCACAGAGTAGATATGCTTCGTAAACTGGCACAGGTTGAAGATTTCCGTGGTCTTGTCTTTTTTAATAGCTTGTCAGACCTTGGAAGTGCAGAGGAAAAATTACAATATCGTGATGTTTTAGCAGTTTCACTAGCTAGCGATGTCAACGTTAAATTTAGAAAAGTTATTCTAGAAAAATTCAAAGATAATCAACTGACACTACTTCTTGCGACAGACCTTCTAGCTCGTGGTATCGACATTGATAGTCTGGAATGTGTGGTTAACTTTGATGTCCCTAGAGATATGGAAACATACACTCATCGTGCTGGTCGTACGGGTCGGATGGGCAAAGAAGGATATGTGATTACTCTTGTAACCCATCCAGAAGATCTCAAAAAGCTGAAGAAATTTGCAAGTGTACGTGAAATTGTCTTGAAAAATCAGGAACTCTATATCAAATGAGAGTGGGACAGAAATCGGTCATTCGTTAGAATTCGATTTCGTCGTCCCA
>CAURUY010000001.1:0-194437 GCA_963528105.1 uncultured Streptococcus sp. | reverse complement strand
AATGCTAATCTTCGTCGTTTTACTCCTTGACTAGCAAACTTACCGCCTCAACATGATGCGTTTGCGGAAAAAGATCCACCGGCTGTACTTTCTTCAATTCATAGCCCAATTCTTGGTAGAGTTTGATATCACGCGCCATGGTCGCGACATTACAAGAGATATAGGCGATGCGGTCAGCTCCTGTTTGGGCACTTGCTTTTATAAAGCTTTCAGTCAAGCCCTTGCGTGGTGGGTCGACCAGGATGGCAGTTGGTTGGATGCCTTCCTTGAGCCAACTTTTCATGGCATTTTCAGCTGTGTCACAGACATAATGGGCATTTGTGATGCCATTTAAGCTAGCATTCCTCTGGCTATTTTCTACTGCTTCTGGGATGACTTCGACACCATAAACTTCCTTAACATGCTTAGCGACAGATAATCCAATAGTTCCGATTCCTGAGTAGGCATCGATGACCACATCCTCTTCACTTAACTCCGCAAAGTCAATGGCTGTCTGGTAGAGTTTCTCTGCCATTTCCGTATTGACCTGGTAAAAAGCTGGTCCAGAGATTTGGAAGCTATTCCCCAACATTTGGTCCGTAATGTAATCTTGACCATAGAGAACCCGCCATTCTTTCCCAAAAATGGCATTGGTATGATGGTCATTGATATTTTGCATGACAGACACAATCCCTGGGAACTGCTTGATGACTTGTTCAATCAACTGTTCAACTCGGAAAATTTTAGGACGAGTTGTCACCAAGATAACCATGATTTGACCTGAATGATAGCCACGACGAACAACAAGGTTACGAATCAAGCCGGACTGTTCCTTCTCATCATAGGGTTTTAAGTCATAGCGACGAAGCAAATCACGTAAAGCCACAATAACTTGGTCAATCACTGGATCTTGGATATAAAAATCTTCTAGTGGCATCAAATCATGAGAGTTCTTCCGAAAGAAGCCTGTTTCGACCTGACCATTGACACGACGAACAGGGACTTGGGCCTTGTTGCGGTATTGGACAGGATTTTCCATGCCAAGAGTATCTGCGACCTCTATATCCATGATTCCAGCAATTTTATAAAGGCTATCTTTTACTTGCTTGGTTTTAAACTTGAGTTGCTCTGGATAAGCTAAATGACCCAAGTCAGCAATTCCTGAACGCAGGTAAGCCAAATCTAAGTCTTGGTTACGATGTGGAGATTGTGTGAGGTATTCCTCGACCTTACCAAAACCAATCTTTTTATTGACTTTGAGTACTCGCATAAGGATTTTTTCTGTTGGTAATGCATTCTCTACAAAAAAGGCCAAGCCATCAACCTTTGCAACACCAGCTCCTTCATGGGTCAAATCGACAATCTCAACTTCTACAATATCATTTTTCTTTAACATATTTTTCACTTTCTATAAGCCGACAAAAAAAGACGGCAACAACCCTGTTACCATCTATTATACCATGAATTTACCTAGGCACCAAAACTCTTGAAGAAGTTAAGGATAGCTTGCCAAATTGAGCTAAGGATGTTTCCACCGTCTTGGATAGCTTTATTGGCATCAAAGTTTAGGTCGATATTGCTGAAACTGTCACCTGCTTGCGCAACGATACTTTGTTTCAAATCTTTTAGCGTCTTTGCAAAGTCTTCATTATTAAGAATATCGCTCTTTGAAAGATTGAAGGCAAAGTTAACAATGACATTAACTTGGTTACCCGTAACAACTTGATCCAGTTTGTAGTTCTTTAAAGTATCTTCAACAATCTTACGAACATCGTCCTCTGTTAGTTCACCTTTGGACTCTTTAGCCTTTGCTACAGCTGATTTGATATCAGCAAGAGCTACATTGAGTTTATTGGCATCATATCCTGATTTATCCTTGTTTTCGTCGTTAATGTCTGACAAGGCCTTGAGCTCTTCCTGGGCCAAATTTTTATTTTCTTGAGGTAATTTTACACCATTTGACTCAAGGGAATAGTAAATACCTGCTAAGGCACTTTCACCAGTAACTGGAATTGGTGCCGCAACGGTGATACGCGCGTGCTCCACACCCAAGGTAACAGCCGCATTGCGATACATATCTTGTGTCACTTTAGTGATATTTTCAGGCGTTTCAATCTTTACCTCAAGTGGAGATTTTTCTCCCAATTTTTGAATTTTTGCTGATGAATAAAGTTGAAGACTTGAATCGTTTGCGACATTCATAATTTTTGAGTAGACATCTGGTGTCATAGTCTTCAAATCTTTAGTATCTTTAGAGGCATTGTAGCCAAGTTTTTTCAGTGTTTGATTTTTTTGATCTTCCGTTAGTGAAGAACCCAAGACATACTCAGGTTGAACATAGGTTTCATCAATTACTTTTTGAACATCAGTTGCTGCTTGAACACTTTGCAGTGTTGCAACTGCTAAAAGTACTGCAGCGCTAGTTAGAAAGAATTTCTTTCGCATGAGACGTTCCTCCTTTTCAACTCTAGAATATTAAAGTATCCTTAAAGAAAACTTATAAAAGCACCTAGAAGTTCTAGATGCTTAAAATAGATTAAAAATTTTCATGACATAGAGATTTAGTTGAACCTGTCTAGAGTAATAATAGTTTCCACCATCCACATAGAGTTCTCCACCCTGAAAGATAGAAATGGGATTGATGTAGCGATAGGTTTTCCCACTTGTATTTCCTAAGGTCGGCGCAACTGTATCTCTCGAATATTTCTTAGCTAGTGTAAGAGTATTTACTTTCCCATTTTGCGCAATAAAATCAATATAAGCAGGCCCAAAATTATAAGCTTGAATAGCAGTCCAGACATCCACTCCCTTTTCTTGAGCCAGATAGAGATTATTTGTCAAAGTTTGAACTCCTTGGCGGATACTACTCGTATTATCAGAAATAGTGTTTGTCGCTCCAGTAGCAGATTCGCTAGACTGCATGATATCGCCTTCTTTTCCTTTGGTTTCGGTATAAATCATGGCCAGTATTAGCTCTTCGTTTGCAGGTGTATCCTTCTCATTCAAGATTTCTCTAACTAACGGTTGGTAGCTCATCACATGTTTTACATCTTGGTGAATATGATACAATTTATAGCCGACGAAAAGGAAGACTGCTACTACCAACACTCTTCGTATAAATTTAAACATTATTTACTTTGTATATCCTCAATATTTTTGATCAGAATGGAATAGGTGCCATTTTCATTCTGGATGAATTCCACGGATTCCGCATCCTGATAGACATTATTTGGAACAATGAGCTCAATTCCGTTTGACAAGGAAAGTTTCTGATTTTCAAATCTCTTGAGCTGACGGCTAGCATCAATCTCTTCAAAACGTACAGGCTCTGGAACAGCTTCCTTGACCTGATCGATAAAGCTCAATCGGGCCGTCAGGTTATTGTTAAAGAGATCATCAGCTAATTTTTCAGGTGACAATTGATTGTCTTCTTCGATGTGATTGAAAATGGCTGACTTCATCTTGGATTGGAACTGAAAATCATCAGCATTGAAATTCTCAGCAATGCGCTGAGCTGTCTTCTCCAATTCCTTGATAGATTTCTTGGGTGAAATCTTTGGCTGAGCTTGTAAGAGATTCTCAGAAAAATAGTTCAAAAAGGTGCCATTGTACTTGATGCGTTTCTCAATCAAATGATACTTACGGCTTTGAAGATTGACTACTAAAGCTTCATCTGCTCCAGTCCCAAAACCTGGGAGATTGTTCTGAGTGAGTTTGATTGGATTGTCCACCTCACCACCTAAGTGTGTCAAAGTTTCGCGCAATGCAATTCGTAGGAAGGCAAAATGTGCTACTCCTTCTTTCGAAAACTGGACAAAGACCAAATCGTTTGTCTTTTGATTTTCAGAAATACTGAACTCTTCTTTCCAAAGATTGGCTAGGGTAACAGATGTTTCTAAGAGATCATCCGTGATGTAATGGAAGAAGGGATTTCCTTCTTCGAAAATCCCAGTCTTAGCTTCATCAGAATAGACACGCTCCACTTTTCTTCGTAGATATTCTTCAATTTTTGGAGTGATATTGAGAAACTTATCTGCTAAAACCAAGTCTGTATCATCTGGACGGAACTGATGAATGATTGCTTTCTGAATATAGATATCCATAAAATGATTCGTCCTCATATAAAAGTAAGCCAACAATCTATGTATAGATTGCGCTTATAATTTTTTTAAATAGTTAATTTGCTTAGAATTCCTGACTAAAAGATACGTATGAACCGTTTCTGCATTTTATCGCAAGTATAGCCAACTTTTTCATAAAATGCATGAGCAACCAGACGATGATCGGCAGAGTTTAAACGAATGAACCCATAACCCCGTCTTTTTGCTTCTTTTTCCAACCCCTCTAGCAAGCTTTTACCAATACCTTGACCTTGATGATCTGGCTGAACAGCTAAAGCCAAGATATTGAAACCTGGCTGTGAATACAGCGATTCGTAAACCTCAGCATGCACATAACCAAGTAGTTTATGATTGCTTGAATCTTCATACCCAACTAAGAAATGATGCACGTCCTGAGATAACTTGGCCAGCTGACTCGCTGTTTTTTCAGGGCTAAAAGTATATCCTAAAGCTTCTTTGTTAATCTCATAAATAGCTTCAGCATCTCTAGTCTTCAAATCTCGTATCATGTCATACCTCCTCAAAAGGAATATCAGGTAGCTCAGCAAGAATATCTTCTCGCGTAATTGCACCTTGTCGTAGAATCTTGACCTTATCACCAGACAAATCCAAAATGGTCGAATCCTGCCCTGTCAGAAAAGCATCATCTTCTAGTCCTAAAACTTCTTGATCAAAATCCTTCAAAATGTCTTTAAAGACAATACCGCTGACATGACCGGAAATATTAGCAGAGGGACCAATCAAAGGCCCTGTCTCTCTAATTAAGTCCAGAGTAATAGGGTGACTGGGCATCCGAAACCCGACTGTTTTTAGACCGGAGTTGACCCAGTAGGGAACTCTGTCATTAGCTTCTAGGATAATGGTCAAGGGACCTGGTAAAAAGGCTTCTACCAATCGTTTGAGATAGGTTGGTTGATTCTTAGAAAAGAATTCGATAGCTTCGAGGGAAGCAATATTGAGGTTGAGCGCCTTGTCTTTTGGACGACGCTTAAGCTGGTAGACGTGTTCGACAGCTTTTTCATCTAAGGCCTTAGCAAAAAGGCCGTAAACAGTTTCCGTCGGCAAGACAACTGCTCCACCATTTTCCAACTCTTTCTTCATTCTATCCATCATCCACGACAACCATCCTATCTTGACCAAACTGGTCCTTGAGTGTCCTCACACGCTTTTCAGGAAGATATTTCCTAAACAGTGCTGGAACACTGTGACCTTGTTTGTACCCAATTTCAAGGTAAATTTCACCTCCCTCACGGAGATGATGCTTCGCTTCTTGAGCAATCTTGCGATAGATTGCAAGACCATCTTCCTCGGCAAAGAGCGCTAAATGGGGCTCTGAATGTAGGACATTCAAGCCGACCTCCGACTCATCTGCCCGAGAGATATAGGGGGGATTGGATACAATTATATCATAATTTTCAGTAATTTCTTCAAAACAATCAGATTTTTTAAAGGATATTTTTAGGTCTTGCAACTTAGCATTTTCGCTTGCTAAGTTCAGTGCATCTGGAGAAATATCGCTTGCTGTAACGCACCAATCTGGGCGGTTTTTCGCTAAAGCAAGGGCGATAGCCCCGCTTCCTGTCCCAATATCCAAAACTGACAAATTGGGATTAGGATTTTCAGTTAAGATGAGCTCAACCAACTCTTCTGTTTCAGGGCGTGGAATCAAGACTCGCTCATCCACCTTTAGCTCCATCCCATAGAATTCAGCATGTCCGATGATGTACTGGGCAGGTACATGTGCTACCAGTTGTTTGTAGATACTTTCTACAAACTCTTTCTCCTCTGGAGTGATTTCTTGCTGGATAGCAAAAATAAAGTCTGTAAAAGAGAGATTTTTGAGGATTCGATAGACAAAAGAGAGGCTTTCAGCTTCCTCTCCTTGTGTCATTAATTGTTCCTCAAAATCTTTAAAAATTTGAGCTAATTTCATTACTTGTTTAATTCTTCTAATTTTTGTGTTTGGTCATAAAGAACCAAGGCGTCCACTACTTCATCTAATTTACCAGCTAAAATTGTATCCAATTTTTGAAGAGTCAAGCCAATCCTGTGGTCTGTCACACGGTTTTGTGGGAAGTTATAGGTACGAATACGCTCTGAACGGTCACCCGTACCGATTGTAGACTTACGCTCCGCATCTTGCTCGTCTTGGGCAATCTGAGCAAAGTGGTCAGCCACACGCGCGCGAATAATTTTCATGGCCTTATCACGGTTCTTCTGTTGGGTCCGTTCTTCCTGCATCTCTACCTTGATGTTGGTAGGCAAGTGGACGATACGAACAGCTGTCGCAACCTTGTTGACGTTTTGTCCACCCGCACCAGATGCGTGGTAGATGTCAATCCGAAGATCTTTTGGATCAATGTCGTACTCGACTTCTTCCACTTCAGGCATGACGAGAACGGTCGCTGTAGATGTATGGACACGACCTTGACTTTCTGTCACAGGAACCCGTTGTACCCGATGGGCACCTGATTCGTACTTAAGTTTTGAATAAACAGATTGACCAGAAACCATGGCTACGACTTCTTTTATTCCACCAACACCATTGTAGGAAGCTTCCATGACTTCGAATCGCCAGCCTTGGCTTTCCGCATATTTTTGGTACATCTGCAAGAGGTCACCCGCAAACAACTGTGCTTCGTCTCCTCCTGCTGCGCCACGGATTTCCAAGATAATATTCTTATCATCGTTTGGATCTTTGGGAAGAAGTAAGATCTTCAGTTTTTCTTCGTACTCTTCTTTTTCAGACTTGGCATCTTTTAACTCTTGCTTGGCCATTTCTTCCAAATCTGCATCGCCGCCTGCTTCCTTGATCATTTCTTCAGCATCGACGATGTTTTGAAGGACTTGCTTGTATTCTCGGTAAGCCGTTACCGTGTCACGAGTTGAAGCTTCTTCTTTGGACAATTCCATGAAGCGTTTAGTATCAGAAACCACATCTGGGTCACTCAATAGCTCTCCTAACTCTTCATAACGGTCTTCTACAGTTTGTAGTTGATCATAGATATTCATGTTTGCTCCTTAAGATTTCTTTTCTTGCTTAATGTCTGGATTAAAATAATGCTTGCGGCAAACCGAGATATAGGTCTCGTGTCCACCGATCTGGATTTGTTCTCCATCATAGACAGGTTTGCCCGCTTGGGTGCGCAAAACCATGGTCGCCTTACGGGAACAGTATTGGCAAATGGTTTTGATTTCTTCGATCTTGTCCGCTAACAAGAGGAGGTGTTTAGAACCTTCAAAGAGTTCATTTCGGAAATCATTTTTCAGGCCAAAAGCCATCACCGGCACATCCAGTTCATCCACAACTCTAGCCAAGTCATACACATGGTGGCGTTTCAAAAACTGAGCTTCATCGATTAAGACGCAGTAGGGTTTGATTGGTTGGTTCTGAATAAAACCAAAGATATCTGTATCGTCTTCAATTGCAATAGCTTCCCGTTTCATACCGATCCGGCTGGAAACTACTCCTACTCCATCTCTCGTATCGATTGCCGAGGTCATAATCACCACACGCTTGCCTTGCTCTTCATAATTATGGGCCACTTTCAAAATTTCAATGGTTTTCCCCGAGTTCATGGTCCCATACTTATAATATAATTGTGCCATTTTCCTTCTGTTTCTCTCTAAACTGTATTACATTCTATTTTACCATAATTTTTTCAACCTTTGTATCCCAAAATGTGATAAAATAGTCCTATAACATATTTAGGAGGTGGCATTATGCCATTTGTACGCATCGATTTATTTGAAGGACGAACGCTAGAGCAAAAGAAAGCCCTAGCCAAGGAAGTAACAGAAGCTGTTGTTCGTAACACTGGAGCACCTCAGTCTGCTGTTCACGTTATTATTAATGATATGCCTGAAGGAACTTATTTCCCACAAGGTGAAATGCGCACTAAGTAAAGCTTAAGCAATCTGCTTAGGCTTTTCTTTATAAGTGGCATTCGTTGAATAAAATACTATATTTTGTTACAATTTTAAGTGATATTTGTATATAAATTGTAAAAAGGAAATGAAATGATTACTCGTGAATTTGATACTATCGCAGCAATCTCGACACCGCTTGGGGAAGGAGCCATTGGGATTGTTCGCCTAAGCGGAACCGATAGCTTTGCGATTGCTCAGAAAATTTTTAAAGGTAAGGATTTGAGTAAGGTTGCTAGCCATACTCTTAACTACGGCCACATCATTGACCCTCAGACAGGTAAGGTTATGGACGAAGTCATGGTTGGGGCAATGAAGTCTCCAAAAACCTTCACTCGTGAGGATATTATCGAGATTAATACTCATGGTGGAATCGCCGTAACCAATGAAATCCTACAACTAGCAATCCGTGAAGGGGCTCGCCTAGCAGAGCCTGGTGAATTTACCAAGCGTGCCTTCCTCAATGGTCGTGTAGACTTGACTCAGGCTGAAGCCGTCATGGATATCATCCGTGCTAAGACTGATAAGGCCATGAATATCGCGGTCAAACAGTTAGATGGCTCTCTATCAGACCTCATTAACAATACGCGCCAGGAGATTCTCAATACTCTGGCACAAGTTGAGGTGAATATCGACTACCCTGAATATGATGATGTTGAGGAAGCTACTACTGCTGTTGTCCGTGAAAAAACTTTAGAATTTGAACAACTCTTGACCAATCTCTTAAAAACGGCACGTCGTGGGAAGATTCTCCGAGAAGGGATTTCAACGGCTATCATCGGTCGTCCAAACGTTGGAAAATCAAGCCTACTCAACAGCCTCCTGCGCGAAGACAAGGCCATCGTAACCGATATTGCAGGTACAACCCGTGACGTCATTGAAGAATACGTCAATATCAACGGTGTTCCACTTAAATTGATTGATACAGCGGGTATTCGTGAAACGGATGATATTGTTGAGCAAATCGGTGTTGAACGCTCCAAAAAAGCTCTCAAGGAAGCTGACTTGGTACTCCTTGTCTTAAACGCTAGCGAACCCTTAACTACCCAAGACCGACAACTTCTTGAAATCAGCCAAGATACCAACCGTATCATCCTACTTAACAAAACTGACCTACCTGAGGCTATTGAAACTCAGGAACTTCCTGATGATGTCATCCGTATTTCTGTCCTCAAAAATCAAAACATTGATAAGATTGAAGAGCGCATCAACAACCTCTTCTTTGAAAATGCTGGCTTAGTCGAACAAGATGCTACTTACTTGTCCAATGCCCGCCACATTTCTTTGATTGAGAAAGCAGTCGAAAGCTTACAAGCAGTTAACGAAGGTCTTGAATTAGGTATGCCAGTTGATCTGCTTCAAGTTGATTTGACCCGCACTTGGGAAATTCTTGGGGAAATTACTGGTGATGCAGCGCCAGATGAGCTTATTACTCAATTGTTTAGTCAATTCTGTTTAGGTAAATAACATAAAAACTAGGTCAAAAAATGCTAGTCACCTAAAAAGAGGTTGGGACAAAAAGATCCCGACCTCACTTTTTATTATCAATCATAATTTGACGCGGTAGCTGATTGAACTTTTTGTTCGTCTTTTAGACTCCAAAAAGCTCCTAATCATCCTCGCGGGGCTGAGACTACGAAATCAAGACTTTGTCTATCGATTTCTGTCCCACCGCCTTTTCTTTCACCTTCTAAGTTATATCCTGCCTTAGCAGAAATCTGAAACAAACCTTATACTCAATGAAAATCAAAGAGCAAACTAGGAAACTAGCCGCAGGCTGTACTTGAGTACGCCAAGGCGACGTTGACGCAGTTTGAAGAGATTTTCGAAGAGTATTACCAGTTCTTTTCTATTTTCACTTAGTCTTTAGGTAATTTGCCAGCTTTTTCAAGCATTTTTTTGATTAAATAAGGCATCTTGACATTTTCACGACCTTTTTTCTCAATTAATTTTTTAACAAATTCTGGCATTTGTAAGTCTTGTGATTCATCTAAAATGTTCTTAGTTTCCTCCGAAGGGACTAATTCATCAAAGGTTTCTTCTTCTGGGAGGAATTCTCTAAATTCTTTATGTTCATTAGCTCGGATAATATTGACCAAGGCATCAATCAAACGAGAATCTGTATTTGGCATTGGTGGACGATGGTAGTTCACCTCCAATTCCTGACACAAGTCATGACATTCCACATCGTTGTCAAACAAGACTTCAATATGCTCACTGATAAAACTAATAGGCACAAAAATATAATGCTCTGGATGTTCTTCCTGTTCTCTAAGATACTCCAATACATCTGGTTTAATCCAAGGAATACCAATATCACTTTCGCTCTGCCAAGTGTTGGTATATTGCTCTGGTTTCAAGCCTAATTTCTCAGCAATTAACTTGCTATTTTCGAAAATCTGGTCGATATAGGGATCACCAAAATCCAAGGCAAAAATGGGCACACTGTGGGCAGAAAAGATGACTTTAAAGCTATCCTGTTTCACCTTTTCTTTTAAAATTTTATCAATTTCAGCTGTCCAATAGTTTAATAGTGCTTCTTCTTTATACCAGTCCTTAATAACTAAAAACTGAATTTGTTTGCTTTCCAGAAACTTTTCATACCCCATGACAGAGTAAAAGGAATAGTGTGGCTCCAAAATCAAGCAAATACACTTTTCAATTCCATCTGCTTCCATTTGCCGAATTACATCTGGAATAAAAGGGGTTGAAAATTTATTGGCAAAATAGACACTATATTCATTTCCTAACCTAGCTTCTACCAAGGCAACTTCTTCACGGGTAATTTTTTGAAGTGGAGTTCCTCCAATTCGAACATAATTATCATAAAGGATTTGAATTTCGTGGTCTTGAGGTCGAACTCCTCGACGAATGTTGGTAAAAAAGTCGGCTACTCCTTCAAAGGTAATCTCTTCTGGTGAACCAAATGTCATCATTAAAATTGCTTTTTTCATCTCTGCATCCTTGTGATATTTTTATCTTTTTTATTGTATCACTAAAGAAACCATAAGTAAACGCTAACATAAAGATTTTATCTCCCTTTTGACTTTTGTTTTTCTCTTCTTTCTATGATACAATGGTTTTAAAAGAAGGAAAAAAGGAGTTACGATGAAATATCCAACATTGTTGGAGCGTTTTTTGACTTATGTCAAAGTCAATACACGTTCTGACGAAAATTCAACTACTACACCAAGCACTCAAAGTCAAGTAGACTTTGCCACTAATATCCTCATTCCAGAAATGAAACGTGTCGGTTTGCAAAATGTCTATTATTTGCCAAACGGTTTTGCTATCGGTACTCTTCCAGCAAATGATCCTAGTTTGACTCGTAAAATCGGTTTTATCTCCCACATGGATACAGCTGATTTCAATGCTGAAGGTGTTAACCCACAAGTTATTGAAAATTACGACGGTGGAGTTATCGAGCTTGGGAATTCTGGTTTCAAGCTAGATCCTGCTGATTTCAGGAGCTTAGAGAAATATCCTGGCCAAACTTTGATTACTACTGATGGTACTACTTTGCTCGGTGCCGATGACAAATCTGGTATCGCTGAAATCATGACAGCTATCGAATACTTGACTGCTCATCCTGAGATTAAACACTGTGAAATCCGTGTTGGGTTTGGTCCTGATGAAGAAATCGGTGTTGGTGCCAATAAATTTTACGCAGAGGACTTCAATGTTGACTTCGCTTACACTGTCGACGGTGGACCTCTTGGAGAATTGCAATACGAAACTTTCTCAGCTGCAGCGGCTGAACTTCATTTCCAAGGTCGTAATGTTCACCCAGGAACAGCCAAGGGACAAATGGTTAATGCCCTCCAGTTAGCGATTAACTTCCACAACCAACTTCCAGCTGGTGACCGACCAGAATTAACTGAGGGTTACCAAGGTTTCTACCATCTCATGGATGTAACAGGAACTGTTGAGGAAGCGCGTGCTAGTTACATCATCCGTGACTTCGAAAAAGAAAGCTTCGAAGCACGAAAAGCTGCTATGCAAGCTATTGTTGATAAGATGAACCAAGAACTTGGTAGTGATCGTGTTACTTTAACATTGACCGACCAGTACTATAACATGAAAGAAGTCATCGAAAAGGATATGACTCCAATCACCATCGCTAAAGCAGTGATGGAAGATCTGAATATCACTCCTGTCATCGAACCAATCCGTGGAGGAACAGATGGTTCTAAGATTTCCTTCATGGGAATTCCAACGCCAAATATCTTCGCTGGTGGCGAGAATATGCACGGACGTTTTGAATACGTCAGCCTTCAAACCATGGAGCGTGCAGTTGATACAATCATTGGGATTGTATCTTACAAAGACTAAAAAGAAGTAGCAATGCTACTTCTTTTTAGTTGGCAACTTTCTCACTAGTTTTAGGAGCTGTAGTTACAGGAGTTAAGGTTGACTCAGCTTGTTTATCGTTTGTTTCTTTATTGGCTGTTTCGGTATTAGATTCAGCTGGCTTCACTTTCGATTGAAATTCCTGGTTTAATGAGACAATTTCTTGCGCAAGAGCTAGAAGAGCTTGCTTATCTTTGCTTGCTGCTGCTAGTTTATCAAACAGAGCATCTACTTTTTCAAAGTCAGCATCTGAACCATTATTCATCTCCAAATAGCTATGGAGAGCAATGACTCCGTTATAGAGTTTTTGGTAAAGAACTAAAACCTCTGGGTCTTGTTTCGAATTATCACGTTCATTTTGGATTGTTAGTGAAATACGTTTCAAAAGATCTTGGACCTGTGTATTTAATTCATCAAGGTCTGCGTCTTCTTTCTCCAAAGCAGCCTTCAGATTTTTCACTTCGTCAGAGAGTGAAGCTTTAACCCCTTCCTCATTGACTTGATTCACTAATTCTTCAGCTTTTGTTAGTAACTCTTCTACTTGCCCTTTTAAGACATGATTACTTTGTTCCTCAGGTTTAATATCATCATACAAACCTTTCAAGAACTCATAGACTGCAGTTTTAGCACTATGGCCATCCACTTTTTCTGTATCTAAGATTGTTTCAGAAGCCTTGCTTGCAACCGGCTCATTTTTCAGTGCTTCTTCTACTTCCAGTTTTGTTTGGTAGATTTCCGGGAAGAGTTTGTTCAAGTCAGTCGCCTTAAGGAAGGATTGTGATTGATAAAGTGTCCAAGTTAAGTTCGCAACTTTATTTCTAAGAGTGTCATTTAAGTGATTATCAGATAAATGTTGATAGAAATACTTAATGTACTCGACTGTTGTAACTCCAGTACGGTCATTAAAATCTTGCAAAGCTTGTAACTTAGCTTCAACTGCATCTAAACCTGCTTCATCTTGGGCAAGTTTATTTTCTTGAAGCTGAGTCAATAAATCCTTCTTAGGAAGTCCATAAGCATCTGTGTCTAAGGTATTAATCTTATCTACTAAAGCTTGATATTTCTTGTCTAAAGGACTGATTTCTGTTGGTTTGACACTTGAGTCAATGTGAATATACTGCTTATCAAACAAATCCAAAGCTGCCAAATAACCTGCAGTAGAGTTGGTTGATAGCTTCTTCATATTCTCAGAAAATTGCCCCAAAGCAAGTTCAATCTGTCTTTGTAAAATTGGTTTATCTTTATAGACTTCACGACTCTCTGCCAAAAGTTGATCAATCTTATACTGGACTGCTTTTTCATCAAAGGCACCAGGTTGGTAAGTTGACTGTAATGCAGGAATTTTGTTTTTCAAAGCGACTTCATAACCTTTAGTTTGAACCTTGATGTAGTGGTTGTGATCACCATGAGGGATAACAAAGCTACCATTTTCAACCTGCAAGCTATAAGGAGAAACACCATCACGTAGAGCCGTTGTATAGAGTTCGTTTAGGAAATCAAGCTCTGCATCTCCAGTTTGAAGCGGAATACGAACGTGTTCCTTACGAACAGCGTAAGGGTGAATGTGAGTTGGATCATAAGCTTGGTCTGGATTACCAAATACAAAGAATCCATTTGAAATTCTGATAGCCTCAAGAGGAACGCCATATGTTTTAGAAATATAAGCTATTTTTTCTTCATCGCTGGCATCTCGAGAGAAACTTTCAACCGTCTTGGCAAGAGGTTTAACAGGTTCTGTCTGCTGATAGCCATGAAGATGGTCTTGTGCAGCCTTAATCTGCTCTGCTGATAAATCTTTCTTAAAGAAATAATGGGCATGGTCTCCATGTGAAACTACGAAACCTTGCTCATCTTCACTTATCACTCGGTCAACCGCAAAGCCATGGTCATGCTCTTCTTCATGATGATGATCGGCACCTTCGCGGTCATTGTCTTCTTCGTGAAGATGATTGGCATCTGCGGCATCATGATGATGTCCATGTAAATGCTCTTGCGCAGCTTTTATCTGTTCTGCTGATAAATCTTTTTTATAGAAATAGTGGGCATGATCCCCATGTGAAACAACAAAACCTTGATCATCCTCACTGATCACTCGCTCAGCTGCAAATCCATGATCGTGTTCTTCCTCATGATGGTTTCCATGGTTATCATGATGGTGTTCTTCTGGTTTATGACTGCTATGATTATCTGGGATAGTTTCTGAATGTTTATTGCCGTACAAGTGATCTTGTGCGGCCTTAATTTGATCAGGTGATAAATCTTTTTTAAAGAAGTAATGATTGTGATCGCCATGGCTCATAACAAAACCTTCTGAATCTTCACTTATAATTCTATTTGCATCAAAACCATGATCGTGTTCCTCTTCTTCATGGTGAACATGTGGTAACGGATTATTTGGTGTAGAATTAGAAGGACTTTCTAAGCTTGGAGTGTTAGATTGTGCTTGATGATTGTTAAGAGATGATTTAGGGATATAGTGATAGTGGTCCCCATGTCGTACGATATAAGCATCGCCAGTATCTCTGACAATATCATTAGGGTTAAAGACATAACCATCATCTGCTGCAGAAACACCATTATTCGGTGTCAGTGACAAGGGTTGACTGAGAGCTGAACTATTGCCAGATAAATAAGCCTTTGCGGCAGCTAATTCACCCGCTGACAGATCACTCTTAGGAATATAATGGAAGTGACCTCCGTGGGGAACGATATAAGCATCTCCTGTATCCTCGATGATATCAGAAGCGTTAAAGACATAACCGTCATCAGTTGTATAACGTCCTTGAGCTCTAGCTGCCACAACTTCCTTAGAATCATTTTTTTGGTCAGATGTATGCTCTTGTTTTTGTTTTTCAATTTGTTCTTTGGTACGAATATTTTCAGCTTGGCTAGCATTTTTTAGGTATACATAATATTTTCCATCAACTTTGATGATGTAACCACCTTTAATTTCGTTAATGATGTGTTCATCGCGCAATTGATAACTTGGATCTTTCATGACTAGTTCTTCACTAAAAATCGCATCGAAAGGAACTTTACCATTATAGTAATGGAAATGATCTCCGTGAGAAGTCACATATCCCTGATCAGTAATTTTCACAACAATTTGTTCGGCCTCAATGCCTTCCTTTTTGCTAACTTGATCAGGAGTCAAATTTTCGTTCTTTTTAGACTCATTCTTTTTCCCATCAACATAAGATACACGATTATCTTCCTTCTTCTCTGCTTCTTGGTGCTGATTTAAAACATAAGCACAAACACTAAGCGCAATAACTACTGCTGATCCAGCTAAGTATTTCTTTGTTTTATTCATAATTTCCTCATTTCAATTCTTCTGCTAGTATTGCAATATCCTCTTCTAAATTATCTAAATAAGACTTATCATTTTGTGGGTCTGCCTCTAAAGGATTGAGAGTTTTAAGACTCACACCTGTTGACTTGATAAGCGTTTCAGCTACTTTAGACGAAGCATTGCTCTCTGTAAAAATAGTTTTAACTTTATAGGTCTTAACAAATTCTTGGATTTCAGTCAGTTGTTTTGGGCTTGGTTCTTGATCAGGAGAAATACCAGCAATACCAAGTTGATTCAAGTCAAATCTCTTTGCTAAATAAGAAAAAGCTGTGTGTTGCGTCACAAATGTCTTCTGACTAGCTTTTTCAAATATTGGCTTGTATTTATTGGTCAAGTCGTGTGCTTTGTTACTGTAACTCTGTGCATTTTTCTGATAGGTATCCTTGTTTGCATTGTCCAGTTCGGATAACTTATCAGCAATGATTTGCGTCTCTTCTGCAACTTTTTCAGGATCTAGCCAGGTGTGAGGGTCGTACAAGGTCTTCTCATCAATTCCATCTCCAGCCTGCATATCTTCTAAGCCAGACACGCGCTCCAAGGTCATACCTTCTGAAGCTTCTATGACTTTTACCTTAGAATTTTGTAGGCTTAGATCTAAACTTCCTGCCCATGACTCTAGTGTATGAGAATGATAGACAAAAACATCGGCATCATAGATGGCTGCAATATCATTTGCAGAAGGTTCAAAGGAATGGATACCAGAACTAGACTGAATCATCCGAACGTCATTTAGGTCACCAGAAATTTCTTTGACCATAGCATAAATAGGATAAAAGCTGGTTACTATTTTCATTCCCTTAGCTTCCTTACTATCTTGACTGGTCTTTTGTCCGCAAGCTCCTAATACTAGAACAAACAAACCAATCATAAACCAAAGGATGTTTCTATTTTTCATCACAACTCCTTAACCGGTACTTAACCATTTAATTAACTAGTAAACATTCTATCGTTTAAAATTTAGGATGTCAAGTTAAAAATGTATTTTCCCTTAAATTTTTTACTTATTACCTACCTAAATAAAACAAAAAGTTCGAACTCACATCCGAACTTTTGATTATTTTTGTGCAACTTTTTTATCTTCTTCAAGCTGTTTTACCAGTTTTTCAACACTGTCAAATTTCACCATATCTCGGATACGATCTAACCAATAGACAGTAACAGTTTCACCATAAATGTCTTCATCAAAATCAAAAATATTCACTTCAAAACGTTCTTCTTCTCCATCAAAGGTTACGTTCTTACCGACACTGGCCATCCCGCGATAGAATTTTCTCTTAATTTCGATATCAACAGTATAGACACCATCTGCTGGCATATAGGTCCTATCCAAAAGTACTAGGTTGGCAGTTGGATATCCAATTGTTCGACCGCGAGCATTTCCATGCACGACAATTCCTCTTGTTGGAAGTGGACTTCCAAGCAATTGACCTGCTTCTTTGACATCCCCTTCTAGGATTGCCTGACGAATACGAGTAGAGCTAATCTTTCCTTTTTCATCTTCTACAGGTGGTACTACAACCACTTCTCCATCAAAAATTTCTTTTAGATCTTCAGCTGATTTTCTATCAGAACCAAGACTATAATCAAATCCTACTACAATGGTATCTGCTTTGACTTCTTTGACAAAGGTATCTACAAACTCTTGTGCCGTCATATTTGCTACACGACTTGAGAAATCCATCAAGTAGAGATTTTCTACCCCAGCTCTTTTAAACTTACGTTCCCGTTCATCTGGATTTAGAATATGTAGTAAATTTTCTGGAGAATAGGATTTTAATGTTAACTTTGGAGATTCATGGAAAGTGATTAAAGCAACGCTTAGTCTTTTCTCTTCAGCAATTTTTCCTGCAATACTAAATAATTTTTGATGACCTAGATGAATACCGTCAAAATATCCTAAAACAAGGACAGTTGGTTCTGGAGTTGCAATGTCTTTTTCTGTTTTAATAGGTATTGTTACAATCATAGTCATATTATACCAAAAATAAGAAGGCATTCAAAATAATACGGATTTAAAAAGATTATAAACTGCTTTTAACTTCTTTTCTCAATTGTTCCAGAGTTTCCATATTATATTTGTCCATGACTTTTGGTAAATTTTCAATAATATCAGGACAAGCGAAGGGATTTGTAAAGTTTGCTGTACCGACTCCAATAGCAGATGCTCCAGCTAAGTACATTTCAATTGCTGCTTCTGCTGAATCAACTCCTCCCATCCCAATAATTGGCAAGTCTGTAGACTGAGCAACTTGACGAATCAATTTGAGAGCTACCGGAAAAACTGCTGGCCCAGACATTCCACCAGTACCATTTGCGATAATCGGCTTTCTAGTTTTGAGGTCAAAGCGCATTCCGACAAGAGTATTGATCATGGTGAGACCACTAGCACCGGCATCTTCTACAACCTTAGCAATGGTTACAATGTCAGTAACACTTGGAGTCAATTTGACGTAAACGGGCACTTCTGATGCTTCTACGGCAGCCTTCACCACATCATAGGCCAACTCAGGATCTTGTCCAATTAAAAGTCCGTGATTTCCATGGTCAACGTTAGGACAAGAGATATTGAGCTCTATAGCTTTCACGTTAGTTGCCTTAGAAATTCCATGAGAAACTGTTGCATACTCTTGTTTCGAGAATCCAGCTACATTAGCAATTATAGGAAGATTTGGATACTCTTTTTCTAGCCAAGGTAATTTCTCAGAGAGAACGACTTCTAAACCAGGATTTTGTAAACCAATGGCGTTGAGCATACCAGCAGGTGTCTCTGCCACTCGTGGAGTAGGATTACCAAAACGTGGTTCAAGTGTAGTAGCCTTAATCATGATAGAGCCTAAAAGGTCTAAATCATAGTATTTGGCATATTCTTGACCAAAGCCAAAACAGCCTGAAGCAGGAATGATAGGATTCTTTAATTCTAAGCCTGGTAGAGAAACTTGTAATCGATTTGCAGTCATGACACTCTCCTTATAAAACTACTGTGCCTGTTTTAAATACAGGGCCATCTTCACACACACGTTGACTAACTGTTTCACTATCAGGTACTTTCAAGACGCAAGCGTAGCAAGCCCCCATACCACAGGCCATACGAGATTCTAGTGATAGATAAGCTCTTGGATGCTCGTAAAATGTTTGATTGATGTATTTCATCATACCAGGTGCTCCGCATGAGTAAATTGCATCGAATTCGTTATCAAATTCCTTTATCACTACTGATACATTTCCTTGAGTTCTATAAGAACCATCATCAGTCGTTACAAAGACTTTGCTGTATTGGGATAATTCATCTTCCAAAATAACTGCATCTTTAGTAGCAAATCCTAGAACTGTTGTGACATCTACACCACGTTCATCTAATTGTTTAGCTACTTCAAGCAAAGGAGGCACACCAATTCCTCCACCGACTAGGAGAACACGACTCTGCTTGTCTAAATCAGATAAGTCAAAGCCATTTCCTTGAGGTCCCATAACATCTAAGCTATCACCTGTTTTTAAGGTTGAAAAAATCGCCGTACCAGAACCTTCGATACGATAAATAAGATGGCATTGTTTATTAGCCTTATCTATAGACGAGATTGAAATCGGACGACGTAAGAGATGGGCATCATCAGGTACACGTAAATGTAGAAATTGTCCAGCTTTCATAGCTTCAACCATTTCTCCTTGAAGTACGAGTTCAAAGATTGCTGGTGCGATTTCCTTTTGAGACACTACTTTCATGGTTTCCAAGCAAATGGCACCCATGCGTTTTTTACAATTTGGATTCATACCGTTTCCTCCTTAAATTTTAAGGGGTTCAGAAAAAGAAAAACCTTGCAATCGCAAGGTTTCAGTAAGATACTTACAGAAAAGAATCAAATAAACTGTGTTTATTCGAAGTTTGTGTAATCTATTTTCTATCTGACACCTTGTGAGCCTCTCTGGACTTCCCTTAAAGGTTAAATTTTTAATAGTATACTGTATCAACCCTAAAAAGTCAAGCAAAAATAGGTAAGGTGTCAGACGTATTTTAGTTTACTTATTTTTGTGAAGAAAGAATCTGCTCCAATTTTTGATAATCTTTTACACTATCGATTTCATAGATAGAGTTTTCTTCCAATTCCTCTACGTAAACATCCAGTTCTTTGATATTATCTTTAACCATGTTGTCCCAGTAGAGATCTACAAATTCGCCGCTTGCATAGGCTTTGTCGATAAATCCAACAATTTTCTCCGCTGTTGGAGCATCCCAGAATGACACACCACTCAAGATACGGCCATTCTTACTATCGACAATGATGTCTTGAACTTTGTAGTCATCACCATAAACTAGGAACCACTCATTATCACAGTCCTCGCGATAAACACTGAAATATGTTGAACGTTCGATATCATTACGGAACATATTCTTGAAAAGATAGTTATCCGCATCGATGACGTAGCTATTAGCCAACTCTTCTTTTACCAAGTAAAGAGAGTAAAAGTTGTTGTAATCAGCATACTTATCATTGAAGACTAAACGAACGCCGTACTTTTCTTTAAGATAGTCGAATTGTTCTTTCAAGTAACCAACAACAATGATGATGTCATCAATCCCACGTTCTTTTAAAAATTCAATTTGGTACTCAACCAAGGATTTTTGATTAACCTTAACCAAAGCTTTTGGAGTATGCTCTGTCATGGGTCTCAAACGAGTTCCCAATCCTGCTGCTAAGATAATTGCTTTCACGCGATTTCTCCTTTATTCTTTAATAATCATATAAACACCAGCCATTACAACAAATGAAGTAATGATTGTTAAGACAGTCAGAGGTGTTCCTAAGAACATTGCTGCAAACAAAACAGTCCAAACTACATAACTCACATTTAAACCAGTTGCCTTAGCTGGTTGTAATCGATTGATAGCCATATAGTAGGCAAGATAAGAAATCATATCAAATGCCGCAAAGACTATCAATAAACCAAACAATTGCCCGTTTGCCACTTCTCCAAATGAGTGATGTGTGAAGAGTACAATAACTAAATAAGACAAGAAGGAAGTGACTTGTCGAATTAAGAGGGCTTCAATTTCACTGAGATCACTTTCCATTGCAAAAGAGCTCAGAACACTTTCACTTCCCCAAGCAAGGGCACAAATCAAAGCACAAAGAATTCCGATATAGAAGGAATTGACTTGTTCAACCTTGTAAGTCTGAGCAATGATCCCTGCAATGATTAATAAGATTCCAAATACTGTATTCTTAGAAACCTTATGCTTTAAGAAAAAGAAAGCAAGAATGACAGATACTGCAGGATAAATAGCTGAAACAGACGAAGCTAAGGAACTACCTATATATTTGACCGCGTAGAGATTGGCCTGCATACCAATCGGACCAGCTAGTAAAGCCCCAATGATAACACTGACATTTCGAATGTTCAAAAAGATTGAAAAACGTACTTTACCTTCTTTAAATAGAAGATATCCCAGTAAGATAAAAATACTAAGAAAGTCGTGCGCTGCTGCTACTACAAAGGGCGATAAATCCGTGAATATTGAAAAGATATAAGCACTAATAGTTAATCCTAATCCCCAGAACACACCTGATAGTAGCCCAAAAGAAACTCCATTTTTAGTTTTCATCTAAATCTCCTTCACAATCTATTTCTTTTACAGCTCTATTGTAACGAGAGATTCCATAATCTCCGAAATCTGCACCATTTTCTTCTTTGTAAATAGTCCAAAGACTCCAAATGATATCTTGCAAGATTTTGTAAATACGAATTTTATCCCTTGAAACTGGAGTCTTGTCACTCTCGTAATGACTTAAAAAGTCTTCTTCTTCTGCACTGGTAAATTCAGACTCTAGGAAGAGAGCTGCCAAATCCCACATAGGATCATTCATAGATGAATATTCCCAATCAATGAGATAAAGATGTCCATCTGGTCCTTCAATAAAATTTTCAGGAACCAAATCAATATGACACGATTTCTTATCCATTCCAATTTCTTCAAGTTGGTCTTTAAGAGAAAATACAGATTTTCTGACAACTTCATAGTTCGGATAGGAAATCTCCCCTTGAATCAATGATTCATATTTTTTAATTTCCTCAAAAGGAGCAAACTCTCCTTTTAATTCTTTACCCGAAGCATGAATCGTTTGTAAAATTGGAGCTATCTTCTCAAATTTAGTTTTAATGGTAGTTGAATCAAGTGTCTCTGCATTTTCGATGTATTGATTGACCTTGATACCTGCATCAATATCGAAAAGATAATTTTCTACATCTAATTTTAAATCTTTCAACAATTCAAGATTGAACTTTTCATTCTGACGGTCGATTAATTTATCTGTACCTTTTCCAAAAAACTTAACAATATACTGATTTGAAGATGTTTTGACCAAGTAGTTTTGATTGGTCATCCCACCTAATTGCTCAACACTTAGAATATCCTCATCAGTTGATAGTAAAGAGGTAAGTTTTTCCTTAATGATTTTTTCCACAATCTTCCTCCATTAGACTTCCCACTTAAAGACTGTTTTAAAAGCAGTATTTAAGTCAGTTGCAAATACTCGGTGAATATCTTTAATTTCTCTTACAGGTTCCTCTAGATAAATGATATTCTTCAAACGATTTGCAAATTTCTTGACTTCCATCATTTGAATTGCCTTTTCAAAGTCAATTCGCCCAGAACGAGAAGAACCTACAAGTAACAAACCTTTTTCGAGAGCATCACGGGTATTTATATTTACCTTATACTCACTAACACCCATCATTAATAGAGTTCCCTGGGGTTTGATGTAACGAATCAAGTCATTTATAGCAGGTCCACATCCATCACCACCACAGCATTCAAAACCATGGTCAAAACTAAGATCCTCTGGGATGCTATCAGTAATGTAAAGCTCTTTAGCAAATGAGAAGAGTTCCAACTTTTCCCAGTGACGACCAATAACAATAATCTCAGCTTCAGGCAAGGTGTAGTTGATAATATTTGCCATGACAAAAGCTAGGCTTCCATCACCAATGACAGCGATTCGTTGACGTCTACTGTGAGAAATTGTCATGAAACGATTCATCGCATGCATACCCACACTGACAAACTCAGTAATGGCGGCAACTGAGTCTTCAATATCTTCGTAAGCTACCACACGATCTTTTGGTAATGAAACAAATTCACGCATAAATCCATCGTAACCACTGGATAGGAAATACGTTCCTGTCATGTAGTTTTCATAGAATTCCTCATCACTCTGCATGGGTGGTTGATTAGGAATCATGACAACCTTTTGACCAACCTTGTAGGTTCCTGTGGGATCAGAAATAACTGTACCACAAGATTCATGAATCATCGCCATTGGTAATTTTTTAGATAAAATCTTGGGATCACGTTTTCCTTGATAATACCGTTGATCCGCATGACAAACCGCCATATAATTTGGTCGAATGAGGATATGATTTTCTTGATCAATCTCTTCTTCCTGGTATTTGATATTGATAAACTTTGGTTTTGCCAATTGATAAATTTGATTAATCATGTTTTAGTCTTTCTCAATCATGCTTTTAGCAATCTTCAAGTCTGTAACTGTAGTAATTTTAAGATTTGAATATTCACCCTTAGCCAAGGCTACATCTTTCCCCTTAATGACAAAGATCTTACATGCATCTGTCAAAATTTCTTTTTCTTCAGCTGATAAAGAACCATATAAATCTATAAAGTCTTTACAACGGAAAGTTTGTGGAGTCTGTCCTTGATAGAGATGAGCACGGTTTGGAATATCTGTGATGAATTGACCATTTGTGCTCTCTACAATGGTATCGACTGCTTCAACAACTGTATCAACAGCATCGTGACTTTGTGCTAGAGCAATATTATCTTGTATCATGCGAAGTGTGATAAAAGGACGAACAGAATCATGTGTGACTACGATATCTTCTTCTGTCAGTGGACGGTATGCATCTATAGCTTCAATAATTTTTTCAATACTAGAATTACGGTCTGCACCACCTTTTGTGATGATGATACGATCTTTATGAAGTGGAAGAAATTTTTCGACTAAATCTTCTGCATGTGTCACCCAGTCTCCATGAACTCCTACAACTATTTTTTCAAAACTTGGTTCCAAGACAAACTTTTCAATTGTATGGATTAAGATTGGGCGATCTCCCAACTCAAGAAATTGTTTGGGTAAGTTACTAATTCCCATGCGTGTGCCGGTTCCACCTGCTAAAATTCCAGCGTAAATCATAATGATTCTCCTTTGGTTTGTACTAAAAACTCATTCTTTTTTATTATATCATAATCTGGTACTATCTTGAAATAAATACTAGTTCCATCCCGCTAGAATCTGGCGTCGCGAAACATCTGTGATTAGAGAACTTGACTCAGAAGTCTTACTTATCTATGTTTCTGTAAATATTGAGTTCTTCAGGATAGTATAGAAACCTTAAATAAATCTTAAATAGAAATTTGCTAAAGAAAATTAACATAGACTTTTCTAGTTAAAATTGTTAAAATAATAGGGAAAATAAAAGAAAAGGAAGCTAACTACCGCCATGATGAATATGCAAAACATGATGCGTCAAGCTCAAAAACTTCAAAAACAAATGGAGCAAAGTCAAGCTGAACTTGCTGCTACTGAATTTGTTGGAACTTCTGCTCAAAATCTTGTAACTGCAACTTTGACAGGGGACAAGAAAGTCGTAAAAATTGATTTTGATCCCGCAGTTGTTGATCCTGAAGATATCGAGACCCTATCTGATATGACGGTTCAAGCCCTCAATGCTGCTCTTGAGCGAATTGATGAAACAACCAAGAAAAAACTTGGCGCTTTTGCAGGAAAATTACCTTTTTAAATTCGTATAAAAAGAGGCTGATTCACAGCCTCTTTTTTGATTAGAAAGTGAAGAATTCAGTTGCTTTCTTTAACAGCAAGTCTGTATACTCAGGATCCTCCTGAGCTTTTTCGAGTTCACCTTTAATTTTTTCCAAATTATCAGTTATCATCCCATTTACACCCAAACGAAAAGACTTATCGAAAGACTCGGAACCATTAATCGTCCATACATAGAGTTTTTGATCGGTATTCCAAAGTTTGGTTACAAAATATTCATCCAATGTAGAGTACTCCATAGTATAACCCGTTGCATTTGTTCTTGGAAAAACCGAATTGTAAGGTAGTATGAAATAAACTGGAATCTCCTTATCATACTGGGTTACTTTTTCAATAACATGGTAATCCAAAGATTGCATCTGATGACCATAGATTTTAATCTTTGCACCATATTTTTCTAGAAAATGATCCATCATTTGTGGGCTATCTTTGTGGCTGGTCTTAATTTCAATGAGTAGTTTCTGATGCAGTTCATTTGCACGATTCAAATAATCATCAAAACTAGAGATCTTCGTTTCATAACCATGCTCATGAATGTCGATCTGCTTTAATTCTTCTAATGTTAAATCGTGTGGTGTTTTATTGATGCCTGCTAACCCTTTAAGATTAGCATCATGCATCATGACAAATTGACCATCCTTTGTTTCCTGTATATCCATCTCGACTAAATCTGGTTTTAACTGAGCAGTCTTTTCTAGGGATTGGATGGTATTTTGCACACCATTACCATTGGATACACCACGATGGGAAATCACAAGTGGAGGATTGATTACAGGAGCTTCTAAATAATTATATCCTTCAATCGCAAAGAAGGTACTTGCACAGACCATCACACCCCATCTCATGATATGATCTTTCTCCCGTCTTGGCATAATATCCAGTTCTTCTCCTGTTAAAAAAGAGGTAAATTTCACAAGAAAATAGGTCAGCGCCATATAGTTAAGGTTCTTGATGAAAACGAAGTTTAAAACCGCAAGAATTAGAGACTCCCTCTGGGTAAGACCATCTACTAAATATTGGGTTAATAGTAATGGTATGAGTGGTAAATAGAAGAATAAATTGGTTTTTACAATAATTAAGAATAAATGCCAGGCATAAAACCAAAAGAAATTTTTGGTTTTATCCAAACTATAGATAACCGCTTCCTTCACGGTCATCTTATCATAAAAGATTTTTGGTAAAGTAAATACCAATCGAACAGAAATATAGAAGAATAAGAGTGATAAAGTAATAATTGCTACCCACCATATCCAGTACTTACCTTCTAAGTATAGTTGAATAAACTCTGGAATTACTATTTTATTGAAATAATAAATCTTAAATATCTTTCTAATAAATGGAAATAGCATAGCTACAAAAAGAAAGATAAATAAGGCCTTAGAAATAGTCAACTTCTTCATAAAAACAAGACTTTCACGAAAGACTTTTCGACTATATTCTAGAAGGGTTCTTTTTTCATGATAAAGAAGGTGACGAGCTCCTATAAAGAGAATACTGAGTTGAAAATAGGCGACCAGCAAATTAATAGCAATTAAAATTACGAAACCAAGACTGACTATTGGCGCATGTTTTATAATCGCAAAAATATTGTTGTAGGAAATAAACAAATATCCAGTCTGACTTAGTAAAAATCCTGCTATAACTGAGTTTAATGGCAGCCAAATATAATCAACCAGCATAAAGATTAGAAAGAATAGAAATAGGATCTTATCAAGATTTAGGTAAATCTTCTTTATTCCCAATTTTTTTGGTTTTTCAGGTTTCATAAAATCTCCTAATCAAAAAGCTGTGATAAATCTAAACTACCAAAGGGATTAGAATTGAAGTTACTCTGAGCATCAAGTAACAATTTACTTTCATCTGATTCTAAGAAAGCTTCATAAACTTGGGCAGTCATACGAGCATCTTCTAAACTATTATGAGATTGCCCTTTAAATCCCAGAAAACTAGCCACGGTTTGTAATTTTAGATTGGCAATTCCGTGGAGATCTGAACTACGTCGCCCAAAAGCCTCATCATAGAGGTCGACTAAATATTGATCTCGATAGTCCAATCCGTGTTCTAGTAAAATCGGCAAATCACTCTTTGCTGCATTGTAGCCAACAAGTGGCAAAGTTCCAACAAAATCTTGAAATTTTTTGAGAACTTCTTCTACCTTTGGTGCATCCTTGAGAGTCTCTGAAGTAATACCGGTCAAACCATTGATAAAACTCTTCAAAGGTACATCAGTGTGTACATAAGAGTCAAACGCTCCTACTTCTTCACCGTCTTTAAAATGTACCGCTGATACTTGAATCAAATGAGTCTTATCCTGGTGTTTGTTGAATTCTAAGTCAAAGGAGATATAATCTCTTACTGTTTTCATCTTATCATTCCTTATTGATTTGTAAAAAGAAACCACCTGGTCTAATCATATAAACCAAGCAGTTTTTTCTTATTTTCCAAATAAGCGAGCAAAGAAGCCTTTCTTCGATGCTTGAACTTCTTGCTTAGCTTGATCCAACTCCAGCTGAAGGGTTTCTTGGTCCTTCATAGCTTGAAGTGTTAACTGTTGTTGTTGGTCCAATTGCTTATCTTTTTCAGCGATTTGGCGGTCTTTAACACGCATCTGTTCATCTTTTTCAGCCAGTTGTTTATCTTTAGCTTTCAATTGCTCATAAAGACGGATGATTTCAGCGTTCTTTTCATCAACAAGAATCTCCATGAGTTCTCGTTGCTTAACTTCATCACTAACCGGTTCATCTTCAAAGATAGTCTTTTTGTAGATTTCTTCAAGTTTGATCAATCCACTGCGAGTAACAACAGTAACACCCTTGTCGTTTTTTGTAATATCTTCTTCAGGTAATTCTTTGACACGATTATTGATTGCTTGTCGGGATAGCCCCAAGACCTCAGCAATCTCACTGACAGTCATTTCAATACTCATAATATCCTCAATTTTTCTCTAACTTTTCTTACATTAAATCTTATCATAAGTAAGCAAAACTGTCAAATAACACTGTATTTTCAATGGTTTTTTAAGACATAAAATTTAAAAACTATTTATCGGCTAATATTTTAAAAAGATGAGAGCATCTCATCTTTCTACTAAAAAATAAAAATCGTTTATTCAGTATAATTTTAAGAGAAAACCTTTCTTGGTTTGTAGAGATAATCACGTTTTTCCAATATAGCAAGTAGCTTTTCCCCTTCGAAAGCGGCAATTTCCTTCTCGCTACACTCTAACTCAATAAAACGACCATAACGGACTTCATCTGCCTGCTCAGGAGTAAGAAAAACTTTGACTAAATCCCCTGTACCAATCTCAAGCGGATGGAGAAAGTCTGATTCACCAGCCTCTACTTTATGGGCAATTTCTTCTAAGGTCAAGGAATCTTCTAACTGTAAACCAGCCGCACTAGTCCGTGTAAGATGAGACATGTGAGCTGCATAACCAAGCTTCTCTCCCAAGTCAGCCGATAAGGTACGGATATAGGTTCCCTTGCTACATTTTACTCGGAAGGTAAAACGAGCAAGTTTATCCTCGTAGGAAATGGGACTGGTTCTTTCAAAACTATAAATGGTCACCTGACGTTCTGGACGTTCGACTTCCTGACCAGCACGCGCATACTCATAGAGCTTGCGACCATTGATCTTAACAGCTGAGTACATGGGTGGAATCTGAGTAATCGGCCCAGTCAGACTGGCAATGGCTTCATCGACAAGCTTTTCATCCAGTGGAGACAAAACAGGAGTCTCTGCGACCACTTCCCCACTAGCATCCTCGGTCGTTGTAGAATATCCCAGAGTGATTTCCCCCTCGTAGACCTTACCCTCGTCCTGCATAAACTCAACCATGCGAGTCGCCTTACCAACGGCAATAGGCAAAACACCAACCACATCAGGATCAAGCGTCCCACTGTGACCAATCTTCTTAGTTCCCAAAATCTTTCGCAATTTAAAAACCGCATCATGCGAGGTCATCCCTGCTTCTTTCTTTAAGTTGATAATACCGTTCATTTATTAACTTTCTAAAAATACTAAAACTCTTTTTTGGAAATCCTTATTCTGTTCATATAGTGCATGCCCACACTCTGGCAAAATAGTGAGCTGGCTATCTTTGATATGCTGATGCAATCCAAGCGAACCATCTACGCCAAGAACATCATCTTTTTCTGCTCCAATGATTAACGTAGGACAATTGATTTTTTCCAAAAAATCTAGACTATCATGTTTCAAACAAGATACAGACTGAATATCAATACGTTGTTTATCTTTAATACGACCAAAGATTCCCATAACATTATAAAGCAAGCGCCACTTTTGATAGCTCTTTTGCGTGTAGGAGTGCTGTGTAATATCCAGCATGAGATGCTTAAAATTTCCAGATTGACTGAGTTTTTGCCAATGCTCAATTCTTTCTCTAGCAAGTTGACTAGGCTTCGCTGTTGTAACAGCTAGGATGAGCCTTTGAACCCTTTCTGGAAAATCTACAGCTAGCCATTGAGCAATCATTCCACCTTGTGAAATCCCCATAACATAGGCGGCATCTAGGTTTAGTGTCTCCATTGCTTCTGCTACATCTGCTGCCATATCCCGTGTCGTATAACCCTGCCTCAACTCATTGATTCGAGAAAAAACATAGATTTTATAACGTTCGGCAAGTTTACGGTATGTGATTGAAAAAGGCATAGCCATACCTTTAACCGTCTGTAGTCCATCACCCAATCCTGGTATAATCACCAGAGGTTGATTTCCTGTTCCAAATGTTACATAGTCCACAGTCTTTCCATTTATAGACAAGGTAGCGTTCTTAGCTGAATACAAAGATTATTCTCCTTTCAAAGCATCAAACTTTGCTTTCATAGTTGGATTTTTTCGAGTCAATTTTTTAACAGAAACATCATCCAACTTATTGTTTGCGAGGCGGAGTTGGTTTTCTGATGTGGTCAAGAATTTCTTGACCTCTTCCATACGTTTGATGGCCTTGTCGATTTCGTCAATAGCCTTACCGAAGTTGACGGAAGCTGAATTGTAGTTCTTAGCAAAGGCAACCTTGAAGGCGTCTAGGTCTTCTTCAAAGTGGGTAATGTCAATATTTTGCTCACGGATAAGTGCTAGTTCTTGCTTGTATTTAAGAGAGTTAAGAGCCGCATTGCGTAAGAGACCAATCAACTGGATAA
Source organism: uncultured Streptococcus sp. (assembly GCA_963528105.1). Lineage (GTDB taxonomy): Bacteria > Bacillota > Bacilli > Lactobacillales > Streptococcaceae > Streptococcus. Next base: position 164,697 of record CAURUY010000001.1, on the reverse strand, counting down.
AGAACTGGGGACGGACGACATACATCTTTTCATACTCGTGGCTGACGTCAACAATTCCAGTATTAAAGTAGTCATTATCAGCCTCAAGCATACTTACCAAAACTGCATACTCACAGTTCTTCTCACGGCGGTCCTTGTCCAACTCTTTGTAGAAATCGGCATTCTTGTGCTTCTTCTCCGTTCCATCAGCTTCATTTTTCATCTCGAACATGATGGAAATGAATTCTAGCCCATTTTCATCAAAATCACGGAAAATAAAGTCACCTTTAGAGCCACGTTCAGAAACCTTGTTATCCTTTTCGAAATAGGCATTAGGGAAGGCGAAACTACGAACCTTGTTAAACTCGCTCTCCGCATACTGCTCCAAACTTTCTCCAATTGCTTTGGTTGATTGTTGAGCCTTGAAATTCTTGTAAAACTCAACCTGCTCATTTGCTGCCTTAAGTTGGGCTTCATAGTTTTGCTTAACTGAAGTCAGAGAAAGTTCGTTTTCTTTTTCTTGTAGAAGGAGCTGATTTTTGACCTGGTCTCTTTCTTTCTCTAGATTAGACAGTGTCTTTTGCAGTTGATTCTCATGCTCCAAGCGTAAGGTAGCTAGCTGATTCTCAAGTTGTTGAACCTCTTTTTCTTTCTCTAGCAGACTTTGACTAGCAGTTTGCTCTACTTCCTTCTTAGCCAATTCTTTTTCAGTATCGAAATTTTGGATTTGACTTTGTAGCTGGGTAATCTCTTGGTCTTTTTGAGCGAGTTTTGCCTGTTGTTCATTCAAGGCCTTTTGCTCCACCAATGTCAACTCTTGCTTCATTCTCTCGTGCAATTCCTTGTCAAACTCTACAGTACGAACTTGAGAAATTAGTTCTGCATATTGACTTTCATTGACTGTAAAAACTTCCCCACAATTTGGACATTTAATTTCGTTCATAATTTTCCTCTATATCATACTATTCTACATTCATTATAGCATGGATAAACAAAAAGAAAAAGTTGGAATCAATCCAACTTTTAATCCACATATGTATCTTCGTCTTTGTTTAAGAAGGCGTACGGCAATCCCATGAGTAGACCACCACCGATAAAGTTACCGATGAAGGTTACACCCCAGTGACGAAGAATATTTCCAATACCGAAGTTTGCGATTGAATCAGCAGCAACACTGAATTTCACAATAGCAAATGATGCAAAGTTTGCGGCGATGTGCTCATTTGTTAAGAATACAAACATGTAAATGGCTGATAGAACCAACCAAAGTTTGGCACCACCATCTTTAACTAAAACAAATGAAAGAATCGCGATGTTTACAAAGACATTAGCCAAAATTGCTTCAAGCAAAACTAGTTCATTTGAACGGCCCAACTTCATCTCCACGACTCCAGAAATAAAGCTATCGTGTGTTAGATTAGCGAAAGCGGCTGAATGAGCAAATCCCCAGCCACCAATAAGAGCTCCGATTAAGTTAAAGAAAGTACAATATAGAAGAATTTCAGCTGTTTTTCTCCAGCTAATTTTTTTCAAAAAACTACCAGCTGTTAAAAACATCATGTTTGATGTAACCAACTCAGCATTCAGGAACACGATATAAGCTAGCCCCCAAGCGAAAACAAATGGGAAAAGGAAGCGTCCACTACCTGGTGCAATCTTATTAATCAAGTCAGCTCCAACTGCACCAGCCGCTGTACTGAACGTAAAGAAAGCACCCGCAAACATTGAACGGATAGCATACTTGAATTTGCTATTTGAATAAAGACTTTCTTTCTTTTTACAAGCAAATTCAATTTTTGAGATAAATTCTGATGAAACCATAAAAACTCCTAAAACTTTTATTTGTGAATATTATAACATAAAACTACATTTATGGGAAGCGTTTTCTTGAATCGGTGAGCACTATTTATTTATTTCTAATAATCCTAGCAACACCTTAATATCAGGGGATTCCAAGTTTTGATATTATCATCACCTAGAACTTTCAAATTTCTATCTAAAATATTTAACCTATTTTCTAGTTTTTTTCACAATACATCATTCACACAAATACGTGGTAATCTTTTAAATTAAAAAAGAGAATCCCTTTGATTCCCTTCTTAAAAAATTCAATAAAAGTATTATTTGCCTTTCAAAACAAGGAGTTCACCTGGTTTTTTATAATTTTATCTCCTAAGATATTCCTTCAGAAATCACTTAAAATTTGAATATTGTATTTTTTCGTTTCATTTTTTAGATTTCTGACAAGCTTATCATTCTCTTTTGATTGGCCAAAGAAAAAGGCCAAAGATTTTCCACTCTTTTGTTCGATACACAAAAAATATCTAGCTCCATTCAATTTAACACTCGGAATAAATTTGACCTCAATCTTTTTAATATTATTCAGTGGTATAATGCGCTTTCTAAAAACATAAGCATTATGGATATAAAATCTTTCCTTAGCAATATGAAACGGGGCAAAAAAGTTTCCACCACTTTGACTCACAATGACATAACGACGCCAAAGAATCAGTAAAAGAATGAAGGCTAGAAAGTAAATAGCAAAAACCAAAACCGAGCTTTTCATCATTGATTTAATCCCAATCAAAAAATAATCTATCATAATTAAATAACCTTATAAAACCAGCTTCTTTAATTATTATACCACTATTATAAACGTATTTGTCAAGGCAGTTCATCATTTCAAAAATACAGAACTGATAAGCACCGTAGCTGATAGCATTCATAAAAAATGAAAATGCTAACTACTGTAAAAATTTGTTTTAATCATTAAACAATTCTCTTGCTTTAACAAAAAATTTACGATATAATATAGTTCGTAAAATTTTGAAAGGAAAAAGATTATGTTAAAGGATCTTAAAGAATTTTTGCTCCGCGGTAACGTCGTTGACCTTGCTGTCGGTGTGATCATCGCTACTGCTTTTGGTGCTATCGTAACTTCATTCGTTAACGATATCATCACTCCACTACTATTGAACCCAGCTTTGAAGGCTGCGCACGTTGAACGTATCGCTGAACTTTCATGGAATGGTGTAGCTTACGGAAGCTTCTTGAGCGCTATCATCAACTTTGTAGTTGTTGGTACTGTTCTATTCTTTGTTGTTAAAGGAATCGAAAAAGCTCAAAACCTTCGTAAGAAAGAAGAAGCCGAAGAAGCTCCAGCTGGTCCAACTGAATTGGAAGTTCTTCAAGAAATCAAAGCACTTCTTGAAAAAAACTAAGATTGTAAAAGGGTTTAGAAAATATCTAAATCCTTTTTTTACTTTTATTTAGTCCTATATTAGTCTTGAGCAAAACTCCTATTTTTGGTATAATGATGAGAGTTTCCACCCTTAGTGTAATGGATATCACGTAAGATTCCGGTTCTTGAGATGGGGGTTCGATTCCCTCAGGGTGGATAATTTTAAACAAAAAAACAGCGACTTCGCTGTTTTTTTCTGTGTTACCCTTATCTTTTAATATAGAGCATGGATATCAATGAAAGTAGAACTACTCCAAGTCCGATGATTAAAAAGGAAGCTAATTGAACGCTTGGAAGAAACGTCATTAAGCCTTTTGCAACCGGCATAAATACGATAGCTAATGTATATATCGTACTGAGAACCCTACCTAGAAATTCTCCGTCAACCTTGGTCTGTACCTGCGTGAAGAAGTGAATATTAAAAATTGTCATGAAAAGTTCACAAACTAGGTTTCCTGAAAAAGTTAGAAAATTAGGCAGTGGCAAGCCCATCACGAAAACTCCTACTCCTGTTAAAATCAGTAAGAATAAAAGTGTATTCATACTCGATTTAAATTTATTGGCTATGAGTGCTCCGATGATTGAGCCAATTGCACCCATGGTTAAGATAGTCGCATAAGCTCCTTCTACTCCATAGAGTTTATTTGAAAAAGGAAGCAAAAATTCAAAAGCTGCAAAGAAGAAATTCACACTAGAAGCTACTAACAGGAGAAAGAAAATTTCTTTTTGATGCCAGATATAGTGTAGACCATCTTTGATATCCACAAATATATCTTTCCCAGTGAAACTCTTCTGCTCTTGAACCTTTAGTTCTTCTTTTGGAAGTAAAGCCACTAGAGCAAAAGCAATGAAAAAAGTCAAAGCGTCTAGTAAGAGCGTCATATGAAGACTTGCAAATTGTAAAACCAGAAAAGAAAGCACAGGAGAACTCACACTGACAACCTGCAAGACCAACTCCAAACGAGAATTGTAGAGGACTAGTTCGTCCTTTTCTACCACTTCTGTGATAATGGCCTTATTTGCAGGTCTAGAAAAGGCAAAAGCAATAGCCTGCACAATGTTAGCAAAAATTAAAGCTCCAATCATCCAGCTATCATTTCTGATAAAAGAAATGCCCATACAGAGAATCCCACAAACTAAATCAGTCGCCATTAAAATCTTACGACGAGAAAAACGGTCCGAAATTACCCCACCAAAGGGATTGACTAGAATGGATGTGACGAGCTCAGAAATCTGATAAATCCCAAGAACTGTCTGTCCAATAGTCCCCATTGAGGCCAACCAGACGCTATTCCCATAATCATAGAGCATATTTCCTATCTTGTTAATGGCTCCACGACTAATCAATTGTGTTGCATATCGATTCATACAAAAACTCCTCTCAAATTTTGAAATTATTGTATCAAAACTGAAAGAAGTTTCTTTATTTTTCCCTTATTTGGGAAATTAATCTTTTACAAATTTATCAAAGTGTTCTTGATAGTAAGCTACTTGCTCCGGAAGACCTAGTAAGTCAAAAATATGCATGGCTTCCTGCATCTGGCCACAGCCTTCTTTACACTGTCCCTTTTGGTACAAATCAAAACCTTTGAGGTAATGTAAAATATTTCGCTCATACAGATTAATATTTTTACCAATAATTTTCTCTGTACAAGACTCAAAATAGCTTGCATTTTCAAAAGAACGATGCTCCGAACAATGCTGGTAACAATTCAGGGCTAGAATCAAGACCAGTTTTCGATGGCGACCAATTTCCTTGTAGAAATCTTCCCGCTCCATCACTTCTCTACCAAGCCTAGTGACATAGTCCACATCGTAAAAGCTATAGAGATTGCCAAAGAGGATCAACTCATACATGGTCCATTCTTCTGTCTGAAAGAGATAGTCCGCCACCTTGTCCAGATCACTCTGCTTCATTGTGTAGCTGGCATCTCTTTGACAAATCAGACCTTGTAACAAGATCCAGTTTAGCTCAAAATAGAGAGGATTGGTCGAACACTTCGCTTTTTCAAGCTGTTCTTCTTGAATCTTTTGAAAACCTGCAATATCGTTTGAGTAGTAAAGAGGAATAATCTTCCCCATCATAGCAATATGTTCATGATTGTGAAAATTTCTAGCCTTATCTATAAAATTCTCAACCGTCACGTGGATATTATCCAAAATTTCAAAGAAACGCGAAGCAGCTAGATCCGACTCCCCCAATTCAAAGCGAGACAATTGGGAAGTAGAGCAAGCATCTCCTGCCGCTTCTTTTAGAGAATAATTTTTACTGATTCGAAATTCACGAAAGACTTTTCCAAGATTTTCCATTCTACACCTGCTCCGATAATTCTTCCCACTCAAGCATAGCTTCTTCCTGACGGTGACTGATTTTGTCCAGTTCTACCTGTAATTCCATCAGTTTTTCGGCATCGTTTGTCTCCAACATTTGTTCAGAGATGGCTTGGCTTTGAGTTTCTAATTCTTCAATTTCGGTTTCCAAGTTTTCGATTTGACGCATCAATTTCCGAAGTTCTTTTTGACTTTCTTTTTGGGCTTGGTAATCATTAACTGGAGAAATTTCCTTCTCTTGATTCGTAAGCAAAACTTCCTGCATCTGAGTCGCTTCTAGTTCCGTCTTCTTTTCAACATAATAGTCATAATCCCCCAGATAAAGGGTTGAGCCATTTTCGGATAATTCTAATACCTGAGTTGCTACACGATTGATAAAATAACGGTCGTGGCTGACAAAGAGGAGAGTTCCGTCAAAGTCAATCAGAGCATTTTCCAAAACTTCCTTGCTATCGATGTCCAAGTGGTTGGTTGGCTCGTCTAGAATCAGGAAGTTATTATTTTCCATTGAAAGTTTAGCTAGAAGCAAACGAGCTTTCTCTCCACCTGAAAGCATAGCAACTGATTTCTTAACATCATCGCCTGAGAAAAGAAATGCACCTAGGCGATTACGGATTTCTACTTCTGGCGTCAATCTAAAGTCATTCCAAAGTTCATCCAAAACAGTATTGCTTGGTGTTAACTTACTTTGAGTTTGATCATAGTAACCAACCTCAACATTGGCACCGAAACGCTTCTCACCCTTAATGAAGGGAATCTGGTCCACAATAGACTTGATAAAGGTAGTCTTACCAATACCATTAGGACCGACAATCGCTACTGCATTCATCTTACGAAGGTCAAGATTGATAGGCTCTGACAATATTTCTCCATCATAGCCAATCGCAGCATTTTCAACCGTTAGCACAATATTGCCAGATGTTTTATCAGAGTGAAAAGTCATATTGGCAGATTTACTTCCAGCTTCAGGCTTGTCCAAACGTTCCATCTTTTCAAGTTGTTTGCGCCGTGATTGGGCCCGCTTTGTTGTCGAAGCTCGAACAAGATTGCGATTGACGAAATCTTCAAGAGCAGCTATTTCCTTCTGCTGCTTTTCATAGTTTTTGGCTTCAGTCACTAGCTTCTGCTCTTTTTGCTCAACAAAACTGGAGTAGTTCCCTACATATCTGTCCAAAGAGTGTTTGGTTAAGTCGAGCGTTATGGTTGCTACTTTATCGAGAAAATAACGGTCGTGACTGACGATAATGAGGGCACCGCTATAGTTCACGAGATAATTCTCAAGCCAGGCAATGGTTTCAATATCCAAGTGGTTGGTCGGTTCGTCTAAAATCAAGAGATTAGGCTTTTCAAGGAGCATTTTGGCCAGTGCCAAACGTGTATTTTGCCCACCAGAAAGTTCAGCGATTTTCATCTGCCACATATATTCATCAAACTTAAATCCATTTAAAATGGCACGAATATCCGCCTCAAAGGTAAAACCACCAGCCTGTCGGAATTCTTCTGATAGACGATCGTAGTCTGACATGAGCTTATCGAGTTCTGCACCAGTTTTCTCACCCATCTCTAACTCCATCTGGCGAAGCTGTTTCTCTGTAGAACGTAAGTCATCAAAAACATGGAGCATCTCGTCATAAATAGTATTTTCTGACTCAAAGCGACTATCCTGTGCTAGATAAGAAAGAGAAATATCCTTTTTCTTATTGATTTCACCAGAAGTTGGTTCTTCTTCTCCTACCAATATTTTCAATAAGGTTGACTTCCCAGCACCGTTTTTACCAACGAGGGCGATTCGATCTCTCTCATCAACTTGTAGATTGATATTTTCGAATAGAACGTCTCCAGCAAAAGAGCGCTCAATTTTGTTAGCTTGTAAAATAATCATATCCCTATTTTACTATCTTTTTCTATTTTTAACAATTTTAACAAAAAAAGCTCGATATTTAAAACTCGAACTCTTTATTTAAGTTATCCAAATCAATTGTTTTGTGTCTAACTCATAAATTTGAATTAGTTCAACTTTTTCTTTATAAAGTGCAATACCTTGGCTAATAAAGCTAAACTGTGTATCACTTGCTTTTTTACTATTTCCACAAGCTACCAATACTAAAGCAGTCAAAACTAAAATAAGGAAATCGTTTTGAATCTATCATCTATAACAGAAAACACAAAATAATTATAGCAATTCATATATTTTTAAAAGCTGATTTCACTTGTTAAATCCATGCTAACATTTTACTAAAATATTAAAAAATGCTATAATGAAAACGGTTAAAATTTATATTAAAAAAGGAGAATTCTTATGGCTTACCAAGAAAACTACCAAAAATGGTTGGATTTTGCTCAACTTCCAGATTACCTTCGCAAAGATTTGGAAAACATGGATGAAAAAACCAAAGAAGATGCTTTCTACACAAATCTTGAATTCGGTACAGCTGGTATGCGCGGATTGATTGGCGCAGGTACCAATCGTATTAACATCTATGTTGTTCGTCAAGCGACGGAAGGTTTGGCTCGTTTAATCGAGTCAAAAGGTGGAAATGAAAAAGAACGTGGTGTAGCCATTGCCTACGATAGCCGTCACTTCTCTCCTGAATTTGCCTTTGAATCAGCAGCTGTGCTTGCAAAACACGGTATTAAGTCTTACGTTTTTGAAAGTCTTCGTCCTACTCCAGAACTTTCATTCGCTGTTCGTCATCTCAACTGCTTCGCAGGTATCATGGTCACAGCCAGTCATAACCCTGCACCATTTAACGGCTATAAAGTTTATGGCGAAGATGGTGGACAAATGCCTCCACACGATGCAGATGCCTTGACTACTTATATTCGTGCAATTGAAAATCCTTTTGCGATTGAAATTGCAGATATTGAAACAGAAAAAGCATCTGGTCTCATCCAAGTGATTGGCGAAGAAGTTGATGTTGAATACCTCAGAGAAGTTAAAGACGTTAACATCAACCCTGCTCTCATTGAAGAATATGGTAAAGATATGAAAATCGTCTACACTCCTCTTCATGGTACTGGAGAAATGTTGGCACGCCGCGCTCTTGCTCAAGCTGGATTTGATTCTGTTCAAGTCGTAGAAGCTCAAGCTGTTCCTGATCCAGACTTCTCAACTGTAAAATCACCAAACCCTGAAAACCAATCAGCCTTTGCACTTGCTGAAGAACTTGGACGTAAAGTAGGTGCAGATGTTCTTGTCGCAACTGACCCTGACGCTGACCGTGTTGGTGTTGAAGTGCTTCAAAAGGATGGTAGCTACCTAAACCTTTCAGGAAACCAAATCGGTGCTATCATGGCTAAGTATATCTTAGAAGCTCACAAAAATGCAGGAACTCTTCCTGCAGATGCAGCAATCTGTAAGTCTATCGTATCTACAAACCTAGTTACAAAAATCGCTGAAAGCTATGGCGTAACGATGTTTAACGTCTTGACTGGATTCAAGTTTATCGCTGAAAAAATCCAAGAATTTGAAGAAAAACACAATCATACTTACATGATGGGATTTGAAGAAAGCTTTGGTTACTTGATTAAACCATTCGTACGTGATAAAGATGCAATCCAAGCAGTACTTGTCGTTGCTGAACTTGCCGCCTACTATCGCTCTCGTGGATTGACACTTGCTGATGGTATCGATGAAATTTACAAAGAATACGGCTACTTTGCAGAAAAGACAATCTCAGTGACTCTTTCAGGTGTTGACGGTGCTGAACAAATCAAAGCAATTATGTCTAAATTCCGTGATAATGGACCAAAAGAATTTAACGCTACTCCTATCTCTGTCTTAGAAGACTTCAAAGCACAAACTTCTACTGCTGCCGATGGTACTGTTACTAAATTGACAACACCTCCAAGCGATGTATTGAAATACACATTAACAGACGGTTCATGGATTGCTGTTCGTCCTTCTGGTACAGAACCAAAAATCAAATTCTACATCGCTGTAGTTGGAAATTCAAAAGAGGACTCACAAGCTAAAATTGCAAATATCGAAGCTGAAATCAATGCCTTCGTAAAATAAATAATTTAAAGATGAGATAAAATAATCTCATCTTTTTTTCGTATCAAATCCAAGCAATTTTAAGCACTTTATGGCATACTAGACTTATCAAAAAAAGCGAGGTAATCTCATGGAACAGTTTTTAGAAAATATTAAAGATCTTGAAGTGACTACAGTTGCGCGTGCTCAAGAAGCACTTGATAAAAAAGAAACAGCAACTTTCTTTATCGGACGCAAAACTTGCCCTTACTGCCGTAAATTCGCTGGTACATTGGCTGGTGTAGTGGCTGAAACGAAAGCACACGTTTACTTCATCAACAGCGAAGAACCAAGTCAACTTGACGCTTTGCAAGACTTCCGCTCACGCTATGGAATCCCTACTGTACCAGGATTCGTACATGTTGCTAATGGGGAAATCAAAGTCCGTTGTGACTCTTCTATGTCAGCTCAAGAAATCAAAGAATTCGCCGGATTGTAAAATAGTCTAAAAAAAGAAGGCATATGCCTTCTTTTTTATATTTCTGTTAATGGTGTTGCTGTGTCTGGTGAAGTATCATGAACTTGAAAATCAACTCCAACCCCCAAATCAGCTTGAGCTAGTTGATTAACCATAGTCATGTGAGCCAACTCCTTGATATTATTCTCCTTGGATAGATGACCTAGATAGATTTTTTTGGTTCGATTGCCAAGTGTTCGCACCATCGCTTCCGCACCGTCTTCATTGGATAGATGCCCTCGATCGGACAAAATTCTCTGTTTGAGTCGCCAAGCATACGATCCTGCTCGCAAAATTTCCACATCATGATTGGCCTCAATCAGATAACCGTCAGCATTCTCAACAATACCAGCCATACGATCACTAACATATCCCGTATCTGTCAATAATACAAAGCTCTTATCGTCCTTCATAAAGCGGTAAAATTGGGGAGCAACAGCGTCATGACTCACTCCAAAGCTTTCGATATCAATATCTCCAAAAGTCTTGGTCTTACCCATTTCAAAGATATGCTTTTGAGACGGGTCGACCTTACCAAGATACTTGCTATTTTCCATTGCCTGCCAAGTCTTCTCATTTGCATAGAGATCCATACCGTACTTGCGTGCTAAAACACCAACTCCGTGAATATGGTCCGTATGTTCATGTGTAATCAAAATGGCATCCAAATCTTCTGGCTTGCGGTTAATTTCACTTAGCAGACTAGTGATTTTCTTTCCAGATAAGCCAGCATCTACTAAAATCTTCTTTTTAGGAGTTTCCAAATAGAAGGAATTTCCACTAGAACCTGATGCTAAAATGCTGTATTTAAATCCATTATCACTCATTTTAGTCTTCTACGTCATCCTCCCATATTTCTTCTTTCACAGCTTCTTTATCATAAGGGAGCACAATAGTAAAGGTAGACCCCTTACCATATTCGCTCTTAGCCCAGATAAAGCCATTATGCTGTTTGACGATTTCTTTTGCAATAGCAAGTCCTAAACCGGTACCACCTTGAGCACGACTTCTAGCCTTATCAACACGATAGAAACGGTCAAAAATCTTAGGTAAATCTTCTTTAGGAATCCCAAGTCCTTGGTCTGAAATAGATAAAATCATCTGGTCATCAGTTGTTTTCATGCTGACAGTAATTTTACCACCATCAGGTGAATACTTGATTGCATTATTGAGAATGTTATCAATGACCTGAGTCATCTTATCCGTGTCTATTTCAACCCATACAGAATTTATCGGATAGTCCCTAACGATTTCGTATTTCTTCTCCTCATCTTGGGCTCGTATTTTATCAAAACGATTCAGGATAAAAGTAATGAAAGCTGTAAAGTTAATCAATTCAACATCTAAATGACTGGTTGCATTATCGATACGAGATAGATGCAGGAGATCCGTCACCATTCGCATCATTCGATTTGTTTCATCAAGCGAAACCTTAATAAAGTCTGGTGCTACAGGTTCTGAAAGAGCTCCTTCATCCAGAGCTTCTAGGTAGGATTTTACACTAGTCAAAGGAGTTCGCAACTCATGACTAACATTTGAAACAAAGAGCCGTCTCTCGCGTTCTTCTTTTTCTTGCTCAGTCGTATCGTGAAGTACAGCCACTAGACCAGAAATGAAACCTGATTCCCGTCGAACTAGTGCGAACCGTACACGCAGACTGATGTACTCACCATTAAGATTTTGGGAATAAATCATCAGATCTGGACTCTGAGTAATCAGATCTTTAAGCTCGTACTCGTCCTCAATCTTGAGCAACTCAAGAATATTCTTATTCAACACTTCATCGCTTTCAATACCAAGTTGATTCTTAGCCATATCGTTAATCATAGTGATTTGACCACGACGATTGGTTGCTAGAACTCCATCTGTCATATAAGAAAGAATACTGTGAAGTCTTTTACTTTCTTGTTCTAGGTTTTCTTGTGTTAGGCGAATTACTTCAGAAAGATCATTTAAGTTATTCGTTATATTCGTGATTTCAGTATTCCCCTGCATATCCAATACCTGAGAATAATCACTAGCAATTAAATCTTTTATCTTTTGATTTAACTGTTTTAGTCGGATGTTATCTCTACGACCTTCAAGTAAAAGAAAGGTCACCAGCATGATAAAACCGATTAAGATTAGAACAAAGATAAAATCTCTTGTCAGAATCGTTTGTTTAATTATTTCAATCATTATTTCTCATGTAATAACCCACACCACGACGAGTCAAGATATATTCAGGTCTACTTGGTGTGTCTTCAATTTTCTCACGTAGACGTCTAATGGTAACATCGACTGTTCGAACATCACCAAAATAATCATAACCCCAAACAGTTTCAAGGAGATGTTCACGGGTAATAACTTGACCAATATGAGAAGCTAGGTGATGCAATAACTCAAATTCTCTGTGAGTTAAGTCCAATTCTTCGCCATATTTTTTTGCTACATAAGCATCAGGAAGAATTTCCAAATCCCCAATTTGAAGACTTTGTAATTTTGAATCTTCTTCTTGGTTGTCCACTGCGATTAACTCCGTACGACGAAGAAGCGCCTTAACACGCGCTTGAAGTTCACGGTTTGAAAATGGTTTTGTCACATAATCATCCGCTCCAAGTTCAAGACCAATAACCTTATCAAACTCGCTATCTTTGGCTGAAAGCATGATAATTGGTACACTACTTGTCTTACGAATCGTTTTAGCAACTTCAAGACCATCAATCTCTGGAAGCATCAAGTCCAAAATTATAATATCTGGTTTTTCAGCTTCAAACAGTTCAATAGCTTCACGTCCATTAAATGCTGTGACAACCTCATAACCTTCTTTGGTCATGTTAAACTTTATAATATCTGAGATTGGTTTTTCATCGTCAACAATCAATATTTTTTTCATTTAGTCACCTTTTTCCTTATATCAATTATACCAAAAAAATGGAGAGAAGACACGAAAGACTGTACTATCAGTATCTTTTTGAATACTCTTGCCAAATTTTCTGTTGAGGTTTTGCTAGTGGGTAGAGGTCAAACTCTTCTGGAGTTAACCAAACGACTTCTTTATCACTATATTCTTTGGCATCAACTACCTGCCCGGCTAAAATTCGGACATGCCACTTTCGATGGCTAAAGACATGTTTCACTTCTTCGAAATGGCTATCCTGCCAGTCAACCTCTAAATCATAATCTTGCTCAAAACTTTCTTGAGGTGAGGGTCCAAGTTGTAGGGATGTTTCAGCAACCTGATTAAAAAGATTTAGTTCTTCTTCATCTTTTGAAAATTCATCAACCTCAATCAAGGGGAAATGCCAAAATCCAGCAAGTAACTTTTCACTTTCATTCTTTTCTAGTAAAAACTGTCCTTGGTCGTTTTGCACAACTAAAGCATTTAGATAAATGGGAACTGGCTTTTTCTTTGGTGCTTTAATGGGATAAATATCCATAGTTCCATGTTGATAGGCAGCACTAAATTCCTTAACTGGACTATCTTCCGGCCTTGGATTGACAGGTGCTTCAATATCTGATCCTAAATCCATGAGAGCCTGGTTAAAATCTCCTGGTCTTTCTGGATCTATCAAGATTTCCATCATAGCTTGAAATATTTTACGATTGCTAGGATTTCCAATATCATGATTGACTTCGAATAGACGAGCCAAAACACGCATGACATTCCCATCAACTGCTGGTTGTGGTAGATTAAAGGCAATACTTGAAATAGCTCCGGCTGTATAGGGACCTATCCCTTTCAAGCTTGAAATACCTTCGTAAGTTGAAGGAAACTCTCCATCAAATTCATTCATAATCTGCTGAGCCGCTGTTTGCATATTGCGAACACGAGAATAATAACCAAGACCTTCCCAAGCTTTTAATAGACGTTCTTCAGGTGCAATTGCTAAACTCTCTACAGTTGGAAACCATTCTAAAAAACGTTCATAATAAGGAATGACGGTATCGACTCTAGTCTGTTGCAACATGATTTCTGAAACCCAGATGTGATAAGGATTCTTACTTCGTCTCCATGGTAAATCCCGCTTATTCTCATCATACCAAGTCAGCAACTTCTGGCGAAACAAAAGGATTTTCTCCTCTTCCCACATAGACACGCCATATTTCTCCAAATCTAACATATAACTAGTATAGCATATCCTTTTAGGATACTCAAAAAATCAAAATAGTAAGGAAAATAGAGCATTTAAAGCACACTCTCTAATGTCTTGTTCTAGAATAGAGATTCTGTTAATTTGATGTTTTTTTTGATATAATAACCTCAGTGATATTTTATAAAGGAGAATATTATGCGTTTCAATCAATTTAGTTATTACCCTGTATCAACTCAAGAATCATTAGATGAACTCGCACAACTAGGATTTAAGCTTAATCCTGCAGATTCACCCAAACAACAGTTTGAGTCCTTCATTAGAACTTGCTTTTTTAATTATCAAAACACTGACTATCCACTCTCTACATTAGCTGTGGACGAAAAGACTGATCTTCTCAACTTCTTTAATTCTGATCAAGAATTGACTGCGGATATTTTTTATACCGTTGCCTTCCAACTCTTAGGATTTAGCTACCTTGTAGATTTTGACGATGTTCAAACCTTTCGCGAAGAAACGGGATTTCCAATTGAATTTGGAGAATTTGTAACCAATCTTTACCAACTTCTCAATACTCGCACCAAAAAAGGAAATACCCTTATCGATCAGTTGGTCAGTGATGGTTTAATCCCTGAAGATAATCACTATCACTATTTTAACGGAAAAAGTCTTGCAACCTTCTCTAGTAACGATGTTATTCGGGAAGTGGTCTACGTAGAAAGCCGTGTAGATACAGATAAAGACGGACTTCCTGACCTTGTGAAGGTAAGCATCATTCGTCCAAAATATCAAGGAAAAATTCCATCAGTAATGACTGCTAGTCCCTATCATCAAGGAACCAACGTTAAAGCTAGCGATGCCTCTCTCTACAAAATGGAAGCTGAGCTTGAGGTGAAACCTCCTCACAAGATTCAATTAAATCAACCAACGCTGGATTTAGTTGAATCTGTAGGAGATGCTAAAATAGTCTCTGAAGCTGAAGAGAAACTGACTCATATCAATAGCAGCTATACACTAAACGATTATTTCCTTCCAAGAGGATTTGCTAATCTCTATGTGTCCGGTCTTGGTACCAAGGATTCTCAGGGACTTATGCCGAACGGTAGCTACCAACAAATCGAAGGTTATAAGAATGTCATTGATTGGCTCAATGGACGTTGCCGTGCTTTTACAGACCATACTCGAGCTCATCAAGTCAAGGCTGACTGGTCAAACGGGAAAGTTGCAACAACAGGTATCTCATACCTAGGAACTATGTCAAATGGCCTTGCTACAACAGGTGTCGATGGCTTAGAAGTTATCATCGCCGAGGCCGGTATTTCTTCATGGTACAACTACTATCGTGAAAATGGTCTTGTAACTAGCCCTGGAGGATATCCAGGTGAAGATTTTGACTCTCTTGCTGAATTGACTTATTCTCGTAATCTCTTGGCTGGTGATTACATTCGTGGAAATGCAGCTCACAAATCTGACTTAGAGGAAGTTAAGAAAAATCTAGACCGTAAAACTGGGGATTATAACCAATTTTGGCATGACAGAAACTACCTTCTTAATGCTGAAAAAGTTAAGGCTGAAGTCGTCTTTACCCACGGTTCGCAAGACTGGAATGTTAAACCACTTCATGTCTATCAAATGATCAATGCTCTTCCAAGTCATATTAAAAAACATCTCTTTTATCATAACGGTGCCCATGTTTATATGAATAACTGGCAGTCTATTGATTTCCGTGAATCCATGAATGCTCTTTTGACGCAGAAATTATTGGGGCAAGAAACAGCCTACAAACTTCCAAGAGTCGTTTGGCAAGACAATACTGCTCCACAAACCTGGCTGTCACTTGAAGATTTTGGAAATCAAGAGGAACACAAAACCTTCTCTCTTGGATCTGAAGAAAAAGTGATTGAGAATCACTATGAAGACTCAGACTTTGAACGCTATGGTAAAACCTACCAAACCTTTAATAATGAACTATATCAAGACAAGGTCAAGCAGGTTACTATTGATATTCCTATTTCAGAAGAAATACAACTTAACGGACGCGTCAAACTCAACTTACGTGTCAAATCAAGTACAAATAAAGGCTTACTTTCTGCCCAACTTTTGGAATTAGGACAAAAGAAATACTTGCAACCTTATCCTGGAGTCATATCTGCTCGTACCTTAGATAACGGTCGCTACCATATGCTTGACCATCTCTGTGAACTTCCTTTCCGGGAAAATGCACAAAGAGTTATCACTAAAGGTTATATGAATCTACAAAACTGTCATGACTTACTTACAGTCGAAGAAATTAAACCTGAAGAATGGATTGAATTCCAATTTGAACTTCAACCAACTATTTATAAATTAAAAGAAGGCGACACTGTCCGTCTCGTTCTTTATACTACTGACTTTGAAATTACTGTACGCGACAATACAGACTATCACTTGACTATAGACCTTGCACAATCTAGTCTTGAAATTCCATTCCAAAAATAGTCAGTAAACCAGAAAACCCGTGATGAATACATCACGGGTTCTTTTATTCTGATTTTTTTCCTTCTGCTTGTTTCTTTGCTTTAGCTAGTCTCAAAGCTCTATTTGGATTGAGGCGGTTAAAGAGTTCTTCTAACTTCTTTTCATTCCAAACATCAGCTGCTGAAACAAAATTTCCATTCGCATCTCGGAAAGATATTGGTTTATCACCCATAGCTGTCTCCTAGTCTACAAATTCAAACTCAAATTTACCAATACGGACAAGATCACCGTCTTTAGCACCACGAGCACGAAGAGCTTCATCAACTCCCATACCACGCAACTGACGAGCAAACTTCATAACAGACTCATCACGGTCAAAGTTGGTCATGTTAAAGAGTTTCATGAGTTTTTCACCTGAAAGGACCCAAGTAGCATCATCATCACGACTTATTTCAAATGGTTTTTCTTCTTCATCAAAGCCATAGTAAGCTTCTTCTTCCATTTCTGACTCATCATAGAGAAGAAATTCTGGTGTCTTATCTAGAAGTTCAGCCGTAGCATCTAATAAAGGTGCAAGACCTTGCTTAGTCAAACCTGAAATTGGGAAAATTGTTGGTAATTCTTCAAACTCATCATAATTTGCAGCCAATTTTTTCTTGAAATCTTCAAGGTTTTCTTGACTGTCTGGCATATCCATCTTGTTGGCAACAATGATTTGTGGACGCTCCATTAGACGAAGATTGTAGGATTCAAGTTCCTTATTGATAGCTAGGTAATCCTCATAAGGATCACGTCCTTCACTTGCTGACATGTCAATAACGTGTAGGATTACTCTAGTTCTCTCAATATGACGGAGGAACTGGGTCCCCAGGCCAACACCTTGGCTAGCACCTTCAATCAATCCAGGAAGGTCTGCCACTGCAAATGAATCGCCCGACTGAGTATGCACCATCCCAAGATTTGGTACAATTGTCGTAAAGTGATAAGCACCAATTTTTGGTTTTGCAGATGTGATGACACTTAGTAAGGTTGATTTCCCAACAGAAGGGAAGCCAACTAATCCAACATCCGCAAGAATTTTAAGTTCAAGCTGTAATTCACGTTCCTGACCAGGTTCTCCATTTTCAGAGATTTCTGGTGCAGGATTTTTAGGTGTCGCAAAGCGAATATTCCCACGACCGCCACGACCACCGTGAGCTACGATAAATTCCTGACCATGATGTACCAAGTCAGTCAAAATTTTTCCCGTTTCAGCATCACGAACAGTAGTTCCCTGAGGTACATGAACAACCAAGTCTTCTGCACCACGGCCGTGCATTCCTTT
Organism: uncultured Streptococcus sp.; assembly: GCA_963528105.1. Taxonomy (GTDB): domain Bacteria; phylum Bacillota; class Bacilli; order Lactobacillales; family Streptococcaceae; genus Streptococcus. The sequence continues at coordinate 146,799 of CAURUY010000001.1, read as the reverse complement.
TGTCATTCCTTTTTCACCAGACTGGGCTTTAAAATGACGATTATAACGGAAATCCATCAGGGTACGCAATCCTTCGTCTACTACGAAAACAACGTTCCCTCCACGACCTCCATCACCTCCCCATGGTCCACCATTAGGGACGTATTTTTCACGACGAAAGGCTACCATCCCATCGCCACCATTACCAGCCTTTACTTTGATCTTGGCTGTATCTAAAAACATACTCATAATCTCTTCTCACTTAAAAAAGGGCTGGGAAAACCCAGTCACCAACTAATATAAATTGAATATACAACTAGCATTTAAAATCTGCTCAATACACCAATTGCAGTCGCAAAAATACCTGCTAGAGTAACAAACAACATGACTAGTACGACAAACATTGTTAGTTTTTCAAAGAAAGTTTTTTTGCGTTTACCATTATCACCGAATGCCATATTTTCTCCTTTACTATTAATACTCACATTTTAAAATTCATTTGATACAGATGTATCACCAACAAAAACACATCAGATTTCCCATTTTAAATCTGTCACATTCGCATTTCCTCTCTATTTGTAATTTCCGAATCCCTTATCAATAAGAGCCTCGAAAAAATCCGCTTTACATTATTTTCTGAAGTTTTTCAAGCAGACCGCATATCCAATGCCACTGACAATCGATAGGATGTCGACGAACACTACCACTATAAAAAATAGAGAGAAGTCATCCTGTCCAGAAAAAACCGCACTAAACAACCAATTTAACAAGTCATTTAAGAAGGGAATATGGCGTAGAATCCAAAAAAAGATTGAGAAAAAGATTGGGGCACATCCAATCGTCCCTGCTATTAAAAACGTATTGGTCACTAACTTAGAGACTCTGTCATCGCCTTTATAGTAAAGCTTACTCTTCAAAGCTACACAGAAAATCGCCACATACGTACACAGCATTAGAATAAATATAGAACCAAACATCTGGGCATTTGCTCCGATTCCTGCTGCGATTAATCCCAAGGGAGATACCATTAAAAATGCTCCTCCGGCAATGCCCACAAATGCACTACAGATTGCCCATTTTTTACTTTGCATGTTCTCGTCTCCTTATGTGTTAGTTCTCAAATTTCCTTAGACAAATCGCATAATAAATGCCCCAGGCAACGGATAAAATAGCGGATAGAAACATGAAACCGAGCGCACGTTCAAAGCCATCACTTCCGTCGAATAGCACGAGCATAATCCAATCACCGAATCCACTGGTCGTCGGAATATTTGCTAAAGCTATCAGCAAAGCGACAACGAACCCTACTGCGCTTGAGGCTGCAAACAACTTGGCCATCACTGAATTCACACGTTCATCCTTTTTATAATAGCACGCGCTTTTCAACGCTACCAAAAAAATAATTCCAAATGTCGGCACTAATAAACTGAGAGATTCCTCTACCCCCGAACGACTGGCGCCAATCCCAGCTGCCAAAAACGCACATATGAAAAAGAGCGCTAAAGGCCCACCTAGAATCCCTACAAACGCACTGATTTTGGCCCATCTTTTCTTTTTCATTATCTCAACTCCTTTAACGGTCAAATCTATTTAATGGAATTTAATATTCCGCACCAGAAATCAACCCCAAATGAATCCCATTTCACCGATTTGAGGTTTCAAATCATTGAATATTATTAGTCTCGCTTTTACTCTAATCTTTTTCTTAAAATTCATTTGATACAGGAGCGATTGCCCACAAAATTAAGTAAGCAACAATGCCTGCTCCATAACAGAAGGCTAAAACGCCCCAAATAACTCGAACAATTGTAGGGTCAATATCAAAATAATGTGCTACTCCTGCACAGACTCCACCAAGTTTTTGGTCTCGACCACTTCTCATCAATTTCTTTTTCATTGTTTTTTCCTTTCATCGAAAGAATTTAATCATTCAAGTATTTTCTTAAATTTCTTAATTGTTTTCTAGATGCCTTAAGCATACGCTTCGAACCTTTAACTGGCATAGTAACAGCCTGTTGCGGAATATAGAAGACTGTCTTTAAAATACGTTTTGTAACAGGTTCGTCAGCTCCTGTTTCTTTAGCAAAATTATTTGAAATAATGACGTCTAGATAAAATTCATGAACTCTTCTACCAAAATTCTCAGCAGAAATTTCATATAATTTTTCAGCCAAGTGTTTTTCATCCATTGACGGTGTAGCAAGTAAAGCCTCAAGAATAGCTCCTGCCAAGTCTCTTTCCTCATAATAGAGAGTTCCGAACATTTTATCATTGATGAGATTATCCAAATAAGGATTACCATGGGCAATAACAGGTGTCTTACTAGCTAAACTTTCCAGATAAGTCAATCCCTGAGTCTCACTTGTAGAAGCCGATATAAAGAAATCAGCTGCCTTATAATAGAGTGCCGTCTCATTTGGCGGAATCATACCTGTAAAGATAACAGAATCTTGAATTTTTAAATCTTCTGCTTGCTCCTTAAGGTTGTCTAAATAAGGTCCATCTCCAGCTACAACAAGTTTAACATTTGGTTCTTCTTTTAGGACATCTGGTAAAGCTTTAAGAACTGCTTGAATATTCTTCTCGTAAGAAACTCGAGAAAGACTTAGAAGCATCTTTTCGTCTTGTTGGATCCCTAGTTTATCCCTTAAGTCACTAATGTGTTCAGGACCAATCTCAGGGCGTTCAAATTTGGCAAGTTCAATTCCAGTAGGAATGACACGCTTTTCAACTTTTACCTTATAGTCAGATAAAAGGTCGCGCACAATTTCACTCGGACAAATAACCCCATCTACATCATTCAGAAAACCCCGAACAAGATATTTGACCATGCTAGGACGAATCAACATCCCCTTGGCAATATAGTGAACATAATCCTCGTATTGGGTATGATATGTATGAATGACTGGTATTTTCAGTTCTCGAGCAATCCAAATTCCCAATAAACCAAGAGAAAACTCAGTCTGGGTATGAATAATATCGAGTTTGTATTGTTTAGCAATTTCAAGAGCTTTTGTAAATCCACGATAAGCGAAACGACGGTCTTTAAAGGCAAAGAAAGGAACACTAGGAATACGAATAATCTGCCAGTCTTCATAACGATTGACATCCTTATCGGTTGTCGTGAAGATAAAGACTGCATGCCCTTGCTTTTCAAGCTCTGTTTTTAAGGTTCGAATACTGGTTGCAACACCCGAAACCTGTGGGAAATAAGTATCTGTAAATAGGCCAATTCGCATATACTACCTCATTTTTTTCCTAAAGCCGCCTGTTCCCGATAGAATTTTAGCCAGATTTCAAGAAGATGCTCTTCGGAATATTCTCTTGAAATAGCCTTAGCCTTTTCTTTCAATTCCTTAAGAGCTTCTGGATGTTCGCGATATTCCAAGATAGCTTCTTTCATATCTTCCACATCTGTGGTTGGTTTATAATTTCCTTCTAGAATCACCTTATAAAGGTCTAAATCCCGAAGCATAATTGGAGCTTCACAACTTGCAGCTTCTAAAATAGTCATTGGAAAGAGTTCATTATAACTTGGAAGCAAGAAAAGATCTGCTAAAGCATACAGTTCTCTCATCCGTTCTGGCTCAACAATTCCAGGGAAAATAAGATTTTCTGGAGGATGATCCATGATTTTTTTATAGCGTTCATAACCATCTGTAATGCCACCAAAAGAGAAACCTCCGGCCCAAATAAAGGTGATATCCGGTAGTTCCTCAGCAAGAGTGATGAAATCATCGATTCCCTTACGTTTCTGAACCTGACCCGCACCGACAACTACAAATTGATGTTCACTCAATCCCATATCTTTACGAAGTTGGCTTACCTGTTCTTCAGGAAGTGGATGCCATTTTTCTTTGTTAACAAAGTTAGGAATATAGGTCACCTTTTCTCGAGGAATACCCGCTGCAACTAAATCTTCGATAAAAGAAGGATTGACCACAACCAAATGTTCCATACGATCATAAAAAGAAAACACGTACTTCTTAACAATCCCTTTTAAGAAAAATGGAATTTTTAAACTACCTTCCAGGGTATCAGGTAAAAAGTGGACATAGCCAATTCTACGACCTGAACGCTTCTTTTGGAATGTTGACAAATAATAAGGAAGGTCAATTGTATGAAAATGAGTAACATCAGCTTCTATAGGAAGATTCTCTGTTACAATTAGTTGGTCTTTCGCATCACGTTTCAAGAGTTGCACAAGTTCACGATAAGCACCAGAAACACCTTGTCCGGCCACTTTTTCACTTGAACTTAGCATATTGATGCGTAATTTCTCTTTTTCCATACTATCCATTATATCATTTTCTTGAAAGAAAATCAGCAAATTAAAAGAGAGATAGCATAAAAGGTAGGGAATTTCCGAACACTAATACTATTTCTCTTTTTATACGATTCTACTTAATTCCTAAAGCAATCCGTGCATAACGACTCATTTTTTCAACCGTCCAAGCCGGATACCAAACTAATTTGACTTCAACGTTAGTAACCTCTGGCACATCTGTCATAGCATCATAGATTTGATCAGTCAAGAGGTCTGCCAAAGGACAACCCATGGTTGTCAAGGTCATGTCGATCTCAGTATCACCTGTATCACCATCAAATCGAATCTCATAAATCAGACCTAGGTTAACGATATCGATTCCTAACTCTGGGTCAATTACTTCTTCTAAGGCTGTCAAAATACGTGTTTTGATGTTTTCAATTTGCTCTTCTGTATAAGCCATCTTCACTCTCCCTAAACTTAATCTTCAATGAAATCACGAAGTGGTTTGCTTCGACTTGGTTGGCGAAGTTTTCTTAAAGCTTTAGCCTCAATCTGACGAATACGCTCACGAGTAACGTTAAAGACTTTACCCACATCTTCTAAAGTACGCATTTTCCCATCATCGAGTCCAAAACGAAGACGAAGAACATTTTCTTCACGATCTGTAAGAGTATCCAAAACTTCATCCAACTGTTCACGCAAAACGATACGAGTTGTGTAGTCAACTGGATTTTCAATCACTTCATCTTCAATAAAGTCACCAAGATGGCTATCATCTTCTTCACCAATAGGCGTTTCTAGAGAAACTGGTTCTTGAGCAATCTTAAGGATTTCACGAACCTTATCAGGTGTCATATCCATACGTTCAGCAATTTGTTCAGGAGTAGGATCTTGTCCCAATTCTTGAAGAAGGTTACGTTGCTCGCGAACAAGCTTGTTGATAGTTTCCACCATGTGAACTGGGATACGGATAGTACGAGCTTGATCAGCAATGGCACGCGTGATAGCCTGACGAATCCACCAAGTTGCGTAAGTTGAGAATTTGAATCCTTTTGAATAGTCAAACTTATCAACAGCCTTCATCAATCCCATATTTCCTTCTTGGATCAAATCAAGGAACTGCATACCACGTCCAACATAGCGTTTCGCGATAGAGACAACCAAACGAAGGTTAGCTTCTGCTAGACGTTGTTTAGCTTCAACATCCCCTGCCTCAACAGCAAGGGCCAACTCTTTTTCTTCTTCGTTAGTAAGAAGAGGCACAACCCCAATTTCTTTTAGATACATACGAACAGGATCATTGACCTTGGCAGATGTTGAACCAATTAAGTCCTCGTCACTAAGTTCTGGTTCTTCTTCCGTACTTAGAACACGTTCACTTGGGTTTCCTTCGTTATCAGTGATTGCAATACCTGCATCCTGAATACGTTGCAACAGGTTTTCAATCCCCTCGACATCAAGAGCAAAAGGAATTACAAGGACATTGTTGATTTCGTCATCTGTAGCAGTACCAGTCTTCTTATGGTTACGGATAAACTCTGCAACTTGGACATCAAAAGTCGTTACTTCATTTTGTTTTTTTGCCATTCTTACTCCATTCTTCTTTTTTGGGCAATTAAGCGTTCAAGCTCTTCTATAGCAGTATCTGTATCACCTACATGACTTGCTTCCTGAACTTTCTTTTTAATTTGCAAGTTTTGTTGATTCAAAAGAGCACGATTACGAGACTCCTCCACTTCCTTTAGTTCTTCTGGAGACATTTCAGAAGGTAGATCCAAGGCTAACACCTGGTACCAAGCATTTTCCACTTCTCGAGTCTGATTTGCCAAGTCTTCAGAAGAAATCGAACCATTATCAATCAAGAGTCCATACAAGGTCTGAAACTCTGGAGTTTCAAATACAAAATCATCTCTCAAACGATAATCATTGAGCACCAAAGGATTTTCTATCATACGGTAAAGAATGTGTGCTTCAGCCCGCATGACTGCTGTCAGTTGCTTTGAAACTGACATGGTGATTGGCGTTGGATTAGCGACCTGTTTAACCTTTTCTTGTCTCTGTCTAACTCGACTTTCGTTGATAATGTGCTCAACTTGTTGATAATCAAAAGAAGGTAAATGATCAGTCAGTAAGTGAATATAGGTATTCTGGGCTGTGATAGAGGGTTCTTTGACGATAAGAGGTGCAATTTTCTCAATGAACTCAATCTGCGCTTGAAGATTCTCACTATTACTAGGTTTATAATGATGAATGTAAAACTCAATCGGACTGATTCGAGTATTGGATAAAAGGTAGGCCAATTCCTCTGGAGAATTTTTCTGTAAATACTCATCCGGATCCATTGCATCAGGAATTTGAACAATCTGAACAGGTAAATCTCCCAATTCCTCTAGTGCTTTAGCAGTTGCTGCTTGCCCTGCTTTATCACCATCATAAGTGATAATCACTTTTTTTGTAAAGCGTTTTAGATGTTCAACATGTTCAGCAGTTAAAGCAGTCCCCATAGAAGCTACTGCATTTTCAACACCAGCACGGTAAGCTGCAATAACATCCATAAAGCCTTCCATTAGGTAAATTTCAGGAGCCTTGCCAGAACCTTTTTTTACCCTCTCCATATGATACAATTCGTAACTTTTGTTAAAAATTGCTGTCGCACGGCTATTTTTATACTTAGCAGTTTGAGAATCCGTCTCTTGCCAAATCCGTCCAGAAAAAGCAATCACCTTTCCTTGGTCGTTACAAAGTGGAAACATAATACGGTTATGGAAAGTATCAAAGAACTGGTTGGTCTCAGAAAGATAAAATAGACCTGAATCTAGCAAGTCCTTTTCACTATAGTCCTCCGCTAAACGTTGGTAGAGGTAAGAACGTTCAACAGGAGCCAGGCCAATCATAAAATGTTTAATGACATCATCAGTCAAACCACGTTTATAAAGATAGTTTCTTGCCTCTTCACCCATCTTTGTCGTCATGAGAATAGCATGATAAAAACGTGCGGCCTTGTCATGCATCTCATAGAGATTTTGGTGAGGGGACGTATGTTGAGCAGTATTGTGTACAGGAGTTTCAAGGTGCATCCCTAGACGTTCGCCTAGAATCCTCACAGCATCGGCAAAAGTTACTTGTTGATATTCCTCAATGAATTTAAAGACATCTCCAGAACGACCACAACCAAAACAGTGGTAAAACTGCTTATCTTCAACTACGTTAAAAGAAGGGGTCTTTTCACCATGAAAAGGACAGAGCCCTAAATAGTTCCGTCCAGATTTTTGTAAGGAAATCACTTCTCCTATGATTTCGACAATATTGGTATTGTTTTTGATTTCTTCGATGACTCGCTTGTCAACCATAGACAATACCTCCATTTTATCACAGTTTACTTTATATAGTATAGCTTATTTCTGAAAAAAAGTAAACCATTTCATACCTTTTACATGCTACTATTTCATAGATTAGTATCTTTTGAATTGTAAAAATTTCAACAAAAATTACCCTAAAAAAATGAAAATTCATAGTTAAAAATCTATCTATTCATTTCAAAAACTTAAAAAACTTAGAGGTAACATTCTACCTCTAAGCTCTTCGTAATCAATAAATACTTAAATCTTTTACTCAAATAGTTGATAGTAATCTGAAATATTCATCTTGGCTTTTTCATCCTTATTCAAATCTTGGATGATTCGTCCTTCTTTCATGACAATGAGGCGATTTCCATACTTGAGAGCATCTTCCATATGGTGGGTAATCATCAATGCTGTTAGATGGTCCTTGCTGACAAAGTCATCAGTCAATTCCATCAAGGCTACACTTGTTTTAGGGTCAAGAGCAGCTGTATGTTCATCCAATAAAAGGAGCTCTGGACGTTTCAAGGTTGCCATCAAGAGACTCAAGGCCTGCCTTTGTCCACCTGACAAAAATTCAATCGGTGTATCTAAATGTTTTTCTAGACCGTTCCCAATTTTATTGATAGTGTTTTGAAATTCTTCCCGATAACTAGATAATCTTCTAGGTACCAATCCTCTTCTTTCACCACGAAATTTAGCGATTAAGAGATTTTCAGCAACAGTCATACGTGGTGACGTACCCATCTTTGGATCTTGAAACACACGCGAAAGATATTTAGCGCGTTTTTCAGGAGAAACATTCGTTACATCTTCTCCCATGATACGAATACTCCCACTTGTTAGGGGTAGAGTTCCTGCAATGCTATTAAAGAGGGTTGACTTACCAGCTCCATTTCCACCCAGGATTGTAATGAAGTCATGTTCATAGATATCAAGTGACACATCGTTTAGGATAATCTTTTCTTCATCAAAGCCGTTTGTCACAATTTTTGTCGCATTTTTAAGTTCTACAATAGCTGTCATTTGCTTAACTTGACTCCTTTCATGTATTTATTCTTAAAGGTTGGAATCATGAGGCAGGTCGCCAAAATAACCGCACTGTACAAACGCAGATAACTAGTATTAAATCCAAGAGCAATGACTCCCCATACCAAAAATTGATAACTAATAGAACCAACTACAATGGTAACCAAACGTTCTGCTAGGGTAAGACTCTTAAAGAGGACTTCACCGATAATCAAACTTGCAAGACCAACTACGATAACCCCGATACCACGAGAAACATCCGCGTAACCTTCTTGTTGGGCAATTAAGGCACCAGCAAGGGCGATAACACCATTTGACAAAACCAAGCCCATAAGCTCCATACGGCCTGTATTGATACCAAAACTACGCGCCATATCTGGATTATCCCCTGTAGCGATATAGGCCTGTCCAAGTTTGGTATCTAGGAAGAAAAGCATGAGAAGGATAACCAAAGTCACAAAGATTAAACCTGTCAGTAATTGATTAATCTCTGATGAAAATGGAAGTACATCTTGGATTTGCTTTGTTCCCAAAAGGCCAAGGTTGGCTCGTCCCATAATCATGAGCATGATAGAATGACAAGAAGTCATCACTAAAATTCCTGCCAAGAGAGTTGGGATTTTCCCCTTAGTATAAAGGAGTCCTGTCGCTAATCCAGCCAAACAACCTACTCCTACAGCAGCCAAAGTCGCAATAAAAGGATTAAAGCCTTGTGTAATCAGAGTCACAGCTACCGCTCCTCCAAGCGGGAAGGAACCCTCGGTTGTCATATCTGGAAAATTGAGGATTCGAAAGGTCATAAAGATTCCCAAACCTAAAATGGCCCAGACCAATCCCTGTGAAATAATTGATATTAGCATGTTTGATTCATTTCCTTTTTTCTAAAAATTGGAGGAGATGTCTCCAACTCCTCCTTCATTCTTATTCAATTACTTGACCAGCTTCTCTGAGAACCGATTCAGGAATAGTGATTCCAAGTTCTTGAGCTAGTTTTTTGTTGATAACTGATTTACCAGTTGAGAAGACATTTACTGGAGTATCTGCAGGCTTTTCACCCTTCAAGACTTTGGCAATCATTTTACCAGTAGCCACACCAAGATCGTGTTGGTCCACAACCACTGATGCCAAACCACCCGCTTCTACCATTGCAGTTGCGCTTGGGTAGATTGGTTTTTTAGCTGTTTGGTTACTTGATACTACAGTTGAGAACGCAGATGCGATTGTGTTGTCAATTGGAACCCAGATTGCATCTACTTTTCCAGTCATAACATTAACTGTTGAAGCAATTTCGTTAGTTGATGGAACTGCAAAAGTCTCAACTTTAAGACCTGCTTTTTCAGCATATTTCTTGAACTCTTCAACTTGTGACTTAGAGTTATCTTCGCTACTTGAGTAAAGGGCACCAATTGTTTTGACATCAGGTGTCAAAGTTTTAATCAATTCCACTTGTTGTTCAGCAGGGTTATGGTCAGAAACACCTGTGATATTACCACCTGGTTTTTCTAAATCTTTCACCAAGTTAGCGCCAACTGGGTCTGTAACAGCTGCCATGATAACCGGAAGATCTTTTGTTGCACTTGCTAGACCTTGGGCTGCTGGTGTCGCAATCCCAACAACTAAATCATTTCCATTTGCCACCAATTGCTTACTCATTGTGGCAACCTTACTTTGGTCACCTTCTGAGTTCATAAAGTCGATTTTAACTTGATCACCTTTATAGCCTTCTTCAGCAAGCCCATCTTGGATACCTTGATAGATCAAGTCGAGTGATGGGTGGCTGACGAACTGTAGAACACCAACCTTAGCTGTTTTGTTAGCTGTCTCAGTTTTAGTTTCTTGTTTTGTTAAGTTAGAGTAGACCAAGCTTCCTCCAACTACAAGTGCTAGTGCTGCAATAATACCAATTAAACGTTTATTCATATCTATTTCTCCTTATTTCACTTAAACTTAGTAATGTTCATGTCACTTTCAATATAACTTTACCAAGCGTCGCCATCGTTTGATTTCCATCATTTTTTCCTCCCCATAGAAAAAGTCCTCACACAAAATACTTGTGTGAGGACGTCGATGCGCGGTGCCACCTCAATTATAGGGAATATCCCTATCGCTCTTTCTCGCAAAAACGAGTTGCACTGTAAGGTGTGCTCACCGAATTCTTATGATTTCAAATTCTTAATAACATCCAGCCCAATTTTCATCACTTCCATCTATCTGTTTTCACCAACCACAGACTCTCTATAAAACTTCAATGATTACTTTCTGAATGGTTAAATTATAACACTTTTTAAAAGTTTGTCAACAGTTTTTTAAGAATTATTTTTATAAAAATGTAAATTTCTTTCGGATTCTGAAAAAATTTAGATAAATATCAGCCAGAATTACGCAATCCTGTAGCAATTCCGTTAATGGTTGTATGGATTAATCTTTCTTCGTCTGAAGATAGCTCACCACGACGTTGGCGCTTAATCAACTCCAACTGAATATAGTTAAGGATATTGAAATAAGGCATACGGTAGTTTAGACTGGCTTTCAAATAAGTATTTTCTGCCAAAAGTTCTTCATGTCCTTCAATAGCTAAGATAACATCCTTAGTCAATTGCCATTCATCAAGAATAGTATAGTAGATTGCTTGAACTTCTTCACTTTCACAAAGGTTAGCATACTCAAAAGCAATGTTCATATTTGATTTTGATAAGACCATATCGACATTTGATAGGAGTGACTGGAAGAATGGCCAGTTTTGATACATTTCTCTAAGCGTTTCGATATTTTTAGGATCTTGGTCGATAAATTCTTTGAAACTTGAACCTACTCCATACCAGCCTGGGAACATAACACGACTTTGTGACCATGAGAATACCCAAGGAATAGCACGTAGACCACCGATTTCGGTAATTGTTTTACGAGCTGCTGGACGAGAACCAATATTGAAACTTGAAATCGCCTTGATTGGACTAGATTCAAAGAAATAATCATAAAAATGTTCATTTCCAAATACGAGCTCACGGTAGATATCGTAACTGCGTTCTACCACTTGATCCATGATGGCTTCATAACGGTTCGATGTATTGGTGTCACTCTTCTTCTTAGTAATCATACGGTTGATGGCCGCCGAAACTAACATTTCAAGGTTGTAATAAGCTGCATCCTTATTCCCGTATTTATTGCCGATCACTTCACCTTGTTCAGTCAAGCGAATACGATCTTTGATAGACTTAAGTGGTTGAGATGCGATGGCATCATAGGTAGGACCACCACCACGACCTACTGTACCACCACGACCGTGGAAGAATGTTACTTTTACACCAAATTCATCACCGATAGCTGTCAATTGCTGCTGAGCTTTATAAAGGGTCCAGCAAGATGAGAGGTAGCCTCCATCCTTGTTACTATCAGAGTACCCAAGCATAATTTCTTGGTAGTTATTTTTAGAAGCAATCCACTTCTTAGCAAGTGGTAAAGAGAAATACTTTCTCATTGTTTCTTCAGAATGATCCAAGTCCTCAATCGTCTCAAAGAGAGGTACGATTTGAACACGAGATTTTTCAGAATCTACGAGTCCTACTTCTTTCAGCATAATAGCCAATTCTAACATGTCAGACACACTGGTTGCGTGAGAGATAATCGTTTGACGAATGACGTCTTCACCTAAGCGGTCTTTTAATTGACGAGCTGTTTGGAAAATAGCCAATTCTTTTTCAAGAAGTTCAGACTTCTCAGCATGAGTTGCTGACAAGATTCGAGGATCTTCTAACAATTCGTGTAAAAGCAACTCGCACTTTTCATCTTCTGACAAATCGCTATAATGGTCATTAATACCAGCAGATGCCAATAACTCTGCTACACAGGCTTCGTGAACACTTGAGTCTTGACGCATGTCAATTGATGCCAAGAAGAAACCGAAAACCTCAACTGCTTCTAGCAGTTCTGCAAACTCACCTGTCAATAGAGCTTCTGCTTTATTTTCAAGCAATGAATCCTTAATAACATATAAATCATGCTTGAACTCTTCAATTGTTTCATAGTACGGTGGACGTTCGTCTGCCAATTCTTGAATGGCACCTGAGAGTCGATTGCTGATATAATCAGTTACCACTCCTTGTTGATGCCCTTGAGCACCGAGAAGACGCTCAACATGATGTCGTTCATCTTCTGAAGAACCAACCACTGCCCATTCTTTTAGATTCAACAGTGTTTGAATCAATTTTGATTGAATCAAGTGAAAAGCACGACGATAAGGTTCTTTCTCACGGAAGACAGATGTATCACGAGATTGAGCCGCCATTTCTTCAACAGCCTTGCTTGTTTTTGATAAATTAGTTGAAAGCGAGAAGGTACGATAGAGACTAGAGATCTTACTAATATAATAGTTCAAAACTACTTCACTTTGAATGGTAGCTGAACGCATGAGTGTCTCAGCTGTTACAAATGGATTTCCATCACGGTCTCCACCAATCCACATTCCCATAGTGATGGGTTTTGCTTGTTTTAGATCAATTCCTTGTTCTTTTGCTAAGCGCTTATACTCTAACATCAGATTTGGAACAGCCTGAAGAAAAGAACTATTGTAGTATTCCATCACATTAGTGATTTCATTGGTTACCTTTAGTTTCTTATCACGAATCATATCCGTCTGCAAGATAATTTCAATATAGCGACGGAGATCATTGTGCCATTTTTCTTTGTTAATCAGACCCATCTTCACATCACGATATTTCCGCAAGAGGGTATGAATATGATTGGTCAAATCCAGCATACTTTTACGTTGAACTTGTGTTGGGTGAGCTGTCAATACGGGTACAACATTTAAATGTTCAAGAATTTCAGCTGCATTCTCTTTCTCAGCTACCATTTCGATAGTTGTTGATAACTTACCAAGATAATCCTGATCAACATTGTTAAGATGGTTAATCTCAAATGCCAAGTCAACGTCTTCTGAGATATTAATCAAAAGTGGCAAAATAGAGAAATATCTAGAAATGTATACCATCTCATCATTTGATAGACTCGTTACCACTTTATCAAGTCCTTGATAATCTAGTTTTGATGAAAGTTCCTTCAACTGTATAATCTTGTCAAAGGTTTCAGCAGGAAGCATATTTTTTGTGATATCTTCAAGTAAATCTGTCAAGATTTGAACTTCTTCTTGCACGACAGTTTTGTTACTAAAATTTTCTAACTTTTGAAGAGACATTTTTTCTCCTTGTTACTTTTTCTTAAAGCTGCGCTTCATACTCGCTATAGAGTTGTGCACGTTTTTCACTAGCATCAATATTTAAAACAAAGGCGATGGCTACAGACAGAACCAAGAGACTATTTCCTCCCTGAGAAAGAAAAGGAAAAGTTACACCTGTAGAAGGAATTAAGCCTGAGATTCCACCAATATTGACAAATACTTGAATCAAAATCATTCCACCGATACCGATTGCTACCATCGAGTTGAATGGATCTTTTGCTCGAACACCAACCAAGATAATACGAAGTATTAAGAAGAATAAGAGTGCTAAGATTAGACTGGCACCGACAAAACCAAACTCTTCAATGACAATTGAGAAGACAAAATCCGTGTGTGCCTCAGGCAGATAGCCTCTCTTTTCAATAGAGTTTCCTAAGCCTAATCCAAACCATCCGCCATTAACCATAGCGTAGTAAGAATTCGCTAATTGGTGTCCTGCACCAGCAAGGTCATCAAATGGATTGAAGAAGGCACTAAAGCGTTTAGCTACATATCCAAAGACAGGAATCTTCGAAACCTTATCAACACCAATCATTTTAATGGCTGTCAATGACACAAAGGATACGCTAGTCAATATTCCGAGTATAGTTGCAAACCAACGATGAGCAATTCCACTGATTGAATACATTAACAATGCTACTAAAATGAGAATAGAAGCATTCCCGAGGTCAGGGAAAATAGCCAAACTACCAATCATCACTAACAAAACAAAGCGCCAATCATTAAACGCTCTTGGAAGCCATTGGTTTTGAGTCAAAACTTGAAAGTCATAAACAGCTATTTCATCTTGCTGCTTGGCAAATCTTTGTGCTAAATACCAGATAATAATAATCTTCAAGTACTCTGCAGGTTGAATGGTAATAGGGCCTACTTTGATCCAACCATAAGCTCCATTGATAGGAATACCAACTAAACGAGCTAGAGCTAGCAATACTAACTCAACGAACATCACAATAAATAACAAGCGTTCATTTCTCAAAAATCCTAATTTTAACTTATAAATGATCGAAATAAGTAATAAACTTACGACCCAAAATATACCTTGGTTTCGAACTAATTGAAATGCGCTCTGACCTTCTTGGATTAAGGATGCACTAGTTGTCGAATATACCACAATTAAGCCCAAGACAGACAAGAGAAGATAGGGCACTAAAATGGAATAATTCAACAGGTGCCTTTTACTAATTTTCATACGTCACCATCTATCAAAATTATAATTTTATTAATTCTAGTTTTCTTGTTATTATACCATTTTTTAAATTAGAAAAAAACTCTTACCCATTAATGAACTAAATTTCTGATTATTGTGCTTCTCTAATATTTTTTTCAATTTAAAATTGAGACTTTAAATGTTCACGAAAAAAACTCTATCTTTCTTGTTAGAAAGATAGAGTTTCTATCATTAGTTAGAAGATGTGGTTGTAGTTGCGTTAGCTGAATCGCTTTGGATATATTGAGTAAAGATATTTTGGAAGGCTTGATCTTTAACCTTGATATTTGCTGCTTGCAATTCTTTACTAATGACACCTTGAACAAAGGTAGCATCATTTTGTTTTTGAGTAAGAATAACTGTCTTCAATTTTTCTTTATAGTCTTCAATATTAGAAGATTTTTCTGTTTTCTTGGTCAATTTCACAATATAGAAACTGTTTGAATAAGCTTGTGTACCTGGAGCTGTGATCACATCAGAGATTCCATCAACATTAAGGGCAAAGGCTGCTTTTTTAACAACGTCTGGCAATTCTGTTGATGCAGAGTCAAAAGTGATTTCACCACCATTTGCTTTTGTCTTTTCGTCAGTTGAATTATCTTTAGCCAATTGTGCAAAGTCAGCTCCAGATTCTTTTGCCTTTGCAAGTACTTCTTTAGCTTTATCTTCACTGTCAAGTTTGATAATTTGAGCTGTTACTTCAGGTGTGTATTCGTCGTAAGCTTTTTTATAGTTTTCATCAGTCAATTCTGATTCTGCGGCTTTTTTAACAGCATATTCAACTAATTTACTTGTACGAATTTGAGCTTTACGACTTTCAGCTGTCATACCTGCACGAGAAAGAACGATTTGGTAACTATCACCATATTTCTTTTGTTCTTCTGCTACAGCATCTTCTACTTCTTTATCACTAACTTCAGATCCATATTGTTTTTCAAAAACTTTTTGAATGGTCATATTCAGCAAGACTTGTTGAGCAGTCGCATTGTTTTTAACTTCTTCAAAGAATTGGTGCTCAGTGATGACATCACCTTTCATACTGATTAAGTCAGCTCCTTGAGAGCTATTTGAACAAGCAGCCAAAGTAGCTACTGATAACAAAGTTATGGCACCTGCCAATAATTTTTTCTTCATGTTTACTCCTTTTTATTCACTAGATAATTGTTTACCTTATCTATTTTACTAAATTGTCTTAAAAATATCTAAAATTAGTCAATATCAGGCAGTTCTACTTCTGCTTGATTCTTTCGCAACATCAATATCCCATCTCCAAGAGGAATTAGACTGGCTGTTAATCCTGGATTATCAAGAGTCGCCTCAAAGAGCCTTTGCAAACCACGATAAATAGTTCGTTGCCCACGTCGAACTTCCATGATATCCTTAGCGATGTCTCCACCTTGAAAAACATCATCCAATACGACCACTCCTCCAACTTCAAGGTGTTTAAGGATTTCTGGCAAAAATACAATGTATTTAGACTTTGCAGAATCCATAAAAACAAAATCATAGGTCCCTGTCAATGTTGACAAAATATCTACCGCATCCCCTTCTAAGAGAGTGATTTGTTTGCGACTATCAAATTTTGCAAAATTTTCTTTGGCAAAACTAATCATTTCGGGATTTCGGTCAATGGTTTTAATTTTTGCATTTGGGGCATGCTGGGCCATCAAAAGTGCAGAAAACCCAATCGCCGTACCAATCTCTAAAATGTTTTTTGGTTGTATTGTTTCCATTAGGAAACGAAAATAAGCGACAGTCTCATGAGGAATGATTGGAATATTCTCCTTGCGAGCAAAGTTTTCTAGTTCTTTTAAAGAACCAGTCACCTGCTTTTGACGTTGGCGTAAAAATTCGACGATTTCTTCTTTTACGACAGGACGTCGCATGTTATGGTTGGCATTTTTACTGTATGAATCAACCATCTTATGCCAATCCTAATTTTTCAACAAGGGCTTCAAACTCATCCAAACGGCGTTCAAAGACTGCAAAGGCATCGTTGAGATAGTCTTCTTTTTCCATATCAACACCAGCTTTTCGCATGATATTAAGTGGATAGTCTGACTTCCCTGCCTTGAGGTAATCAATATAACGATTACGATCTTCTTGACTACCGTGAACAATCTTTTCAGCCAAGGCTGAAGCTGCTGCAAATCCTGTTGAATACTGATATACATAGTAGTTATAGTAGAAATGAGGAATTCGAGCCCACTCGTATTGAATCTGAGGATTGTCTTCCTTGCTTAGTCCGTAGTAATCTTGGTTCAAGTCAGCATATAACTTGCTCAAGAACTCACTTGTCAAGACTTCACCATTTTGATCAGCTTGATGGATAGCATGTTCAAATTCAGCAAATTGAGTTTGACGGAATACTGTCCCTCTGAAACCATCTAGGAAGTTATTGAGAATTGCAAAACGTGTTGCATCATCTTGGACTTCTTGTAATAATTTCTCTGTCAAAATATTTTCATTGGTTGTTGAAGCAATTTCCGCCAAGAAAATTGAGTAATCCCCATACACATAAGGTTGGGTTTCGCGTGTATAGCTTGAGTGCATGCTGTGCCCAGTTTCATGAACAAGAGTAAAGAGATTATCTAGATTATCTTGCCAGTTAAGGAGCATGAAGGCGTTGGTATCATAAGAACCACCTGAATAAGCTCCTGAACGCTTGCCTTGATTTTCATACACATCAATCCAACGCTCACTAAACGCACGTTTAACACGACTCAAGTAATCCTCACCAAGAACAGCCAAAGCTTCCTCTGCCTTCTTCAAGGCTTCCTCATAAGTAAAGCTGTATTCTACTGAAGACAATGGTGTATAGACATCATACATTTTGAGGTCTGGAATACCCAAGATTTTTGAGCGAAGAGCAAGATAACGATGTAATAACGGCAAATGCTTACGAACAGCAGATACTAAGTTATCATAAACACTTTCTGGCACAAAGTTTGCTGCAAGAGCTGCTTCACGCGCACTCTTATTGTTACGAACCTTAGCACGATAGTTTTGCACTTTGACATTGGTCTGCAGTGTTTTAGCGTAAGTATGTTGGTATTGTTTGTAAGTAGCGTAAAGGGCTTCATAGGCACCTCTACGAACTTCACGATTCTTAGATTCTACCAAACGCATATAAACGCCATGTGACAATTGAACTTCGTTACCATCTTCATCTTTAACATATGGAAAGACGATATCTGCATTATCTAAGATAGCGAAAGTTTCACTAGCAGCTCCAAAGATTTCGCCAGCTCCTGCTAATAGCTCTTCTTCACGTTGTGAAAGAACGTGCTTCTTATTTTGCAAGAGTTTATCAAAGAAGTGTTTATACGGTTGGAGTTTTGGTTCTTCTGCTAAGAAGTTTTGATACTGGTCTTCTGTGATTGCCATAAATTCTGGATCATAGAAAGAGAAGGCCTGTTCAAGTTGACTGTACAAAGTCATTGCTTTTGCATAATATTCTTGATACTTAGCTTCACGAGTATCTTGGTCGTTTTTCATATGTGCATAAACATAGAGTTTTTCGACTTGACGTTCCATATCAAGAGAAAATTCAGTAATTTCAAGCAAACTCTTTGCACTATCCAAAAGATGCCCTTCATACTGAGAGGCTGTTTGTACTTTTTCAGTTAAATCTTTCAAGGATTCTTCCCAAGCCTGGTCTGTTGGGTAGATTGTTGAAAGATCCCATGTATCTTTTTCATTTATTTCATGTCGTTGTAATGCCATAAGATTCCTCCATCTTTTCTATTCTACCATATTTTTTGAAAAATATTGCTGATAAAAGGCAGGTGGATAGACCTTTTGTTGCTTATTTTGAGGATTCTGCTCATAATAAGCCTGAAAATTTGAATAATAATCATTGATATCCTGTCTTATTTGACAAAAATGACCATTTTCTATCGGCCTTACTTGGGGGAACCAATGTGCTACACCATAATTTAGTAAATTTTCTCCTTTTCTATAGGCTTCTTCTTGTCTTGTCATCCAAAATGGATTTTGATAATAAAGCTGTTGTCGGATGTATTGACAAATATTTTTGTCTATTTTAACAGAAAAACTGCTCAAGTGCTGACGTTGATAAGGGTAACGCAAGATTTCTAACAAATTTCCATCCCCAAATGAGAACTCTTTGATTAAGCAATGAACATGGCCCCGTAAGTCCTGGTGAATTAAGTATTTCAGTCGTAAACAATTCCTTGTCTGATCTAATTCCCAGACGTAAAAGCCCATATTTTTGCTAAAATAGAGAAAGTCTTTTTGAAGTCTTGTCAAACGCTCCTTAATCCATAGTCTTTCTCCCAAAAGCCAAATAACTTGATATCCTTGACTTCGATAACCACTACTCCTATCTCTCAATACTTTTTGGGGCAAGGAACTGCATTGAATCTCTAAAGCTATTTTCCCGTTTACGAATACATCCGCAATCTGTTTAATCTCTGGAATCGGGTATTCTAATTGGACTTCTGAATCTTTCTTTAACCAATGATAGAGGGATTCCTTATTCGTTAAATGTTCTGGGCCTTCATTTTCAAATGAAAAATCACAATCTTTTAAAGATTTATGGGCAAAATGAGGCCGTACACTTGGTCCTTGACGTAAACGAAGCGTTCCCCCACAAGCTGGGCAGGTATAATCTTGCTTTTCAACCTTATCTTCTAGCACATTCACTAACTGTCCCCTAGTATCTCTCGCAACAAACATGATTTTCTCCTTTACTCTATTATTCGCAAAAAAGAAAAGGTTAGGAAAATTCCTAACCTTTGTTCATGTTTATTTTACTTTTTTAGCTAACATGGTTGCAAAGCGTAGTTGGATACGATTGCCATTTTCATCACGGCGGTGGAGATGGCCAGGATTTTCATTGTACTTCACTAATTCCCAGTCCTTGTAGTAATTTGCCAACTCACCCTCTTTGAAGGTAAATGGGAAATGAACAGAACATGGATAATCTTCTGTATCCATAGCACACACGATCAAATTGTAACCTCCAATTGAGGTTTGTTCCTGCATGTTTTGAATAATAGCTGGAATGCGATCTGCTTGTAAAAACATCAGAACAACCGTTGATACGATAAAATCATAAGTTTGTTCAATGCTAGCTGAATTGATATCGTAGAGACCAACAGGCATCTCTAAAACTTCTTGCTCTACAATGCTTTGCAAGATTTCAAGGGATAGCTCATTTTGATCCACTGCTGTAACATCAAATCCATGTTGAGCTAAAAAGAGTGCATTTCTTCCTTGACCACATCCTAGGTCTAATGCTTTACATGGTTTCACGGTCTGTATAGCTTCTAAAACCTCCGAATGAACTGGGTTGGTATTGTACTTCTTAGGGAAATAATCTTCCGGTTTACAATAGAATTCTAAATACCACTCCACATCATCTGTGGCAGCTTCTACACGGTGCCAAGCTTGAGGTTGAGCCATCGGATTATCAGCACCCGCTTCGAAGAGATGTTCAGCTAAAATCTCTCCCTCTTCAGTTAATTCAATAAACTTAAGGGTTCCTTTTAATACGGTAATCTTCCCCCAGGTTCCAACCTTGGTATTGTGTTTTCTTTGAACAGCCTCTGGCATGGTGTCTTTATTCCAGACAGGCATGCGTTTGTAGGCAACTAGTTTTTCCATATTCTTCACTCTTTCTATCGGTGGTTAACAGCTTTCATAACACGCGCAATATCACGATCTTGCTCACGGCGTTTGATAGACTCCCGTTTATCGTAGTCATGTTTCCCTTTTGCAAGTCCTAAAAGGAGCTTGGCATAGCCATCTTTGATATAAACTTTAAGAGGAACCAAAGTCATACCTGTTCCTTTAGTTTCTTGCTCCAATTTCTGGATTTGTTTTTTATGAAGGAGAAGTTTACGACGACGTTCTGGCTCCTGGTTCCAGATGTTGCCCTCTTCATAAGGAGCGATATGGACATTACTCAGCCAAACTTCCCCATTCTTAACCTGGGCAAATCCGTCTTTTAAATTGATACGAGCTGCTCGAACACTCTTGATCTCTGTACCAGTTAGAACCATTCCTGCTTCTAGCGTATCTACGATAGTATAGTCGTGATGCGCTTTTTTATTTTGCGCGACGACCTTTCCCACGCCCTTTGCCATACTTAGCTCCTTTCTTTGCTACTTCCTTATAAAAAGGTTTCTTACTCTTTTTTTTCTTGTCTTTTGAAGAATGCTTACGTTTATCACTTGAGCGACCAACTTTTTTCATGTCTTCTTTCTTATCCGAACGACGACCTCTATCCTTGCGGCCAGACGGTTTTAAACCTTTCTCAATGACATCAAACTCGCTTGGAATAAAAGAAAAATCAATCTCACCAGTCATTTTATCGGCTCTTTCGACACGAATACGAATCTGTTGTCCCACACGGAAGGTTGTCCCTGATTTCTCTCCACGAAGAGTCAAATCACGTTCATTGAAATGGTAAAACTCAGGCAGATTTGTAATATGAATCAAGCCTTCGACTGTATTTGGCAATTCAACAAAAAGACCGAATTTGACGATGCTGGACACAACCGCATCATACTCTTCACCCACAAACTCTTCCATGTATTCGGCTTTTTTCATAGCTTCAACTTCACGTTCAGCTTCGATAGCCCGACGCTCACGGTTGGAAGACTGGGTCGCAATCTCTGGAATGACCTGTTCAAAATGTTCCGCCACTTCTTTAGAACGTCCATAGTCACGAATCATACGGTGAACCAAGAGGTCAGGATAACGGCGAATCGGACTGGTAAAGTGTGTGTAATAGTCCGCGGCTAAGCCATAGTGGCCATGGTTATGCTCAGAATAACGAGCCTGTTGCATCGAACGCAAAAGCATCATGGATAATACATCCGCGTAAGGTTCACCCTCAACGGCACGCATGATATCTTGGAGGGCTTCTTGACTAATTTCACTGGCAGTTCCGTAGATTCGCAAGCCAAAACTAGAAGCGTAATCAATAAACTTCTGAACTTTTTCTGCTTTTGGCTCCTCATGGATTCGATAGATGAAAGGAAGGTCTAGCTTGCTAAAATGCTCAGCAACTGTTTCGTTAGCAATCAACATAAAGGACTCAATCATACGTTCAGCAACGCCACGATGACGAAGAACAATATCAACTGGCTTGCCTTTTTTATCGACTAAAATCTTAGCTTCATTGGTATCAAAATTGAGGGCTCCACGCTTAATTCGCATACTTTCCAAAGTTTCATGTAGCTTAGCCATTAACTCGATACTAGGAACGATTTTCTTATACTCTCGTCTCTTCTCCTCATCACCTGCTAGGATGTCATTGACATCGCTATAGGTCATACGGAAACTTGTCTTGATAACAGTCTGTGTAATCGTATAATTACGAACACGACCATTTTTATCAATTTCCATAATAGCAGACTGGGTCAAGCGGTCCACTTGAGGGTTAAGAGAACAGATACCGTTTGAGAGGCGCTCTGGCAACATTGGAACTACACGGTCTGTTACATAAATAGAGGTCGCACGATTAAGAGCTTCCTTATCAAGAGCAGAACCCTCTGTCACATAGTAGGAGACATCGGCAATGTGAACTCCTAGTTCAATATTTCCATTTTTCAATGGTTTGATATGAACAGCGTCATCCAAATCTTTTGCATCTGCTCCATCTATGGTAAAGGTAATTTCATCTCTTAAGTCCAGACGACCTTCCATATCCTTCTCTGATGGTGCATCCGGAACACTCTCTGCTTCTTTGAGAACAGCCTCTGGAAACTCTGATACAATATCCATAGATTCCAAGACCTCAAGGACATCAATCCCTGCATCTGTAGAATGTCCAACCACATCTAAGACACTGGCAACAAAGAAATCGTGTTTCTTACTTGGGTACTTATCGATAAAGACTTTGAGAACTTCTGTACCGTCTAATTGAATAGCTGGCTTCTTAACGTAGATTGGTTGACTAATCTTTTGATTTTTTGAACGGATATAGCCCGCATACTTGGGTTTTTCCTCATCAAGAACGATTTGCCCGACAACCGTCGTCAAACTGTGTTCTAAAATATCGATAATCTTTGCTTCAGCTGCAGTTCCTTTTTGACGATCCGCAACCTTCTTGATTACAATTTCAACAGTATCGCCATCAATGGCATAGTTAACATCATTTTTTCCTACAAAAAGGTCGTCTTCTTCACCTTCTAAACTGACAAAACCAAAACCGTTTTTATGAGCATGAAAAGTTCCTTTAAGGGTAATTTCATGCTTTTTCTTTTGGCCTAGACTGAGACTACCATCTTCTTCAAAGCGAATCTGGTGCTTTCTTTCCATCATAGACAAAGTCTTCACGAGCTCTCGAAAGTCCTTAGAACTCTCCTTTCCGAGACCATGGGCCAAATCATTAACAGTAACTTGTCCCTTCTCTTCTAAATATTCTTTTATTCTATCTTTCATGTTTTCTTTCTAGATTGTTAAATTTTTTTGGTGTAAAACCTTCTCAAACATCATTTAATACTCAATAAAAATCAAAGAGCAAACTAGAAAGCTAGGCGCAGGTTGCTCAAAACACCATTTTGAGGTTGCAGATGGAAGCTGACGTGGTTTGAAGAGATTTTTGAAGAGTATAAAAATAAAAAGAGGCAAAGACCTAGTCCTGCCCATTATTTTCTTATCTACTTGATAATACCGTCAATGCTAAGGCAATGGCTAGCCAGAAAAAGACTAAAATTCCTGTCAAACGCTGCATTACAGCCTCAAAACCACGCGCCTTGCTACGTTCAAATAAGTCACCAGAACTAGCATCAAATACATTGCTGGATTGATTCTTAGTTGGTTGCATAAAAATCGCAATCACAATCACAACAGATAATATCAATAAAATGGTTAATAATAGGTTATACATATCAAACTCCTTAAAATCTTTACTATTTTACCATAAAATTTACTTAGATTCAAGATGTAGAGTCACTTTTCTTTCCTTGGGACAGTACTTTAAGACCTCAATCTTATCTGGATGTGTTTTAGAGTTTTTACTGGTTAGATAATTGATGCTACCACAAGAGGAGCACTTTAAATGAATTTTTACGCGCACTAGATTTCCTTCACTTTTAATAATGATCTAAATTGGATAAGGTTAAATGTACAACTAAGGGCTACACAAGCTGCTGTTGCATAGAAAACTGAGTGATAGCCAAATGGACTTGCTACCGCTGAACCTGCCATAGGTCCAATCACTCCACCTAGATAAAAAAATACTTGATTAAAGGCAAATACCCTTGATATGGCAGCTTTAGGTGTCATTTTATTAATCAAGGCGTTAATTCCCGGAACTAGGGCACCTGTTCCCAAACCAAATAGGAAGCGATAGAAACCTAACTGGAATGGCGTTGATGCATTGGCGCACAAGAGATAAATAACGACTGAATAAACTTGAGCTCCGATGAGCAAGCGATGATTCCCCACCTTATCTCCTAAACGTCCCATAACACCAGCACTCATCATACTGGATAATCCCATGCTAGACACGATAAGCCCCGATACAAATAAGAGATTTTCCTTTTGTCCGAGATCTCGAACGTAGAGGGCAAGGATTGGAGCAATCGATTGGGCTGCGAACTGGATCACAAAGCTAGTCGCAAATAAATTGATAAAAAGATAAGGATACTTAAGAGAATGAATCAACTCTTTTGTTGGAATAGCTTTTTCTTTTGCTACTGGTTGAAAATCTTCTTTGATAAATAAAATGGTGAGTAGAGCAGCTAAAAACAGCAAAGCACCAACTAATAAGAAAACATTTCGAATTCCAAAAATCTCAGCTATTAACCCACCGATAAAAGGACCAATCAAATTACCTGCAATTACTCCTGTAGACAAGGTTCCCAGTGCATAGCCAGACTTATTTTTAGGTACCTGGCTAGCAATTAAGGCTGTTGCATTGGGTACAAAACCAGCAAAGACGCCATTTAAAAATCGTAAAAATAAAAGCCAGTAAACATTAGGAACAAATGCTAAGCCTCCCATAGTCAGAGTCATTGCAAATCCTGCACGAATCATCATTGGTTTTCGGCCAAACTTATCTGCTAAAATCCCCCAAATAGGTGATAAAATTGCTGCAGATATGGCGGATATTGAAATCCCTAAACCGGCATAAAAAGCTACCTTGTCTGTAGGAACACCTAATTGCTCGACAAATAAAGGCATAAAAGGAATGACTAAAGAAAAACTAACTCCCGTTAAAAAATTTCCAAACCAGGCAATACGAAGATTATCCTTCCAAGAAATCGTTTGAATAAGACACCCCTCCTTCTAATAAACTGGAAACCTGTTTTAGTAACTCTTTTTGAGTTCCAGAGTTATCAATAATGTGGCTAGCCAATTTTTTCTTCTTCGATAAAGACCACTGAGATTCTAATCGAGCTTGAGCCTCTGCGACATTCATATGATCTCGATTCATTAAACGTTCTATCTGTGTCTTTTTATCCACATAAACCAACCAAATCTCATCAAACCAAGAATCATATCCCTGTTCAAAGAGTAAAGGAATATCCATAAAAAAGACATCTTCTGTCTGAGCTAACTGATCTCGTAAAGTAGCTAATTCTTCACGAATCACTTCCCCTTGTGTTTCCTTGGACCACTCTAGTTCAACAGGATTTGAGAACAATCGTTTGGCTAAAAGAGGTCGGTTTAATCTACCATTTTCTAAAATAATTTCCTGCCCAAAGTGTTCTAGTAAAATACGGTAAAGACGTCCTCCAGGATTTTGTAATTTATGCACTAGAGCATCTGCATCAACTACTTTATAGCCTTCCTGTCTTAAAAAATTAGTGACAGTTGACTTTCCAGATGCTATGCCACCAGTAATGCCAATTATTTTCCCCATCACTTCCTCCTTTGACACTTTGGACAAAAGTGAGTCCCACGGCCACCCAGCTGGAATTTTTCAATTATTGAACCACAACGTGAACATTTTTTACCAGCTTTGTCATAGACCTGATGGAACTCTTGCATAGTCCCATCTTCACCAAAAGCATTGGTATAGGTGCGAATAGTTGAACCACCCTTTTCCACAGCCTGCCCTAAAACCTTAATCGTTTCATCATGGACTTTTCTGGCCTCTTTTGCAGTTAAACTGTTAGAAAGTCTAGAGGGATGAATCTTGGCCCTCCAAAGTACTTCGTCTACATAGATATTTCCCAATCCTACAACCAATGTTTGATCTAATAGATGTGATTTGATGGGTTTTTTAGATCTCTGTAAAGCTTTTTGAAAGGTTGGTAAATCAAAATCCTGTTCAGTCGGCTCTGGTCCAAGCTTTTTAGACAAGAAATAAGCTTCTAAAAGCTCTGGAACCAGCAATTCCATAGTCCCAAATTTACGCACATCCTCATATACGAGAGTAGCACCATCCGCAAATTGGATAAACAGATGCGCGTGCTTACGTTCAGGTACTTGGTCGGGATAATAAAAATACTTGCCTTCCATTCGAAGATGAGAAATCAAAACTTTATCAGATAAATAGAAAAGCAGGTACTTGCCACGACGTCCCATTGATTTAACAACTTGACCAGGCAATACTCTTTTAAATTCATCCAAATCAGTCTTAATCATCTTTGAATAACGAATATCAATGTTTGAAATCTTCTTGCCCAGAATCAATTTTTCTAGACCACGACGTACCGTCTCAACTTCAGGTAATTCAGGCATAGCCCCTCCTTCTCTAAAAACAAGAAGCAGGCCCATGCCTACCTCTTCTTAATATTCTTTTTCGTTATAGCCAAAGTCAGCCAAATCTAGCTTTTTATCACGCCAGTTTTTCTTGACCTTGACCCAGGTTTCTAGAAATACCTTGTCTCCCAGCATGAGTTCGATATCACGACGGGCCATGGTTCCAATTTTCTTGAGCATGGCACCTTGCTTACCGATGACAATCCCTTTTTGACTATCACGCTCAACCATGATGGTTGCTCGAATATGAACTTTATCTGTCTCTTCATCTCGCTTCATGGAGTCAACCACTACTGCAACGGAGTGTGGCACTTCTTCACGCGTCAAGAGGAGCACCTTCTCACGGATCATCTCTGAAACTAAGAAGCGCTCTGGATGGTCAGTGATTTGATCTGCCGGAAAATACTGGAACCCTTCCTCTAAATTATCACTCAAGATATCCACAAGATGGGATACGTTGTTTCCTTGAAGGGCTGAAATAGGAACAATCTCCTTGAAATCCATCTGATTTCTGAAATCATCAATCTGAGCCAAGAGTTGATCTGGATGGACCTTGTCAATCTTATTCACCACCAAAATCACTGGAACCTTAGCAGCTTTAAGGCGTTCCATAATCATGTCGTCGCCCTTACCACGCGCTTCATCAGCCGGCACCATGAAAAGAACCGTATCCACTTCACGAAGCGTGCTATAAGCGGATTCCACCATGAAATCACCCAAGGCAGTTTTAGGTTTGTGAATCCCCGGTGTATCGATAAAGACAATTTGTTCCTTATCGGTCGTGTAGATTCCCATAATTTTGTTGCGCGTTGTCTGCGCCTTGTCACTCATAATCGCAATTTTTTGCCCCATAACGTGATTTAAAAATGTTGACTTCCCAACATTGGGGCGTCCTAAAATGGCTACAAAGCCAGATTTAAAAGTCATAATTTCCTCTTTAATGTTTAAATAACAATTCCCAAATTCGAGGGATAAAAATCAGTGCTCCTGTCACCGCAGCAAAAATGGATACAAGGAGGACCGCGCCTGCCGCCATATCCTTGGCTTTCTTTGCGAGCATGGAGAAGTGATAATTACAGGCTAAATCTACCACATTCTCAACAGCAGAATTTAACAATTCAAATGCTATCACTAAAAAGATGCTTAAAAGTAAGAAGAGCCATTCTATTCTTGATACTTGAAATAGAAGGCCTGCAAGAATAACAGCAATAGCTGTAACTACATGCTTTCTCATATTTCGCTCTTCTAAGATAGCGGTGAAAATACCAGTCATAGCGAATTCTAAACTCGCTATAAGATCACGATTTTTCCATTTTCGTTTATTGTCTTGTGAGTCCATAGGCTGTCAAAATTTCTTCTTGTAAACCGAACATCTCCGCTTCTTCTTCCGGAGTGTAGTGATCATAACCGTTAATGTGTAAAAAACCATGAACCGCTAGGAAGCCCATCTCACGTTCAAAACTATGACCGTACTCCTTAGCTTGCTCATGTGCTTTATCGATGGAGATGAACAACTCACCTATGTAAGCATCGAATTCCGATATCATCTCAGCCAATTCAGGATTTTCAGCTAACTCTTCATCCTCAAAAGTAATATCAAGTTCTGGCTTATATTCCAAGCTGATAACATCGGTTGGACGATCTGTATCGCGATACTCAAGATTCAGTTCATGGCTACGTTCATTGGTTACAAAAGTGACAGCCATCTCCTTGTCTTCTTTTCCTATTTTTTTAGCAGCAAACTCCAACAAATCCTGAGTTTGTTGCAATATTTTCTGTGAAACCGTTCCTGTTTCATCAACCATTTCAATATACATGTGTTTCTCGATTCTCTTTACTTGGCTTTATTATACCATATTTCTATGATTTTATTCTACCTTTTTGATATAATACTATGGAATACATTCATAAGGAGAGCACCATGTCATTTGATGGATTTTTTTTACACCACATGGTTGAGGAATTGCGGGCAGAATTACTAAATGGACGCATTCAAAAAATTAATCAACCCTTTGACCAAGAATTGGTCCTACAAATCCGTAGCAATCGTCAAAGTCATCGTCTGCTCCTTTCTGCACATCCTGTCTTCGGACGCATCCAATTGACAGAAACAACCTTTGAAAACCCTGCTCAACCATCTACCTTTATCATGGTTTTAAGAAAATATCTACAGGGCGCTGTTATCGAGTCTATCGAGCAGATTGAAAACGATCGAATCGTGGAAATCACTGTTTCTAACAAAAATGAGATTGGAGACGATATTCAAGCTACTCTGATCATCGAAATTATGGGAAAACATAGCAATATATTCCTTGTCGATAAAAGTAGTCATAAGATTCTTGAAGTTATCAAGCATATTGGTTTCTCTCAAAATAGTTACCGTACTCTTCTACCTGGTGCTACCTACATAGCTCCACCTAGTACAGAAGCTCTGAATCCTTTTACTATTAAGGATGAAAAATTGTTTGAAATCCTACAAACACAGGAATTAACAGCCAAAAATATTCAGACTCTCTTTCAAGGTTTAGGTCGTGATACAGCAAATGAATTGGAAAGATTATTGGTTAGTGAGAAACTAGCTAGTTTTCGTAACTTTTTTAGTCAAGAAACTAAACCTTGCTTAACAGATAAGTCTTTTGCTTGTGTCCCTTTTTCAACTAAAATTGAAGCACATTTTTTAAGCTTGTCTCAACTTCTTGATGTTTTTTACAAAGATAAGGCAGAACGTGACCGCGTCAAACAACAGGCCAGCGAACTCATTCGCCGAGTTGAAAATGAACTACAAAAGAATCGCCAAAAATTGAAGAAACAAGAAAAAGAGTTGCAAGCTACCGAAAATGCAGAGGAGTTCCGACAAAAAGGTGAATTACTAACGACTTTCCTTCATCAAGTTCCAAATGACCAAGACCAAGTCGTATTAGATAACTACTACACCAATCAGCCAATTACAATCGCACTTGATAAGGCTTTAACACCAAATCAAAATGCTCAAAAATACTTCAAACGTTATCAGAAGTTAAAAGAGGCTGTTAAATATCTAACTGAATTAATCGAAGAAACAAAATCTACTATTCTCTATCTGGAAAGTGTCGAAACAGTCCTCAACCAGGCTGGGCTAGATGAAATTGCTGAAATTCGTGAAGAATTGATTCAAACTGGATTCATCAGAAGACGTCAACGCGAGAAAATTCAGAAACGCAAAAAACCTGAGAAATATTTAGCAAGCGATGGAAAAACCATCATCCTTGTTGGGCGAAACAATCTTCAAAACGAAGAGCTAACCTTTAAAATTGCACGCAAAGACGAACTTTGGTTTCACGCTAAAGATATCCCTGGAAGCCATGTCGTCATCACGGGAAATCTTAACCCTTCAGATGAAGTCAAAACAGATGCTGCAGAGCTTGCTGCCTACTTTTCAAAAGGTCGCCTCTCAAACCTCGTTCAAGTAGATATGATTCAGATTAAAAAGCTCAACAAACCAACGGGCGGAAAACCTGGATTTGTGACTTATACAGGTCAAAAAACTCTTCGTGTCACACCTGATTCTAAGAAAATCCAATCTATGAAACTGTAATATAACTACTGCTTTCAAACAATTACTACTTTACTTTTAAAAAAATTAAAGGGGGAACTCAATGCTACGGCATATTCAATCCACTTTAACTATTATATTCGGAGCTGCTATCTTCGCCTTTGGACTCACGTATTTTGTTGTTCCACATCACTTGTTTGAGGGTGGAGCAACCGGGATAACTTTGATTACCTACTATCTCTTCAATATCCCTATTTCAGTGATGAATATCTTGATTAATATCCCACTCTTCCTACTCGCTTGGAAAATATTCGGGCTAAAATCACTCTATTCTAGTCTCCTTGGAACTATTTCATTATCTATTTGGCTAGCCATCTTTGAAAAGATTCCTCTCCAGTTCAACCTACAAGGCGATTTGGTTGTCGTAGCTTTAGTCGCTGGCGTCCTTTTGGGAATTGGTCTCGGTATCATTTTCAATGCTGGTGGAACAACAGGTGGAACGGATATTGTCGCTCGTATCCTTAACAAATACACCCATATCTCTATTGGAAAATTGCTTTTTGGACTCGACTTCTTCATTTTGATGTTGATTCTAATCATTTTCCAAGACTTAAGACTCGTAACCTACACTCTCTTATTTGACTTTATCATATCAAGAGTCATTGACTTAATTGGTGAAGGCGGTTATGCGGGTAAAGGATTTATGATTATAACCCAAAAGCCCTTAGAATTAGCTGATAAAATCAATGAAGAACTTGGGCGAGGTGTTACTTTTATTTCTGGTCAAGGATACTACAGTAAAAATGACCTAAAGATTATCTACTGTATTGTAGCCCGAAACGAAATGGTCAAAATGAAGGATATGATTCACAAAATCGATCCAATGGCCTTTATCACTATTACAGAAGCCCATGAAATACTTGGAGAAGGTTTCACATTCCCAGTAAGAGATGAGACTTCTTAAACCTTTAAAAATATAAAAAAAGTAACTTCATCTTCGAAGTTACTTTTTTTTGACTAATTGTCAAATTATTTTTCAGCTGTAAGAGCTGCCATTGTGATGTAGTTGTATGGTTTGTTGAAGTGTGGCAAGAAGAATAGGTCAGTTAATGCCAACTTGTCGATTGTTACATGTTCTTGGATAGCAAGTGAGAACATGTGAATAGCCATGGCAATTGAAGAATCACGAGATACCATTTGTGCACCAAGGATTTCACGACTGTCTTTATCAAAAACAATTTTAATAGCAACTTCATAGTTATCATGTTTGATAAATTCTGGTTTTTGAAGGTCGTTGAAGCCAGTTTCAGTTGCATTGTAACCAGCTGCTTTTGCTTTTTCAAGAGTCAAACCAGTTGAAACCATGTGTAGACCATAGATAGAGATACCGTTTGATCCTTGAACACCAATTCCTTCAAGTTCGTGTCCACAAGCGTTGTATGCACCTACGATACCAGTACGTACAGCATTTGATGCAAGAGCGATGTAGCTAGTGTCTTTACGAGCATTGTCATAAACAGTCGCACAGTCACCAACAGCGTATACTCCTGGGATTGATGTTTCTTGTTTCTTGTCTACAAGGAAGGCACCGTTTCGGAAGAGTTCAATCTTACCATCAGCAAGAGCTGTATTTGGACGGAAACCAACAGCAAGAATAACCATGTCAACATCAAATGTTTCTTTATCAGTTACCAAGCGTTCCACTTTACCATCACCTTGGATAGCTTTAACTGTTTGACCAAGTGCCAAGCGGATGTTGTGGTCTTCCAAGTTTTTAGCCATCATTTGAGTGAAGTCTTTATCGTAATATCCATTCAAGACAGTATCCACAATATCAACAAGGACAACTTCTTTTCCAAGACGTTCGAAAGCTTCAGCAAGTTCAACTCCGATGTATCCACCACCGACAACAGCGATACGATCAAGGTGTTTGCTCTTGTCTTCAAGTTTGTTAATAACCTCTTCGGCATTTTGATACAATTTAACGAATTGTACATTTTCTAGAGTTGCTTTGAATTCGCGGTTACCTTTGACAATTTCAACACCTTCAATCGGTGGCAAAATTGGGGTAGAACCAGTAGCGAAGATCAATTTATCATAAGATTCTTTGTGTTCTTTACCTTCTACTTCTGCAGTCACAACTTTGTTGTCGTAGTCGATTGAAAGAACTGGTGAGTTCATGTAAACTTTAGCACCTTTAGCTTCCAATTTTTCTTTGTCAGAGTAGAACAAACCTTCAGGACCGTCAATTTGTTCACCAATCCAAAGCGCCATTCCGCAACCAAGGAATGAAATGTTTGAGTTTTGGTCAAATACAACGATTTCGTTTTCGTTTCCAAAGTTATCCAACATTGTGTTGATACATGCAGTTCCAGCGTGGTTAGCACCCACGACTACAATTTTACTCATAAGATAATTCCTACCTTTAATTTTTTATTTACCTTTCTAGTATATCATTATCTGGGAACGTTTACAAGATTTTTAACTGGTTTGATGTTTTTTCGTAAATTTTCCTATTTTATATTAATTCATTTTAAACGATTCTCAATCGTTTAAAATGTTGCATAAACCCTATAAGCATATTTCTTGACTTTTTTTAAAAAATAATTTGTGAAAACGCTGACTTTATGATATTCTATTTATATGGAAATGAAATATAAATCTACAGATTGCTATCAATTCAAGGTTTAAGCTCATTCCTATCAATTTGAAGGGAGTTGATCCTTTGCCTCTCAGTTCATTATCTGAGCGATTAATGGGAACTACGATTACTATTTCCTTGGTACATGAACAAGCGGATAATCTTCTCCGTCAAGCTTTTGATTTGCTCAAGGAGCTTGAATTTCGTTTTAATGCCAATAGCACCGAATCGGAATTAATGGAAATTAACGATCTGGCTGGAATTGCTCCAGTTAAGGTTCATCCTGATTTGTTTGAACTGATTTCCTTAGGTTTAGAACACAGTTTAGCACCTGGAAGTCATCTCAATATCAGTATTGGCCCTTTGGTACAAACATGGCGTATTGGTTTTTCCGATGCAAGGGTTGCTAGTCCTGAAAAAATTGCTTCAGTTTTACCATTGATAGACCCTCATTTTATTAAACTTGATCCAATAGATTCTACGGTTTTCCTAGAAAAAAAAGGAATGAAAATTGACTTGGGGTGTTTAGCCAAGGGATACAGCGCTGATAAGGTTGCCACTTTCCTAAAAGATAAAGGCGTTACTTCTGCTCTTATCAATCTTGGAGGAAACATCCTCACCATTGGTAATAATCAGGCAAAAGATGGTCAACAATGGAAAATTGGCATTCAAGACCCAAATCATCCACGAGGTAATCACCTGATGACCTTATCGATTACAGGAAAATCTGTCGTTACTTCTGGAATTTATGAACGTCATCTTGAAATCGATGGCAAGGATTATCATCACATTTTCGATAGTGAAACAGGTTATCCAGTCGAAACGGATTTAGCCAGTTTAACCATCGTATCTGACCGATCAGTCGACGGTGAGATATGGACCACAAGATTATTTGGCGAACGGAGTGCTTCTATCATGTGGCAAATCGAAAATATCGACGGTATCGAAGCCATCCTCATTGACAAAGATGGACATGTCGTTTGTTCATCTGGTATCCAACGATAAATAAAAAATAATGCAAATAGAGAAAGGAAAGCTCATGCTCAAACTTATTGCTATTGTAGGAACTAACTCAAAACGTTCCACAAACCGACAACTGCTTCAATATATGCAAAAACACTTTGCAGATAAAGCTGAAATTGAATTGGTAGAAATTAAAGACCTACCAGTCTTCAATAAACCTGCTGACAAATTGATTCCTGCAGAAGCTAGTGAAATTGTTGCTAAAATTGAAGCTGCAGATGGTGTGATTATCGGTACTCCTGAGTACGACCACTCAATTCCTGCTGTTCTTATGAGCGCTCTCGCTTGGATTTCATATGGTGTATTCCCGCTTTTGAACAAACCTATCATGATTACAGGAGCTTCATATGGTACACTTGGTTCATCTCGTGCTCAATTGCAACTTCGTCAGATTCTAAATGCTCCTGAAATCAAAGCAAATGTCCTCCCAGATGAATTCTTGCTTTCTCATTCTCTTCAAGCATTTGATCAAAATGGTGACTTGGTAGATCTTGATGTCATCAAGAAATTGGATGCCATCTTCGATGACTTCCGTATCTTTGTTAAAGTTACAGAAAAGTTGCGTAACGCACAAGAACTTCTTCGCAAAGATGCTGAAGACTTTGACTGGGAAAAATTGTAAGATAGGAGATCGAAAGAATGAAATTTGTTGGACTTGTTGGATCAAACTACGATCAATCATATAACCGCAAACTCTTGGAATTCATCCGACGTCAGTTCAAATTTAAATTTGAACTAGAAGTTTTAGAAATAGATGAAGTCCCAATGTTTAACCAAGACGAAAAATGGGACGATAGCTTCCAGTTACGCCTTCTTTACAATAAAATCACTCGTGCAGATGGTGTCATTATCGCAACTCCTGAACACAACCACACCATTTCTGCTTCACTTAAATCTGTTCTTGAATGGCTTTCATTTGAAGTTCATCCATTTGAAAACAAACCAGTCATGATTGTGGGTGCTTCATATTATGACCAAGGTACTTCACGTGCTCAAGTTCACCTTCGTAAGATTCTTGACGCTCCAGGTGTAAATGCCTATACTCTTCCAGGGAATGAATTTCTTCTTGGAAAAGCTAAAGAAGCTTTTGACGCAAATGGAAACATTATTAACGAAGGAACCGTTAAATTCCTTGAAACTTGCTTAGATAACTTTGTCAAATACGTAGGAGTCGTTTCTAAATTGAAAAAACCAAAACCAATTGAACCCGAAGACTTGGATTGTGGCAAACCAATCGCTACAACGATTACAGAAGTTGACCCAGATGATCCAAATTGGGTAGAAAAAGTTGCAGAAATCACAGGTGCTGTTTCAGGTAATACATATGTTAAACTTGACCATGGTATCTTGACTGTTAACCAGATTGATATGTTCTTGAAAGCTATGCCTTTTGAATTGACATACGCTGATGATAACAACCAATTCCTATACTACAACAACGCTCACCAAGATCCAGAAACCATGTTTGCGAAACGTGTACCACCTCAATCTGGTAACCGTATGTCTACAGTTCACGGATCACTTCCACCAGCACGTATGAAGAACGTTGAGTGGGTTATTGGAACACTTCGCAACGGTAACCAAGAATATGTACGTACAATCGTTCCAGGTTCACCTGCTGGTGTTATCAACACTCACAACTACCAAGCTATGTACTATCCTGATGGATCATATGCTGGTATCAATGAAATTGTCTTTAACTTCCAACCATGGCTTGACTGGTACCTGAAAGAAACTGGTCAACGTTTAGTAGGCGGTAGCGGACCATTTGCTCCTGCTGGAGGTCACGGTGACGCAGATGCTACTTCAGGCGCATCTGATGCCGGTGGGCACGGATCTGCTGATGCAACTTCTGGTGCAAGTAACTAATAACTAACAAAAAAGGAACCAAGAATGGTTCCTTTTCTTATAATGAAAACCTCGGTTTGCACACACAAACCGAGGTTTTTTTATGAGTTCGGATCATCAAGACTTCGACCATGCAAGCCTTTTTCACGTTGCACTTGACGAAGTTTTTCAGGAGTCACATCATTTCCATCTTCATCTACGATTTTGATGCCTTCAATGTGGTGACGAACTGAACGACGATAGCCTTCTATATATTCTTCACGAAGTTTAGCTTGTTCAACCACTTCTTCCGGTGTTAAGCCAACTTCTTTTTTCTTTTTAGCAAGCTCATTAATACGAGCGATTTTTTCTGGTGTCATATTTATATCTCCAATTAACTCTTTAATTTCTATTTTGTATTAAGAAGATTAAAAGTAGCAACTGTTTTGGCTTTATTAACTAGTTCAACCAGAATAGCTAGACGATTATTCTTAACATCAACATCCTCTGCCATAACCATTGTATTGTCAAAGAATGCATCAATAACTGGACTAAGAGCAAATAATTGCGCTACTTTATCACTAGCTGAACCTTTTAATTCTAGACTTTCTACCTCTTGAGCTAGTTCTTTTTCTTGTTCATTTTCAAAGAGACTGGCATCAACTTTGACCGATCCTTCTGCCTTTTCTGCTAGGTTAAAGGCACGAGATAGAGATTCAACTGATGATTTGTAATCTTCAGTTTTTGCAGCTTCAGTTAAGGCTTCTGCTGCTTCAATCATATCTGAAACGACAAAGTTTGAACTTGCTAGAACAGCTTCTTTAATATCTTTTGCAGTAGAACCCATCATCTTATCAACTCGAGCTTTGATGAAGTTAAGCACTTCTTCTTGATTATCATAGTTCAAACTATCAAATGATAAAGCATAAAGGCTCGCAATCAATTCGTCCATTGGAATCTTCCATCCAAAGTCTTCTAAGATACGAACAATCCCCTGAGTCGCACGACGAAGGGCATATGGGTCGTTTGAACCAGATGGAATCAAGCCAACAGAGAAGAAAGATAAGAGAGTATCTAATTTATCAGCTAGTGCAAGAATAGCGCCGACTTTTGACTCAGGAAGAGCACCGTCGGCTGAATCTGGAAGATAGTGTTCACGAATAGCTTGCGCCACTCTCGCATTCTCACCAGCAAGAAGAGCATACTTCTCGCCCATGACCCCTTGAAGCTCATCAAACTCACCAACCATACCAGTCAAGAGGTCAAACTTATAAATAGCTGCAGCACGAGCAAGGTCGACAGTTTCATCAACTGATAAACCAGCTTTTTCTGCTAATAGAATAGCAATTTGCCCAGAACGAATCATGTGTTCACGTAATGAACCAATCTTTTCATGGAAGGTTACGTGTGATAATTTGGCTACCAAATCTTCAATTTTTAATTTTTGGTCTTCACGCCAGAAGAATTCTCCATCTTCGAGACGTGCCACCAAGACTTTCTCATTCCCTCGGATAACATTTTCCAAGTGTTCAGCGTTTCCATTACGGACAGAAATAAAGTTTGGTTTTAGATTTCCTTCAAGATCACGGACTACAAAATAGCGTTGATGAGTTTCCATTGAAGTAACCAAAACTTCTTCTGGAACTTCTAGGTACTTAGGATCAAAATTGCCAATAAAGGCGGTTGGATATTCAACCAGATTCAGAACTTCATTCAAAAGTCCATCATCAATCTGTACTTGGACACCCTCTCTAGCTTCAATAGCCTTGATTTGTTCACGAATCATGTTTTCGCGTTCAATACTGTCAGCAATTACATAGACTTTACGCAGGTCTTCTTCATAACTATCAGCATGACGAATCTCAACTTCATGTCCAAGGAAACGATGTCCACGGCTGACTCTGCCTGAATGAATATCTAAGAAATCTAGGTCAAGAGCTTCATCATCCAAAAGGACTATTAAAGTGTGGACTGGACGAATGTATTCAAAGGTATTGTTTGCCCAGTGCATGCTAACCGGGAAGCTTAGGCTTGCCAACACTTCTGGAATTCCTGTCAATACTTCCTCAGCAGGTTTCCCAGCTTCATGTTTTGTCACGTAGACATATTCTTCACCTTTAATTTCACGGAATTCAATATCATCAACTGTCAAGCCTTTTCCGCGGACAAATCCTTGAGCTGCTTTAGAAAAGTTTCCTTCTACATCCAAGGCGATTTTTTTAGAAGGTCCTTTAAAATCTTCAGTCAAATCTGTTTGCTGCTCTGCCAAACCAAGTACACGAACAGCCAAACGTCGTGGAGTTGAGAAAGTTTGAATTCCTTCGTATGAAAGGCGGTTTTCGTCCAAAAAGGCTGCCATTTTTTCACCTAGTTGTTTTTCACTTGGTGTGACAACGTAGGCTGGTAACTCTTCAAGTCCTAATTCTACTAATAAGTTTTTTGTCATGTTTCTTCCTTTACACAATCAATTAATTTTCTTCAACAAGACCTTTAGTAGTGGGGGACGCAAGCAAACCTTCGGTTTCATTGCTAACTGCCAAGCCTTAAGTCTCGTCAGTTCCCCAATCGGATAAGAAACTTCTTATCCGACTTTCACTACAGCGGTCTTGTTTTATTTAGCGACCTACGGTCGACTTTCAGTCATTTATTCCCGTAATTCTGTCTATTCTTCCTCTTCTGCTAGGAGTTTAGCGCGTGTAGCTTCGTCGAGAAGTGGGTAACCAAGTTTCTTGCGTTCTGCAACGAAAGTTTTAGCTACTACACGGGCCAAGTTACGGATGCGGGCAATGTAACCGGCACGTTCTGTAACGGATACCGCTCCACGAGCATCAAGCAAGTTGAAGGTGTGTGAACATTTCAAAACGTAGTCATAGGCTGGGTGCACAAGGCCTAATTCCAAGGCACGTCCAGCTTCTTTTTCAAATTTTTCGAAGTTTTCAAGAAGCATATCTTGATCAGAAACTTCAAAGCTGTATTTTGAATGCTCATATTCTGGCTGAAGGAAGATTTCTCCGTATTTAACTCCTGGAGCCCACTCGATATCATAAACTGAATCTACTTCTTGGATGTAAGAAGCCAAACGTTCCAAACCGTAAGTGACCTCAGAAGTTACCGGACCAGTTGCCAAACCACCGACTTGTTGGAAATAGGT
The DNA here is from genome assembly GCA_963528105.1 of uncultured Streptococcus sp. Lineage (GTDB taxonomy): Bacteria > Bacillota > Bacilli > Lactobacillales > Streptococcaceae > Streptococcus. Next base: position 107,869 of record CAURUY010000001.1, on the reverse strand, counting down.
GAACTGAGTGATTTCCATACCGTCCAACCAAACTTCCCAACCAAGGCCAGCTGAACCAGTTGATGGGTTTTCCCAGTTGTCTTCAACAAAACGAATATCGTGTTCCAAAGGATTGATACCCAATTTTTCCAATGACTCAAGGTAGAGTTCTTGAATGTTTGATGGTGATGGTTTCATAACCACTTGGAATTGGTGGTGTTGGTAGAGGCGGTTTGGGTTTTCTCCGTAACGACCGTCCGCTGGACGACGTGATGGCTCTACATAGGCTGCGTTCCATGGTTCAGGACCAATGGCACGAAGGAAAGTATAAGGACTCATGGTTCCTGCACCCTTTTCATTATCATAAGCCTGCATCAGCATACAACCCTGGTCATTCCAGTATTGTTGCAAAGTCAAAATAATCTCTTGGAAGGTTAGTTTTTTAGACATGTTTTACTCCTTTTTTTAATTCTTGCGACTTTGGATACAAAAAGAACCGTGTTTTTGCTCCTAAGTCAAGTGACCTAGGGGCGTCAAAAACGCGGTTCCACCCTAATTTATTACTTCATTATCTTTATTAAAAAACCAAAAGCGCCACACTTATCTCTCAATCACCTGACTTCCACTCCCACAGGCTCGCTTAGGATTTACTGATAAGATATTCTTTCTTGATTTCTATTATAACAAAATGAGATTAAAAAGTAAATTTTTTTCATAAGGAATCATAAATAAATGATTCAAAGTTTGAAAAGCATTACTATTTTTGCCCCTTTTTTGCCCCTTCTCAAACAAAAAGAAAAACCGCTAGTTCTAAGAATAGCGGTTTAATCATGTTTTTAAGCTACAAATGTAGTCGCTCTATTATTTAAGAGTAACTGAAGCTCCAGCTTCTTCCAATTTAGCTTTGATTTCTTCAGCTTCTGCAGTTGGAACGCCTTCTTTGATGACACCTGGTGCACCATCAACAAGTTCTTTAGCTTCTTTAAGTCCAAGACCAGTGATTTCACGTACAACTTTGATAACGCCAACTTTTTTGTCACCAGCAGCTGTTAATTCAACGTCAAATGAGTCTTTAGTAGCACCAGCGTCAGCAGCACCAGCTGCAGCAACAGCTACAGGAGCAGCTGCAGTTACACCAAATTCTTCTTCGATAGCTTTTACAAGGTCGTTCAATTCAAGGATTGAAGCTTCTTTAATTTCAGCAATAATGTTTTCAATGTTCAATGCCATTGTTATTTCCTCCAAATATGTTTTAAATTTATAATAGATTTGTCGTAGCTAGGCTACGCTGCGTAGCTTAAGATTAAGCTGCGTCTTCTTTGTTGTCTGCAACCGCTTTGACTGCAAGAGCAACGTTGCGCACTGGCGCTTGAAGTACAGAAAGGAGCATAGAAAGAAGTCCTTCGCGACTTGGAAGACTTGCAAGAGCAACAATTTCTTCTTTAGATGCGACAGCGCCTTCGATTGCACCACCTTTGATTTCAAGTGCGTCAGCGTCTTTAGCAAAGTCGTTCAAGATTTTCGCTGGTGCGATAACATCTTCGTTAGAAAATGCTACTGCAGATGGTCCAACAAAAACAGATGCAAGATCTTCAAGACCAGCCTTTTCAGCTGCACGACGTAAGATTGAGTTTTTAATCACTTTAAACTCAACTTCGCTTCCACGAAGCTCGCGACGAAGAACTGTATCTTGTTCAACTGTCAAACCACGAGAGTCTACAACGACGATTGATGCAGCAGCTTTCATTTTTTCAGCTACTACGTCTACTAATTCCGCTTTCTTAGCAATAATTGCTTCACTACTCATTAGTGTGTTCACCTCCGTAATTATTTTGCTTGGGGAATTTTTCCAAAAGAAAAACGCGCCCAAACCTAGACACGAAAGTACAATACGCTTCTTTTAATTGATACGTTTTGTCCTCGGTAGGATTCTTATGAGTCGAGCTCCCCTACTGTCTTAGGCAGTTTTTTCAAACCATTTATAAGTATACCACATCTATTATTTCAAAGCAAGTATTTTTTAAAAAAATTTGATTTTTTTAAAAAAGAAATAAATAATTCAGTTCTTTTTACACTCTCAATTTTCACCTATTCTTTGCTATTTTGAAGAACATCTTTGGATTTTATCATTGAATGGAAAGAATTGGAACTAAGTCTGTGTAGATTAAGAGCGCATGAAAGGCTAACATGAGTACATGAGATAAAAATGGAATCTTTTGTATGATTTGAAAATCCTGATTAGTTTTTTGACTGTCTAAGAATAGTGTTAATGACAAGAAAAGCAAGATCATTCCATAAATAATACTAATGTGAAAGAGAATCACTCCTATCGCTCTAAAATATAAAAAACCTAAAATGGGTATACTAAAAACAATTAGTGCTAGTGATCCAAAAGCAATTCGAATTAAAGAAATCATCAAGAAACTATAGGCGGTAAATGTAGTAAATTTTGATACTCGTAATCCTGTTTTCTTCAGCTTTGATGTATAATAAATGACAAAAATCGGGTAAAGAATATCTACCATCTCAACTCTCCACTTTTATAAGTTTATTTACTATATTTTAACGATTTTTCTCAAGAAATGCAATTTGCTCCTTGACTAGTTTAAAATTTTAGTGTACTATACAACTGTATATACAGATAAAAAGGAGTTATTATGAATACACAAAAGAAAACCCAGTTCATGACTGTAACCGCATTATTGACAGCTATCGCTATTTTGATTCCTATGGTGATGCCCTTTAAACTTATTATCCCCCCTGCTTCTTACACTTTAGGAAGTCACGTGGCTATTTTTATTGCTATGTTTCTTTCTCCATGGATGGCTATATTTGTCATCCTCGCCTCTAGTATTGGTTTCCTCCTAGCTGGTTATCCGATTGTCATCGTACTTCGGGCCTTCTCTCACATTTTCTTTGGGACACTAGGTGCTTTCTATCTTCAAAAATTCCCAAAGACCTTGGACAATGCAAAATCTTCCTTGATTTTTAACTTTGTGCTTGGTTTGATTCACGCTATTGCTGAAGTGTTGGCTTGTATCATCTTTTATGCTACTACAGGAACAGACCTAAAAAATATGTTCTATGTCTTGTTTGTATTAGTTGGGTTTGGAACTATTGTTCATAGTATGATAGACTATTACTTGGCATTAGCCGTTTATAAAGCTTTAAAAAAACGCCATTAAGAAAGTAAATCATGACTAAAGACCGCAAAGAAACGCTTATTCAACTCTTAAAAGAAGCTCAAAAGCCACTAAATGGCCAGAGTTTAGCAGAACATTTTCATGTGACTCGGCAAATTATCGTACAAGATATTGCTCTTCTTCGTGCCAATGGAGCTCCTATCCTATCAACCAATCGTGGCTATATCTATAAGGAAAACAAAGCCAATCCTTTTGTTCACAAACTCTTTAAAGTCAAACATAAAGAGGAAGATATGGAGCAAGAACTTCTTGCTATCGTTGATAACGGCGGACGAGTGCAGAATATTCTTATCGACCATCCAGTATACGGAGAAATCGAAACCCTTCTCAAGTTGAGTTGTAGACGAGATGTGGAACACTTTTTAAACCAAGCAAATTCTTCAGACTTTAGACCTTTATCAGAATTAACAGATGGAATCCATTACCATTTAGTTGAGGCTGAAAGTAAACAAGACCTCCACTATATCGAGGAGGCCTTAGACAAGCTAGGTTATTTGGTAAAGGATTAGAAGATTTTCTTTTCCCAATCGTCTTCTGTACGGCGAGGGTAGAAAAACTCAGACTTGTCTGGAGCCTCCATCATCTCCATCAATGGTAACATATCATAGGCCAGATCCAAGTTTGGAATCTGGTCTTTTTGCACCCAAGAAACTTCTCCTTCATCTGAAGAACGAAGGGTACCAGAGAACTCAGTCGCCTTATAACAAACGACAATATAGCGCCCACCTGTATCTAGTGGCCAATTTTTAATGCCGACAAGTTGAGGATTTTGAATCGTTAGACCTGTTTCCTCGTAAATTTCACGAATGACAGATTCTGTAAAAGCCTCTCCATCTTCAACATGGCCTCCTGGAAAAGCATAGCCAGACCAGCGATTGCTTTCGGGTGAACGATACTGCATGACCACGCGCTGATTTTCAAGGTCTTCAATCAGACAAATATTAGTTAAAATAGTTAATTGTGCTCGAGACATACATAGACTCACTTTCTAATGTTTAATTTTCTATATACTTAGCTTTAGACTTCATAATCAAAGGGTTAACTAAGTCGTGATTTTCATGAATTTCATGGAGCAAATCCCCTCTGATAATTCTAATTTCCTTATCTTTACTATTAACTTGATAGTCTATACTGATAGGCATGGATGAGTCTGGACTGAAAGATAGGAAAAAGAATATCATTAACCAGATTAAAAGAGCGAAGAATCCACTGAGAGCCTGAAATATTAGATGATACCATTGAAAGATTCTTGTTTTGTAAAAAATGGTCCATGGATGGATAAATAGGGTTAAGCAGAGACCAAAAAACCAGATATTCCACAAAACTGGGGTAAAAGCTAAACCAAATAAACCTAGGACAAAATGAATTAGGACAAATAGCAGGAACAAAAGGTAAATAATTCTAAATACAGTTAAATGTTTCATCATGATTGACTCCTTTTCTTTTCAATATATTTCATAAACAATATCGTTAAAGCAGGTATGGTAAAAAAGACCAGATAGGTTGTTATTGGAAACCAAATATAGCGGTGATCTAGGGATAAGAGAGATGGAATTCGTAGTTGTGGGGTATGGAATCCAAAAATCAAATGCGTTATAAAAACAAAACTGTTGATATATAGAAAAGGTTCCAGGTAATCTTTAAAATTTTTCTTAGTTGAACAAACCTCTCGCAGATAATAAGCATAGAACCTAGTAAATATCAAAATGATATTACAGTAGAGCGGAGACATATAATTAATTTGATTATAAGGATTCGGAAGAAGGATAACTTGACTAAAAACAATACATACTATTCCTACTAATACTAGGTAAACCGTAAAATCCACAAAAAAGGCCCATAGCTTGTGAGACTCTAACCACATATTGAACTTCTCTATCTTGGATAATTTCTTTTTCCTTTTTAATTTTCTTTTATGATTTTTCATTTGAGTGAATTTTCCCCATTTTCTTTTGTCCTCTTTTCTTTTCAATATGTTTGGAAAAGGGACTGATTCTTAATATTTCCATTTACTAGAAATATATACAAATAGTTTTTTTCTTAAATACTCAATAAACGCACCCACAATAAATATCAGAAGGGTCAAAATTAAAATAACAATGGCGAACATAGAGATTCTCTGTCCTTCCATTAAAAAATAGATATTCGGTAGAATCCTAGTAAAAATAAGAGGGTGAACATGGAATAAATAGACTCCTAATGTTAAAGGAGATAATGATAAAATTATTTTTTTTAAAGTTAATGGATAATTTTTGAAATTTAGAAATAATAGAAATATTGATATTCCTTGAAGAACTACTGTTGGAGATAAATAACTTCTCCACTGTTCATAACCAAGACTGTGCAATAGAAAAGTTAAACTTGTTAGAAATATGATTGTTGCTGTAGCTTGCCAAACTTTAAAACGTTTTTCAAATTCTAATCTATTGATGATAGCCCCTGTCATATAAAGTAGAATCATCCATAGAACACTATACCCCCCCACAATCCTAACGAGTCTTTTTTAAAAATTGTTGGGATAATCGAGAAATATACAAATCCACCACTAATAATTGGCAATAGCAATTCTTGTTTTATTGTTAATATAGCTTGATTTAAAAATGGAGCTATTAACATTAAGCCGAAATAACAACTCATATACCAGTATTGCCCACTACTAATCGGGGTGAAAGCAGAGAGCCAATCACTTGGTTTAACGGATGACTTTGAAAAAAGAGCGAATATTAATGTAATTGAAATCGTATAAAAAATAATCTGCAACCAAAAGCTAAACATTTTTTTATAACTAAATTTAGAATGAAGTCCTACATAACCACTAATTAAAATATAAATATTTACCGCTGAATACGAAAAGGCTTCTAAATAGTTTGCAAAAATATAATAAAGATCTTTTTGAATAGCAACTTTTTCTAAAACTCCTCCAATGCCCAGAACATGTAGATTGCAAATCATCAGCATTGCTAAAATTCTACAAGCTTCAATTCCTATGTGTCTATTTTTCATTAAATTACCTTTCCACGCTATTACTTTATATATTTTTTAGTCCAAACTCTTGACTTCCAACATCATATCACGAATTTGCGCTGCCAACTCAAAATCAAGCACTTCGACAGCTTCTTGCATTTGTTTTTCCAGTTTCTTGACCAATTCTTTGCGTTCTTGTTTATTAAGGCTATTGATATCGACTTCCTTGTCCTCTTCCTTAGCAACTACCTTGGTTACAGAGATCAGGTCACGGATTTCTTTCTTAATTGTTTGTGGAATAATACCGTGTTCTTCATTATAAGCCATCTGAATCTGACGACGGCGGGCCGTTTCATCGATGGCTTTTTGCATAGATTGAGTCATAGTATCAGCATACATGATCACATGCCCTTCGCTATTACGAGCAGCACGACCAATAGTCTGAATGAGTCCACGCTCATTACGAAGGAAGCCTTCCTTGTCAGCATCGAGAATGGCAACTAAACTTACTTCAGGTACGTCAATCCCTTCGCGAAGGAGGTTAATCCCTACCAAGACATCAAAAACACCCAAACGCAGGTCACGGATAATCTCTGTCCGCTCCAAAGTCTTGATATCTGAGTGCATATACTTGACCTTGATTCCCATTTCTTTGAAGTAATCGGTCAAATCTTCTGCCATTTTCTTGGTCAAGGTTGTAATAAAGGTACGCTCGTTCTTTTCAACACGGGCATTGATTTCTCCTAAGAGGTCATCAATTTGTCCCATAGTTGGGCGCACTTCCACTTCTGGATCCAAAAGACCAGTTGGGCGGATGATTTGCTCAATCACAGTGTCTGTTTGTTCCATCTCGTAATCACCAGGCGTCGCTGAAACATAGACGATCTGATGAACATGACTTTCAAATTCTTCACGACGAAGTGGACGATTATCCAAGGCAGACGGCAAACGGAAACCGTAATTGACTAACATTTCCTTACGCGAACGGTCTCCATTATACATGCCCTTGATTTGCCCCATAGTCATGTGGCTCTCATCAATCATAATCAAAAAATCATCAGGGAAGAAGTCCAGAAGAGTATAAGGAGGCTCTCCTTCGCTTCGTCCATCCATGTGGCGTGAATAGTTTTCAACGCCGTTTGTATAGCCCATCTCACGCAACATCTCGATATCGTATTCTGTTCGTTGTTTCAAGCGTTGCGCTTCGAGGAGTTTGCCTTCTTTTTCAAAGATAGCTAACTGCTCCTCCAATTCAGCCTGAATCTTAGCAATTGCTACCTCCATGTGATCATCATTGGTTACAAAGTGAGTAGCTGGGAAAATCGCCAAGTGATCCACTTCACCGAGAACTTGACCAGTTAGAGCTTCAACTTCACGAATACGATCAATTTCATCTCCGAAGAACTCAACACGAAAAGCATGCTCATCACGAGAGGCTGGAAAAATCTCCACCACATCCCCACGTACACGAAATCTTCCCCGCTGGAAATCAATGTCATTGCGTTCAAACTGAATGTCAACCAAATCATTGAGCAGTTTGTCACGAGAAATCTCAAGTCCTGGACGGAGACTTACTACACTATCTGCATATTCCTTTGGAGAACCTAAACCATAGATACAAGAAACAGATGCTACAATGATAACGTCATTACGCTCCAGCAAAGCTGATGTTGCTGAGTGACGAAGTTTATCAATTTCATCATTGACAGAACTGTCTTTTTCTATATAAGTATCGCTTGAAGGCACATAGGCTTCTGGCTGGTAATAATCATAGTAAGATACGAAGTACTCAACAGCATTTTCAGGGAAAAATTCCTTAAACTCCCCATATAGTTGCCCTGCAAGAGTTTTATTGTGGGCAATGACTAGAGTTGGTTTATTGACTTGGGCAATGACTTGACTCATGGTATAGGTCTTCCCCGTACCAGTCGCTCCCATCAGGATTTGCGCCTTCTCACCACCCTCGATATTATCTACTAACTGTTCAATAGCTTGCGGTTGATCCCCAGAAGGTTGGTATTTGGATACCAGTTTAAATTTGTTGTCTGTAATTCGATTAATCATAATAGCCTCATACACATTTTCTATCCTTCTATTTTACCATAAAAAAGACTGACTTACTGCTTCTCAACTTTTCCTTCATTTGCATCTTATGTTATATTTTCTAACACGAATGGAGTTTAAATTTGCCAATATGTTTCTTTTCTGCTATAATTTGGAAATACCCTGAAAGGAGACATCACATGAAGAAAAAAATCCTAGCATGTTTGCTTATTTTATTTCCTATTCTTTCATTAGGACTAGTAAAAGCTGACACAGAAAAAACCAAGTATGTTATCGCCAGTGACTCATCTTTTGCGCCATTTGTTTTCCAGGACTCAAGCAATCAATACACTGGTATCGATATGGATCTAATCAAGGCTATTGCCGAAGACCAAGGTTTTGAAATCGAGATTACCAATCCAGGTTTTGATGCTGCTATTAACGCAGTCCAATCTGGACAAGCAGACGGTATCATTGCAGGTATGTCAGTAACTGATGCTCGTAAGGAAACTTTCGATTTCTCTGATTCTTACTATACAGCAAATACTATTCTTGGTGTTAAAGAATCAAGTACCATTTCTTCTTATGAAGATTTGAACGGTAAGACTGTAGGTGTGAAAAATGGTACTGCTTCACAAACCTTCCTAACAGAAAATCAAAGTAAGTACGGTTACAAGATCAAAACTTTTTCCGATGCTGCATCTATGTATGATAGTTTAAACACTGGTTCAATTGATGCCGTTATGGATGACGAACCTGTTATTAAATATTCTATCAGTCAAGGACAAAAGTTAAAAACACCAATCGCAGGTACACCAATTGGTGAAACTGCCTTTGCTGTTAAAAAAGGAAGCAATCCAGAATTGCTAGAGAAGTTCAACAAGGGACTTGCAAACCTTAAGGCAAATGGAGAATTCCAAAAGATCCTTGATAAGTATCTAGCTAGCGATTCTACTACTACAAGTTCAACCGCTAATGAAACAACTATCTGGGGCTTGTTGAAAAACAACTACAAACAACTTCTGAACGGTCTTGGTATTACGCTAGCCTTAGCACTTCTTTCATTTACAATTGCGATTTTTATCGGAATTATCTTTGGAATGTTTAGCGTCAGTCCTTACAAATCTCTTCGTTTGATTTCAGAGATTTTCGTTGACGTTATCCGTGGTATTCCGTTAATGATTCTTGCAGCCTTTATTTTCTGGGGTATTCCTAACTTTATCGAATCTCTTACAGGTCAGCAAAGTCCAATCAACGACTTTGTTGCTGGTACAATTGCTCTTTCTCTAAACTCAGCAGCCTACATCGCTGAAATTGTTCGTGGTGGTATCAAGGCAGTTCCTGTTGGGCAAATGGAAGCTAGTCGAAGTCTTGGTATTTCTTATGGAAAAACCATGCGTAAGATTGTCTTGCCTCAAGCGACCAAACTCATGCTTCCAAACTTCGTTAACCAATTTGTTATCGCATTGAAAGATACAACGATCGTATCTGCAATCGGTTTGGTAGAACTCTTCCAAACTGGTAAGATTATCATTGCTCGTAACTACCAAAGTTTCAAAATGTATGCAATTCTCGCAGTCTTTTACCTTGTGATTATCACTCTTCTAACTAGACTAGCAAAACGCTTAGAAAAGAGGATTCAATAATGGCAACATTAAAAATCGATGTCGATAATTTACATAAGCAATATGGTAAAAACAAAGTCCTTAAAGGAATTTCAGCGAAATTCTATGAAGGAGATGTTGTTTGTATCATTGGACCTTCTGGTTCAGGTAAGTCAACATTCTTGCGTAGCTTGAATCTCCTTGAGGAAGGTACAAAAGGTCATATTACAGTTAATGGTTATGATTTGACGGATAAAGCAACTAACGTGGACCACGTTCGTGAAAATGTTGGAATGGTATTCCAGCACTTCAATCTTTTCCCACACATGACAGTATTGGAAAATATCACTTTCGCACCAGTAGAGCATAAGTTGATGACTAAAGCTGAAGCTGAAAAATTGGGGATGGAACTTCTTGAAAAAGTTGGTCTTGCTGATAAGGCTAATGCTAATCCTGACAGTTTATCAGGTGGTCAAAAACAGCGTGTGGCGATTGCTCGTGGTTTAGCCATGAACCCTGATATCATGCTCTTTGACGAGCCAACTTCTGCCCTTGACCCTGAGATGGTCGGTGATGTTCTAAACGTTATGAAGGAATTGGCTGAACAAGGTATGACCATGATCATCGTAACCCACGAAATGGGATTTGCTCGCAAGGTTGCCAATCGTGTAATCTTTACCGCAGATGGTGAATTCCTAGAAGATGGTACACCTGATCAAATCTTTGACAACCCACAACATCCGCGTCTAAAAGAATTTTTGGACAAGGTACTCAATGCTTAAAAAGACTGCAAGGAAAACCTTGCAGTTTTTTTCTTACTTGTATTGGATTTTTGGATTTTTTAGAAAATTATGATAAAATAAAGGGTATGAAAATGAGGGTTCCTCATGCATAGAATAACTAGGAAAGTAAATAGAAATTAGGTAGTAGGATGTCATCAAAAGTTATTGTTACAATTTTCGGTGCTAGTGGAGATTTAGCTAAACGCAAGCTCTACCCTTCACTTTTTAGACTTTACAAATCAGGCAATTTGTCTGATCATTTTGCTGTTATCGGAACTGCTCGCAGACCTTGGAGTAAGGAGTATTTTGAGTCTGTTGTAGTCGAATCCATTCTTGACTTGGCAGATAGCGTGGAAGAGGCTCAAGCTTTTGCTAGTCATTTTTACTATCAAAGTCACGATGTTAATGACACCGAGCACTACATCGAATTACGCAAACTTCAGGCTGAATTAAACGAAAAATACCAAACTGATTATAACAAGCTCTTCTTCCTCTCTATGGCTCCACAATTCTTTGGTACTATCGCTAAACACCTCAAGTCAGAGCAAATCGTAGACGGAAAAGGTTTTGAACGTTTGATCGTCGAGAAACCTTTCGGTACAGACTATGCTACTGCTAAACAACTCAATGATGAACTTCTTGCTACCTTTGACGAGGAGCAAATTTACCGTATCGACCACTATCTTGGTAAAGAGATGATTCAGAGTATCTTTGCTGTTCGTTTTGCCAATATGATCTTTGAGAATGTTTGGAATCGTGAGCACATCGATAATGTTCAGATTACATTTGCAGAACGTCTCGGTGTTGAGGAGCGTGGTGGTTACTATGATAAGTCAGGTGCCCTTCGTGATATGGTGCAAAACCATACCCTTCAACTTCTATCACTCTTGGCCATGGATAAGCCTGCAAGCTTTACAAAGGATGACATTCGCGCAGAGAAAATCAAGGTTTTCAAGAACCTTTACCACCCTACAGATGAGGAACTTAAAGAGCACTTTATCCGTGGTCAATATCGTTCTGGTAAAGTTGATGGCATGAAGTACATTTCTTACCGCAGCGAACCAAATGTTGACCCTGAATCTATGACAGAAACCTTCGCTTCAGGTGCCTTCTTTGTAGATACTGATCGCTTCCGTGATGTACCTTTCTTCTTCCGTACAGGTAAACGCCTCACTGAAAAAGGAACACATGTAAACATTGTCTTCAAACAAATGGATTCTATTTTTGGAGAACCCCTAGCACCGAATGTGCTTACCATCTACATCCAACCAACGGAAGGATTCTCTCTTAGCCTTAACGGTAAGAAGGTTGGGGAAGAGTTTAGCCTTGCGCCAAATTCGCTTGACTATCGAACAGATGCTACTGCAACAGGTGCTTCACCAGATCCTTACGAAAAACTTATCTATGATGTTTTGAACAATAACTCAACAAACTTTAGCCACTGGGATGAAGTGAGTGCATCATGGAAATTGATTGACCGTATTGAGAAGCTTTGGGCTGAAAACGGTGCTCCACTTCATGACTACAAGGCTGGTACAATGGGGCCTCAAGCTAGCTTTGATTTACTTGAAAAATATGGAGCTCAATGGACATGGCAACCTGATATCGCCTATCGTAAAGATGGTCGTTTAGAATAATCAAAAGAAAATCCTGCAAGAATTCTTGCAGGATTTTCTTTTATAACAGACCTTCTAAGAGACCCTTCATAAAGTTTTCTGAGTTGAACTCACCAATATCATCGATTTTTTCACCAAAACCAATCAACTTAACAGGGATATTGAGTTCTTCACGGATAGCAAGAACGACACCACCTCGGGCAGTCCCATCAATCTTGGTTAAGACAATGCCAGTAACAGGTGTGATTTTTGAAAATTCTTTGGCTTGTACAAGAGCATTTTGACCCGTAGAAGCATCCAGAGCTAGGAAGGTTTCATGAGGTGCTTCTGGAACAACACGTTTAATGATACGACCAATTTTTTCCAACTCTGCCATCAAGTTTTCTTTGTTTTGCAAACGTCCAGCTGTATCAATCATCAAAATATCAATACCTTCTGCAACTGCACGTTCCATTCCGTCAAAGACCACACTGGCTGGGTCAGCTTTTTCTGGGCCTGTTACAACAGGCACATCGACACGACGCCCCCATTCTGCTAGCTGAGCAACCGCACCCGCACGGAAGGTATCAGCAGCAACAAGCATAACCTTTTTACCAGCCTGTTTGTAGCGATGAGCCAATTTTCCGATAGAAGTTGTTTTCCCGACACCATTGACACCTACAAAGAGCATGACTGTCAAACCATCTTGGAAGTTAATGCTCTCATTGTAATTGCCATCTTTTTCATAAAGATCCACTAATTTTTCGATAATGACTCGGCGAAGAGCCTCGGGTTTCTTGGCATTTTCGAGCTTGGCTTCATAACGCAATTCTTCCGTAAGATTTGAAGCCACCTGTACACCAACGTCACTCATAATCAAGAGTTCTTCTAGTTCTTCAAAGAACTCTTCATCTACTGAGCGGAAATTAGCAAAGAAGGCATTCAAACGAGCCCCAAATCCCGTACGTGTTTTCTTAAGACTACGGTCATATTTTTCTTGTTCAGTCTCTTGGACTTGAGGAGTTTCTTCGATTGCTTGGTTTGCTTCCTCTTCTTCAGTAATTTCTACTTCTGTTTCATCTGGTTGAGGTTGGTTTGCTACATCATCAGAACTATCACTTGAAGTCACCTCTTCAATATGAGTTGTTTCCGATTGAGGAGTTTCTTCAAGTAGTGAATTTAGTTCTTCTGTAGCAATCTCTGATAGCTCTTGAGAGCTATCTTCAGATTCTAAAACTTCAGTTGATTCTGACTCTTCCTGGCAACAATGGCATTCAGTTACTTCTTCAACTTGATTTCTTTCTTCTTGAGGAGTTTCTACTGGTTCAACTGGTTCTGGAGATGAATCTTCTGCAAGCTCTTCTTGTTGTTCCGAATCACTTACTTCTGCAGAATAAGTTTCCTCAACATCTGAGCTTTGGATGCTTTCTTCACTATCTTTCACAGTAGCTTCTTCGGTTACAGATCCTACAGCTTCCTCTTCAGGTTCAGTCAGATCCAAGTTTTCCAAAGCTTCTTTGACAACTTCTTCAATCTTAGGTTCTTCTTTTTTACCAAATAAACGGTCAAATAATCCCATGCTTTAGTTCTCCTTCAGTACATATTTTTCAATTGCCCAGGCGACAGCTTCCTCGTCGTTGGTCATAGGCGTTACCACATCAGCCACAGCCTTAACTTCTGGCACAGCATTTTGCATGGCTACGCCGAGTCCTGCCCATTCAATCATAGAAAGGTCATTGGCTTCATCTCCGCAAGCCATAACCTGACTTTGGTCAATCCCTAAGTGTTCAATCAGTTTGGCTAACCCTGTCGCCTTATGAACATTCTTTGGTGACCATTCTAGCAAAAGTTCACGAGATTTAAAAATCTCATACTGGTCGAATAACTCTGGTGAAATCTTCTGAATAGCTGCATCCAAGGGCTCTTGAGGAAAGGCAGTAACGCACTTATTATAAGTGACCTGACTAGACAAATCTTCAAAAGCAGTTGGAAGAAAAGTTAGAGCTGGGTTAAACTGAGCATATAAACTTTCTTGATCAGACTGAATCTGATAAACTGTTCCTTCTGAAATTGCATCTAATGGAATATTTAGTTTTTCAGTTTCTTCATAAATCCGGCTTACATCATCAATGGAAAAGACTGTCTTATCAAGGATTTCACCTGTATTTTTCTGAACCAATCCACCATTAAAAGTGATGGTATATTCATCATCATGACCGTCTGTTCCAAGTTCTTTGAGGAAGAAATCCATGGCCTTGAGGGGACGTCCAGTTGTTAGGACTACTTTGACCCCTTGTTCACGCGCAGCCTTTAAAGTTGCCTTGGTACGATCAGTTAATTTCTTGTCTGTCGTCAGCAAGGTTCCATCCAAGTCTAGGGCAATTAATTTAATATCTGTCATTATAGTCCCTCCATATAAGCGATAACTGACTGGTCCTTATGGTGACCGATAACTGTTTCGGCAAGTTCCAAAATCTCTGAACGAGCATTTTCAGGTGCGACTGGGTGCCCTACAACTTGCATCATGTGAAGGTCATTGAGATTGTCACCGAAGGCCATCACTTGATCCATATTCAGATTTAACTTCTTAGCTAATTCGACAATCGCAACTCCCTTGTCCACATAATCAAGAACAATATCAATGGATTCAAAGCCTGTCGTCATAGCCTTAACACCAGGCACATGTTCATTGACCCAAGCTTCGCCAGCTTCTACTGTCTCTTCTGTAAAGTTAGTTGTGAATTTGAAAATCTCATCGGTAATATCTTCAAGACTTGCTACTTTTTGGATGTTCTCATTGTAATGATGGCTAAACATGAAATAAGTTTCATCCACAGTATCCAACACATAACAAGCTTTCTTACCAGTCAAAAGCATCTTCTTCTCATCAAAATAAGGTGAAGTTTTTAATGTCTCAAATGTTGACAGGTAAAAATCACGTGGCATGGTTGCTTCATAGAGATCTTGCCCATGAAATTCTACCAAACTGCCATTTTCTGCGATAAAAATAATCTCATCACGAACATCAGCAAAGAGTTTTTTAAGTGACAAAAGACCACGTCCTGAAGCCACTGCAAAGTAAATCCCTTTTTCTTGATAAGAATGGAGAAGCTTTTTTAAACGCTCCATATCAAATTGGCCAGCTTCATCCAAAAAAGTCCCGTCCATATCAGTTGCGACTAGTTTAATCATAAATCCTTCTATTCTCCAGTTGTAAATCTATCTTCTATTATACCATAGAAAAAGTAAAAAAGACGTGCAGGATTGACACGTCCTTGTATTCTATAAACCAATCGGTACGCCATTTTTGAATGCCAGGCTGATTGACTTGCAATCTTTTATATCGAGCCTCTCAAGACTTTTCTGCCAAAGTTCTTGATTGAATTCCATTATTAGAGTTAATCAGATATTGCGTAAAAATTATCAATCTTTGGCTGAGATACATTTGTCACAATCATAAATAGCATATAGTTCTTGACATATAGTCTTGAATATGAAAAAATACTAGTTGGAGGTTGATAATATGACTGAAACAATCAAAAATTGGGTTAACATTTGCGTTTTGAAAAATCAAGAAATTTTATTACTTAATAGACAGCACGATAATTTTCCTGGCTGGATTCCACCGGGTGGAAAAGTTGAATTTCCTGAAAGTTTTTTTGAAGCTGCATTACGGGAACTTAAGGAGGAGACTGGACTCACTGCATTAAATCTTGAATTAAAAGGAATTTCTGGCTTTACTAATTCAATCGGTAATGAGAGATTTGTCTTCTATGACTTTCTATGTACTCAGTTTACTGGTGAACTAAGCACATCTGATGAAGGTGAGCCAAAATGGTGGAATCTAAAAGAAATCGATAAAATACCAATGCAAGATGAAATAAGAAAAAGGATTCCGCTTTATATAAGAAAAGGAAGCTTTGAAAGTATTAACTATTGGGATGATAATAAGAAATGCATTAGTGAAAACAAAACAATTTTATTTGACTAATATTCTCTACAGCATAATCAAATGCAAAATTCTCAATCCATTAGTAATTTTTGTATGATTCAGTACACAACACAATCTGTCTTTAATAACATATAGTTTAACGTTTTACAAAACAAGAGTATCCAAATAAAAATCACCTACTCTAACAACTTTTTCCTTGTATCTATAGATAGCTAAAAAGCCTTGGAAACATTCCAAGGCTTTCTCTATATTCGATTGTATCAATAGAGTCAGTCGTTATTTAAAATATAAGCCCCTTTCCACACTTTCCTGAATCAAATCTTCCGTCAGCTTCCATAATTCTTCTGATTCACTTTTTATGAACTTTTTCTTTTCTAATACCATGTCTGCACTGATATTATCAGGGTTATAATTTAATTCTGACACTTCCAAGTGATTTATCAGTGGTACCAATGCATCGATTACTCTTGCATATCTTGATTCAGCACTCTGTCCTTTTTCAAATTCCAACCACAAATTTTTCATATTCAAATATTTATCTTCTGGAAGGAGGCTCATTGTTTTTTCTATAGATTCTAACTCTCTATCATGAGAATGAATCTTTTTTTCATCATCAAAAACCCAAGTATCTCCGGCATAAATCTCACCTAAATCATGAATCAATAACATAGAAATAACTTTTCCCATTTTCAACTTTTCAGGATAATAATCTTGAAGAACTATAGCAGCTATAGCACCTTGCCAAGAATGCTCGGCACTATTTTCAAATCTTCCATCAAGAGTTCTATTAAATCTTGTTACTGACTTTAACTTCTCTATTTCTTTAATAAAATCGACTGAATTCTTTAAATTACTCATTGTAGCTCCTATCTTATTTAAAATTTTAGATATAATACCAAAAAATATTAATTTCATCAAATATTTCCCGTATTTGCAAAAAATAAAATAGCGCCTAATCCATACGAAATTAGACGCTGATAAAATGATTATTTTAAACTTATTTACGGGTTTAGAATCAAACTTTCAGCCATTCATCAATTCAAGGTTCTCTTATCCATATTTGGCAAAGAGAGCTTAAACTTAATAATACAGAGTCTAATCACAAAACCGACAATTGAGAGAATGATAAAAGCAGTGATTCTTGGAAAGTGAAGGACATACGCTAGCCAATAATAAACAACTCCAATTACGAAAGATAGAAGGGCATAGATGTCTTCTTTCAAAACACTTGGAACTTCGTTGATCAAGAGATCTCGGATAATCCCACCACCTGCACCTGTTAAACAAGCCAAAATCCCTGCAGACATCAAATTTAATTCACTATCTGCCAAGGCTGTCGCTCCAATCAAGGAAAAGATGATTAACCCAATCGAATCAAAAATAAGATAGGCTTCTCTCAACCACTTATAGAACTTTTTTTCATGACTAGCATTGGCCTGTTTTGAAGTCACAAAGACATACATGATGACAGCTACAAGAATAGAGACATAAATCGGTCCAGGGTCTGCGAGAGCGGATGGAAAACGACTGATAATAGAATCTCTTAAAATCCCTCCACCTACTGCCGTTACAATTGCCAATAAACTGATTCCAAAAATATCTAAACGTTTATCAAACCCTTTGATGGCTCCTGACGCCGCAAAGGCTATGGTCCCAATATAATTACAAATCATTAGGAATAGGTCGAAATCCATATAAGCTCCTCAATTTATTTTTGTAACCTTTCCGACTTCTCGAAGGTCATTCTATATTCTCTAAATCTTTCAATTTAACAGAAACCAGCTTGGATACACCAGATTCCTGCATGGTTACACCATAGATAGAGTCTGCCGCTGCCATAGTACCCTTACGGTGGGTAACAACGATAAACTGGCTATCCTTGTCAAATCGATTGAGATAATCACCAAAGCGTTTAACATTGGCCTCATCGAGTGCGGCCTCTACCTCATCCAAAATAACAAATGGAATGGTCTTAACACGAATAATTGAGAAGAGCAAAGCCAGAGCTGACAAGGCCTTCTCTCCACCACTCATAAGGTTGAGAGATTGGATTTTCTTACCTGGAGGTTGCACAGAGATTTCGACACCTGCAGTCAATAGATCTCCCTCTGTCAAGATAAGGTCCGCTTGTCCACCACCAAACATCTGCTTGAAGGTCACTTTGAAGGACTCACGAATGGCCTCGAATGTTGACTTAAACCGTTCCTTCACTTCATCGTTCATCTCTGTAATGGTTTCAAGAAGCAAATTCTTTGCAGAAAGAATATCATCTCGTTGAGTATTTAAGAACTCCAAACGTTCATGCACTTCATCAAACTGTTCAATGGCATCCAAATTGACTGGACCAAGTGAACGGATAGATTTTTCTAAATCCTTGACCTCTTGTTCAGCGACAGCCAAATCTTCTAACGGATTGGCTTGTTCTAAAGCTTCCGTATAACTAATCTGGTATTCTTCAGTCAGTTGACCTTGAAGATAGCGAAGGCGGTCCGTAATCTTCTCCTTGGTTGCTTCTGCACGTGTTTGCTTACGAATCCATTCTTCATTTTGCTGACGAGCTTGTTCTAAATGACTAGCAATATCATCCAATTGACCTTCAATATCATCCAGCTCAAACTGCTTACGAATGAGTCCTTGTTGAATTTCTTCCTTCTGGCTCTTGGCTTCTGCTTCCTGCTTAGTCAAAAGTTCTGTATCAACTTTGTCAAGATTATCTACCTTTTCTTGTAAAAGACGTTCAATCTCTTCTTGCTCCATATCAAGGTATTCAAGCTCTTTGTTAATCCGTTCAATATCTGCAACTTCGTAACGTTTTCGCCCTATCATTTCTGTTTTGAGCAGACGTTCTTGAGAAAGTTTATCCTGCAAGCTTTGATAACGTTCCTGAATCGCATTTTTATTGGACTTGATTTCTTCAATTTCAGATTCCAGTTTTTGCTTTTCAGTCGCAATGAGTGCAAGACGTTCTTGGCATTTTTCTTTTTCAGCTTGCCAATCTCCACCCCTTAGATTGCTTAATTCTTTTTCCTGAAGTTCTAGAAGGGTTTCGAGTTCTTCGACTTGTTGGCTAGTTTGTTGATAAGCCAGATACAAGCCTTGCTCTTCTATACGAGCCTGTTCCCCTTTGGACTTAATAGTCTCTAAAGTTTCATTCAAGTTATTTAATTGTTCTTGGGCTATTTTTAGTTTTTCTTCTTCCTGACGAATTAACTTTTCTTCTTGAGCGATTTCCTTTTGCAACTGCTCCAATTCAGGCTTGATGAAAATGCTGTTATTTTGACGATTAGCACCACCGGCATACGAACCACCCGTTCGTAATTCTGTACCATCTAGTGTTACCATCCGAACTTGATAGCGTACCTTACGAGCTGCATCACGCGCATGCTCTACCGTATCAAAGATTGCTGTTGTAGCTAGCAAGTTTTTAAATATAGCTTCATGCTTGGCATCAAAAGTAACCAATTCATCTGCCATTCCAAGAAAACCTGGACTTGAGGCAATCACATCTTGGTTCTGACCTGAAATGCTACGAGTCTTAATAGTTGTCAAAGGTAGGAAAGTCGCACGACCAGCTCGATTTCGTTTAAGGAAGTCTATAGCCTTAGTCGCAGCCTGTTCATCTTCAACGATGATATGTTGGCTACTTGCCCCGAGAGCAATTTCAAGAGCGGTTTGATAATGAACATCAAAAGTTAAATGTTCACTGACCGCTCCGACAATACCGCCCAGGCGATTTTTTTCTTGTAGAACACTCTTAACACCCGCATAGAAATTACTATGGTTTTTAAGAATGTTTTCCAGACTTTGCGCCTTGGCCTGCTTATTTTTTAGACTATCCAAACGGTCAAAAAGTTGATTTTGCTGACTTTGATAAGCCTGCTTTTGTTCTTCTTCCTGTTTAGCATTCGTCTGATAGTCAGCAAGCAAGGTCTGTACTTTTTCTTTTGCTGATTTTAGATCAGCCTCTTGTTTACTTGCCTTAGATTTGGCAGAAGCTAATTGTTCCTTCAAGGACTCCAATTGTTCTTCTTGCTTTTGAGTCTGTTGGCGACTATTTTCAAGATCATTTTCAATCCGTGTCAACTGGTTAGAGACATCCGCTTCTTCCTGCAAGAAAGCAACAAAGCGCTCACGCAGTTGCTCAATCATCTGGTCTGGATCATCAGAAAAAGCTAACAACTCAGCCTCTAAACGATTGAGTTCCTTAGTATTGACCGCTAAATTTTCTTCTAACTGACTAAGATTGGTTTCTTTTTCTTCCTTCTCCTCAATGAGAGCATTTCTCTTTTCATCCAAACCAGCTAAACGAGCCTGAGCCTCTTGTTGATTGAGGGCGACTTGCTCAGTTTCTAGTTTAGACAAGGCCAACTTACGTTCTAAATCACTGATTAAACTAGTCAAATCCATCAAGCTTGACTGGTCTTTTGCCATCTCCGCCTGCAAATTCTGACGTTTCTTTTTGAGAGTTTGATTTTCTTCTTCTAACTCTTCTCGTTTCTGATAGTAGCTGGTCAAAAGCTCTTGAACTTGATGTAATTCTTCTTCTGTTAGATCCAATTCAGCCTTATTAGCTTGAATTTGTGCAACCAAAACATCTAAGTAGATGCCTTTACGTTGACCATCTAATTCAATAAATTTGCGTGCAGTTGCTGCTTGCTTTTCTAACGGTTTGATTTGATTATCCAACTCATAGATGATATCTTCCAAGCGATCTAGATTATCCTGGGTTTGTTGGAGCTTACTTTCCGTCTCTTTGCGACGTGTCTTATACTTCAAAACTCCCGCAGCTTCTTCAAAGATAGCCCGACGTTCTTCAGGTTTGGAGTTAAAGATTTCTTCGACCTTCCCTTGGGAAATAATAGAGAAGGAATCGCGCCCAAGTCCGGTATCTAAGAAGAGGTCATGAATATCACGAAGACGAACTTTTTTACCATCAATCTTGTATTCGCTATCTCCCGTACGATAAATGTGACGTTCAACCTTGATTTCCTGACCTGCATCTTTTATAAAACCGTCTTGATTATCAAGAGTCACGACTACAGAAGCATAGTTTAAAGGTTTTCTACTTTCTGTCCCTGCAAAGATAACATCAGGCATCTTCCCACCACGAAGATTCTTCACACTAGATTCTCCTAATGCCCAACGCAGACTTTCGGTGATATTGGATTTTCCTGAACCATTTGGTCCCACAACCGCTGTAACTCCCTGGTCAAAAACAACCTTGGTCTTATCAGCAAAAGATTTAAATCCCTGAATCTCAATTTCCTTTAAATACATGAATCCAGCCCTTTCTCGACTGCATTTTTAGCAGCTTCCTGCTCCGCTAATTTTTTAGAGCGCCCTTGCCCTTTTCCGATACTTGTTCCTTCAACGAGCACTTCTACTTCAAATATCTTATCATGCGCAGGCCCTGTCTCTGAGGTAACTTGATAACAAATATCTACATCTCCATTGACCTGAAGTAATTCTTGAAGATGAGTCTTGTAGTCCGTAATCATCTCAAAATCACCTGTCTCAACCTTCGGAATCATGACTGTATAAATAAAGTTTTTCACTGTAGCAACATCCTTGTCCAAAAGCAACGCACCTAAAAAAGCTTCAAAGGCATCACCAAGAATCGTATCTCTATGTCGACCTCCAGATTTTTCTTCACCCTTACCAAGTTTGATAAATTCATCAAATTGACAGTCACGCGCAAAACCAGCTAAACTTTCTTCACGGACAATCATAGCACGAAGTTTAGACAAATCTCCTTCAGGTTTTTTAGGATATTTCTTATACAGATATTCTGAAATCAATAACTGCAGAACAGCGTCTCCTAAAAATTCCAAGCGTTCATTATGTGAAATTTTTAAGAGGCGGTGCTCATTGGCATAGCTGGTATGCGTAAAGGCAGTTTCAAGTAAGTCTTGATCTGCAAATTCAATTGCAAAACGATTTTTTAGTACAGTTTGTAGTTCTTTCATACTAAGCCCTTTCTAACTAATTACAGTTCTTTCTATTATACCAAAAAAAGCCCTCAACGTCAGAAAAATAACAGTATAGACGAGTTTCTTGAATTCCCTATAAAATCACTCCTCTGCTAGCAAATTACCCTTTCTTTTGGTATAATAAATCTTATGGAAATTGAAAAAACCAACCGCATGAATGCTCTGTTTGAATTTTATGCAGCCCTTTTGACTGATAAGCAGATGAACTACATCGAACTCTACTATGCAGACGATTATAGTTTGGCTGAAATCGCTGAAGAATTCGGTGTCAGTCGTCAGGCTGTTTATGATAATATCAAACGTACAGAAAAGATACTGGAAGATTATGAAATGAAGCTTCATATGTACTCTGATTACATTGTCCGCAGTCAGATTTTTGATCAGATTTTGGAGCGTTATCCAGAGGATACCTTTCTCCAAGAACAAGTTGAGATTTTAACAAGTATTGATAATAGAGAATAAGAGGAATAAATATGGCATTTGAAAATTTAACAGAACGTTTGCAGAACGTCTTTAAAAACCTACGTAAAAAAGGAAAAATTACAGAGAGCGATATCCAAGAAGCAACCAAGGAAATTCGTTTGGCTCTTTTAGAAGCCGACGTTGCTTTGCCAGTGGTTAAGGACTTTATCAAGAAAGTTCGTGAACGTGCGGTCGGGCATGAAGTCATTGACACCCTCAATCCAGCTCAACAAATCATCAAGATTGTCAATGAAGAATTGACGGAAGTTCTTGGTTCAGATACAGCTGAGATTATCAAGTCTCCTAAGATCCCTACAATCATCATGATGGTTGGTTTGCAGGGTGCTGGTAAAACAACCTTCGCAGGAAAGCTCGCTAACAAACTCAAAAAGGAAGAGGATGCTCGTCCTCTGATGATTGCGGCCGACATCTATCGTCCTGCGGCCATCGACCAATTGAAAACACTCGGACAACAAATTGATGTTCCTGTCTTTGCTCTTGGAACTGAAGTTCCTGCAGTGGAGATTGTTCGCCAAGGTTTGGAGCAAGCTAAAGCCAACCATAATGACTATGTTTTGATTGATACGGCCGGTCGTTTACAAATCGACGAACTTCTCATGAACGAGCTCCGTGATGTTAAAGCTCTTGCTCAACCAAATGAAATCCTTCTCGTCATCGATGCCATGATTGGTCAAGAAGCTGCTAACGTTGCGCGAGAATTTAACGCTCAATTAGAAGTTACTGGTGTCATCCTTACCAAGATTGATGGGGACACTCGTGGTGGTGCAGCCCTTTCTGTTCGTCATATCACAGGAAAACCAATCAAATTCACTGGTACTGGTGAAAAGATTACCGACATTGAAACCTTCCACCCTGATCGTATGGCCAGCCGTATTCTCGGTATGGGAGATATGCTGACTCTGATCGAGAAAGCTTCCCAAGAATACGATGAGCAAAAAGCCCTTGAAATGGCTGAAAAGATGCGGGAAAATACCTTTGATTTCAACGATTTCATCGATCAGTTGGATCAGGTGCAAAATATGGGGCCGATGGAAGATTTGCTCAAGATGATTCCTGGTATGGCCAACAATCCTGCCCTTCAAAATATGAAGGTGGATGAAAAACAAATTGCTCGCAAACGTGCCATCGTCTCATCTATGACTCCAGAAGAACGTGAAAATCCAGATTTGCTTACTCCAAGCCGTCGTCGTCGTATCGCTGCTGGTTCTGGTAATACCTTTATCGATGTCAACAAGTTCATCAAAGACTTTAACCAAGCCAAACAACTCATGCAAGGTGTTATGTCTGGTGATATGAACAAGATGATGAAGCAAATGGGTATTAACCCTAACAACCTTCCTAAAAACATGCCTGGTGGCATGGATATGTCAGCCCTTGAAGGTATGATGGGGCAGGATATGTCTGCTCTTGGAGGAGCCGGAATGCCTGATATGAGCCAGATGCTTGGTGGAGGTCTCAAGGGTAAAATCGGTGAATTTGCTATGAAACAATCCATGAAACGCATGGCTAACAAAATGAAAAAAGCTAAGAAAAAACGCAAATAAAAAAGGACTCAGTTGAGTCCTTTTTTTATTGTTCATTTCTAAGTTTCTCCAAGGTTTGCTTGAATATTTCTGGAATATCGGAAGTAAATTCCATGGTTTCACCAGTTCTTGGATGGGTAAATCCAAGTGTCTTAGCATGGAGAAATTGCCCATGACCCTTTAGGGTTTTACGAGGACCGTAAACCTCATCCCCAGCAACAGGATGACCGATATAAGCCATGTGTACACGGATTTGGTGTGTTCGTCCTGTTTCCAGTTGTAATTCCAGTAAGGTATAATCACCAAAGCGTTCTAAGACGCGAAAACGCGTTACTGCTGGTTTCCCTTTAGCTGTCACAGCTTGTTTCTTACGGTCTTTTTCACTTCGACCAATCGGCGCCTCAATAACACCTCGGTCATTTGGAATATTTCCATGAACGATGGCCCAATATTTACGAAGAGACTTCTTGTCCTTCAATTCTTGAGCCAGTGCTAAGTGTGCTTCATCATTTTTAGCAATCATCAAGAGACCTGACGTATCTTTATCAATACGATGAACAATCCCTGGACGAAGCACACCATTGATACCAGAAAGATCCTTGATATGATACATGAGGACATTAACCAAGGTACCACTGGTATGACCAGCACTTGGATGAACGACCATGCCTTGAGGCTTATTGACTACTGCTACATCCTCATCTTGATACACAATCTCTAAAGGAATATCTTCAGCTACATACTCCAAAACTTCTGGTTCTGGCACCTGATAAGTAACGACATCGCCCTCTTGAACCGTATACTTGGCTTTTTTGACCTGACCATTAACCAAGACTTGACCTGATTTGATTTGTTCATTGGCGAGACTTCGCGACAGTTCTGTTAAATCTGACAAAGCCTTATCTAAGCGTAGTCCACCTGTTTCAATTTTAATTTCCATTCATTTCCTCTTTTAGCATTGCAAGCAATAATACAATCACTCCGACCGTCAGATAGCTATCAGCCACATTGAATATGGCAAAATTAACAAAATCTAAGTGAAACATATCCACGACAAAGCCTTGACTGATACGATCGATAAAGTTTCCTAGGCCACCTGCAATAATCAAAACTAGTCCAAAGACAGTCCAGAAAGAATCCTCTATATGCTTATGAAGATACCAGATAGCTCCAACCATGACTACCAGGGTAATTACTGCAAAAAACCACTGTTGATCTTGAAGCATTGAGAAGGCTGCCCCCCTATTTTGCAGATAGGTTAAACTAACTAGATTTGGGATCCATGACTTGATTTCACCAAGAGCAATATTTTGTACGACGTACGCCTTTACAAATTGATCTAAGATAATCAAGGCTGCTATAATCCCTGCAATTATTCCTCTTTTTTTCATGCTTTCCTCTTCTGATCAAAATACTCTTGCATAACCTCTACAAATAAAGTCCCTGCTTGGCTCAAGTCTACTTCCTCACGTTTCACATAAACCATGCGATTATTGAGATTATCATTTAGCGGAATAACGGTGATCCCGTTCACACTATCGCTATCTAAGAATCCAGAACCAGTCGCATAAGCATTTGTTCTTTCAAGAATCCCATTTAAGGTAGCACGGTCAGTTACGTTAAACATTTGAGAGCTAGCACTTGTATCCACAAAGTTTTCTGAGTAATAAAGATACTCATCCTTTTCTTGTGTGAATCGAACTGTTGGCAAATCTGCCAAATCCTCCATGACCAACTCTTTTTTCTTGGCTAGAGGATGTCCTTCACGCAAATAGATATGTGTTTGGAAAGGAATCAACTCAATCACTTCAAGACCTAACTTTTCAACCCGTTGCATAATTCCTTTTTGGTTTTGATTGTTAAGGTAGATAATTCCAATCTCACTATGACCTTGGGCTACTTCATCCAAAATCTGAACAGTTGTAGATTCAAAAATACGGAAATTTTTATATTCAGGATACTTTTGAGAAAAAGCTGTAATGGTTGGTGGTAAGAAATCATAGTGCTGGCTGGCTATTGAAAACTCGTCTTTTTCCTCTTCAGAATTAGCATACTGGTTTTGGAAAACATCAAATCCTTTGACCAATTCTTGTGCCTTTTCATAAAATTCCATCCCACGGCGAGTGAGAAATGTCCCTGAACTGGTTCTACGAAAAATCTTGAAACCTAGCTCTTTTTCCAAGTCTCTTACAGAAATAGATAGACTGGGTTGGCTAACGTACATCTTTTCAGCCGCTTCTCGAAAAGTACCACTATTTGCAATAGCAACAACGTAGCGTAATTGTTGAATATTCATGATTTCTCCTTCGATTTCTATCTTATCATTATACCATAAATCAAGCCTATCCAACAAAGGAAAATCATGAGACAGATACTTCTCATCAAAGCAAACAAAAAACACCTTTTGGTCAAATGAGATAATGACCAAAAGGTATTACTGTTTGCATTATTTAGCTACTGTGTAGAGTTCGTTTACTTTATTCCAGTTAATCACTGAGAAGAAAGCTTTGATGTAGTCAGGACGAACGTTGCGGTATTTCACATAGTATGCATGTTCCCAAACGTCCAAGCCCAAGATTGGTTTCTTACCTTCTGAGATTGGTGTGTCTTGGTTTGCTGTTGAAGTCACTTCAAGCTTACCTTCTTTGTTAACAACCAACCATGCCCATCCAGAACCAAAACGAGTTGTTGCTGCCGCAGTAAATGCTGCTTGGAATTCTTCGAATGAACCGAAAGTTTCATTGATTGCTGCTGCAAGTTCTGCTGAAGGAGCTGTTTTTTCAGGAGTCATCAATTCCCAGAAAAGAGCATGGTTCAAGTGTCCACCACCATTGTTGATAAGTGCTTGACGGATATCAGCTGGGATAGAATCTACGTCCGCAAGCAATGCTTCGAGGTCTTCACCAATTTCAGGGTGTTTTTCAAGAGCTGCATTTGCGTTGTTTACGTATGTTTGGTGGTGTTTGTCATGGTGCAAGTGCATTGTTTCAGCATCAATGTATGGTTCCAAGGCGTCGTAAGCGTATGGAAGATCTGGTAAGATAATAGCCATCTGTAATACCTCTTTTTCTTTCTATATAAAAATGATAACGCAATCATCCTGTTTTTTCAAGTTTTTTGCTCAATTTGACTGGCTCGCAATCTGCAATAAAGCTTTCTCAAACAAGTACCCTTTTTCGTAAACACCAGTCTTAATTTGGTAATCTGCCTGGATGAGATGACGAATAGAATCCTGTAAGAAATTCAAGGACAATCCTCGCGTGTCACGAAGAGCAAATTTGATTTGATAGGGATTCGGATTGCGACCAAGATAGTGACCTAAACTGCTGACCATCTGAGACTCTGTTTGGCCAGATTCTTGCAAAATTTTCACTTGTGTATAGAGTCTGAACTGCCCCAGCATAATGGCAATAAGTTTAATCTCATCTTCTCCCTGCAAGGTCAAATCTTTGACTAAATCACGCGCCTGATCAATCTTATTTCCTAAAATCAATTGGGTTAAATCAAAGATATTATCCTGCAAAGTTTTTGGTATAGCTTCAACAATGTCTTCTTCTGTAATCAGACCACTATCCTTATAAGACTGTAAGAAGAGCAGGTTTTTCTGAATTTCACTGAATTGAAAACCTGATTTGATAAGCAACTGTTCGAAAGATTTTCCATCAAAGGAAAGTCCTTGTTCCTGAGCCCACTTTTGAAAATAGGCTCGTAACTCTTGCTCTTTAGGTTCAAGAGCCTCAAATACTGTCGCATCCCGCTTAAGTAATTTGACCAAACGTCTCTTGCTATCTAACTTGCCTTCAGCAAAGATTACTAATTTACTTGAGGGTACAGGATTTTCCAGATAGTCTTCAAAAGACTTAAGTTCATCATCAGTTAGATAGCGTTTTTTAGCTGTCGTTATATCGAGAAAATGATCTAAAACAACAATTTTTTCATCCGCAAAGAAAGGAAGACTGACCAGCTCTAGTTCCAAGCTTTTGTAGTCTACTTCTTTCATGTCAAAATAAGCAAAATTCAAATCTGCAGGATCGTAGCCGATTTGCTTTAGCACTTGAGTCTTCATGACGTCATACTGTCCTTGATCAACTCCTGTAAACAAGGTCAAACTAGGAAGGTTCGCTAAGGATAGCTTTCGGCTTTCTTCTATAGCTAGCATCATTTCTCCTTTCTTTATAGTTTCGCTGTTATTTAATCAATATAATTTAATTTTCCCCGGAAATCCTCTAGGCTTTCATACCCCTTTTCCGCCATGATTTCTTTGAGCTCGTTTGTAATACGTTCAAAAGCAGCTACTCCTTCTTTGTGAAGTGTAGTTCCAACCTCAACCATGCTGGCACCGCATAGGATATGTTCAAAGGCATCACGTCCTGTTAACACTCCTCCAGTTCCAATGATTTGAATCTCAGGATTTAATCGTTGATAAAAGGCATGAACATTAGCAAGGGCAGTTGGTTTAATGTATTCTCCACCAATTCCACCAAAACCATTTTTAGGACGAATCACAACCGTTTCATCTTCTATATAAAGGCCATTTCCAACTGAATTTACACAATTCACAAACTTAAGTGGATACTTGTTAAAAATTGCTGAAGCTTGGTCAAAGTGAACAATATCAAAATACGGTGGCAACTTGATGCCTAGAGGTTTAGTAAAGTAAGCAAAAACTTCAGACAAAATCTTATCAGTCGTTTCAAAATCATAAGCAATCTGAGGCTTACCTGGAACATTTGGACATGAAAGATTGAGCTCTGTTAGACCACGGAAATCACTTTCTTGAACCTTTTTCAAAATGGTATGAGTTTCCTCTGGAGACATTCCAACCAAAGATAGAAAAAAGGTACGATTTGGTTCCTTATCTTGCAATTCCAGTAGATAGTTCAAGTAATAGTCTAAACCATGATTTGGTAAACCCATAGAATTGATAGAACCCAGCGGTACATCGTGATAGCGTGGTTCAGGATTACCTTGACGAGCCTCCAATGTTGCTGTCTTAGTCACAAAAGTTCCTGCAGATGACTGCTTGACTTCCTCCAACTCCTCAATAGTCATGCAAGCCACTCCAGCTGCATTCATGAGACAGTTGTCAAATTCAAAACCAGCAATTTCCGTTTTTGTCGATACCATTGTTCTGCTCCTTTAGTTTCTCTTATTTTTATCATTATACCATATTTTTCTCTTTTCTTTTTTTAATAACTGATTTCAAATGCTGCCCAAGCGCTTTATAATCAGTATTTTCTAGAAATTGAATGAATTTTTAGAAAATTCTACTTTTTTCTTTACAAGCGCATATTATTCTGCTATAATGTCTCATGTAATAAAATATGACAACAAAAGGAGAACGATATGACATCTGCTAAAGAATATATCCAAAGCGTGTTTGAAACTGTTAAGGCTCGTAATGGGCATGAGGCTGAATTCCTTCAGGCAGTCGAAGAATTTTTCGGCACATTGGAACCTGTATTTGAAAAACATCCTGAATACATTGAAGAAAACATCTTGGCTCGTATCACTGAGCCTGAACGCGTGATTTCTTTCCGTGTTCCTTGGGTAGACCGTGATGGAAAAGTTCAAGTAAACCGTGGTTACCGTGTTCAATTCAACTCAGCTGTTGGACCGTATAAAGGTGGACTTCGTTTCCACCCAACTGTAAATCAAGGGATCTTGAAATTCCTCGGATTTGAACAAATCTTTAAAAACGTTTTAACTGGTCTTCCTATCGGTGGTGGTAAAGGTGGATCAGACTTTGATCCTAAAGGTAAAACTGATGCTGAAGTCATGCGTTTCTGCCAAAGCTTCATGACTGAGTTGCAAAAACACATCGGTCCTTCTCTTGATGTCCCTGCTGGTGATATCGGTGTGGGTGGACGTGAAATTGGTTACCTCTATGGTCAATACAAACGCCTTCGTCAATTCGATGCTGGTGTCTTGACTGGTAAACCTCTTGGCTTTGGTGGTAGCTTGATTCGTCCTGAAGCGACTGGTTACGGTTTGGTCTACTATACTCAAGAAATGTTGAAAGCTCACAATGACAGCTTCGCTGGTAAGAAAGTCGTTGTATCTGGTTCTGGTAACGTTGCTCAATATGCAGTCCAAAAAGCAACTGAACTTGGTGCAACTGTTATCTCAGTATCTGACTCAAATGGTTACGTAATTGATGAAAACGGAATCGACTTTGACCTTCTTACAGATGTAAAAAATAATCGTCGTGCTCGTTTGACTGAGTACGCTGCAGAAAAACCAACTGCTACTTACCATGAAGGTTCTGTATGGACATACGCAGGCAACTACGACATCGCTCTTCCATGTGCGACTCAAAACGAAATTGACGGTGAAGCAGCAAAACGTTTGGTAGCTCAAGGTGTGAAAGTTGTCTCTGAAGGGGCAAACATGCCAAGTAACTTGGAAGCTATCCATGTTTACAAAGAAAATGGTGTCCTCTACGGACCTGCAAAAGCTGCTAATGCCGGTGGTGTTGCTGTATCTGCCCTTGAAATGAGCCAAAATAGCCAACGCCTTTCATGGACTCGCGAAGAAGTAGATACTCGTCTTCAAGGTATCATGACAAATATCTTCAATACTGCTAAAACAACAGCAGAAACTTACGGTCTTGGTACTGATTACCTTGCAGGTGCCAATATTGCAGCCTTTGAAAATGTAGCGAATGCTATGATTGCTCAAGGTCTTGTTTAATTCCTAGTAACTATATAACTCCTCACATCTCGTGTGAGGAGTTTTTCTTATCCACAGAAAAAGACCTATCCGAGTGGATAGATCTTTATTTTCTTACAATTTATCTGCTACGGCATCCAACAATTCTTGGATTTTCGCTTGGTTGCTTCCTCCTGCCATGGCCATGTCTGGTTTACCACCACCACGTCCATCGACAATTGAAGCCAATTCTTTAACCACATTACCTGCGTGTACATCTTTTGTCTTGCTGGCTACTAGAACATTTACCTTGTCACCAATCGCTGCGACAAGAACAAGAACATCAGAGTAGTCTTTTTGTTTCCAGTTATCTGCGAAGGTACGAAGGGCACCAGCATCTGATACAGAAACTTGGCTTGCGATAAAGCTGTGACCATTCGCTTCTTGAACATGTTTGAAGACATCACCAGCTGCCGCTGCTGCTGCTTTTTCCTTCAATTCTGCATTTTCTTTTTGAAGTTGTTTCACTTGTTCTTGGAGAGCTTCCACTTTATGAGGAACTTCCTTAAGTTGAGGAGCTTTCAAAGCAGCTGCAGCCACTTTAAGAGCATCTTCTTGTTGGCGATAAGCTTCAAAGGCTTCTTTACCGGTCACTGCCAAGATACGACGAGTTCCTGAACCGATTCCTTCTTCTTTGACAATTTTGAAGAGGCCAATCTCAGAAGTATTGGCAACGTGAGTACCACCACAAAGCTCAATAGAATAATCACCAATGGTTACTACACGGACATTTTTACCGTATTTCTCACCGAAGAGGGCCATTGCTCCCATTTCTTTAGCTGTATCGATATCGGTTTCAATTGTCTTGATTGCAATAGCTTCCCAGATTTTTTCATTGACTTGTTGTTCAATCGCACGTAATTCTTCAGGAGTTACGGCTTGGAAGTGTGTAAAGTCAAAACGGAGGAATTCTACTTCGTTGAGAGATCCTGCTTGAGTCGCATGATTTCCGAGAATGTTATGAAGAGCTGCATGAAGCAAGTGAGTTGCTGTATGGTTCTTCATAACGCGGTGACGACGATTGGTATCAATAGCCAAGGTATATTCTTGGTTCAAAGCAAGAGGTGCCAAAACTTCAACAGTATGGAGTGGTTGACCATTTGGTGCTTTTTGAACATCTGTAACATTTGCTACGACATTCCCTACAGCATCCAAGATTTGACCATGGTCCGCAACCTGTCCACCCATTTCAGCGTAGAATGGAGTTTCAGCAAAAATGAGGGAAGCAGTTCCTTCGGATACAGCTTCTACTTCTGTATTGTCCGCTACGATAGCTACCAACTTAGAAGACAATTGGCTAGCATTATAGTTAAAGTGACTTTCAACTGTGATATTTTGAAGAGTTTCATTTTGCATGCCCATAGATCCGCCTTTGACAGCTGATGCACGCGCACGTTCTTGTTGTTCCTTCATAGCTGCTTCAAATCCGTCACGATCGATAGTCATACCAGCTTCTTCAGCGATTTCTTCTGTCAATTCAACTGGGAATCCATAAGTATCGTAAAGTTTAAAGACGTCTTGTCCATCGATAACAGATTGACCTTTGGCCTTCAAGTCAGCTACGATACCTTGAGCAAAGTGTTGACCTGAGTGAAGGGTACGAGCAAATGACTCTTCTTCACTCTTAACGATTTTTTCGATAAAGTCACGTTTTTCAAGCACTTCTGGGTAATAGCTTTCCATGATTTTTCCAACAGTTGGAACCAATTTGTAAAGGAAAGGTTCGTTGATCCCCAATTTTTGACCATGCATAGAAGCACGACGGAGGAGACGACGAAGGACATAGCCACGTCCTTCATTTCCTGGAAGAGCCCCATCACCAATCGCAAATGAAAGAGAACGAATGTGGTCTGCAATGACCTTGAAGCTCATATTGTCACCATCTGGATCGTAGGTTTTTCCAGACATCTTTTCCACTTCACGGATGATTGGCATGAAGAGGTCTGTTTCAAAGTTGGTCTTCGCTCCTTGAATAACGGCTACCAAACGCTCTAAACCTGCGCCCGTATCAATGTTCTTGTGTGGCAATTCCTTGTATTCACTACGAGGAACAGCAGGGTCTGCGTTAAATTGTGACAAGACAATATTCCAGATTTCGATGTAACGGTCATTTTCGATATCTTCTGCAAGAAGACGAATACCGATATGATCTGGGTCAAAAGCTTCTCCACGGTCAAAGAAGATTTCAGTATCTGGTCCTGAAGGTCCTGCACCGATTTCCCAGAAGTTGTCTTCGATTGGGATCAAGTGACTAGGATCTACTCCAACTTCTACCCAGCGGTTGTATGAATCCTTGTCATCTGGATAATAAGTCATATAGAGTTTGTCTTTAGGAAAGTCAAACCATTCTGGACTTGTCAAGAGTTCAAAAGCCCAAGTGATGGCTTCATCACGGAAGTAATCACCGATAGAGAAATTCCCCAACATTTCAAACATGGTATGGTGACGCGCAGTCTTCCCTACGTTTTCGATATCGTTGGTACGGATGGCTTTTTGAGCATTGGTAATCCGTGGATTTTCAGGTTTGATGGTTCCGTCGAAGTATTTCTTGAGGGTTGCAACTCCTGAGTTAATCCATAAAAGAGTTGGGTCGTTAACTGGAACCAAGCTAACAGATGGCTCTACAGAATGTCCCTTGCTTGCCCAGAAATCAAGCCACATTTGGCGAATTTGTGCACTAGATAGTTGTTTCATTTGTATCTCCTTTTTACTAATTTGAGTCTCTTTCTAGCATTTCTACATAGTCGATAGCGACACAGAGGGAAATGACTAGGTCTGCATAAGATTCTTCGTAAACTGTTACGGTATAGGTAGAAGTTAAATGGAAGAGTTCCTTGGCGATTTCCGCAATCACTTGGTCACGGTCATCCAGAAGTTTAAAGTTTAAATCCCAGACGTTCCCTTCGATACGAAGACCAAAGTTGTCAAACTCATACTTATCTCTGAAAAAAGTCAACTTCTTTCGGATGTAAAAACTATCTCCATTGCTTAGTTGAATCTCAAAGCGTGGCATGAAAGTCACCATTTCTTTACTAATCTCACTGATCTGTTCTCCAGCAGCATCATAGATGGTAAAGGTTTTAGGTAACTTGAAAAAAGAACCCTCAACTTGATAGGCGATATTGCCCAACTCATCCTTGATATCAAAGCGTTCGCCACCTAGGCGAAATTTTTGTTTGACAAGAAATGATCTCATAAGTACCTCCAAAAATAAAAGACAAATCCATATCACGAAGGGCGAAAAACCGCGGTACCACCTTCATTCAATGAACTTGTCATTCTTTGATTCTTATGCAGTTGTTACAATCGAGTAGCATGATTTTCTATCTTAGATGGCTCGCAGCACCGCCAATTCTCTGAACTAAGATGGAGAGAAAATCAATTCTCAACACTCCTATTATACTGTTTTTTTAAGTTTGAGTCAACTGGAAAAACCAACAAAAAAACGAACCAGCCTAACTGATTCATTTTCTTTTATATACTCCTACTTCCGATACATCTTAAACTGTAGGAAAAGGTCACTGTAGATCCCTGTCCACTGGCGGTCAAACTTCTCATAGACCTCTAGGTGTTTCATCGTTTCTGCATCTGGATAGAAGGACTTGTCCTCTTTTGTCTCCTCGGGGAGCATTTCCTTAGCAGCATTGTTTGGTGTTGAATAGCCGACATACTCTGCATTCTTGAGAGCATTTTCAGGCTTCAATGCGTAATCGCAATGGAAAGGCAACATTTTCAAAGACATTCATGTGCGGAAACAAGTCGTAAGATTGGAAGACCGTGTGAACATCGCGCTTATTAGTAGGGATATCATTGATTCGCACGCCATCCAATAAAATATCACCACTAGTTGCATCTAGCAAACCAGCGATGATATTGGGAATAGTTGATTTACCAGAAACCGATGCTCCTAGCAGTGTATAAAATTTTCCTTCTTTTAACTCAAAGTTAATATCCTTGAGAACCTGGTGTCGCTAACTTCAAAAACTTTAGAAACGTTTCTGAATTCGATAATTGGTTTTTTCAATTGCTCTAAATTTCTTTTTCTCTATAAATTAATAAATTGGGACCTCGTTAGAATGCTAGCAACAAGTTTAGGAAAATACACAACCTAATTCTTGTCTAGCAATAAAGTCCCAATCTTTATATACTAAGTAAAAATAATCTTATTCGTGTTCACCCAAGATGCGAACTTCCCGCTCAAGGGTGACACCTGAATGTTCTTTAACTTTTTCAATGACAGACTCAATTAAGTCTTCATAATCTCTTGCTGTACCATCAGCAACATTGATCATAAAACCAGCATGTTTCTCAGAAACTTCTACTCCACCGATTCGGTAGCCCTTTAGACCCGCTTCTGAAATCAATTGCCCTGCAAAATGCCCGACTGGACGTTTAAAGACAGAACCACATGATGGATATTCCAAAGGTTGTTTGAGTTCTCGAAGGTGGGTCAAACGTTCCATTTCTTGATTAATAGTCTCATAATTCCCTGGAGATAGTGCAAATTTAGCTGATAAGACTACTGCTCCAGAATCTTGAATAGCTGAATGACGGTAACCAAAGGCTAAGTCCTTGGCTGATAAAGTCTCGATTTCCCCATCCTTGGTCAATACTTTGCAAGACTGCAAAATATGAGCAATCTCACCTCCATAAGCACCAGCGTTCATAAAGACAGCTCCTCCGACGCTTCCTGGAATTCCACAGGCAAACTCAAATCCTGTCAAACTATGACGCAGAGCGATTCGAGTCGTTTCAATCAAGTTAGCTCCAGCTTCTGCCTCAATCGTATAACCATCAACTGTGACATTATTCAATTTGTCACAAATGATTACAAAACCACGAACTCCACCTTCACGAACGATAATATTACTTGCATTTCCAAGAACCATCCATGGGATATTTTCTTGATTGGCAAATTTAACGACACGAGCCATCTCGTAACGATTACGAGGAAAAACTAAGTAATCTGCTTTCCCTCCAACTTTTGTATAGGTATAAGTTTTCAATGGCTCATCGAATCGAATATCAATTCCTTCTAAGGTTTCTTTTAATTTATCTATTACAGTCATTTTTCTTATCCTTTTATAAAATTCATTCAATTATACCATTTTTAGCGATTTTTTTCGATGATTTTCTAAGCTTTTTCTCTGACAATATTAAAAAGAGGCTAGGCCTCTTTTCGTTTATTGTTTTTTACAAAAAATTGACTTTGTAAAGTATACAAATAGGATAACTTCCACGGCGAGTAATCCTTCCACTATTAGTGGATTTGAAATCCAACCAACCTGTGAAAGACTAGGAACTAGATCGAATAAGGCGTGCAAACCATAAGCAGCTACTAGGTAAATCCAATTCTTTTGACGGACTGCTTGATAAACCCAAAAAGAGAGACCGATTTGCATCACCAGAGCAAGTATGCGTTCAACACCTAGTAAATAAACCTGCCATACAGATAGGGACTGAACTGCTTCAAGTGTAGTTTTGGGAAGGAGATTTGCTACATCGGGATTTGGAGACTCTAATAATGAAAGGAGGATCAAAAGACTAATCAAACTTCCCATTCCGAGGTAGAGCAACTCCAAACCACCATGGCCCAATCCATATGCGAGGGCATCTGAATCTTCTAAGGTTCTCTTTTTTTCTAACCAATTAAAGAAAACAAGACGAGCCGTTTCTTCAAAGATAGCTGCCATGGCAATTCCATATAAGACGTATAAGAAAGGGTGCTCCTGCATGAGCCAAATGGATCCATCTTTTTGAGGATAAAGAACCAGAAGGTGAACAATCTTTTCTAAAACTTGAGAAGAAACAAAGAATGCTACTGCCCCAAGACCTAAAACTGAAAGTCTAATCTTATACTTCTTTTTTGCATACCAGATGGCTGTTATAAGGAATGCAAATAAAGCTAGCATTGTGATTATTACATGAATTTTCATACCTAGTTCCTCTTATTCTGCCTGATCGATATCTTTTTTCATCTCATCAACATTAAACTTGGCGAATAGATATTTCCGATCCTGAACTGGGAAACGTTGGTCCAGCTGGTCAACAGCACCTACCTCTACAATTCCTTCCTTGATGACAAAGTCCATAACGTGACCACCAAAGGTTAGATCATCTGAGATAAAGTGCAAATGGTAACCCGCAACACTAACTCCGTGAAAAATCTCTGGCGTCCAGAATCCAACAATTGTTCCTGAAACATTGTCACAGCTATATTCAGGCTGATGAGTTGCCACCTCAGCAAACTTTGTTTCAGTTGTTGATTTTGGAATCATGCGAACATGCATATGTTTAAAATCACCGTGAATCTTAATCGAACGAAATAGGTTTTCCCCATCATAGTAGGACTCAATACGTTTTTCAAGTTCCTGATCAGTCATTTCAAAACGCTGACGAAAAATAACTTCTGCCTGGTGGGGTACAACTGCCGCATAAGGAATCAGAGCATCTGGCGACACTTCAACGATTTCAGGTTCATCACCTGACCCCTTAGCTTGATAAGCTTTCCCATCTAAGACAATCAATTCTCCATCAATAGAATCTAGGGTTCCTAGTCCTAAATCTCCATGTTCAAGCAATTCACCCACGGTCATGGTTCCACCGTAAAGTCCTGCCATCAAGGCTCCCAAAGTATTGTATTGGAATAATTTAACTGGTTCTTGCACCTTAATCATCATCTCACTCTTCTTTGAAAATTTTACTTACTAAGTATATCATAATTCTTCATATAATTGAACACTAGACTACCTTTTAACATTGCCAAACGTCTAAAAAAAAGGTACAATGAAACAAAATCAAGTGAGGTCAGGAATGAAGCAAGAAAGCAAGTATGAACAAGTTGTTCACTATCTGAAAGAAGAGATAGAATCGGGAAAACTTCAAACAGGAAGTCGCCTACCTTCTATCCGAAAACTCAGTCAGGACTTCCACTGCAGTAAGGACACTATTCAGCGTGCACTCTTGGAACTCCGATACGAGAAATACATCTACTCCAAACCTCAAAGTGGCTATTATGTTTTAGAGCAACAAACTCGGCACGAGGACCTCTTAATATCGGTCAATGATGAACATCTCCCTGCCTATGATGATTTCCGCCTGTGTGTCAATGAAAGCTTGATTGGTCGAGAAAATTATCTCTACAACTACTATGAGCAGCTAGAAGGCTTAGAAGAATTACGCCAGTCTGTTCATTCCTTACTCTTTGACCAAGCAATCTATAGTAAATCAGACCAGTTAGTCATCACAACCGGAACCCAACAGGCACTTTTTATTCTTTCACAGATTGATTTCCCAGGTAAGGGGCAAGAAATTCTAGTCGAACAACCAACCTATCACCGAATGAATCAACTTTTGATGGCTCAAAATCTTCCTTATCAAACCATTGAACGTAGGGTCAATGGTATTAATCTGGATGAACTTGAGAATCATTTTAAAAGTGGAAAGATTAAGTTTTTCTATACCATTCCCCGTTTCCACTACCCTCTGGGGCATTCTTATTCGGAAGAGGAAAAACTTGCTATTCTTGACTTGGCTTCTAAGTATCATATTTATATCGTTGAGGATGATTATCTAGGAGACTTGGATCCTAAATTGGGGCAAACCTTTCATTATCTGGACCAGCATGATCTAGTCATCTATATCAAGTCTTTTTCTACCAGTATATTCCCTGCCCTTCGGATCACTGCTCTCATACTTCCTAACGCTATCAAGGAAGCTTTTGTGACCTATAAAAACATTCTGGACTATGATAACAACCTCATTATGCAAAAGGCTTTATCACTCTACATTGATAGTCAGCTTTTTGAAAAAAATAGATTAGCAAGATTGGCACTTCAGGAAAAGAGTCAAAGACACATCCAACAACTTTTAAAAAACCATCCCATTCCCCTACCTTGCTATCCACTTCATGATGGACTTCTGATTGATCTTAGAAACTATGCTAAGATAGCTAGTCTTAAACACAGTTCTTTAAATCTTGATTTTTTCGAATCATCCTATATAAGAACTTGTCCTTATCACTATGTAAAAGTTCCCATTGAAAATCTTGAAGCAACATTAAAATACCTAAAAACAGAGCTGGACTAAAATCCAACTCTGTTATTTTTTTATTGTTCTACTTCTGTTAGTTTAGAAGCTTTTTCAAGATAAGTTTGGTAAGTTCCGTCATCTTTTAATTTTTGAATGACCTTATCAACCACTTCCTTCAAATCTGAGCTGCCTTTTTTGATAGCTACAGCATTTGCTTCGCCTTCTTTCATGGTCAAGCTTACAGTAGCAACTGCCAAATCAGAGTTTTTACCAGCATAGCTTAGAGCTACTGGCTCGTCCATATGAACAGCATCAACCTTACCGGATTGAAGTTCATTGACTGCTTCCCCCATGTTAGTCAAAGATGTTAACTGCGCATTTGGAAGTTGTTCTTTAACCATAGATTCAGGAACAGTTCCTTTTTGAGCTGCAATATTAGCACTTGCAATAGAATTCAAATCCTTGTATTTTTCAAGGTCTGACTTTCTAATTAGGAAACTCATTTTGTTTTCATAGTAAGGAATTGAGAAATCAAAAACTTCTTTTCTTTCGTCAGTTGCACTAATTCCCGCAATTGCCAAATCTGCTTTACCTGTTTGAAGGCTTGTCAAGACATTATCAAAACTCATACTAGAAACTTCAAGTTTCACTCCGAGTTCATCAGCAATTGCTTGAGCCATATCAATATCTGCACCTACAACCTGATTCTTTCCATCCACTAAAGATTGAAACTCAAATGGTGCATAGTCTGGACTAGTTGCGACAACTAATTTACCTTTTTGTTTGATTGCCTCTACTGCTGACTGCGAGCTTGAGCTAGACGATTGGCAAGCCACTAAAAAGAAACTTGCAATTAAACTACATAAGACAAATATCCATTTTTTGAAATTCATAAATAAACAACTCCTCTGTTAATTTTGTATAATTATAACTCAATAATCTTTGCTTGTCAAGTCTAATTTTAATATTTATTTGTTTTTTCTATTTTATTTAAGAAAAAAGGAGCTTTCATTCACTATTCAGCTCCGTTTTCTGTATATTTAATCAATTTTACAATTCTACAATCTTACCTGTTTCAAAGTAAACAACCCATTCACAGATATTCTTAGCATAATCACCGATGCGCTCCAAGTAAGAAATCACTTGTAAGTAATCACGACCTGTAACAATGGCATCTGGATTCTTTCTGATTTCTTCAGTTGCCAAATCACGAATACTTTCGAAATAATGGTTGATTTTTTCATCTATGGTTGCAACTTCATAGGCCTTATCAACTGATCCATTTAGATAAAGTTCAAGGGTTGTTTCCACAAAATCTTTCACATCCCGTCCCATCTTTTTGATTTGCTCTTCGACAGCTGGGATACGTTGCTCACCTTTCATACGAATAGTTGCCTCTGCAATAGATACCGCATGGTCTCCCATACGTTCTAGGTCAGACACAGCTTTTAGAACTGTCAAGACTGTACGCAAGTCTTGTGAAACTGGCTGTTGAAGGGCAATAATTTCAAATGATTTTTTTTCTAATTTTACTTCGTATTCATTGACTTCTGCATCTTCTTCGATGACTTCTTTTGCCAAATCACGGTCATGGGTTACAAAAGCACGCACGGTCCGGTTAATCTGTGAAAGAACTTCCTGACCCATGGCATAGAATTGGTTATGCAATTTATCTAAATCTTCTTCAAATTGAGATCGTAACATCTTTTCTCTCCTTATCCAAATTTACCTGAAATATAGTCCTCGGTTTCCTTATGTTGAGGATAGAGGAACATTTCCTTAGTATCATTAAATTCAATCAAATCTCCATTTAAGAAAAATCCTGTTTTATCGGAGATTCGAGATGCTTGTTGCATAGAACGAGTTACCAAAAGCATGGTATACTTATTCTTCAAACTATACAGAGTTTCTTCAATTTTCCCAGCTGAGATTGGGTCCAAGGCAGATGTTGGCTCATCCAAGAGGATGATTTTAGGGCTAGTTGCCAATACGCGTGCTACACAGACACGTTGTTGCTGCCCACCTGAAAGACCAATTGCAGAATCATGCAAACGATCCTTGACTTCATCCCAAATTGAAGCACGTTGTAAAGCCTTCTCCACAGCTTCATCCAAGACTTGCTTGTCTTTCTCTCCATTGATACGGAGACCGTAGACAACATTTTCATAGATAGACATGGGGAAAGGATTGGGTTGTTGGAAAACCATTCCAATTTCCTTACGCAATTCGACGGTATCCGTACGCGGACTATAGATATTGTGCCCATTATAAACCACTGATCCAGTTGTCGTCACTTCAGGATTTAAATCTCCCATACGATTGATAGCCTTGAGAAGGGTTGACTTTCCTGATCCAGACGGACCGATAAGGGCCGTAATTTCCTTAGGTTGGAATGATAAGGAAACACTATTCAATGCCTTCTTTTTATTGTAATAAACAGACAGGTCTGAAACCTGTAAAATCGCATCTGTCATACTGTTTCCTTTCTAACCAAAGTGTCCAGTTACATAGTCATTGGTAGACTGTAGCTTAGCATTTTGGAAAATATTAGCCGTTTTATCATACTCAATCAAATCACCCAAGTAGAAAAATCCTGTATAGTCACTAGCACGCGCAGCCTGTTGCATACTGTGGGTCACGATAATGATGGTGAAGTCCTTCTTCAACTCCAACATAGTTTCCTCTAGCTGAGCTGTCGCAATCGGATCCAAGGCTGATGCCGGCTCATCCATTAAGAGGATGTCTGGTTTTACAGAAATAGCACGAGCGATACAGAGACGTTGCTGTTGACCACCTGAAAGCGTCAAGGCTGACTTATGAAGGTCGTCTTTGACCTGATCCCAGAGGGCGGCCTGGCGAAGTGAGGTTTCTACAATTTCATCAAGGACTTTCTTATCCTTAACACCTGCACGTTCGTGTGCAAAGGTGATGTTACGGTAGATTGATTTAGCAAATGGGTTTGGACGTTGGAAAACCATTCCGATATGTTTACGCATTTCATAAACATTGATTTCAGGACGGTTAACGTCAATTCCCTGATAGAGAATTTGTCCTGTAACCTTAGCAATATCAATGGTATCATTCATACGATTGAGACTGCGTAGGTAGGTTGATTTCCCAGAACCTGACGGACCAATTAAGGCTGTAATTTTATTTTTTTCGAACTGCATATCCACGCCCTTAATGGATTCATTCTTACCGTAGTAAACATGTAAATCCTTAGTAGAGAGGGCCACTTTTTCTTCTGGAAAAGTAATGATATGCCTTTCATCCCAATTATATTTCGACATGGCTTCTCCTTTAGGCAGCAGTTAATTTCTTATGTAGATAACTTCCGAGTTTACGTGCTCCAAAGTTAAAGATTAAGATAAAGATTAGGAGCACCGCTGCAGAACCTGCTGAAACAAGTGTTCCATCAGGAATAGTTCCTTCACTGTTGACTTTCCAAATATGAACAGCCAAGGTTTCTGCTTGACGGAAGATTGAGATTGGACTACTTACGCTGAGAACATTCCAGTTAGACCAGTCAAGAGCTGGTGCAGATTGTCCTGCTGTGTAGATAAGGGCTGCAGCTTCACCAAAGATACGACCTGATGCAAGCACGATCCCCGTTACAATTCCAGGCAGGGCTTCAGGTACAACGACATGAAGGACAGTTTCCCAACGAGAAAGCCCAAGCGCTAAACCAGCTTCCCGTTGCGTATGGTGAACGTTTTTCAAACTGTCTTCAACGTTACGAGTCATCTGAGGCAGATTAAATACGGTCAAGGCCAAGGCACCTGAAATAATGGAAAATCCATATTCAAACTGAACGACAAAGATGAGGTAACCAAAGAGACCAACAACGACAGATGGTAGAGATGACAAGATTTCAATACAGGTACGAACGAAGTTGGTAACACGACCCTTTTTGGCATATTCAGCCAAGTAGATTCCAGCTCCCATAGAGAGTGGTACAGAGATGAATAAAGTAATGACCAAAAGGAAGAAGGAATTATAGAGCTGGATTCCAATACCACCACCTGCTTGATATGAGGATGATTTTCCTGTCAAGAATGACCAAGAAACATGAGGTAAACCTCGAACCAAGATATAAAGAATCAAGGAAGCTAGAATAGCAACGATGATGCCTGCAATCGTATAGAGGACGGCTGTCGCAATTTTATCCAATTTCTTAGCGTGCATAGTTTTTCGCTCCTCTTTCTTTCGTAATCAATTTAATCACACTGTTAAAGGCTAAACTCATCAAAAGTAATACCAAAGCTAGTGACCAGAGAACGTTATTATCAACCGTTCCCATAACAGTGTTCCCAATTCCCATAGTCAATACAGAGGTTAAGGTTGCAGCTGGTGTTGTCAATGAAGTTGGGACAACTGCTGAGTTTCCGACAACCATCTGAATAGCAAGAGCTTCACCAAAAGCACGAGCCATCCCAAAAACAACTGCTGTGAAAATACCCGGACGGGCTGCCTTCAATGT
Organism: uncultured Streptococcus sp.; assembly: GCA_963528105.1. GTDB lineage: Bacteria > Bacillota > Bacilli > Lactobacillales > Streptococcaceae > Streptococcus. The sequence goes on along the minus strand of CAURUY010000001.1, from coordinate 64,529 downwards.
CACGCGCCAGATGGTTTGCCAACGAGTGGCCCCCATAGCTAAACTAGCTTCGCGGTAATGACGAGGAACTGCACGCAAGCTGTCAGTTGTCATAAAGGTTACAGTTGGCAATATCATAACAAAGAGAACGAAAATCCCTGATAAAATACCGAAACCTGTTCCACCAAATATACTACGTACAAATGGTACCACTACCTGCAAACCGATAAATCCATAAACTACTGAAGGAATCCCAACTAGGAGCTCAATTGCAGGTTGCAAAATCTTAGCTCCTTTTGGAGACACTTCTGTCATAAAGACAGCTGCACCAATAGCAAAAGGCGTAGCAATAATAGCTGATAAAATCGTTACAATAAAGGAACCTAAAATCATTGGAAGGGCACCAAATTGTTTACCCGAAGGATTCCATGTTCCACCAAAAAGGAAATCAAAGATATTCACACCATTGACAAAGAAGGTAGATAATCCTTTTTGAGCTACAAAGATCAGAATCATAGCAACAATGATAACAATCAAAGAGAGGCAGGCGAAAGTCAAGCCTTTCCCAAATTTCTCAAGTCGAGAGTTCTTTGACGGAGAGAGCAATTTTTTAGATAATTCTTCTTGATTCATTATTGACTCCCTTCTAGCACAGTCACAGTTCCTGCAGCATCTTTTTCGACCTTCATTTCCTTAACAGAAATATAGCCCATTCCTTTAACGATTCCATTTTGAACCTCATCTGAAAGGACAAAGTTCAAGAATTGGGCAACCAATTCGTTCGGCTCACCAAGTGTATACATGTGTTCATAAGACCACAAAGGCCAATTATTTGTGGTTACATTCTCTGAAATGGGTTCATAGCCATTAAGCTTGATAGTCCCAACCGAATCATCAACGTAAGCAAAAGCAAGATAAGAAATCGCTCCGGGTGTTTGGGAAACGATTGATTTGACCATACCATTTGAATCTTGTTCCTGACTCTGAATCGCTGATTGACCATTCATAATCACACTATCAAAAGTCGCACGAGAACCTGAGCTCGCAGCACGGTTGATAATAGAAATAGCTAAATCCTTACCGCCGACTTCCTTCCAATTAGTGATTTCTCCTGTAAAGATTTGTCGGAGCTGGTCTGTCGTCAGATTATCGACGTCTACTTCTTTATTGATAATAACAGCTAAGCCTGCAACAGCAACCTTGTGGTCAACTAATGCAGTAGCATCGATCCCATCTTTTTCCTCAGCAAACACATCCGAGTTCCCAACATCTACTGCTCCTGACTGAACCTGCGATAATCCTGTACCAGAACCACCACCTTGAACGTTGACTGTTTTACCGACGTGTGCGGACGCAAATTCATCTGCTGCCGCCTCAACTAAAGGTTGGAGGGCTGTTGACCCAACAGCATTCATAGACTCCCCACGATCAATCCAACTTGCACATCCTGCTAGTGAACCAGCAAGTAAAAGAGTTGCAAGAGAGATGGTGAGTTTTTTAAATTTTTTCACTATTTGTCTCCTTGAAAATAATGATGACTAACTTGGATTTTCGCTCTTATTTTCAATTGTTTTCAGGAAAAATCCATACATCCACTATAACATAGAATACTGATTTTGACTAGTTTTTCACCTTAAACCTCAAGCCCTTGGGAAAATAATTCTTCAAGGTATTTCCGGTGACTTTTGCAAATCCTAAACCATTACCGCCAACCAAAACTTGGTACCAACCATTTGACAGATTCTCAGACAATTGAACTATTTCACCAGACACATATTTGATAAAGTCTTCTTGATGAATTTCAATGACTTGCTTAACTTGACTTGGTTTCATAGCTAAACCAAGTGCAAAACTTGGTTCAAACCGTTTTTTCTTGAAGGTCCCAAGATGGAGTCCATTTCTAGCAATTCTTAATTTTCCTAAATCTGGTAGACCTTCTGGCAATAAATACAGTTGGTCCCCAAAAACTTGTAGGACTCCAGCCAATTTCTCTTTTAAATGTTTCTTCTCAAAATCCTGCCATAAGGAAATCTGTTCTCGAGATAGGTTGGATTTAGAAGGTTTGAACTTTCCAGCCTTGTTTTGACCTTTAAACTTGAGGTGGGCTACAAACTGACCTTCTCCCTTAAAGTGATGTGGGTACATACGAGCCGTCTCAGGCAAGTCAATCCCAGGAACCATTCCATTGATATGCTCGATTGGAATCAATTCAAAATCATAGGTATCTAAAAGCCAGTTAATGATTTCCTCATTTTCTTCTGGTGCCCAGGTACAGGTTGAATAAACCAAACGGCCACCCTCACCTAACATGTTCACAGCATCTTCTAAAATTTCACGCTGCAGACTAGCACACTGACCAGGATAATCCACACTCCAATAGTCCATAGCATCAGGCTGCTTACGAAACATTCCCTCACCTGAACATGGAGCATCTAAAACGATCAGGTCAAAATATCCTTTAAATACTTTAGCCAAACGATCTGCGGATTCATTGGTTACAACAACATTTGTTGCACCAAACCGCTCCATATTCTCTACTAATATCTTTGCCCGTTTACTAGAAATTTCGTTTGAAACAAGAAGACCGTCTCCTGCAAGATAGGAGGCCAGTTGAGTGGATTTCCCACCGGGAGCCGCCGCCAAGTCTAAGACCTTCATGCCTGGTTTTGGTTGAGCTACTTGAGCGACCATTTGTGCAGCTGGTTCTTGCGAGTATACTAAACCTGTTACATGCTCTGGTGATTTCCCTGAAACCTTCCCATAGTAGCCCCAGGGTGTATTGGGAATAGCATCTGAAAAAGAAACTTGGCTTTCTCTTAGGGGATTGATACGAAAGGCGGAAACAGCCTCATCATCAAAAGAGGCAAGAAAAGCTCTTGCCTCATCTCCCAATATTGTTTCGTATTTTTTTACAAATCCTTCTGGAAATTGCATTTACCTTTATTTCCTTTCATAGATATAAGACAGAATCTCATCTTGCATCTCGACTGGCACCATCATAACGGCTTGTCGTGTATGAAAATCTACTTCCTTACCAGCAATCGTAAGAACTTTATAACCCAAACTTTCACCTAGGATACTTGCAGCTGCATAATCCCATGGTTGTAGGTAAGAGATATAAGTTAAAAGTCGTCCTGATAGAACTTTGGCAAAACTGATAGAGGCACTGCCATAAACTCGTGTTCCAAGGGCAGCATTTCCTAAATCTGCTAACCCCCATTCGTTAGTTTCTAACATACCAGAATTCCCAGCCACCAAAAATTCTCTCAAAGGTTTTTTCTTAAACGGCGGTAACGGTTCATCATTGCAACATGGTGGAAAGTCTCCTCCGCCATGATAAAAATCACCTTTCATGACATCATAAATAATCCCAAACTTCCCTACACCATTCTCAAAATAGGCTACCATAACTGCAAAATCTTCACCTTGTGCCACAAAGTTATTTGTCCCATCAATAGGGTCAATCACCCAAACAGAACCTTGTCCTACTGCTGCACGCAAACAGCCTTCTTCTGCGCAGAACAAGTCATTCGGATAGCGAGAATGGATTTTCTCAATCAGTAAGGCTTGAACATCTTTATCTAACTTAGTGACCAAATCTGTAGGAGAAGATTTGGTCTCAACATGGAGATCTTCTTTCATATGCTCGAGAATATAGTCCCCAGCTTCCCGGACAATTGTTTTAGCAAATACAAATTTATTTTCCAAGTGAAATCTTCCCTTCTATTTTTTCTTTTGCCAACTGGACCGCATGGTAGAAAGAATACCCACTAACCGATTCAAATTCACGTCCCAAACGTTTTTCTTCACTCTTACTTGGGACAACTGACTTAAATACCTTGTAGGAATCTAATAGTTTCTTAGCATCTACCTGTGTCTCATAGGCAGCCTCAACATCATTAAAAAAAGAAAGCACTGAAGCAAGTTCTTCAGTGCTCCACGACAAATCTAGTGGGTAACTATACTGTTTATTCATCTAATTAATACCAGCTCTCAATGTAGCTTCCTTCAATTCTTGCTTGCGATAACTACGAGGAAGAAATGCACGAATCTCATCTTCATTAAAGCCAATCTGCATCCGTTTATCATCAATGATGATAGGACGACGCAAAAGACTAGGATATTGCTCAATTAATGTAAGCAACTCAGTCACCGAGATACTTTCCACATCGATATTTAATTTTTGGAAAATTTTTGAACGAGTTGAAATGATGTCATCAGTACCGTTTTCGGTTAAGGAAAGAATTTGTTGCAATTCTTTTCTAGATAAAGGACTGGTCATAATATTGTGCTCTTGGAAAGGCACCTTGTGACTATCAAGCCAGGCCTTTGCCTTACGACATGATGTACAGCTCGGTGATAAAAATAGTGTAATCATGCTATACTCTTCTTTACATACTTTTCTTCCTCTATTATACAAAAAAATAAAGCGCTTGACTAGTTATTTTCATAAAAAAACCTACTTTTCCAAAAAAATAGGTTTCGTTCAATTATTTTCAAACAATTTCTTGCATATATTCTCTATTTGGTAGTTTTTTCCAACTAAATACATAAATGAATCCAAAAATCAATTCATACAAGCAGAAAAATAGAAGAAAGGCATGAAGGAAAAAGTCCTCCGGTAGGATAAGAATGACTGGATCCTTAGCTGGATCAAAAAGCCAGCTATCATCACCAACAAAGAGAATCTGATGAAACAAAGTGAAGAATTGCTCAAATCCAATGAAAACTCCAACTAAACCAAGAACCAAAGGGATAGATAGCATTAACAAGAGCCCTCTACGGTAAAGGGATAGAAAGCCTCTACGAACGACTTGCTTACAGAAAAGGAAAAACATTGGTAGAGTTACCAGTGCTACTCCTTGAGCTAGATGGAACAATCCCTTGACAACTGCAAAATGATGAATTCCTGAGGCAGACGAAGGAAAGTCTGGCATTGCTAATACTTGACTCAATGGGTTAGTCAAATAATCCATCAAAACATTAAAATTATGCTGGATTATCTGAGGTTGGAAATGAACACGGCTTGTTAGGTGTAACCAAGAAATTTCCAAAGGATAAACCAACCAGGCCAAGTAGATGGTTAATAAAATAGCGAGCGAGAGAAGAAAGAGAAGGCTTCCTACAAAAGTAATCTTAGTTTTCATCGAAATCCCACTCCGCTAGGCTAGAAACAACATGGCTAGGTGCGATTGGTAGATCTGCAACCTCTTCTGGCTTGGTAAAACCAGTAGTCACTAAAAGAGTAGGAATATTATTGTCAATTCCTGCGCGAATATCTGTCAGATAATTATCACCTACCATAACAATTTCTTGGCGTTCAAGTCCTAAGCGTTCAACAGCCTTGTCCATAATAATCGCATTTGGCTTTCCGATATAAACTGGTTTTACACGGGTTGCAACCTCAAGCAGAGTAATGATAGAGCCTGCACCAGGCAGAAGGCCACGTTCCGTTGGAATATTTAAATCTGGGTTAGTACCGATAAAGTGAGCACCCTTATGGATAGCTAGGGTTGCCGTAGCAAATTTTTCATAATCCACTTGCCAATCCAAGCCAACAACTACATAAGCTGGATTCTCTTTATCTTCAACATAACCTGCAGCCTTAATCGCATCTTTTAGACCTGCTTCTCCAATCACATAAACGGTCTTTTCAAGCCCAAGATCATTCATATAGTCAATAGTGGCTAAAGTGGCTGTATAGATTGTCGATACTGGTGTTTGGATATTAAAATGTTGAGCCAACATTTCCTGTACAGTTTCTGGCGTACGGGTTGTATTATTCGTCACAAAGAGATAGGGAAGCTGACGTTTTTGCAGTTCATGAACAAAAGCCTCTCCTTCAGGGATACGATTCTTTCCCTTATAAATTGTTCCGTCTAAATCAATTAAATATCCTTTATAAGTCATAAGATTCTAGTCCTTTTTCATTTCTTGCCATTTTACTATGGCTTGTGCATTTATTTCTCCATCACTTGTGATTTGATGATGACTTTCTAGTCCACCAAGATCATAACTAGAGTTGATCATGCCACCTGGTCTCACTTCTTTTACGTATTTGAGGTTGATTTTTTTAGGAATGTGATGCATAAGGAAATCTGCTCCCATGACCTCAAAAATCCAATCTAAATATTTACTGTTATTGACGTGACCATTCATATCCAAGTCATAAAAACGAACGTGGTAGTCTTTGCTTATCGCTTCTTCCAGCTCTCTATACTTTGGTCCGCGGACCAGTTTCTTAGAAAACTCTGATTGATAAGGGGCGACAATTTCTGGTTCTACAGGATGAACCTTTCTACTCTCACGGTCCATAAGTACAAAAGTAGCCACCATGTGAATGATTTCTTGTCCCTCTTCATCGTAAATGGTAAAACGACGGTAGCAAAACAATCGATTGTAGCTTAAAGCTTCTGTTTCGATAGTGATTTCCTCAGCAAAACGAGGTAAACGAACCACATCGATATCATAGTCTGTAATGATCCAGACCAGGTTATAGCGCTCGAACATGTCTTTGTCGCTAATTCCCAGCTCAATTGACTGCATACCAGAAACCTGAAGGGACAACAAGATAACATCTGGTAGCTTGATATGACCATTCATATCAGCCATATCAAAAGGAATTTTCATCTTCATTTGATAAGTTAAACCCATAATATTACTCCAATATAAATTGTTCTGCTACTGTATCTCCTAAAAAGAGACCTTTTTTTGTCATTCGTATTTGCTGACCTTCTACTTGTAAAAGACCTTGATGACACAAATTTCTTACAACTTGACCATACAAATCTTCAAAAGAAGTACCAAATTTTTCTTCAAATCGTGTGATGGAAACTCCTGATTTCTTACGAAGACCGAGAAACATCTCTTCTTCCATTTGCTCCCTTTGACTCAGGTGTTCTTCTGTTACGCGAGCATTCCCAGCCTCTACTGCACTGAGATAGTGCCGAATCGGTCCATGATTTTTATAGCGAACACCATTTACGTAGCCAGACGCACCCGCGCCGATTCCATAATACTCAGCATTATCCCAGTACATAAGATTGTGACGACTTTCAAATCCTGGTTTAGAAAAATTAGAAACTTCATAGTGTTCAAAACCAGATTGCTCAAGTTCCTCAATGATGTATTCAAACATCTCCGCTTCTAACTCTTCCTTAGGAAGGGGCAATTTCCCTCGTCTCATACGATTCATAAAGACCGTATGATTTTCCAAAATTAAGCTATAGAGGCTCATATGAGGAATATCAAGGGTGATAGCCTTCTCGACATTATCCTTGACTTGATCCATAGTCTGGCCAGGAAGTGCGTAAATCAAGTCGATAGAAATATTATCAAAACCAGCTAGTTTGAGGCGGTCGATATTTTCATAAATATCCTTCTCCAAATGACTGCGCCCAATCTTTTTCAGCATTTTGTCATCAAAGGTTTGGACACCCAATGAAACTCGATTAACTGCAGAATTTTTCAACACGGCAATCTTATCAGCATCCAGATCACCAGGATTAGCCTCGATGGTTAATTCTTCTAAGACTGACAAATCTAGGTTTTTAGTTAGTCCATCCAAAAGTGTCTCTAATTGTGGCGCAGACAAGGCTGTAGGAGTTCCTCCTCCAATATAAAGAGTTCGCAACTTATGAATATCATAGGAACGATACTCTCCTAATAAATGCTCTAGATAACTATCTACGGGTTGATTTTTGATAAAAACTTTTGAAAAGTCACAATAATAACAGATTTGTGTACAAAATGGAATGTGTACATAAGCTGATGTCGGTTTCTTCTGCATAGTATTTATTATACCACAAAGACTTCCCTCAAGAAAAAAATCACCATTCCCGACCCTTTAAAAAAATTGGGAATAGTGATTCAATACTAATCTTCTTGAATATCGATGACAATTTCTTGACCATCTTCTTTTTCTTCTACAACTACTGTGTCTTCCAGTTGTGATTTTATTTGATTGAAGGTTTCCTTTGAGGCTTCAGTCGCTTGTTGAGCATGGTATTTTGCCTTTTCAAGGACAGTATCAAGTGTGATTTCTCCAGATTCAACCTGTTCTTTCGTTTTAAGCACAAATTCTTTGGTTTGATCTTTGACTTCTGTCAATTTTTCAAGAGCTTGCTCCTTAGCATATTCAGGATCCTCTTTAAGGTCTTCAATAAAGTCTTGTGCTTGACTAGTAACTCGTTTCCCCTTTTCACTTGTTAGAAACAAGGCAACCGCAACACCTGAAGCAGTTCCCAAAAGGATTGATGATAATTTACCCATGAGTTATCTCCTTTTTATTTTTTAAAAAATTTACTTGCAACACGAATGGCAGACAAACCTGCACTGGTCTTTAAAGTTTTTGAACCTGCAGATGATGCTTTTTTACTCAAAACACGAGCTTGTTCATTTAAGTCAGAAACAGAAACAGAAAGGTCTGCAACTGCCGTAAAGAGTGGATCAATCGTTGCAACTTTAACATTGATATCATCCGCAAGAACATTGACTTTTGCAAGCAATTCGTTTGTGTGATATAGAGTAACATTTACATCTGAAGTTAAGGTTTTAACAGTATTTTCAGTTTCATCGATTACACGACCAACTTTTTGAAGAGTAATAATCAAATAAACTAAGAATACAACTAAGGCAATAGCCACAATAATATAAGCAGCTTCCAACATTTTAATTCTCCTTTTCTACATTATAAAATGGTGCTTTTTTCTGATTTTGATAAAAGATGATATAAATACCAAGTCCAATCAAGAGGGCAGATAACCACTGTGATACCCGAAGTCCAAAGAACATGAGACTATCTGTACGCATACCTTCAATAACCATACGTCCAAATCCATACCAGATTAGATAAAAAGCAGTGATATGACCACGACGGATACCTTTTAATCGGCGTCTAAAAATAACAATTAAAGTAAAACCAATCAGATTCCAAATAGATTCATATAAGAAGGTTGGTTGACGATACGAGCCATCAATATACATTTGATTCTTAATAAAACCAGGTAAATAGTTAAGATTTTCAACTACCGCTCCGTAAGCTTCCTGATTAAAGAAATTCCCCCAACGTCCCAGACTCTGTGCAATCATGACACTTGGCGCTGCAACATCCAAAAAGTCCCATGTATTGATTAGTTTACGATCAGCAAATATATAGAGAACAATGGCTCCAGTGATTAAACCACCGTATATGGCAAGACCGCCATTCCAGACAGCCAAAATTTCTCCCAAATGCTGGCTATAGTAATCAAATCTAAAGATGACATAGTATAGTCGAGCACCAATGATGGACAAAGGAAAAGCAATTAAGATAAAGTCAAAAATATCATCTGATAAGATTTTCTTCTTTGGCGCTTCTTTACTTGCTAGATATACCGCTAAAATAAGACCTGATACAATACAAATTGCGTACCATCTAATAGCCAAAGGACCAAATTTAAAAGCAATTGGATCAATCATTTTTCACCTCGTTCTTTTCAATCAATTTCGTCAATCTTTCTTCAAAGAGACGTGTTGCATCAAATCCCATTTCCTTAGAACGATAATTCATAGCTGCCGCTTCAATGACGACCGAGATATTACGCCCTGTTTTTACAGGGATTCGAATACGTGGAATTGAAACACCTGAGATTTCCAATTCTTCAGCATTATTTCCTAAACGGTCAAATTCTTTAGCGGTATCATAATTTTCTAGATAGACCGCCAGCTGAACTTGAGAAGAATCCTTAACAGCGCTAGCTCCATAAAGACTCATGATATCAATAATACCAACTCCACGAATTTCTAACAAATGTTTCAAGATTTCAGCAGGTTCACCCCAAAGGGTCATCTCATCCTTGGCGTAAATATCAACGCGATCATCTGCGACTAGACGATGACCACGTTTGACGAGTTCAAGTCCAGTCTCACTCTTACCAATACCACTATCCCCTTGAATCAGAACACCCATACCATAGATATCCATCAAGACACCGTGTACACTAGCACGTTCAGCCAAACGTGAATCTAAATAACTAGATAATTCACCTGACAAGCGACTGGTAGCTGTACGACTTGTTAAAATAGCGACTTTACATTCTCTAGCAGCCTTTAACATTTCCTCAGGAACAACTAGTCCACGTGCAACAATAACTGCAGGTGTTTCTGGTTGGAATAATCTCTCCAAAATCTGATAACGATTATGAGATGACATGCTAATGAGATAGGACCACTCCTTCATTCCCAATAATTGGATACGTTCTGGAGTATAGTAATCAAAATATCCCGTCATTTCAAGACCCGGCCGACAAATATCGCCTGTATTGATTTCCTTTTCAAGTAACTCCGGCTCACCATAGACAATGTCTAGTCTGAGTTTATCAATTACCTCTTTAACTAAAACTGACATATTAATCTCCTTCAATAGAGTTCTCTTACTATTATATCAGATTGTAGGAATAAGTTTATGTTTTTAACAGTCTTTATGCTATTTATTTAAGTAGAACTCTTTAAAAGATTTAATCTACAGAAAAAGGGATTAAACAACAAGCTGTTATTTAATCCCTTTTTTAAAATTTATTAGATAAAGTGACTAGTTAGAGGCTTTATCGCCATTGACTGGAATCGATTTTGCCTCACTAGTTGTAGTTGCTTCAGTTGTTGGCTCAACAGCTTCTTTAAGTGTTAAATCTTTGGAAGTAGTTTCTTCTACACTTGTTGTTGAAGAAGTTGATGAAGCGGATGATGTTGTTGTAGTTACTCCATTAGGAAGCCATCTACCTTCATTGTCAACCTTATATCCATCAGGTGTAACACCATTGCGGAGCATTGTACCACTTGCATTAAAGTAGTACCAGTATCCATTTACTTGAGCCCAACCAACTTGCATTTCGCCAGAGTTATTGAAGTAATAGTTATCTCCAGAGACTTCATGAATACCTGTAACCATTTTCCCTGAATCAGATTCCAAGAAGAACCATTTACCAGAATACAAGAACCAACCAGTCTCCATAGCTCCAGAATTTTTATGATAGTACCAATCTTTACCATCATAGACCCAACCGGTTTCCATGGCTCCAGATTGATTGAAATGATACTTGATTCCATTAATTTCTTGTAATCCGGTCACCATAGTTCCATCATTATGATTCAAATAGTACCACTTACCTGCATCTTTAAGCCAATCTTTCTCCATTTGGCCACTTGAAGCAAAATAATACCATTTACCATCTTTTTGTTTCCAGCCGGTTTCCATAGCTCCACTATCTTTAAAGCCATAGCGTTGACCATCGATTTCTTTAATTCCTGTAGCCATTTCACCAGTTTTTGGATCTAGATAGTACCATGTGCCTGCATCTTTAAACCAGCCTTTTTTCAATTCGCCACTAGATGCATAATAATACCATTTACTATCTTTTAGTGTCCAACCAGTTTCCATAGCTCCACTATCTTTAAAGCTATATTGTTGACCACCGATTTCTTTGATACCAGTGACCATTTCTCCAGTTTCGGGTTCTAAATAGTACCATGCATTGTTATATTTAATCCAGCCTTTTTTCTGTTCACCACTAGGTGCATAATAGAACCATTTGCCATCAGTTTGTTTCCAGCCTGTGGACATGATTCCTCCATCATTAAAGTGATAGAGTTGGCCATCAATCTTGTTTAGTCCTGTAAACATTCCACCAGTCTTCGGATCAAGATAGTACCATTTACCAGCGTCTTTAAACCAACCGCGTTGCATTTCACCTGACGCATTAAAGTAATACCATTTTTGAAGAGTATACTGCCAGCCTGTTCCCATTTCTCCAGCTTCGTTGAAATGATAGGTCTTTCCATCAATTACTTTGAAACCAATGGTCATATTTTTGTTTTCATCTAGGTAGTACCATTTATTTCCAATTTTATTCCAGGATGATGCTTTCAATTCTTCTGAAAGTGCTCCAGTACTATCAAACAAAAGAGTAGCACCATTCACTGTTCTAGAACCAGTTTGCATAATCCCTTTATCGTCAAAGTAATAGGTTTTCCCATTAATGATAGCTAACTCAGATTCTTTACGATATCCTTTGGAATCAACATAATACCAATTATTGTCAACTTGAAGCCATTTAGAAGTTTGTAACTTCCCATCCTTATCCATAAATAAGGACTTGAGAGTACCCTCATCATCAAAATCATGAATCCATTTATTCTGTTGGAGTTGCCCCTTCCCATTAAAGAAGTATTTCTCTTTATCAATTGTATGCCAACCAGTGGCCATTTGATCATCAGCAAAATAATATTTCTTGAAACCATCTTCTGTAACCCAACGTGCCTTTGTATTTGGAATATCTGGATAGTTCTGAGAGATATTGTTAAATCCATCTTTTGTGATATCTAAGACAGTCGCATCTTTTTTATCACTCGAAGCATGAATGATTTGAACATTCATCTGTTTCAATTTATCTCTGGTTGCTTGGACATTGATATCTCCTCCTGTTGTCTGTACAACTATTGAAGGAGAGAGGTTATTGAGAAAATTAATGCTGTTCGAAACTTTTCCATCGAGGTGATGGTTCCATTTCATCAAATCTACTTTCCCGATTTTAGGTCCAATGCGATCTTCAGCCCCGTAAACATTATCAAGGTCCCCACCCAGATAAATTTTCTTTCCATTTACTGTAACTACAGCAACAATAGAATTGGGGTTATCATCGTATACTTTCTTCAATTTTCCATCTGGACCGTATTCATTCTTGTAGTTATACAACTGAATATCCATATCGCCCAATTTAAAATGACTATCATTGTCAGAAATATCTTGAACAACATTAACTCCATGTTTTTTTGCAGCATTTAATGCATTGTTGTAGTTAAAAAGATTGTCCCATAAACCCCATTGCGTAGCAATTCGATCGTCTGAATATTTTTTTAGATAAAATTTGTCAACTTTATATTTATTTAATACTTCATCAGCACCACCAATATGGTCACTATGAACGTGTGTACCAAGCATGAAGTCCAATTTTTTGACGCCTACTTGGTCAAGGTGTCTTAAAAGTCGATCTTCTATTGCATAAAAGTTTGAAGTAATTGTTCCTACTCTCAAGGGATAAAGCGGATTACTACCATCTGGAAAATCATAGTCTTCACCCATATCAATCAAGGCATAATGCCCATTACTTTCAAGCAAAATGGCATCTGTACCTGGATTTCCTTTGGTATTAATGAAATGAATTCGATTCACGTTAGACTGTGAAATCGTATCCGCTTCTACTTTTGCACCGACACTAAAAAGCAAAGCTGCTCCTAAAGTCACTGCGACTTTTGTCTTTTTCATGTTAAAATCCTCTAAATTATTTTTACTGATATAAGTGATTATACCAAAAAAAGGGTTAAATAACAAACTGTTGTTTAATCCCTTTTACGATATTTCACACTATTATTTACTAACAGAATATTCGTTTTAGCTATCTTTTTTCTTCAATCCCAATACTGTAAGACCAGCAACCAAGAAAGCCACACCTGTTGCAAACAATGATTCTGTAGAACCTGTATTAGGTAATTCTTCTTTAGATTCAGTTGTTGTAGAGTTAGTTCCAGGTACTTTACCATCAGTTGTTTTCTCTGTTGTTGTAGTTGCAGAAGTATTTGTTGGTTCTTCCGTCGTCGTTGGCGTTGGCGTTGGTGTTGGTGTTTCCGTCGTTGTAGTCGTTGCTGGAGCTTCCGTTGTTGGCGTTGGCGTTGGAGTTTCCGTCGTCGTTGTAGTCGTTGTTGGAGCTTCCGTTGGCGTTGTAGTCGTTGTTGGAGCTTCCGTTGTCGTGGTCGTTGTTGATTGTTCTACTTTCTTATACCAGTGAGTTTGATTTCCTTCACGGTCTTTTGTAGTTTTCACAAATTCATAACCATCGATATCTACTTTATCTTTGTAACCTTTTTCTGAAGGTCTTAAAGTTTTTTCAGTATCGATTTCTTTAAATTCTGTAATTAATGTATCCCGTACAAGTTGCGCACTAGCAGAATCACTAATAATACGATAGATATAGATTCCTTTAGCATTTTGACCATCAACACTAGCTGTGGCAACAGTTGAAACATCATACTGCATTTTTTCTACATCAATTTTTGATTTATCGATGATATTGATACGGTTCTTACCAACTCCGAAGAAGACACCTAACTCTTTAGGAACATTTCCTGAAATCATTTCAAACGTAATTTTCTTATCTGTAACAGATGTTACTTTGAATGTTGGTTCTACACCCGTTGGGAATACATAAGCACCGTACTGATTAACAGCATAAGTTTGATAAACTGGTAAGATAAAATGAGATGTAAATGTATCTCCTACTTTAAGCGCATCATCTCCACTTGTTTTCCATTCGATACCTGATGCATCATTAAATTCCAATTCAACGGTTGAACCTACTTTCATTCCATCTGTACCACGAACTTGGAATTGAGTTTCAGTTTCATAAGATCCATCTGGATTAAACTTAATAGTGTTTCCAGAAGGTGTGAAGTTAATTGAGTTTGTATCTGTTGCAAATTTTTCTACTTTTGGAATATCCACTGTATTCGTTACAGAAGAAGATCCCACTTTAATCACTTGATTTAATGTGTAGTCCTTATTTGCGATTACTGCACCGTTATATGAGTTATCTGATTTAATATCAAATTTAGCTTGTTTTAACACGTCAGGTCGTACTGTTTCTACATCTTTTGTAAATGTAATTTTTAGGGTTTCGCGTGTAGACTCTAGTTCTGCTTGTTGCATTTGAGCGGCATCGTTAGACCCTTGACGAGCTTTATTGATGTTCTCAAATGAAACGACAGAAATCGTTCCAATTTTCTTTCCATCATAGAAAACATCTTTACCATCTAAAGAATTTAAGACAGTTGCATTTTCTATTTGAATCGTTACATAGTCGCCCTCTTTAGCTTCACCATCTAATAATGAAACTGAAAGATTCACATCAGTATAATATTCATAATATTTGATATCATGATTTTTAATAGTTCCTGTAACCTTTGCATCTACTTCTTTTGCAGCACGTGTTGGTGCTGTAGCAGTCGTTGCTTCAGTTGTAGCTTCGGTCGTTGCCGTAGTTGATGTTGTTTGTTCAGTTGTAGCTGTTGTTGCAGTAGTCGTTGCTTCTTCAGCAGTAATAATTTCTTGACTTTGAAGTGCAGCCAAAAGCACTCCAGTAGACAATAAAGTGATTAATAATTTTCCAAACCTTTTCTGGTTTTTCATCCCATATACCTCCGTGTAAAATTACACTATTTTATCATTATTGTACTATATTTACCCTTTAAAATCAACTAAAATACATGATTGTTTCTACATTTCAAATAAAATGTGCTACTTCCTCAACTCTTTCTTAAAAGATAGACTAGAATTCTTCTACTCAGCCTTTTCACGATTAACATAAATTTATACATATAGAGCTTAAATAGTCAATAAACAATTAGATTTTTTCCTATAACAGGTACAAAAAAAGACTAGATACCTCTAGTCTATCATTTGCAATTAGAATTTTTTACGTTTACGAGCTGCTTCTGATTTACGTTTACGTTTTACAGAAGGTTTTTCATAGAATTCACGTTTGCGTGTTTCTTGAAGAGTACCAGCTTTAGTAACCGCACGTTTGAAACGACGAAGTGCGTCGTCAAGAGATTCATTCTTACGTACTACTGTTTTAGACATTTTTTTCACTCCCTTCAAGTTCAAGATCTATTCTATTTTACATGGAATCCTAAAAATTGTCAAGAAAAATAACGTAATGTATTGACTTTTATTCAAAAATAAAGAGGACTCTATGTCCTCTTTTAGAAATAATAGTTATCCTCTGCTAACTATTTAGAAAATTTCTTTTTCATAACTAGACTACCAGCCAAGATTACTACACCTGCAAATACTAGTGCTACTCCAGTAGCTTCACCAGTGAATGGAAGACCTGGTTTGTCTTCTGTTGTGGTGGTGGATTCTTCTGGTGTTCCTGTAGTGCTTGTAGTGGTTGAACCTGGATCTTCAGTTGTGGTCGTTGTTGTGGTAGTTGTAGTTGTCGTCGTCGTTGGAGCTTCTGTCGTTGTCGTTGTCGTCGTTGGAGCTTCAGTTGTTGTGGTGGTCGTTGGAGCTGCAGTCGTGGTCGTTGCTGCAGTTGTTGGAGCCTCAGTTGTTGCTGCAGTTGTTGAAGTCGTTGTTGACTCTGTTGTTGTCGTTGCTACAGTTGTTGGGGCTTCTGTCGTCGTTGTTGTTGGAGCTGCCGTTGTAGTCGTGGTCGTTGTTGTTATTGTTATTGTTGTAATGGTTGTAGAAGTTTTATCACCACCACCATCACCTGAACCAGTTTCTAAACGAGTTAGCTTAGTAATTGAACGTTCTTTAGGGAAATTAGTAGCTTTCCACTTCAATGTGTTGGCTACTTTAGTTCCTTTAGGAAGATCTTGAGTAAGTTCAGTTGTGTACTCAATCCAAATTGGCCAGTTCCAGTTGTCACCAAAATTAAATGTGAATCCTGTAATTTGACCTGCTGCATTTCTTGTAAATACAGCTTTCTTAGTGAAGTTATCAGTTGGGTTCAACTTGAACAATTCGTTTTCACTTTGGATTTTGTTTGGTTGAGTTGCGTAACGTACAGCACGGAATGAGTCTTCTACAAGGACTTGACCATGATCGCTGAAGTCATCAGTGATAACCAAGTTATTCAATTTATCTTGAACAGCGTTCAAAAGGATACGCCACTTGATACGTTTAGGATTTTGTTGGTCTTGGTAACCATATTTGTATTCGTAGTCACCTGGAACACCTACGTATTTCTCATAAGTTACATGATAAGTTTCATTCCCAAATTTAAATGTATACTTCCCAGAATCTTTCCAAGTGTTTGCATTTGGACGAACTGAGTATTTTAAAGTCATAACTTTGTTTTGGGGATTCTTAGAGAAGTAATCAGTGAAAGTAATTTTTACTTTTCCTGTAGCTGGGTCAGTTACAGCATTTCCGACCACCTGACCGCTACTATGAAGGATTGGAAATTCAAGTTTAGTAACTAGTTCCAATTCTTTTGGAAGATCCAAAGTCAGTGTATCCCCAGCATTGATCTTTTGTGAGTCTGGGAAAGTAAGGCTATTTGTTGCTTCCAGGACACGACCAGTCGTGATCTTAGTATCTGCAGTTAATGGTTTACCATCAACCTTAACTTCTGTTTTCAAAGTATAGTTGGTAACATCAGTAGCAAATACTGTGGTAAGCGTCGCCAATGAAAGAACCAAAATACTTACAAACGCTAGAATACGCGTTACGCTAAGTTGTGATTTCTTCATCACATAACCTCCTTTTTAATAATATATTTATGCTTTAAACACACCTGTATTATATCATGAATTTTTAAATAATGATATAGATATATGATAAATATTATTAAATATTATTGATTTTTACAGAACTGTGACTACATTTTAAAAATGAAAAAAAGGGGGAGACCCCCTTTTTTATAAATATCTTTATCTATTATTTAGAAATTTTACGTTTGACTACAATAGTACCAACCAAGATAACCAAACCTGCAAATACTAGCGCTACTCCAGTAGCCTCCCCAGTTGAAGGAAGATCTGGTTTATCTTCTGTTGTCGTCGTTGACACTTCTGGTGTTTCTTTAGTGCTTGTAGTGGTTGAACCTGGACCTTCAGTTGTGGTCGTTGTTGTCGTGGTTGTAGTTGGGGCTTCTGTTGTCGTGGTTGTCGTCGTTGTCGTCGTTGGAGCTTCTGTCGTTGTCGTTGTCGTCGTTGGAGCTTCAGTCGTCGTCGTGGTTGTCGTTGGAGCTTCAGTCGTTGTCGTTGTCGTCGTTGGAGCTTCTGTCGTTGTCGTTGTCGTCGTTGGAGCTTCTGTCGTCGTCGTGGTTGTCGTTGGAGCTTCCGTTGTAGTCGTGGTTGTCGTTGTTGGAGCTTCCGTCGTTGTTGTTGTCGTGGTTGGAGCTTCCGTTGTTGTGGTTGTGGTCGTTGGAGCTTCAGTCGTCGTCGTGGTTGTCGTTGGAGCTTCCGTTGTAGTCGTGGTTGTCGTTGGAGCTTCAGTCGTCGTCGTGGTTGTCGTTGGAGCTTCAGTCGTCGTCGTGGTTGTCGTTGGAGCTTCAGTCGTCGTCGTGGTTGTCGTCGTTGGAGCTTCCGTTGTAGTCGTGGTTGTTGTAGTGGTTGTAGTCGTTGTTGTTGTAGTGGTTGTCTCTTCTTTTGAGTTTACAATCGTTTTGGTAACTGACTTATCTTCTCCAAAATCTGTTGCATTCACTACAGTATCTGGTGCTTTTATCACATATCCTTTAGGTGCTTCTACCTCAGTTAGGATGTACTTATCTCTCAAAAGATCCGTTACTGTAATCTTACCTTCAGCATCAGTTGTAAACTCACCAATCACTTGATTGTTAGCTTGCCGAACAACCTTAAACTTAGCACCCGCTAGTGGTTGGTTAGTTTCATCTACTTTATGAATATTGATTGAGAAAACATATCCAACACCTGAACCACCTGCTATCTGAGCAACAGTAGTTTGAGTGGCATTTCCCAAAGTTTTTTCTTTTGCTTTTAAAACAGCATCATTATCTAATTTTTCACCATCTGCAAATGCATAATTTGCTTGAACATTATATTCAATACGGTATTGATCAGCTTCAGTGATATCTCCAAGTTGAATAACAAATGATCGACCATCTTCACTAACTGTAACAGTATGTTGATTAGTTACATCTGTTTTATCGTTAAATTCCCATTCTCCATTTACATAGTTGAATTTCCCTTTATAAATATGAATACTATCTTTGATGTAAGATGCGTTAGAGAACTTCAATGCGTCTTCAACTATTGCATCTTTATAACTCTCTTTTGTCTGGTTGATTGAAATGGAATAAGAAAGAATTCTTTGTTCTTCATTACTTATCCATCCAGTTTTTGAGAACAACTCTGGTTTGGCTTCTCCAACTCCAGTAAAATTCACCTTACCGGCATTATATACTTTACCATTGATAGTAATTTGAACAGGAATTTCTCCTTTTTCAGGATTCTTTTGAAAGTCCACTCGAGTATAGACAAAGAAAGAACCACTGGTGTCAGAGTGCTTTTCAGCATAATCAGTATAGGTTAAGATGATATGTTTTTTAGTTTCATCAATTTTACCAGTTGCGATGAGATTATTAGTTGCTGTATCTCGAATTTCAAAGTTTTGTGATTCTATATAAAGAGCATCTGAAACATCAATAGTAGTTGTATCACCGGCTTTAACATCTTTACCTGATAAATCAAAGTTTGCGTTTAATCTGAATGTAACCCATTGTGGCAGGTCCCCATCAAGATTTCCACCTTTATTATTTGTGATGTTAAGCGAAGTAATCGCATCTACAGACTTACTAGAACCAGTCAACTCTGATACTTCGGCAGAAGCCTTTGTTAAAGTAAGAGAAATTATGACTGTTAATAAACACATGATGATAGAAAAAAATCCAATTTTTTTCATATTCATTTCTATCTGTCTCCTTTGTTTCTAATTAGTTATTATTTAATGTTTATTGTAGCAATATTTATTTTAAAAGTCTAGTTTTATAATTGAAATAATTTGAATTATTTACTAAAAAATTGTTATTATAAAATTACTGTATATAAAGATTGCTTTTTTTCTTATTTTTATACTTTTTAAAAAACAATATAACAATTTCTTAAATGTTTTCAACAAAAAAGCCATCCCAACTTTATTAGATGAATGGCTTTTAGATTAACTTATTTCTTTAATAAACTTAGTGCTTCTGCATCCGCAATAATAGTCACATCCGAATGATTTTGCAAACTACTTGCTGGTAGATTTTCAGTCACTGGACCTTCAACAGTTCCGGCAATAGCTTCTGCTTTTGATGGGCCATAAGCGAAGAGAAGAATAGATTTGGCATCTAAGATATTTTTAATACCCATTGAAATAGCTTGTGTTGGTACGTCTTCGATTTTATCAAAGAAACGAGCATTAGCCTCAATGGTAGACTGATCAAGGTCTACAAGATGAGTTTGGCTATCGAATGGAGTTCCTGGTTCGTTAAATCCAATGTGACCATTTCGACCAATTCCCAAGATTTGCAAATCAACCGGATGATCAGCAAGAATTTGATTATAGCGTTCTACTTCTTCTTCTGCATTGTCTTTAACTCCACGAGGCAAAAAGCTTTCTTTAAATGGCTTTTTATTGAACAGATGTTCTTGCATGAAATAACGATAAGATTGAGGATTATCTCCATCTAATCCTACATATTCGTCCAAGTTGACACTTGTAAGGTTTGAAAAATCAAGGTCACTATCTACGATTTCTCTGTAGAACTCAAGTGGACTGCTACCTGTCGCAAGTCCTAATGTTTGAGCACCCTTTGCTAACTTTTCTTTTAAAATTTCAAAAGCTACTTTTCCACCTTCTTCAGGATTTTTTACTTGAATAACTTTCATAATTGTTCCTCCACATTTCTTTATTTCATTATATGGTATAGACCAATTTTTGTCAAGTGTAAACGGTTTAATGTTTTAAATTTTATTGGATAAAGTTAAGTAAAAAAAGAAGACTAAACTAGTCTTCTCTTTTAAAACTGTCAGAATGAATTAGTCTTCTTTTTTCTTTCTTGACAAAGCATAACCGGCAGTAGCTAAACCAATAAGTGCTGAATAAGTCATGAATGATTGTTCAACTGAACCAGTATTTGGCAATACTCTCTCTGAATCTTTTTGATTAGTTTCTGATTTTGACTCTGACTTAGACTCTAGCTTAGGTTCTGGTTTTGGTTTCGGTTTTGGTTGTGGTTTAGGCTCTGGTTTTGGTTCCGGCTTAGGCTCTGGTTTTGGTTGTGGTTTTTCATCTTTCTTGATAACCACAACATTTTTATTCCATTCAACAGCTGGTTTTTCTGTTTCTTTCTTAACAGGATCCTTCACCAATTCAGGTGCTTCTGGTTTAACCGGTTCACTTGGTAAGACAGGTACAGTTTTATATTCTGGTTCTGTCGGTGGAACTGGTTTTTCTTTAACAGTTGGAACTTCTGTCAATTCTGGTTTTTCAGGTTTAACTGGAGGTGTTGGTTCTGTTGGTTTAACTGGTTCTTCACCTGGATCTTGAGGGAATCCAACGTTTGAGTTGATAGAGAACCAATAGAGAGTTGCTTCACCTGTTGCGTTAGCACCTTTTGCTGTAAATTCAAGATGACCATCTTTCAAAATAACAGCAGCGCCACCATAGTAAAGGTAAGGGCTCTTAGGATCATCCCAACCCTTAGTTTCACTTGAAGAGTCTGCATTAAATGTAGCACCTTGAGCCATGTATTGGTTTTGTTCTTTAGCAGATACTTCTTTTGTCGATGAATCTTGGTCTACACTTGAATTTGGAAGTTTAATAAACTCTTTGTCACCAATGTTTACAGACTCAATGTGAGGAGTATCTTGGTGTTTCATTTTTGGTGTGTATCTCAAAACACCTGATGTAGCGTCTACAGTGTAAGAACCGATAACGTCTGATTTATCACCGAATGTGTAATCTTCAGTACCAACTGAGTGACCATTTCCGCCACCAGATGCATTCACTGTTGTAGCATCAACTACTGTTTCTTCAGTTACTTTAAAGGTATCGTCAACCCATGTTGCTTTTTGAGCAACAATTTTCAAAGGATTATCAGCATTGATATCAACTTCTGCACTACCAAAGTCAGCTTTACCGCTTTTCACAACGACATCTGCACCATCAAGTTTTGGTTCACTTCCATCTGAATATGGATCCCAAGTTCCACGAACTGTATTACCTTCGCTATCTTTAGCTTCAACAACTAGAGCACGAGGTTTGTCATTTTCAACATAAGATGCACCATTCCAGTGGTTAAGTGAGTTAAGGGCAAGGATTGCATTGTGTTGTGACAAATCAATCAATTGGTCATTTTCATCGTAAAACTCAATATCAACACCAACAGTTACTGGGTTTTCAGTATCTGTTGAGCTACCAATTGTCATTGTAACTGCTGGATCGTTATAAATTTGAACGATTCCTTTTCCATCTGATGATGGAAGGCTCTTCACTTCGTATTTATAAACAACTTTTGCAATACGTTTTTCTTCGCTACCTTTTACAATTTTAGCTTGAGTAAGTCCTGTGTATGTCACATCAAATTTATCTCCGACTTTTACAAGACCCCACTCGATTTCATTGTTAGCATATGGGTTTGTAGTTGTCAAATCAGAATCTTGTAGATTCTTAGTTTCATACATCTTAGTAGCTTTACCATCACCGTACATACGAGCTTGACCTTCTTTTGTCAAGTAAGTTGTTAATCCAGTTGTTTGGTGTGTGATTTTAGTTGTTTCACCATCAGCAAGTTCTTCAGAGAGGAATGTCAAATCTTGTTTGTATTTCTCAGGATTTCCGCCACGCTCTGCAACCATCTTATTAAAGGCATCTTTAGCGTCATCGTATTGTGCTTTTTTCTTGTTGTAAATTTCGAGCTCAATCAAGTAAGCAGCTTGTGCTTCATCATAAGCAGCTTTTTTAGTCTTGTAGTCAGCTAATTTAGCTTCATATTCTGCTTGAGCTAATTTATTGCTTTCAGTAGCTTCTTGATTTGCTGTTACAGATGCATTGTATGCTGCAAGTGCTGTGTTATATTCTTCAAGAGCTTTTTCATAAGCAACACGTGCTTCTTCATTACTCTGTTCTACTGCTGTTTTTTCTGCTGATTTTTCAGTCAATTCTTTTTTATAAGCAGTAAGTTTTTCGTTGTAAGCTGCAAGCTCTTTATCGTAGTTTGCTTGTGTAGCAGCATTTTTAGCATCAACTTCAGCTTTTTCTTTTTCGTAAGCTTCTTGATTTGCTGCCACTTCAGCTTTATAATCAGCCACAGTTTTATTAATATCAGTAACTTGTTTTTCGTAATCTTTAGCAGCGGCTTCCTCTGAATCTTGCTTTTTAGTCTCAGTTTCTTTAACTTCAAGACCTTCATTTGTGGCAGCAGTTTTAGCTTCTTCCAATTTCTCTGGAACTGCAACTTCTTTTGTTTCTTCTCCAGCTACTGTTGTAATTGAAGTAACCGGTGTAGTTGCTGATGAAGTTTCATCGGCAGATACAGTCGCAATACCTGCAGCAGCAATCACTGTTGCGACCGCAACAGAACCAAAAGCAACTGAGGTTTTTCTCAAGGCATACTTAATCGTTTTATTATTCTTTAACGATGACATGACAATTCCTTCTTTTATTTAAGATTTAAAACATTCTCAAGAAAAAGATTTGATTCTTAAAAACATACTAATTTTATCAAAAAAAATATGTGATTTCAATAATTTTTATTTTCTTTCAATAAAATTTCATAGACATTTAAAAATAATAAAAAGGCCTTGCTCTTACGAGCAAAGCCTCTTCATTTCAGAACTAAAATCGTTAGTTCATCGCTAAATGAATGCGATTTTGTATATTTTATTCTTCACGTTTTTTACGTTTTACAACCAAACCTAGACCTACAAGACCAAGCGCAGCACCAAGTGCAGCAACTCCAGATTTAGATTGTTCACCAGTATTTGGCAACTCAGGACCTTTAGGTTTTTCTGGTGTTGGCGGTGTTGGCGGTGTTGGCGGTGTTGGCGGTGTTGGTGGTGTTGGTGGTGTTGGCGGTGTTGGCGGTGTTGGCGGTGTTGGTGGTGTTGGTGGTGTTGGTGGTGTTGGTGGTGTTGGCGGTGTTGGCGGTGTTGGTGGTGTTGGTGGTGTTGGAGGAGTTGGTGGTGTTGGTGGTGTTGGCGGTGTTACCTTGTTGTTAAACTCAGTATCTTCAGGCATTTGTGAAGTAAGGGTCAACACTTTACCATCCTTAGTTACAGTAACTCCAACAGTCACTACCATCTTGTCATACTCAACTCCAGCCTCTGTACCTTTCACTTCTTCTACATGATAGATATGAGTGCCTTCTTGACCACGTTTGAACTCAAGAGCTGAGAACTTGATCTTACCTTCTGCATCGTTGCTTACAGTTTCAATTACGTTGCCATCTTTGTCTTTCAACACGAAGCTGAATTCTCCAGCTTTCAACGCACGACCTTCCAATTTCTTCGTGAAGTTGAATTCAACTTTTACTGGGATATTAACAACACGTTTTTCAGTTGGTTTTTCTGGTTTTTCAACTGATTTCTTAGTTGGATCATATTGGTGAACAATTTGAGAAGCTGTATTTTCAATATCTACACCTTCCTTAGCAGTGTCCTTGATATGTGCAAGAATATCAAACTTATAGTAACGACCAAACGCTAGCTTAGTAGTATCAATTACTTGTGTATCTTCCGCATCACCGAGTGATTTAGTCAAATCAACCTTAGACGTAGCAGTAATAACACCATCTTCAACCTTGATATCGAACTTGTCAGTCACATCAGCTCCAGTTACTGAATCGTAAGCCTTAATTTCAGATACATTAACATCCAAGTTTTCGTTGTCATATTTATCTGTAATTCCTAAAGATTGAATATTGTGACCTTCTTTGAATTTAGTTGTATCCAACCATACTTGGTAAACAACCTTATCACCTTTATGGAGTGTTTGAGTATTGATATTTTGCTTTTCATTATTATCAACATTGTCCACATATGGATCTTTGTTGGTATCAGCTACTTTATCAGTCAACTCTTTATCATCATCCAGAAGTTTAGTTCCAGTAATATCAAATTTTTCTTCATTAAGGATGTATTTTTCTGGGTTAAACTCAGGAGTTTCTGGTGGAGTCACACGGTTGTTAAATTCTTTATCCGCAGGTTCTGTCACGTTTGTGATCAAGGCTTTCGCAGTACCGTCATGAGATACTGTTACAGTTACTTCTGCTTTCATTGTATCGTATGATACAGTTTCGTCTGTACCCTTAACCTCTGTTACAGTGTACTTGTAAGTACCTTCTTGACCCTTCTTGTATTTAAGGGCAGTAACAGTTTCACCAGCTTTATTAGTGTAATCTACTGGAGCAAACTTGATCTTGCCAGCCGCATCGTTGGTTGCAGTCGCAATCACAACATTGTCGCTGTCTTTCAACTCGAATGTGAATTCGTTAGCTTTCAGTTCACGACCTTCCAATTTCTTAGTGAAGTTAAATTCTACTGAGATTGGAACACTGTTGACACGTTTTTCAGTTGGTTTGTTTGGTTTTTCAACAGTCTTGCTTACTGGGTTGTAGTAGTTAACAACTTGTGCTGCCTTGTTTTCAATATCTGCACCAGCTACGACATCATCTTTCACTGTTGCTGGGATATCGAACTTGTAGTAACGTCCGAATTCGAATTTAGTTGTATCGATCACTTGTGTGTTTTCAGCGTCGCTAAGTGACTTCGTGAAGCCATCTTTCAGGTTAGCTGTCAGAACACCATTGTTATCAGAGATATCGAATTTCGTCGTAACGTCTGCACCAGTAACGGAATCGTAAACCTTGATATCTGAAGCATTAACAGTCAATTTATCCTTGTCGTAGTTATCTGTGATTCCTACTGTTTGGATATTGTCTTTGTTGTTTGCGTCAAATTTAGTTGTATCCAACCATACTTGATAGTAAAGTTTTTGACCACGTTCAACTGGTTTCGTATTCAAATTTTCATCTTCGTTGTTGTTAGTTGTATCCACATATGGGTTTGTATTTGTTTCACCATATTTATCTGTCAACTCAGAATCGTCATCAGCGAGCTTCGTACCTGTAATATCGAATTTCGCTTTAGAAACAACGTATTTCTCTGGTTGGAACTTAGGCTCTTCTGGAGGGCGAACTGTGTTATTAAATTCTTTATCGGCAATATCTCCGACCTTAGCAACTAAAGCTTTAGCTGTACCATCATGAGAAACAGTGACTGTTACAACAGCCTTCATATTGTCATACGTAACGGTTGAGTCTATACCAGCAACTTCTACTACTTTGTAACGGTAAACACCGAGATCATTGTTTGTGTATTTAAGGCTAGTGAATTTAATCTTACCATCCTTATCATTAGTTGCTGTTTCAAGAACATTGAATTCATCATCGTCTAACAATTGGAAAGTAAACTCATTCGCTTTCAATTGACGACCTGCAAGAGCTTTCTTGAAGTCAAGTTCAATTTGAATTGGGACGTTGTTTACACGTTTTTCAGTTGGTTTGCTTGGTTTTTCAACTTTTTTAGTCGTTGGGTTGTAGTAGTTTACTACTTGAGCCGCACTATTCTCGATGTCTACACCACCAGGAACATCAGCTTTCACTGTTGTTGGGATATCGAACTTGTAGTAACGTCCGAATTCGAATTTAGTTGTATCGATCACTTGCGTGTTTTCTGCGTCACCAAGTGACTTCGTGAAGCCATCTTTAAGGGTTGCAGTAATCACACCATCATTTACAGCGATATCGAATTTATCAGTTACTTCTGCACCTGTTACAGAGTCGTAGGCTTTGATGTCAGCTGCATTAAGATTTAATTTAGCTTCATCATAGTTATCTGAGATACCAACTGTTTGGATGTTGTCCTTGTTAGCAGCATCAAATTTAGTTGTATCCAACCATACTTGGTAAACTAATTTAGAACCACGTTCAACAGTCTTAGTATTTAAGTTTTCCACTTCATTATTGATGGTATTATCCGCGTATGGATTCGCGTTTGTTTCACCATATTTATCTGTCAACTCAGAATCGTCATCAATGAGCTTATCACCAGTGATATCGTATTTCTCTTTAGAAACAACGTATTTCTCTGGTTGGAACTTAGGTTCTTCTGGAGGAGTAACTGTATTGTTGAACTCTTTATCAGCAGCATCTGTTACGTTGGCAACAATTGCCTTTGCTGTACCATCATGTGATACAACTACTTTAACAGTAGTAACCATTGTGTCATAATTGACAGTTGCATCTGCACCAGGAGTTTCTTCTACTGTGTAGTTGTAAGTCTTACCAAGATCATCGCGACCGAACTCGAGAGTCTTGAAGACAACATTACCAGCAGCATCATTCTTCACGCGTTCAACTTCAACGCCGTCTTTCTTCAATACGAATTCGAATTCGTTGGCTTGAAGTTCACGACCATCCAAACGTTTAGTGAAGTTCATTTCCACTGGAACTGGAACGCTGTTGACACGTTTTTGTGTTGGTTTTTCAGGTTTTTCAACTGTCTTGCTTACTGGGTTGTAAACGTGAACTGTTTGGTTGGCTATATTTTCAATATCAGCACCAGCTTTAACAGATTCTTTCACAGTTGCTGGAATATCAAATTTATAGTAACGTCCAAATTCGAACTCAGTTGTGTCGATAATAGGAGCATGCACTTTATCTTTGATAAATTCATCTTTTGAAGTTGCAGTAATCGTACCATTTTCAACTTTGATGTCGAATTTATTGGTTACTTCTGCACCAGTTACTGAATCATATGCTTTGATATCCGCTGCATTGACGTCCAATTTATCAGCGTCGTATGTATCAGATACACCAACGTATTGGATGTTATTTGCTTCAGTGAATTTAGTAGTATCAAGCCATACTTGGTAAACTAATTTAGAACCACGTTTAACTGTCTTGGTATTCAAGTTTTCTGGTTCGTTGTTAGTGGTCTTGTCTACATATGGATCTGCATTTGTTTCAGTGTATTCATTTGCCAACTCATCGTCGTCGTTCATCAACTTGTTGCCAGTAATATCATATTTCTCTTTAGAAACGACAAATTTTTCTGGTTGGAATTCAGGTGTTGCTGGAGGAGTGACTTTGTTGTTGAATTCAGTATCTTCTTGAGTGTCAGTTGATTCCCCAGCAGCATTCTTACCACCTGTTGAAGCAATATCTGTAACAGTTGTTAAGGTATGGCCATTTTTAGCAACTTTTACACGAACAAATGCTTTCATGGTATCGTATGTCATACCAAACTCTTTATCTGCATCAGCTGGGATAACTTCCTCAACAGAGTATGAGTGGGTACCAATTTTAGTATTGTCATATGACAATTCAGTAAAGGTCACATTTCCTTCTTCATCATTCTTAACTGTTTCAATAACATTACCATCTTGATCTTTGAGAACAAAGCTGAATTCACCAGCTTTTAACTTACGACCGGCTAATTTTTTAGTAAAGTCAAATTTTGTAACAACTGGAGCAACAACATAGTTATTGAAGATTTTATCATCATTACTTGCGCTAAATCCACCTTCTGAACTGTATTTAACTGTAGCTTCCAAGTCACCCTGAGTGTTCTCAGTTACATTGACAGTCATGGTAACTGTCATTGAATCGTAATCTACATTTGCATCAGAGCCCTTCTGTTCAGTGATCTTGTATTTATAAGTACCAACTTTGTTAAAGGAAAGCTTGCTGAATGTAGCTTTTCCATCTTTATTGCTAACTGTTTCTTCATGTTTGTCAGGTGTACTTTTCTCTTCTGTTAATTTGAATGTAAACTCACCGTCTGTCAAGACACGTCCGTCCAATTGTTTTTCAACTTCCGGAGTCACTTCAACTGGATTTTGTTTGACGTAGTAATAAATTGGTTGTTTGTATGGTGTTAATGAGTTGAGCAAGTCAACGTTTGTACCGATTCCATTAACTCCACGTTCCAATTGAGCATTCGGAGAAAGATGACCGATATTATCTCCCAAGAATGGTACGAATACAGTTTTCTTGGGCGTGTATCCTGCTGCTGTTTGGAAGTCAAATGGAAGTTCTTTACCATTTGGATATTCTGTTTTTGCTCCAGTTCTTAGATCTGTTTCTGTGTGCGCAATAGTTGTAAGAGGTGATTTCTTAACTACTAAATCTTCTTTATTGTAATCACCTGGTTTAATCGGTTTTGTTTCTGCAAGCAACATGTAACCGTCTGTACTTAATGAACCATCAGAACGTTTGCTTTGTTGTTTTGGATCAAGAAGATAAACACGAACGACTACAGTTCCATCTTCGCCGACGATTTCTTTAATACGTTTAATTCCTGCACGCTCAGCGTCCATAAATTTAGTACCGACTTTGTATGGGCGACTTACATAGCCTGATTTATCGTTTGCATCAGCTGTTTGATACAACTTGTAGCCATCAAATTGACGCTCACCTGATGCTGTAAAGCTTTGTCCTTCCATAGCTTTAAGAGTATATCTAGCTAGGTCTACTTCATTACCATTTGGTACATAGTCTTGAACAGTTTTATCTGTCTTATTTGCGTTGAATGTCGGATTGTTTTTATCAACTACTCTATAGTAAGTTGTTTTTTCAACTGCTTCTGGGATTTTTGCATTTGAATCGGTAATTGTACGACCGTTATAAGCTGGTTCTACAACGTTTAAAATATCTGTTGTCGTACGAGCGTTATAAACCGCAGTATAAAGAGCTTGTTCAGCAGGTGTAAGGTTATGACCTGGTGCGACTAAATCTGTGATGCTCTTTCCAACTTCATAACCATTTTGAATAAATGGCTGAGTTGTTTTACCTCTTTCAGCAGTACCAGCTTGATAATCTACTTGGAACGTTAATTGACTATTAGACGCTGTTGTAGTAGTTGTGAATTTTTGAACACCACTTGTAGCTGTAACTGTTTTTGTTTCTACGACATTACCAGTTGTTTTATCAATCAATTCAACTGTTGTATCTGTAGATTCATCAAATCTCTTATAAGCACGTGCATAGTATTTTGTACCATAACGATTATTGAATTCAGTTAAATCCCAAACCGCATATGTATAGTAATCACCTTCTTTTCTTGCATATCCAGCTGGTACAGTTTGAGACCTAACCGTAGCTCCATTTGGATTCTGTATAGTTGGATCAACTGTTTCACCATCTTTTAGATAGGTACTAACACTGACAGGCTTAGAGTTGTGATCTCCAGAAACTGCATCTTCAGTTGTAGCACGACGATTACGGACTTTAGGTTTATCACCTTCTGAAACAGCTGGCTTAGTTTCTTCAGTTTTTTCAACCGGCTTAGCAGTTTCCTTGTTAGCAACTTCAGACTCAGTTGAAGCAGGTTTTACTTCTTCTGCTTTTTCTGAAGACACTGGTTCAGATTTAGCTTCTTCTACTTTAGACTCAGAAGTAGGTTTTGCTTCTTCTACTTTATTTTCTACAGCAAGCTCAGCAGTTGCAACATTTGCTACAACATCTTGTTCCTTTTTAGAGGAATCCTCACTTCTGACATCCTTTTTCACCAACTCAATTTTTTCTTCAGAAGCTGGTTGTGTAGGAAGCTCAGAAGCTTGAACTGCACCACCATTAGCCATCAAAAAGCTAAGAGTTGTCCCTAAAAATACAGATGCAACACCTACCTTATATTTTCTCAAAGAAAAACGTTGTTGTTCCTTTCTTATCATATGAATAAGTTCTCCTTTTATATATTTTACTAACAGAAGGTAATATTTCTACAAATCTTGTACCCTATGCACAATAATTGAAAGCTAGAATTTACCCACTTTAACATTTCTATCATATCAAAAAATCAATATTAATTCAATTAATTATATACTCTGGAAAACGCCTTCTTATTGATTTTAACAGTATTTTTAGCTATCTATAATTTATAATATATATTTACATGTATGCATAAATCAATCCTTATATACAAGATTTTTTTATTTAATAATCTTTTTCATTTATTATATTTCTTTTTCTAAATATTTCAATTTGATTACATTTTAATGATTGTGAAAACCTTATCATTGTTTTCATAAATAAAAAAAGATTCTCCAAAGAGAATCTTATTTTTTAAATCGCTTCTGTGACAAAACTTCTGCTTTCTAATACTTTTAGCATGGCATCTGCTGTATCCAAAGCTGTAAAGAGAGGCACCCCATGCTCGATAGCTGAACGTCTGATTTGCTCTCCATCTTCATCGGCTGTCCGTTTGGTACCAACAGTGTTGATGATAGCTTGAATTTTTCCTTTGCGGACATAGCTTGGGATATCGTGTTCATCATCACCAATCTTACCAACGAGTTGGGCTTGCAATCCATGACTTGCAAAGAACTCCGCTGTTCCTGCAGTTGCAAGGATTCCGTAACCAATATTTTGGAAACGACGCGCTAATTCCAAGGCTTCTTCTTTTGCATCATCAGCGATGGTAAAGACAACATTTCCAAAGGTTGGCAAGTGAAGGTAAGAAGCTTCAAAGGCCTTGTAGAGAGCTTTTTCAAGAGTAGTATCAGAACCCATAACTTCCCCTGTTGACTTCATTTCAGGGCCGAGCAAGCTGTCTACTTTCGCTAGCTTGGTAAAGGAGAAGACTGGCGCTTTGATATGAACTCGTGTACTTTCAGGGTAAAGTCCATCTTGGTAACCAAGTTCTTCGAGACTTTGACCAAGAATCAACTTAGTCGCTACCTGTGCCATAGGGATATTGGTTACTTTTGAAAGGAATGGTACGGTACGGCTAGCACGAGGGTTTACTTCAATGACGTATACTTTCTCATCCTTGATAACAAACTGAATGTTCATCATACCAAGACAGTTGAGGCCAATTGCCAGACGCTTAGTGTAATCTGCAATCGTGTCTTGCACCTTTTGAGACAAGGTTTGTGGAGGGTAAACAGCCATTGAGTCACCTGAGTGGACACCAGCACGTTCGATATGTTCCATGATACCTGGAATGAGAACATTTTGTCCGTCTGAGATGGCATCAACTTCACATTCTTGTCCAACAATATAAGAGTCGACAAGAACTGGATGGTCTGGGCTTGCCTTAACGGCTGTACGCATGTAAGAACGAAGGTCTTCTTCGTTTTCTACAATTTCCATGGCACGTCCACCCAAGACATAAGAAGGACGAACAAGGACTGGGAAACCAATCTTACTTGCTGCAAGCACCGCTTCTTCTTCATTGGTTGCTGTTTGTCCAGGAGGTTGTGGAATATCCAAGTCTTTGAGGGCTTGTTCGAAGAGGTCACGGTCTTCGGCACGGTCTAGGTCAGCGACTTGTGTACCAAGAATGGTCACACCAGCTTTGGCTAAAGGCTCAGCAAGGTTGATAGCTGTTTGACCACCAAATTGAACGATAACACCTTTTGGTTGCTCTAAATCGATAACATTCATAACATCTTCGAACGTTAATGGTTCAAAGTAGAGTTTATCAGATACAGAGAAGTCTGTTGAAACTGTCTCTGGATTTGAGTTCATGATGATAGCTTCGTAACCAGCAGCTTGAATCGCCTTAACTGAGTGAACCGTTGCGTAGTCAAACTCAACCCCTTGACCGATACGGATTGGACCAGAACCCAAGACTAGAACAGATTCCTTATCAGACTTGATAGATTCATTTTCCCAACCATAGGTTGAATAGAAGTACGGAGTTTCTGATTCAAACTCTGCAGCACAAGTATCAACCATCTTGTAAACTGGGACAATCTTGTTTTCTAAACGTAGTTGGCGAACATGGTCAGCCGTAGTTCCCCAAAGTTCAGCAATTTTACGATCTGAGAAACCATTGAGTTTTGCTGTTTTTAGGACTGCTAGATCTTGTGGATGTGCGCCCAATTCTTGCTCAATCTCAAAGATATGCAAGAGTTTATCGAGATAGAAGATATCAATCTTAGTCAAGTCAGCAATCTCTTCTGGTGTATAACCACGACGAATGGCTTCAGATACGTAGAAAAGACGGTCATCCTGTGCTTTGACAACTTTTTCAATCAAGGCATCATCTGAGACTTCTGCAAGTTCAGGCATTTCATTGTGGTGAACTCCAATTTCAAGAGAACGACAAGCCTTAAGAAGTGATTCCTCGATGTTACGACCGATAGCCATAACTTCTCCAGTTGCCTTCATCTGAGTACCAAGACGACGTTCACCCTTTTCAAACTTGTCAAATGGGAAGCGTGGAATCTTTGCAACCACATAGTCAAGGGCTGGTTCAAACATAGCATAAGTTGAACCTGTAACAGGGTTAATAATCTCATCCAATGTCAATCCTACTGCAATCTTAGCAGCCAATTTAGCGATTGGATAACCTGTTGCCTTAGAGGCAAGAGCTGAAGAACGAGATACACGAGGATTTACTTCGATGACATAGTACTTAAAACTGTGTGGATCAAGTGCAAGCTGAACGTTACATCCGCCTTCAATCTTGAGAGCGCGGATAATGCTCAAACTAGCATCACGAAGCATTTGGTTTTCATAGTCAGACATGGTTTGCGCAGGGGCAAATACGATAGAGTCCCCTGTGTGAATCCCGACAGGGTCAAAGTTTTCCATGTTACAAACAACAAGGGCATTATCAGCTGAGTCACGCATGACTTCATACTCAATTTCCTTGAAACCGGCAATGGAACGTTCAATCAAACACTGGGTAACAGGTGACAACTTCAAACCATTTTCAGCAATTTCACGTAATTCTGCTTCATTGGCACACATACCACCACCAGTACCACCTAGAGTAAAGGCTGGGCGGACGATAACTGGGTAGCCAATAGTTGCTGCAAAGGCAACTGCTCCCTCAACCGTGTTTACAATTTCTGATTCTGGAATTGGTTGCTTGAGTTCTTCCATCAATTGTTTAAAGAGATCGCGGTCCTCTGCTTGGTCGATGGCAGACAATTTAGTACCAAGAAGTTCTACTCCAAGCTCATCTAAGATTCCATTTTTAGACAATTCCATGGCCATATTAAGCCCTGTTTGACCTCCAAGAGTTGGAAGTAAAGCATCTGGACGTTCCTTACGGAGAATACGTGTCACAAACTCAAGTGTAATTGGCTCGATGTAAACCTTGTCTGCAATTTCTTTATCTGTCATGATAGTTGCAGGGTTTGAGTTTACCAAGACAACCTCATACCCTTCCTCTTTCAAAGACAAGCAGGCCTGGGTTCCAGCATAGTCAAACTCAGCAGCCTGACCAATAATAATCGGACCAGAACCAATCACCATAATTTTTTGAATATCAGTACGTTTAGGCATTTATAAGATATTAAGGGCGTCAAGTGGACAAAGCTAAAATAGGAGTTATGACGAAGAACTATCAGTTCTAGGAATAACTATCTTTTTAGCACCGTCCGTAGCCCGTATTCAGTTCAGCAAATACGGCTCACCCTTCTCCTTTCTATTCGTCGCCTCACAGAGCGACATTAAATAAGATACAAAGGACGATAAGAAAGCGACTGAATTTTAGGAAACCATAGAAGAATTTCTATTCTTGTTGGTTTATCTAAATTCCAAGCTTTCCGTCCGTGTTCAATTCCATAAATTCTCCGACGATTTTTTATCGAAACGATACTTTTCGGTAAAAAATCTAGTGCAGGGAGTTTTTAGTTCGCCTAATAGCGACTAAAAGAAACGACCTGCCTTTCTATTCGGCAACTCTCTGATTGCCATTAAATAAATTCTCCGACGATTTTTAGTCGTCATTTATTTGTTTGTTTAAAGGCTTCCATCATCTCAATGAACTCATCAAATAGATAACTTGCATCGTGAGGGCCTGGAGCTGCGTCTGGGTGGAATTGCACAGAGAAACCTGGTTGGTATCTGTGACGCACTCCTTCAACTGACTTGTCATTGATTTCTTCGTGGGTGATAATCAAGTGTTCAGGTAAATCCTCACGGCTGACTGCATAACCATGGTTTTGACTCGTGAAGTCCACGCGCCCTGTCGCAATTTCACGAACTGCATGGTTAAAGCCACGGTGACCAAACTTCATCTTGTAGGTCTTGGCACCATTTGCCATCGCAAAGAGCTGGTGCCCCATACAAATACCAAAGATTGGAATTTTTCCGAGGATACCACGAATCATATCAAGTGCTTCTGGTACATCTTCTGGATTTCCCGGACCATTTGACAACATCACTCCGTCTGGGTTCAAATGCAAGATTTCCTCAGCTGTGGTTGTGTATGGAACTACAGTCACGTTACAATCGCGTTTAGAGAGCTCTCGCAAAATAGAATGTTTAAGACCAAAGTCTACTAAAACAACGCTCAAGCCAACTCCTGGAGCTGGATAAGAAGTCTTGGTAGATACTTGTCTGATATTATCAGTTGGCAAGACAGTTGCTCGAAGTTGATCCGCAATGTGGTCCATACTATCTCCAGCGTGTGTTAGAGTTGCTCGCATGGTTCCATGTTTACGGATAATCTTTGTAAGGGCTCGTGTATCAATCCCTGAAATACCTGGAATTTTCTTAGCTTTCAAAAATTCATCCAGCGTCATCTGATTACGCCAGTTACTTGCTCTACGTGCCTCTTCGAAAACTACAACTCCCTTACAAGTAGGACTGATAGATTCATAGTCATCACGGTTAATCCCATAATTCCCTACCAGTGGATAAGTGAAGGTCAAGATTTGTCCATTATAAGACTGGTCTGTAATGGATTCTTGGTAACCTGTCATCCCTGTATTAAAGACGATTTCCCCTGTTACATCAATATCTGCACCGAAGGCCTTACCTTCAAAAACTGTGCCATCTTCTAAAACTAGAAGTCGTTTTGTCATCTTGTCACCTCTCGTGGACGCTCACTGGCGTCTTTTAACGTTTCATTTGTGTCTTATTTTGCATTTCTACCGGCTAATACAGCTTCTAGAATAGCCATACGTACAAAAACACCATTTGTCATTTGTTGAACAATGCGTGATTTAGGTGCTTCTACCAAATGGTCTGCAATTTCTACATCCCTGTTTACTGGAGCTGGATGCATAATGATTGCTTTTTCTTTTAAGCGATTATAGCGTTCTTGGTTCAAGCCATGATGAGCATGGTAGTCTTCTTTTGAAAAGACCACTCCACTTTCGTGCCGTTCATGTTGAACTCGAAGTAACATCAGAACATCCACCTGATCAACAATTTCGTCAATAGTTACAAACTGCCCATAATCTGCAAACTCTTGACTTCTCCATTCTTCAGGCCCTGCAAAGTAGAGATCTGCACCTAAACGTTTCAAAATCTGCATATTGGACTTAGCAACACGTGAATGATCTAAGTCACCAGCAATGGCAACCTTGAGGCCTTCGAAATGGCCGAATTCCTCATAGATCGTCATCAAATCAAGTAAACTCTGACTAGGATGCTGCCCTGAGCCGTCGCCACCATTGATAATCGAAGTCGTAATCGTCGGACTCGCAATCAATTCTCTGTAATAATCATCTTCTGGATGGCGAATGACACAAGCTTCTACTCCCAAGGCAGACAAGGTTAAAATGGTATCATACAGTGTCTCACCCTTATTGACGGAGCTCGTTTTGACATCAAAATCAAGTCGGTCCAATCCAAGTTTAATTTCAGCAACTTCGAATGATTTATGGGTACGGGTTGAACTTTCAAAAAAGAGATTTGCAACAATGTGACGATTCTCATAAGAATCAACTGCTCCATTTTTAAATTCGATGCCTCGTTTAATCAATTTTAAAACCTGATCTACTGTGAGGTCTTCCATTGAAACCACGTGTTGCAAGGCTTGTTGATTTTCTGACATGGCTACTCCTTTAGCTCTTAAGCTTCTTCAGTAATCAAAACTCTATCTTGTCCATCCAGTTCCATCATCTCTACGATGATTTCTTCTGAACGACTAGTTGGGATATTTTTCCCAACGTAATCTGGACGAATTGGCAATTCTCTATGTCCGCGGTCAACTAGTACTGCAAGGCTCACGCGCGCAGGTCGACCTTGTCTAACAATATTGTCAATAGCTGCTCGAATTGTTCTGCCTGTATAAAGCACATCATCCACTAGGATGACTTCGCGGTCTGTCACATCAACAGAAATCAATGAAGTATCTTCACCGGATTTTACATCATCGCGGAAAGGCTTGGTATCCAACTCCAATACCGGAACTGAGATATTTTCTAATTGTTCCAAACGCTCTTGGATACGATGAGCAATAAAGACACCTCGAGTTTTAATTCCTGCTAAAATGATTTTATTCAAATCTTTGTTGCGTTCGATAATTTCGTAAGTGATACGCGTAATTGCTCGCTTGACGGTTAACTCGTCTACAACTTCTTTTGTCTTCATGACAAACCTCCAAAAAGAAAAGTCTCCTTTTTCAAGGAGACTTGAGAATGTATAACTAAGCGAGCCACACTGTATACAGTATAGACTTACCCTTCTACTTAATCGAGCTCCTTGCCTGCCTCACGGGACAGGTTTAAAGGAATATTTTATTGTCCTTACTATATCACAAAGCCTAGTTCAAAGCAAGTAAAAACATTCAATACTCGGTCTTATAATGAACTAAAATCGTACAATTGTGGATAGTGTTCGCATTCTGGATTTTTTGGATGACAGATGGCTCTTCCAAAATAAATCATAGCCTGATGAGCCGCAAGCCACTCTTCAGGTGGTAGAACTTCCATCACTCTTTTTTCAACTTCAAGCGGTGTAGCTGATTTTTTAACAATATCGTGGTGTTTGCAGATACGTTCTACGTGAGTATCAACTGCAAAAGCCGGAATACCGAAGCCTACACTCAAAACTACGTTTGCTGTCTTTCTTCCGACGCCTGCCAAGCTCTCTAATTCTTCCCTAGTTTGAGGTACTTGGCCATTAAAATCGTCTAGTAACTGCTGGGCACATTTTTTAAGGAACTTAGCCTTATTGCGATAAAGCCCTAAACGCGAGATGTGTGAAGCAATTTCACTCTCACTTGCTTCTGCCATAGCTTGTGGGGTTGGAAAGGCTGCGAAGAGTCCAGGTGTAGCTTTATTTACTGCTGCATCTGTCGTCTGAGCAGACAACATAACCGCAACCAAAAGTTCAAAATGGTTACGAAAATCAAGGCTTGGTTTGGCATCAGGAAAAAGAGCAATAATTTCCTCAATGACATGACGAGCACGTTTCTTGGATAAAACCATCTACTCATCCTCGTTAAATAATCCTTGCAATCCTGCAAAAGGACTATTTTCTTCTTTCTTAACTGCTTGTTGAGCTTGGAACTCTTCCTCCGTCATGATTTGCCAGTCATTTCCAGAAACAAATCCCTGACCAGCTTCTTCCTCAGCCGTTAAAACCTTGATAGGAATGTTGAGCAAGATATTGTCTGACACACTTTCAGCCAAATCAATTTCTCCATTTTCAATCGGCAATACCAAATCCTCATCTAAAATTTCTTGATCCAGTTGATTGGTAGCACCTTCCATAAAAATCTCATTTACTGGATAGGATTCCTCCAATTCCACAGGTTCCATACTACGACTAGAAGCCAGCACAATCGTATAAGACAAGAGATAGTCTAGGAAAAACATACGGTCTTCATATTGGACCTTACCTGTCACTTGAATATTCTTAACGTCTAAAATTTCTTGATTACGTTTACGTAAGTCAGCTGCCAAATCTAAATTTTGCTCAAAATACAAGCCTTCAGGCAACTTACGAATTTCTTGAATATTTAATTTCATACTTCCTCCATAAAAATTTACTTCCTTGATTATACCATGAAATCACTTAATTTAATCGCTCCAGACCCTGTTTTAAATATTATTAATTTACAATATATATTATGACAACTTTACTTTTTGTGCTATACTATAGGCATCAATACATGGGTAAAGGAGGACGCTCATATGGAAGACAAAGCCCTTTTAACTACAGCCTATCAATTAGTCTCAGAATTAAATCAAACGATACAAAACTGTAAACAAGGATTACCTGATGATTTACGCTTACAGCAAAATATAGATGAAATTCTCAGAGCACTAAAAAAAGCTGAGAAAGTGGACAATGCTATCTTAATTGAACTGGAAAGCTTTTACCAACGGACTAGTCTTTTAATTGGACTTGGTTCACTGAAATTAACTGACCAAGCCCGCACTGCTTGGAGAAACTATGACAAGTTCCACTTCGATCACGTTAAACATGCATTAACACTCTATGGACCTGTTTTTGGTTTCTAGAAAGATTGAATTTCTCATTTCTTTTGATAACGTTTTCCAAAAGGTATAAAATAAACATAGTAATTTTTGGAGGTAAGGTTATGGATTATGAAGTGATTAAACTTAACGTTTCAAATGATAAAATTCGAGAATATAAGCAATTCGAGGGATTAAAATTATATTCAACTATTATTAAATCTCAAGATGAACGGACTCTGATAAATAAAAGAATTTACGTTACGAAAAAGAACAACTATGTTTATTACGAACGAACCGATACGAATTGGAATTTTTGGTCAAATCCAAAAAATCATCAATCTTCATTCGTACCAGTTGAAGAAAACCACCATATTCTCTTTGAAGTCGCATCTGACTTAAGTGCATTCTCCAAGTATTTAGGGGAAGAACTGATTCAAAAAATTCAAATCAAACAACAGAATGGTGAAATCAAGCTTTCCAAACTTTGCAGGTAATGGCCATTAATTGTCCATAGCATCTCATCTTATTTTTAAAAGTTTGAGAAGTAAACTCCATTATAAAACACTATCATCCATTAGAAAACGAATAAACATCTTAATTTAGTTTGACAAAATTTACCAAATAGTTTATGCTACTGATAGCAATATTCGGAGGTAAGGGAGACATGAACAACTAAGTCTATCAAATAAAGAACCTTTATTTAGTAGATCTTGTTTCTGTCTCTTTTTGTGTACTCTTTTTTTCTGTTGCTTTTCAGCTCTTTTAAAAGAGGATTTTTTGACATAAATGATTAGCTCTACTAGGTAAGGTAGAGCTATTTTTATAATGACATCACAATGATAGAAAGAGAGTACACTAGATGATACAAATTCACAAGCTAACTATTACTCACAATAAAGATTTACGCAATCTCGTCTCAGACTTAACAATGGCCATTCGAGAAGGCGAAAAGGTTGCCATTATTGGCGAAGAGGGTAATGGAAAATCAACCTTACTACAGACCTTAATGGGAAAACAACCATTGGACTTCACTATTAGTGGCCAGATTCATTCTGATTTTGGTTCATATTCCTACATTCCTCAAAGTCTACCAGCTGATCTCAAAACACTTTCACTCCATGACTACTTTTTTTCTGGTCGAGATGATCTAGACTTTAGTCTCATCTATCGTTTTGCAGAAGAACTACAATTTGATAGCGACCGTTTTACCAGTCAGCAATTAATCGGTAGTTTATCAGGTGGTGAAGCCTTAAAAGTTCAACTCATTCACGAGTTATCCAAAACTTTTGAAATCTTATTTTTAGATGAACCGTCTAATGACCTAGATCTAGATACGGTCCTATGGCTAAAAAAGCAAATCCAGCGAATCAAAGAAACTGTGATTTTTATTTCTCATGATGAAGATTTTCTCTCTCAAACAGCCAATACCATTGTACACCTAAGACTGGTCAAACATCGTAAAGAAGCAGAAACACTTGTAGAACACCTCGACTATGATCGCTATAGTCAACAAAGCCGAGATCATTTCATAAAACAAAGCCAACAAGCAGCCAATGAACAACGTGTCCATGAGAAGACCATGGAAAAAAACAGACGAGTCAAACAACAGGTAGAAAATGCTTTACGAAATACAAAAAATAGTACTGAGGGACGCCTACTGGCTAAAAAGATGAAAAATATCCTTTCTCAAGAAAAACGCTTTGAAAAATCTGCTCAGTCTATGACGCAGCAACCTCTAGAAGAAGATCGTATCCAATTGTTTTTTTCAGATGTTCAGCCTCTGCCAGCTTCAAAAGTCTTACTTCATTTTGAACAGCAAACCTTGTTTGTAGAAGACCGACAACTTGCCGATAAGCTTAAGCTCACAGTGCGAGGACAAGATAAAATTGGGATTATTGGACCAAACGGTATCGGAAAATCAACATTACTGGCTAAAATTTATCATCTTTTACAAGATAAACAAGAAATATCTCTTGGCTACATGCCACAAAATTATCAGGAAAAGCTCCCTCAAGCTCTATCACCTGTGGCCTTTCTAAGTCAAACTGGGGAAAAAGAAGAACTTCAGAAAATCCAATCATTCTTGGCTAGTCTGAATTTTAGCTATTCTGAAATGCAACATGAAATCTGTAACTTATCTGGAGGTCAGCAAGGAAAACTCCTACTACTAGCATTGGTTTTACAACGGGCAAACTTTCTCATTTTAGATGAACCAACACGTAATTTTTCACCCACTTCACAACCTGAAATCAGAAAACTCTTTGAGGACTATCCAGGAGGCTTCATTACTGTCTCTCATGACCGACATTTTTTAAAAGAAGTCTGTACAAGTCTATATCGCTTAACTACACATGGTCTAGAAGCAGTTGAAATTGGAGAAATCTAGATTGGACACATAAAAACATCCAGCAGGAATTCCTCTGGATGTTTTTACATCAATTTCAGTCACCTTAACCATTAAAATCAACTTTAGGTACTTCTTTTTCTCCTTCATCAGTTTGAAGAAAATCAGCTGCTTTAAAGCCAAAGATACCAGCCACTAGATTACTTGGGAAAGTTTCCAACTTGAGATTGTAATTGCTGACAACACTATTATACAGCTGCCGACAATAGGAAATTTTATTTTCCGTATTGGTCAATTCTTCTTGTAATTGTGAAAAGTTACTACTAGCCTTTAAGTCTGGATAATTTTCTGCAACAGCAAAGATACCTGAAATTTGACGAGTCAGTGCATCACTAGCCTTCATAGCTTCAGCTGGTGAAGTCGCTGCTGCCACTTGATTGCGAAGCTCCGCTACTTTTTCTAGAGTTCCCCCTTCATACTGTGAGTACCCTTTCACTGTTTCAATCAAGTTCGGTAAGAGATCATTTCGACGCTTCAACTGAACATCAATCTGACTCCAAGCTTCCCTGGTTTGCATACGACTTTTTACCAATCGATTGTAGCAGTCCATTACCAAAAACATAATAAGAGCAAGAATTCCAAAAAAAATCCAATTCATTTGAGATTTCCTTTCTGCTTGAAGATTAGTACCAGTATATCAAATTTCCTAAAATTTGTGGTAAAATAAGATAACATCAAAGAAGGAAAAACAATGAAACCAGAAACATTTTATGACTTGCTTGCTGAACAAAATCTCAGTCTAACTGAGCAACAAAAAATGCAGTTTGAGCATTATTTCCAACTCCTTGTTGAATGGAACGAAAAGATTAACCTAACAGCCATCACAGACAAAGAGGAAGTGTATCTCAAACACTTTTACGATTCGGTTGCTCCAATCCTACAAGGGTTAATCCCCAATGAAACAATTAAACTACTGGATATCGGAGCTGGTGCAGGATTCCCAAGTATTCCTATGAAAATCCTCTATCCTAATCTCGAAGTGACCATCATTGACTCGCTCAATAAGCGGATTAACTTTCTTCAGCTCTTAGCAGGAGAACTTGGCCTAGAAGGTGTTCACTTTTACCATGGACGTGCAGAGGATTTTGCCCAAGATAAAAACTTTCGTGCCCAGTTTGATATTGTCACAGCTCGAGCAGTTGCCCGCATGCAAGTCTTGTCTGAGTTAACGATTCCTTTTCTAAAGGTCGATGGAAAATTACTGGCACTCAAGGCAAGCAACGCACCTGAGGAATTGACGGATGCAAAAAATGCCCTCAATCTTCTCTTTAGCAAGGTTGAAGATAACATCAGCTATACACTTCCTAACGGAGATCCTCGCTACATGACGATTGTAGAGAAGAAAAAGGAAACTCCAAATAAATACCCAAGAAAAGCCGGGATGCCTAACAAACGCCCTCTTTAAAAATGATTTACAAAATCATGCCTCGCTTTCCCTTTTCTTGACTCGGGAAAAATTCGTTTACAAAACGAACCTCGCTCTCACATTTCTAGGCTCGGGAAAAATTCGTTTACAAAACGAATTTTTTCTGCTATACTATCACAAGCAAAGGTTTTTAATGTCATCCTGTGAGGTGACAAAGACACAGAAACTTATCGTTCTTTAATGAAGACTAACAATGTTTTTTAATAAAGTCTTACTCTGAGAGCCTGTTGCTATAAAATAATGGGCTCTTTTTTGGTGCCCAAAAGTGAGGTTTTTATGAAAGAAGAATCAACTGTTGATTTGATTTTAGATGTGGATCAATCCCCTTCCGTTGGAAAAGGAATCCTTCTCAGTTTCCAACACGTCTTTGCCATGTTTGGAGCAACCATCCTAGTACCTCTCATTCTAGGAATGCCTGTTTCCGTTGCCCTCTTTGCATCCGGTCTTGGAACACTGATCTACATGATTGCTACTGGCTTTAAAGTTCCAGTATACCTTGGATCTTCCTTTGCCTTTATCACAGCTATGTCACTTGCCATGAAAGAAATGGGTGGGGATGTATCTGCTGCTCAAACAGGGGTTATTCTGACAGGATTCGTGTATGTCCTTGTTGCGGCCAGTGTTCGCTTTGCAGGTACAAAATGGATTGATAAACTCTTACCACCAATTATTATTGGACCTATGATTATCGTAATTGGTCTTGGTTTAGCAGGTTCTGCCGTTACAAATGCAGGTTTTGTAGCTGATGGTGACTGGAAACATGCCCTCGTTGCTGTAGTAACCTTCCTAATCGCAGCATTTATCAATACCAAAGGAAAAGGATTTTTCCGTATCATTCCTTTCCTATTTGCCATTATTGGTGGCTATATCTTCGCTCTTCTTCTTGGACTGGTCGATTTCACACCAGTTTTACAAGCCAACTGGTTTGAAATTCCTGGATTCTATCTTCCATTTAACACAGGAGGAGCTTTCAAAGAATACAACCTCTACTTTGGTCCTGAAACAATCGCTATCTTGCCTATCGCTATTGTAACTATTTCTGAACATATCGGTGACCACACGGTCTTGAGCCAAATCTGTGGTCGTCAATTCTTGAAAGAACCAGGTCTTCACCGTACTCTTCTCGGTGACGGTATTGCAACATCTGTATCAGCCTTCCTTGGCGGACCAGCCAATACAACTTATGGAGAAAATACAGGAGTTATCGGGATGACTCGTATCGCTTCTGTCTCTGTTATCCGTAACGCTGCTTTTATCGCCATTGCACTCAGTTTCCTTGGTAAATTCACTGCCTTGATTTCCACAATCCCTAGTGCCGTACTTGGTGGTATGTCTATCCTTCTTTACGGGGTTATCGCCAGCAACGGTTTGAAAGTGTTGATCAAAGAACGTGTTGACTTTAGTCAAATGCGTAACCTTATCATCGCAAGTGCAATGCTCGTACTTGGACTTGGTGGAGCAATCCTTAAACTTGGTCCAGTTACCCTTTCAGGCACTGCCCTATCAGCAATGACAGGTATCATCCTAAACTTAATCTTGCCATACGAAAATAAAGACTAATCATCTATATACAAAAATCCACTCATGCAGAGTGGATTTTTTTAGGATTCAACTTTCTTTTCAAGAAGTAAATCTTTTATCGAAATCATTATGACAGCTGATAAAATCATAGCCATACCGATAAAATCAATGGGATAAAACTGTTCCTTCATAATCATAAAAGCAAAGAAAACCGCTGAAATAGGTTCAATTGAGGCTAAAAGACTAGATTTGACAGGTCCTATCATACTAGCACCTTTTAGAAAAAGAGTGTAGGCAAAGACAGTCCCAATCAAAATAATCCCGACAAAAGCTAATAGTAGGTCTGAACTAAAAGATAAATCAGCATGAAAGAGACCTGTAAAGGGAGAAGCTAGTATTCCAGAGAAAAGCATTCCTATTCCAATTACTGGCATACTGCCCCATTTCTGAATCAAAGTGATTGGGATAATAATGTATAGCGCATAAGTAAATGCTGAAAAAAGTCCCCAGAAAAGACCGGCTGGAGTCATCGATAATTCATGCAGCTGACCATGAGTTGCAATTAAAAAGGTGCCTCCTATTGCTAGTACAATTGAGATAATCTCTGCAATCGTAGGTGCTACCCTATCCTTGATACAGGTATAAAGTAAAATGCCGATTGGACAAACATATTGCAAGACCGTTGCAGTTCCTGCATTGGTCTCTTGAATAGCTGCCAAATAAGCAAACTGATTTAAAAAAAGGCCAAATAAGGAAAAAAGTAAAAGTGATTTTAAACTATCTCGGTCTTTGACAAATGCTAACAATTGCTCTTTTGATCTAGCATAAGCCATGATAACAAGTAATAAACCT
This sequence comes from uncultured Streptococcus sp., assembly GCA_963528105.1. Lineage (GTDB taxonomy): Bacteria > Bacillota > Bacilli > Lactobacillales > Streptococcaceae > Streptococcus. The sequence goes on along the minus strand of CAURUY010000001.1, from coordinate 19,622 downwards.
GCAATAATCAAGCGAATATTGGTTAATAGGATGGCAGAAATTCCGTGAGCCATTAGATATTGACCACTCGTACCTGATAAACCCCAGGCTATCCCTGCAACAATAGTATATATTGTCCCCTTTAAAAGTCTTGACATCGGTTTACTACCTATCCTCCTGACGAATCAAATCCATGACTTGGTTGCGATCCAAAATCCACTGGGCACGTTCATCCCTCTCATAAGTCCGATTGGATAGAAAGATAACAGCTTCTTGTTTGTTACGATTCCACATGATAAAGGTTCCAGTATAGCCTGTATGGTCTAGCCAATCACCTTCAAGATTCCAGGCCAAGGAACGTTCCTTATCATCTAAATCTGAAAAATTCTGTGTTAACTCTTCTGCAAATGAATCTTTTAAATAGCGCTCCAAAAAGATCTTCAAATCAGCCACTGTAGAAAATAAACCTGCACTTCCAGCATGTTTTCCAAGCACACGAGCCTTGGGATCATGAACGACTCCTGCTTTCTGTCCACGAACAGTTGGAACAGCACTTGGAACTGGTCCAAATCGAGTTTCTCCCATCTTCCATGGAACCAAAACTTGCTCCTGTAAAATCACATCCAAGTCTTTCTTATAATAAGTTTCCAAAAGAAAACCTAGCAAGAGAAAATGTACATCCGAATAAAGAAAAGAACGCTTTTCTCGTCTATTTAGATGAAACATAGCTTCTCTCAGTTGCTCTGAAGTCAGTTGGTCACGATTAGGGATAAAGGGATCTAAGTCTGTTGTATGCGTTAATAATTGTCGAATGGTGATGTCTGGATAATCCGCCTCTGGAAGATAATCTTTTATAGAGTCATCTAACTCAATCTTACCTGCCTTCCACAAGAAGGTTAAGACTGTTCCAACTCCAACGACTTTACTGACACTAGCCAAATCATAGACCAAACCCTTTCGAGTTTTTTCAGCTATTTCTGGATTTGATTCTCCAAGATACCAGTCGGTCCAAGCGCCATCCTGATAATATGCAAAAGAGGCACCAGGATAAATCCCTGCCTCAATTTGTTGCTTTATTTTTTGAATGATTTCTTGCTTCATACTTGTTCAAACCATAATTCAATATTGTTGGAATCCTTGGTTAGGAAAAATTTTTCAGACTTAGGGACAAAGCAATCAGCAGTTTCAAAACGCTGACGGAGAATAGCAAGGTTAAACTCTTTTACTTGGAATTTTAACATAGACAAGTCCCAAGTTACATTATTTTCAACAAGTAAATCACTACCTTGAGCTTGATTAAAAGCTAGTCGGCTCTCAATATCTTCCTTTTCGAGTAAGCTCCTTGTCTCGTCTGGCAAGTTAACTTCTACTGAGATTTCAAATGCCGTCAAATATTGCATGCTCTCGTCTTTTGAAAAAGTGATTTCATCCTCAACCTTTTTCAAATTCTTGATGTCATCTTCAGCATGGATAAGGACACAATCCCCTTCTGGAGAAAGTGCTTCAAAAGCATATCCCTTATTTCCCTTATAGAGTGGAGGGATTTTATCCATTCTAGCTAGTAACGCTTCAATCTCAGATGGATTCTCTACTTTTACAATTAATCTAGCTAATTTTTTTACCCCTTCAACCTTACGACTTCTCATACTTGGAGATTCTTCTAAAACCAACTTTTCAATACCTGACTGGTCTCCAAGTGATAAAAAGGCTGACTCCTCAAGTAAAGGTTTCATACCCAAATTTTCAACATAAAACAGTTCATTTAAATTTCTATTATTCACCTTTAGCGTCGGGATCATACGCACAATTTGATTCACACTCATAAATTCCTCCAACACTTTTTATTTTATAAGATTTTATTTTTTTTTACAAGTTATTCTATAAAAAATTTTACTCATATTAACTCTTTTAATAAATCAACCCCTTCTGTCAGTAGAAGGGGGACTTGTTTGTTTTTACTAAAATTCCTTGTTTAGTTTTTCCATGATAGTTCTGCTTGTAGACCATAGTGATCACTAACTTGTGGATTTTGTTTGCCATCAAACACCACGTGTAAACTCTCTATCTGTATATCCTTTGTCGTAAAAACATAATCGATTCGAAGAGGCTCACTGTTACCCTTCCAACCATCAATTTCAGGTGGAACAGTATAGCTACCCCTTCTCTCTTTTGCAACTTCAAATGCATCTTGCAACTCTAGTGGACTAGCTAAAATAGCTTGATAACCTTCTTGACCAGCAGGATTATTAAAATCACCGGCTAGTAAAAGAGGTTTGTTTAGCTCTTTCAGAACTGCTTCAAAACGTGCCCATTCCTCTTGGAATCCTTTGCCCCACCATGAAAGATGTACACTCGCGACTGCAAGTTCTTTTCCTTGTACTACTGTTTCTGCTAAAGCAACGCGGCGAGTGTGATAATCTGTCGGATCATCTACATCTGAAACCAAAATCTCACGCGCTTCAATAGGTGTTTTAGAAAGAATTGCAACACCTTCATGATAGCGGTCATAACCGATATGATTATAAGCCCAGGTCCAGTAGTATTTCAATCCTTTCTCAGCTAACTGTTCAACCAAAAGACGAACATAATGGTCTTGGTGAATCGGTTCTGCTGAAGGCAAAGGAAAATAAAATGGACCAGCATCTACTTGAGATGATGTGATTTCTTGGTTAATCTCTTGAAAACAAATCAAATCATAATTGTTTTCAAATATATCTTGTAACAAGAGCTGAAATTTTTCTTCAGGATTTTTTTCCATCCAACTATGAGTATTGAGTGTTAAAAATTTCATCCTTTTCTCCTATAAACAAGAGGTTGGAAAAATACTTCCAACCCCTAATCGATTACAATTCTACTTTTGCAACTGGCGTGTTAGCTGCAAGAGAACCTGTTTGTTCCAATTTAACAGACTTAATCGCGTCACCATTTGTGAAGACTACAACCGTAGTAGTTTCACGACCGGCTTCACGAATAGCAGCCAAGTCAGCTGTTACAAGAAGATCACCCGCAGTTACTGCTTGACCTTCTGAAACCTTCACATCGAATGGTTTTCCTTCAAGGCTTACAGTATCAAGACCGATGTGAACAAGAACTTCAAGACCTTCTGCAGTCACAAGACCAAGAGCGTGTTTAGTTGGGAAGATACTTGACACAGTACCTGCAACTGGAGATACAATGTTTCCGTTTGCTGGTTCCACTGCAAATCCATCACCCATCATTTTTTGCGCGAATACAGGATCCTTCACTTGTTCCAATTCAATAACTTGACCGTCAGCAACTGAGTAAACTTCTTCGGTCACACCTTTAAATGTTACAGTATTTTGTTGAGCTGCTGTCATTTGACTTGGAAGTGTTTCTGGAATCACTTCACCTGAATCAAGAATATCTTGGATATCTGATTTTAAAACGTCAGCTTTAGGTCCGTAGATAGCTTGGACACCTTGTCCTTTCATGACAAGTCCCATAGCTCCTTCTGCTTTCCATTGTTCTTCTGTTCCAACTTTTTCAGCGTCTTTTACAGTTACACGAAGACGAGTCATACATGCGTCCACATCGACAATGTTGGCACGTCCACCAAGAAGGTTGATGATGTTAACTGCCTGAGAAGCTTCTGCAACTTTAGTTTCACCAGTAGCTGAAGATTCAGAAGAAGCATCGGCGTTTTCATAGTTACCGTTACGTCCTGGTGTTGCATAGTTGAATTTCTTAATCATGAAGTTAGCGATAAAGTACATGATAAATGCAAAGAGTACTGTCACCCAAATAAAGTTAACAATATCCATACCAAGACCAGCGTTGATAGCTAGCGGAGTACGAGTCAAGAATTCGATTGAACCGAATGAGTGTACACGAAGGTTCACAATATCAGCCATTGCAAAAGCAGCACCTTGAACAAGAGCGTAAACAAGGTAAAGAGGTGTTGCGATGAACATGAACATGTACTCAATTGGTTCAGTTACCCCTGTCAAGAATGTTGCAAGAGCAGTTGCAATCATCATACCTTTGTATTGGTGTTTCTTATCTGGATCAACGTTACGGTAAATCGCAACAATGATACCCATCAAGATACCAAACGAACCAATCATTTGTCCAACTTTGAAACGAGCTGGATGTACTGTATCTAACAAGTGTTGGTATTGACTAGCATCAGTACCTTTAAGGTTTACAAGGTCTGTTACCCATGCAAGCCAAAGTGGATCTTGACCAAATACTTGACTACCTTTAGCTGCACCAGTTAAGACATCATAAGTACCACCAAGAGCTGTGTAGTTCATTGGGATAGTCAACATGTGGTGAAGACCAAATGGCAAGAGCAAACGTTCCAATGTACCATACAAGAATGGTGCAAGGATTGGAGCAGTTTCTTGTGAGTTAGCAATCCAGATACCAAAGCTATTGATACCTGTTTGAACTACTGGCCAGAAAGCAGCAAGTACAATTGCAGCAATTATTGAACGAAGAATAACTACAAACGGTACAAAACGTTTTCCGTTAAAGAATGAAAGTGCATCAGGAAGCTTACGGAAGTTATAGTATTTATTGTAAGCAGTTGCTCCAATAAAACCAGAAATAATCCCTACGAAGACACCCATGTTCAAGGCTGGAGCTTCAAGAACACTGATAAAGTAATCAGCAACTTTGATTGAACCACCAAAGAGAGTAGTTACCATAGCATCTGGATTTTTCAACATATCGCCTGATACACCAAAGATTGTACCAGTGATACGGTTAATCAAGATGAAGGCAAGACCAGCGGCGAAAGCACCACCAGCACGTTCTTTAGCCCAGCTTCCTCCAATAGCGAGGGCGAACAATATATGAAGGTTAACGATAACTCCCCAACCGATTTGCTCTAGTACACCACCAGTAATAACGAGTGGTGCAAAGGTTGGGTTAATCATCACGATAGACTTACCGATTGAAATCATCAAACCAGCAGCCGGCATAACCGCGATAACCACCATCAAAGCCTTACCGAATTTTTGCCAAAATTCGAAAGACAAGACATTTTTGAATGTATCTTTCATCATTCAAATCTCCTTATATTATTTGTGCAAGCGATTTCCGCAAACGTTTGCATCAATCACTCCTCTATTATACCACTTTTTATTTTTTTGTAAAGGATTTTTTTATTTTTTTTGATATTCAAACTTTTTACGGCTCTTTAAAACTTTACCAACTTTGAGTTTACTAGTGTTTTCTGATATAATATGAACTATGAAATCCTATAATACCTTGAATGATTACTATCGAAAACTTTTTGGAGAAAAGACATTTAAAGTTCCTATCGATGCAGGTTTTGATTGTCCCAATCGAGATGGAACTGTAGCACATGGGGGCTGTACGTTTTGTACAGTTTCTGGATCTGGAGATGCAATCGTTGCACCTGATGCTCCTATTCGTGAGCAATTTTATAAAGAAATAGACTTTATGCACCGTAAATGGCCAGATGTTCAGAAATATCTAGTCTATTTCCAAAACTTTACTAATACTCATGAAAAGCTCGAAGTTATTCGCGAACGCTATGAACAAGCCATTAATGAACCCGGTGTGGTTGGAATCAATATCGGTACGCGACCAGATTGCCTGCCTGATGAGACTATCGAATACTTGGCAGAGCTATCAGAGCGAATGCATGTTACTGTAGAGTTAGGTTTACAAACAACCTATGAGGAAACTTCTGAATTGATTAACCGTGCCCACTCCTATGAACTCTACGTGGAAACGGTTAAGCGCTTGAGAAAATATCCAAAGATTGAGATTGTAGCTCATTTGATTAACGGCTTGCCAGGTGAAACTCATGATATGATGGTGGAAAATGTTCGCCGCTGTGTAACTGATAATGATATTCAAGGAATTAAACTTCATCTACTTCACCTCATGACCAACACTCGAATGCAACGAGACTATCACGACGGGCGCCTACAACTCATGAGCCAAGATGATTATGTCAAAGTCGTCTGTGACCAACTAGAAATCATTCCCAAACATATCGTTATTCATAGAATCACAGGAGATGCCCCCAGAGATATGCTGATTGGTCCTATGTGGAGCCTCAATAAATGGGAAGTTCTAAATAGCATTGAGGCTGAAATGAGACGACGAGGCAGTGTTCAAGGATGCAAGGCTGTAAAACAGGAGTTTATAAATGAAAAAACCACTTGAACTGGCGCATGATTTTCTAGCTGAAATTATCAACAAAGAGGACATTGTTGTCGATGCAACCATGGGAAATGGCTACGATACCCTTTTTCTTGCTAGACTAGCTAAACAAGTCTACGCTTTTGATATACAAGAACAAGCTCTTGAAAAAACAAGTCAACGTCTACAAGAAGCCGGTTTGACCAATGCAGAATTAATCCTGCAAGGTCATGAGACTGTGGATCAATTTGTAGGAGAAGTCAAGGCAGCTATCTTTAATCTAGGTTATCTTCCTTCTGCTGATAAAAATATCATTACCAAACCACAAACAACTATTGAAGCACTGGAGAAACTTTGCCGCAAGCTTATTAAGGGTGGAAGAATAGCCATCATGATTTACTATGGGCATGAAGGCGGAGATATAGAACGGGATGCAGTCATGGACTTTGTCAGTCAATTACCGCAACAAGAATATACTGCCACAATCTATCGCACCCTCAACCAAATCAACAACCCACCGTTTTTAGTCATGATTGAAAAATTAGAAAGGTATCGACATGGATAAACAATACCTAAAAGATAAAATCGAAGCTCTTCGCCATAAATTCGTCGAGTCAACCCAACATGAACGGGCAGTTGGTATGTTAGATGAAGCGCATCTAAGCAAAAAGATGCTGAAAATCAAGAAAAAAATGATTTCACTTGAAATGGAGCGTTGTCAGAAAAAAATCGAACATAAGGACTGCTCTAAGATTGATCAAAAAATCCAAGAACAAAAGGAACTTTTTGAAAATTGTTGTAAACAAAAATAGGGAGGTGGAAAATGAATTTACTTTTTTATCTCTTAGTATTTTTACTAGTTCTTATTGTTTCTAGCACTACCAATAAGCTTCTGCCATTTTTACCCATGCCTCTGATTCAAATTTTGTTAGGGATTGGGATTGGACTTTGTTTACCCAACAACCAATATCACTTAGATACTGAGTTGTTTCTAGCTTTAGTCATTGGCCCACTACTCTTTCGCGAAGCCCAAGAAGCAGATGTAACCTCTATCTTAAAACACTGGAGAATCGTTCTCTACTTGATTTTCCCAGTTATCTTTATCTCAGCCTTGAGCATGGGAGGACTTGCGCATGTCCTTTGGGCTAGCCTACCATTAGCCGCCTGTGTAGCAGTTGGTGCCGCCTTAGGGCCAACAGACCTAGTCGCCTTCGCATCCCTTTCTCAACGCTTTACCTTTCCAAAGCGGGTTTCTAATATCCTAAAGGGGGAAGGGCTTCTTAATGATGCTTCTGGACTAGTAGCCTTTCGTGTGGCTCTCATCGCCTGGACAACAGGAACATTTTCGCTCACCCAAGCTGGAACTTCATTAGCCATTTCCATTGTTGGAGGATTTGCTGTCGGGCTTATAACCGCCTTCATAAATCGCTCCCTCCACTCTTTTCTCCTCAGCGTTCGAGCTACAGATATCGCGAGTGAGCTATTGCTCGAACTCAGTTTACCTCTCTTGACTTTTTTCATAGCTGAAGAAATTCATGTCTCAGGTATTATCGCCGTTGTAGTCGCTGGGATTCTGAAAGCCAGTCGTTTCAAGAAAATAAATCTCCTTGAAGCGCAAGTTGATACTGTTACTGAGACTGTTTGGCAGACTGTAACCTTTATGCTCAATGGTTCAGTCTTTGTCATTCTTGGGATGGAACTGGAAATGATCGCGGAACCAATTCTTAAGAGTGCATTTTACAACAAAGTTCTTCTCTTGCTCAGTGTTTTCCTCTTGACCTTCCTGCTTTTTGCTATCCGCTTTGTCATGATCTATGGATTTTACGCATTTCGAATTAAGAAGCTTCATAAAAGTTTAGACAAATATGTCAAAGACATGCTCCTCCTTACCTTTTCTGGTGTGAAGGGAACTGTATCCATTGCCACTATCCTTTTGATACCGTCTAATCTGGAACAAGAATACCCTCTTCTTCTCTTCCTCGTAGCTGGTGTAACTCTGGTAAGTTTCCTGACGGGATTACTAGTACTCCCTCACCTTTCTGAAGAGAAAGAACCGTCTAAGGATCAGCTCATGCACATCGCTATTTTAAATGATGTCGCCATGGAGTTAGAAAAAGATTTGGACCATACCAAAAACAAGGTCCCTCTCTATGCTGCTATCGACAACTATCACGGCCGAATTGAAAATCTCATTCTCAGCCAAGAGAACAAAGAAATCCAGGAGGACTGGGAAGCTCTTAAACTCTTGATTCTGAGTATTGAAAGCGATGGTTTGGAGCAAGCCTACGAAGAAGGCAAAATCGGTGAAAGAGGATATCGTGTCTATCAACGTTATTTGAAAAGCATGGAGAAAAATATTAAGCGAAACTTTGCTTCTCGACTAACCTACTACTTCCTTGTCTCCATACGCATTCTTCGTTTTCTACTTCATGAATTGCTCACATTTGGGAAAACATTCCGTTCATGGAAAGGCAAGGAAAAACAGCGACTTCTTGCCATTGATTATGACCAGATTGCAGAGCTCTACCTAGCTAATACGGAAATTATCATTGAGAGTTTGGAAAACCTCAAGGGGATTTATAAGAGTTCTCTGATCAGCTTCATGCAGGAATCTCGTCTCCGTGAAACCAGTCATATTACGAGTGGTGCCTTTGTGGAACGGGTTATCAATCGTATCAAACCCAATAATATTGATGAAATGCTTAGAGGATACTACCTTGAACGTAAATGTATCTTTGAATACGAAGCTCAAAAACTCATCTCAGCTCAGTATGCTAAAAAACTACGCCAAAATGTCAATAATTTAGAAACTTATTCCTTAAAAGAATCTGCTAATACCTTACCTTATGATATGATGGAATTAGTTCGAAGAAATTAAAGTCTATACAAAACAAGACAGAAAGAAAGTTGGAGGATTGTAACATGAAAAAGTTGTGGAAACAGCTGACTGATAGACCCTTATTAAAAGCTTTTTTGCACTACTATCAAGCCTCCGATAGTGAGTTAACTAGCGTTGCTGTTGCCTACTATTGGTTGATTTCAATCTTCCCTTTACTCATGATAGTGGTCAATATCTTACCCTACTTTCAAATTCCCATCTCAAACTTTCTATTAACAATCAAGGAATTTTTACCAGATACAATCTATGAAGTTGTTGCGAAGATTGTTAGAGAAGTTCTGACTCAACCATCGACAGGTTTACTAAGCTTTGCTATCTTATCAGCTCTTTGGACTTTCTCCAAATCCATGAATTTTCTTCAAAAGGCTTTTAATAAAGCCTATGGAATCGCAAAAAATAGAGGAATTATCTCACACCAGCTGATGAGTCTCTTAGTTAGCTTTGGCCTTCAAATTCTCTTTGCCCTTGCCTTATTCCTCAGTATGTTCGGCCATATGCTGTTGGATTTGCTTAAAAACTACTGGAAATCCGAGAGTGCTCTGTTTTCTTATCTACAAGATTTTACAGGACCGCTGATCTATGCCTTTCTTTTTGCAATCGTAATCATGCTCTATTATTTCCTACCAAATGTTAAAGTAAGTAAGATTCGCTACGTCATACCTGGAAGTCTCTTTGTACTAGTTACGACGATTGCTTTATTAAACATCTTTGCAGCTTATTTCAACAATTATGTCAATTATCTCGTTGATGTCAGATTTTTCAGTTCTATCGTCGTTGTTGTGATGATGTTCTGGTTCATTATCATTGCCAAGATATTGATCATCGGTGCTGTCATCAATGCCAGCGTTCAAAGTTTGAAGGATCCAGACTTTAAAGCAAAGCCATAAGTTTTCACCTAGTAAACAAATCAATCCCCCAGTCATTTGATACTGGGGGATTTTTGAATTTCCTACTTTATTGACCACTCGTTAGAGCTTGCAATTCTGTTTTTAGATACTGAGCCAAATGTTGGTGAGCAAAAATATTGGCATTTTTTTCTGCGGTAGGATTGTAGTTGGTGTTGGTATTTACATCATAGACATAAATGTCTCCACTCTCTGACTGAACCCATTCAATCGCCGCAACTTCAATCTGAGCATTTTTCAAGAAATTCTCATAAGATTCTCTCCGGTCATCTGGTAGAGGTTCTGTAATCTGGAATTTTTCAGACGTTTCTAGTTGCTCTGGTCTCTTGCCGATTTGACAACCATCTGCCGGACAAAGTTGGAAACCATCTGAAGAATCGATTGAAACAGTGTAGAGGAATTTTTGATTGATAAACTCTGAACGACGGATACGTCCATCACTTGGCTTGATGTAGGCTTGTAACAAAGTAATCCCATCCACCGAAGGTTCAAAGAGGGGACTATTGACATAAGCTTCCAGTTCCTCTTCATTTTGGAAGAGTTGAACTCCTAATCCTTTTCCAGCTCGATTATGCTTGGTAATCAAAGGATAGATATTTAACTTTCTTGCTGCCTCAATAATATTTTCTTGACCCAAAACTGCAACTGTCGCAGGCGTTTCAATACCAGACTCGTTTAACTTCAAATATTGTTTGACTTTACTGATTTCAAGGTTGATAGCACCGGTACCATTCACAACTTTGCGTCCGTGTGCTTCTAACCAAGTAATCACTTGCTCTGTAAATTCTGGCGCATAACGATGTCCTCTTGTATGAGAAGAGGCAGACATACGATTGTAAAAGATACCTTGTGGCGGTGGACTTTGCAAATCTAAAATCCCACTAGACAAATCCCAAAGTTCATAAGGGACTTCTAATTCTTCCAACCATTTCACTAAATGTTGAGTCCATTCTAGATTCTCGTGAATCACATAAACTTTTGCTTCACTCATTATTCATATCTCCTTAAGAAAAGCTGACTGATAATTGGCTTTCCTTTTCTTCTTCTAAAATATATCCTTCTGTTTTTTCGATAACGCTAACTGTTAAGATTTGACCCAAAACATTGATCATGGTACGACCAGCATTGACAAAGAAATCAACTGCAAAAATCAAGGCTACTCCTTCAACTGGTAAGCCCAATTGAGGTGCTGTAGCAAGTAGAACTACGATAGCTCCTGATGGTACGGTTGCCGCAGTTTTTCCAATCAAGGTCAAGAGTAAAACAGTAAACAAGAGACTTGATAAAGAAAATTGAATACCATAGGCGTGGGCGATAAAGATGGTCGCTACTGAGAAATAAACCGCTGCTCCTTCTAAGTTAAACGTATATCCTAAAGGAACAACTAAATCAATTGTATGCTCGTCATGCCCCTGTTTTTTCAAATCTTTAAGAAGGGATGGCAAGACTACACTAGAACTACCAGTAACAAAGCCCAGAGTCAAGAGACTCCAATTTTCACGAAAGGCTGATAAATACGGTACTTTAAAGAAGAAAGCAATCAAAGGGAAAATAAGCAGAACCAATACAGCATAAGCCAAATAAGTTCCAATTACAAACTGACCAAGCCCAATCAACTTGTCAACACCAGTAGTTGCAACATCTTTAGCGATAAATCCAAAAATACCAATCGGTGATAGTTTAATAATGACTGCAACAATCTTATAGATGGCTTCAATCCAAATTTGGAAACCTGCGATAATTTTCTGAGATTTCTCTGATTTAAGATTTCCAATTCCGTAACCAAGAAAGATTGCAAAAACGATAATTGGCAATAGAGAGCCATCTGAAAGAGATTTAACGATATTTGATGGAATGAATCCAAGCAAAAATTCGCTGAACTTGACATTGTTAGCAATCCCATCAAGGTTTCCACCAGTTTGACCGATATTCACTCCTTGACCAAAGCCTAAATAGTAACTAGCAAATACAAACAAGAGCGTAATAGCAGTTGTTACGGTGAAAAAGTAAACCAAACTCTTGGTCAAGATTTTCCCAAAAGATTTTTTCCCGATAACACCAGCTACAGCAACAACGATAGTCGGGAAGATTAGTGGAATGATGACCATGTTGATCAATTTAATAAAGGCTTGTCCTAAAAATTGGTAAAAGCCTGCAAATTGTGGCCAGATGACCGCAGCGATAACACCCAAGACCAAAGCCACCAATAATTGGATTCCTAGTGAGAGTTTTGACCATAACGTAACTAATTTCATAAGATGCTCCTTTGTTTTATTTGCTACTCATTCTACTACGATTCTTTTCTTCTGACTAATATATATTTTCTATGGTCACCATAAAAAAGATTTATCATGAGGGCTCAAACTATTATCTTTTTTGTACTCAATATACATTGAATATTAATTAAGCATGAAAAATTAGATTTCAACAATTATTTTTACAAAAACATTGATAAATCAAGAAATTTGCTTCTCTATTCTTCAATTTTTATGATACAATATTGTTATGATTTTAATGAAATTCGCTTCCGTCTTGCTTTTGGTATTAACCTTAGCTTTAGCAATTATACTAAGCCGTTTTTTTAAGTTAAATAAAAGGGGCATCAACTTTGCTGATTTGGCTTTCCCTTTTCTCATTTTCGAATATTATTTAATTACTGCTAAGGTTTTTACACACAGTCAACTTCCCATTTTGGGAGCTGCCTTATCTTTACTGGCTATCATTCTAGCCTTTTTCTTCCTGAGCAAAAAACGTAGTTTTTATTATCCAAAATTCCTTAAATTCTTTTGGAGAGCTGGATTTCTGCTGACATTGCTCATCTACATCATCATGATCATTCAAATCTTTATGATGAAATAAAAATAAACCATGCCAGCATCTCAACAGTTGGTGACTAGTTCTTCCACATGAGGTGCTTTTCTAATGAAATTTTAAAAAGAGATTATTAATGAATAGGAGATAAAACAAGTGAAAAAAACGCTCTTGGCTAGTGCCATCACGCTTACATATCTAGGATTCGCAACAAGTTCAGCTGTAGCTGAGGAACATCAAGTACAAACTACTGTAGCTGAAACAAAGCAACAAACAACAACCGATAAAGTTGAAAAGAACACCCCATCCACTGAAGTAAAATCAAGTGTCCCAACACCTTCCACAACGAATCCAAATGAAAGTCAAACAAATAAAGAAGCAAACAAAACGCCTGAAGTTCAAAAAGATGGATGGGTATTAGAGAAAAATATCTGGCGCTTCTATGAAGCTAACCAACCTACACTAAACTGGAAAAAGATCAACGGAAAATGGTACTACTTTGATAAAGACGGTATCATGCTCAGCGATACTATCTTTGATGGCTATATTCTGACTAGTAGTGGTGCTATGGTTGATAGTGGTTGGGCTAACATTAAAGATAAATGGTATTACGCTAACGCTTATGGAAAAATTTCTCAACAAAAATGGGAAAAAGTCGGAGGTGTATGGTATTACTTTGATAAAGACGGTGTCATGCTCAGCAACACAATTTTTGACGGCTATATTTTTACCAATAGTGGTGCCATGGCTGAGAGCGCTTGGGTAAAACAGGATGGGAAATGGTACTACGCCCAAGCTTCTGGTCGATTAATCAAAAACAAGTGGGAAAAAATTAGTGGGATCTGGTACTACTTTAATAATGATGCCACAATGGCAAGCAACCAATGGCAAGGTAGCTACTACTTAAAAGATAGTGGTGCCATGGCTGAAAAAGAATGGATATTCGATAAAAACTACAATAGTTGGTTCTATTTGAAATCCGGTGGTGCTTATGCAGAGCGTGAATGGATTGGCTCCTACTACCTCAAGGCAGGTGGTTACATGGCTAAGAGTGAGTGGATTGATGATAGCTACTATAAAGCTCGTTACTATGTAGATGAAAATGGTGTTTATGTCACAGGAACCCATAAAATAGATGGAAAAAACCAACAATTTCAAAGTGATGGAAAATGGATTGGTGAAGCTTCTGTGAGTCGTGGTTTTGAAAAGAGGAAATATAACAACATCATCTTCCTAGATCCAGGTCACGGCGGTAAAGATCCTGGTGCTGTTTATTACAATACTAATGAAAAAGACCTAACCATGCAAGTTTATCAAAAATTACGCAAGGAACTCCAAGGTCTTGGCTATACTGTCCTTTCTTCTAGAGATAGTGATGTCTTTGTCGACTTTGTCACTGAACGTTCAAGAATAGCCAACAATACTGATTCAGATATATTGATCAGTATTCACTTTAATGCTAGTGGAAATCCAGCTTCAAATAGTGCTGGTATTCAAACTTATTCTTATGAAGCAGACCCTAGTTATCCTTCTAGGATCAACAAATACTGGCATAACAATCCCGACCGAATCAGTGAAAGCAATCGTCTTGCAGCTGACATCCACTCTTCTCTTCTAGCTGAAACAGGTGCCAAGGATGCAGGTCTCCTCCAAAGAAGTTTTGCTGTACTTCGTGAAACTGATAAACCAGCAGTTCTTTTAGAATTAGGATACATTGATAATTTCGACGAAAATCAACAGATTCGTAGCGATGCCTACCAGAACAGATTAGTGGCTGGTATTGTCAAAGGTATTCAAAAATATTACGCAGGTCAATAAAGAAAAAGTCTCGAGAAAGCTCGAGACTTTTTTGTATTATGCTTCTTTCTTATTAACGTCAGGAATGAGAAATCCAATTCCCACGCAAGCCAGCACTCCTGCACCGATAACTAAACCACTTGAAAGTGGCAAGATGTCAAAAATAGCATTTGCAATGATAAAGGCAATCATCAAGCTCATGAGACTGGCCTTATAATCTTTTTTCACTAGATTTTCAAGTGTAAATAATAGAAACAGACCTACTGGAAATAGTGCCCAGATGTTAACATCCAAACTTGGCCATCCAACTAAACCAAAATACAAGACTGCTCCTGCTACTACTAAAAATCCGATACCTAATACTTTTTTCATGATTCTACCTCATTTTCTATTTTGTTAGGAAGCTATATCTCCCCTTGACAATTACTACTATAACAGAAATAAAAATCACAAACAATAGATTTTGTCTATGTGGTAAACATCATAGACTATGTGGTCAGAATTTTATAAAAAGAAAAAGAAGCCCAAATGGACATCTTTCACTTTGCCGATTGCAGGGATCGAACCTGTGACCTACGCGTTACGAGTGCGTTGCTCTACCAACTGAGCTAAATCGGCGATTACCACTTTAGTATAGCACTCTCAATTTTTTTGTCAAGAAGTTTTAAACGATTTTCTTTATCAAAACCTGACAAGGATTTTGAGGATCCCATAGTTGAGGAAAAATCTCTAATTTTTTAAAACCAACACTGCGATAAAAGACATTTGTTCGGTCATAATCTTGATTAGAGCCTTCTGCGACTGTTTTCACTTGTAAATAATCAACGTTTTTACGTGCTTCACTTTCTAAAGTAGCAAGCAATTGACTCCCAATTCCTCTACCTTGATGACATTTTTTTACACCGAGACAATCAATCTCTGCACAATCTTCACTAGAATAGGACAAGCTTACAAAGCCAAGCAAATCACCCTCCTGATAGGCAGCCCACACTTGCAAGTCCTTGGCTCCTTCGATGTAGGCTTGCGTGCTTTCTGGTATTCCAAACCATTCTGGCAAATCCTTTAAAACCTCCGCGACAACTGCCATTTTTTGATCTTCATTCTTGACTTCTTTAATTACAAACATCATAAGTTCCTTTCATGATTTTAGTCTTACTCTAGTTCTTACGAACCAGCACTTTCGTAGGCATCTAGCCCCCTGTCCCAAAGTTTGAGGGAAATAACAAAGAAAACAAGAGAAATCAGAATCAAACCACCGATATTAAAGAAGACATCCTTGTCCTGCAAGAAATAGCTGGCAGGATAGTAGGCCGTAAAGGCGAAAGGTACAATAAAGCTAATTAACCAACGAAGGAGCGAATTGTAAATAGAAATAGGATACTTGGCAAAATCATTAAACATATAAAAAATGTAAATCATGGCACCTGACTGCTTGGTCCAAAAAGCGATGCTGGCTGTCGCAATTTTCAAGGAAGTATAAATCAAGGTTGCAAAAGGAATACAAACTAGAAAAATCAGGAATTTGGGAAGAGTCCAAGCAATGCTAGTCGCCGTTGTCGTTAGTAAGATTCCACCGACCAAAAGTTCCCCCAAGGCATCAATCTGAAAGGTCTCAACGAGGATGTGAAAGAGAGGATTGATAGGACGAGTCAGATACTTGTCAAACTCCCCTTTTCGAACTAGCCGTTGACCTAAAGCCCAGAGATTGTCAAAAAAGAGATGATCTAATCCCTTTGGAATTAAGGAAAATCCATAGATAAAGGCAATCTCTTGAAAGGTCCAACCTTCTAGCGAGGGGATGTGTTGAAAGATGACATTGAGAAACAAGAGGTTTAGGCCTTGAGTCAGAAAGACTCCCAACACACCTACCACAAAATCCACCTTGTATTCCATAATTTGCTTGATGTATTGTCTGATAAAAATCAGATGCATGCGTTGATATTTTTTCATACTAACCTCCCTGAATGGTGATAAATGACTGGACTCGTTTCCAAATCAACTGAGACAAGCCCACCATCACTATAAGCCAGAAAAACTGCAACGCGAGTGCTTGAAGAATCTGACTGGCATCGTATTTCCCAACAATAATCATGACCGGAGTGTAAATCAAGGATGAAAATGGCAATAAGGAGAGAATATCTGAAACCACCTTTGGAAAAAACGTCAAGGGAATCAAACTGCCAGACATAAAGGCCACTATAGAAGTCTTGAGTAGATTGGAACCCCATAAATTTTTAAATACAAAGGCTGAAAATCCAAAGCAGATATTAAAGAAAAAGTTAATCAGATAAGCCAGAGTTAAGCTAAAGAGGTAAAGGACAGTTAATCCTAGCACTTCTACAATACCTTGCCCAGATATGATTTTCATCAAAACAATGACACTTAAAAATGGCAGCCCAACAGAGATAAAAATCAACCACTTGGAGCCAAGTTCGGTGAAAAGGTAAGAGGCCGCAAAATGCACTGGTCTAAGCAAGCGCATGATAATGGAGCCATCCTTGACCTCCTCCCCAATCATAAAGGAGCTATCAGACCTGGTCAACAGATTGGTCACAAAACTCATGATGATGTAGAGAGTGATATCTGCCATACTGAAGCCCTGAATCAAAGACTCTTGCGAAGAATCAAAGACAGCCTTCCAGAGATAAAAGGCCACAAAAGCCCCCATAACATCCCCAATCCGATAGAGAATAAAGTTGACTCGATAGGTAATCAACTCCTGAACACCTGCATTGATAAAGGGTTTATAACGTCTCCACAATTTGACCATCTTAGAGCTCCTTTCGATAGAAGCGACGGATAATATCTTCAATATCCGTATCTACCATCTTCAAATCACGGACTTCAAAATCAGATAAGGTTTGCTTAATAATATCAGCTGATTGGTAGCAAGAACTATCGAATTCAATAGTCAGGTTATTTCCTTGTCTATCAATGGACATATCAGGTAAGCCTTCATAATGAGAGACGAGATGACTTTGACCTGGCGTCAGCTCAAAGGAGAGAGTCTTCATCTTGCCAAAGGTCTCCTTGAGCTGGCTCACCGTTCCATCAAAAATCTCCTGCCCCTTGTCAATCATAAAAATCCGATCACAGAGTTGCTCAATGTCGCTCAAATCATGAGTAGTCAAGAGAATAGTTGTTTCTTCTTCTTGATTGATTTGAGTAATAGCCCGGCGAATGTTATCCTTGACCGACACATCCAAACCAATAGTCGGTTCATCTAAAAAGAGAACCTTGGGATTGTGAAGTAAGGAAGCCGCAATATCCGCCCGCATCCGTTGACCTAGTGAAAGAGTCCGCACAGGATCCTTGATAAATTCCTTCAAATCCAAAACTTCATTCAAAAAGTCCATGCGCTTATGGAAAAGCGAGTCCGGTACATCATAGATCTCTTTCAAAACCGTGTAGGTCTCTTGCAGAGCCAAATCCCACCATAGCTGGGTGCGTTGTCCGAAAACGACTCCAATATCCTTGACATAATCTTGGCGATTGTCCTGGGGAATCTTGCCATTAATCCGACAAAAACCAGATGTCGGTTTCAAAATCCCTGTCAGCATTTTGATGGTGGTCGACTTTCCAGCACCATTTGCCCCGATAAATCCTAAAATCTGCCCTTTTGGAACTTCAAAAGTTAAATCCTTGACCGCTTCAAAGGTCTGCTTTTCAGGATGAATAAAGGAGCGCAAGGCTCCCTTTAACCCCGGCTCCTTAACTGTCTTCACAAAATTTTTCTGAAGATGTTGCACTTCTATCATTGCCATATCTATCTCCCTATCGTAAGAAACAACATTGTATTTTTGACTATAAATATTCTAAATCCTTACTTTCTAAAACTTCTAAATTTTTATTATTACAGAAGAATTTATACCAACCTATTATAATCCAATAAAAAAAGGAATGCAAGCGTTTGCTTGTAGATTATGAAATTAGATATTTCTCTCTTAAAATAGTGCTTTTGAGTCAGAAATTCTGGTTTAATAGTTCCTTAAAACACCAAAAAACCTGCCCTTAGGGGCAGGCTACGAATTGTAAAAAGGCAAACTATTTTGATCAATATGAATCACTATTGAATCAAAGAACTAATCTTTCATAATTCTTTTCACAATCCCATTTCTATCAATTAGAAAACAATCTGGAAAGGTCATCTGCTCCCATTTTTCATAATCAAAACTGGAATCAAAGTGATGTAGTAGTATTCCTATCAAATTCCCGTGTGAACTAAGTAAAATCGTTTTTTCTGAGTATCTCTCTTCCAATTCCATTAAAAAATTTAGTACTCTAGCTAGTGCACCTTGATTTGATTCCCCTTCTGAAAGAGATTCACTGGGATTTTGCCATAAATATTTAATACTGTCTTCAAACTCAGAATCTTTTATAAAGGTTGAAGATAATTTTCGCTCTCGTAACCGATTATCAAGAACTATTTTATCAAATTGAATTGGCGAGCTATTAATCGTTTCAAATGCTCGTTTATAAGGACTAGAAAAATAATGATCAATATTAAAAGAATTCAAAAACTCTAACTGGTCAAGAGATGAAAATCCTTTTTCTGACAAAGTTCTATTAAAATCATCACTTGAAAATCTTGAATGAGCATGTCTAAGTAAAATATAAGAATTATTCATGAATTATAATTACCCTGAAAATATATATTATATAAGGAGGAAAGTTGTTCTACAAGCTCATATTATCTTACTTAAGTATAATTGTCAAATAGATTCATTCATTTTACTCACACAAAAAACCCACCCTCAGGGGCAGGCTTCTATTTTGTTTAGTTCAGCTAGATTAAGCTTTACCTTCTGAACCGAATACGTCGATACGTTCTTCAACTGATGCTTGGATAGCTTTTACACCGTCAGCCAAGAATTTACGTGGGTCGAAGAGTTTTTTCTTGTCGTATTCTGCTTCGTTTGCTTCGTAGTCACGAGCAAATTTACGAGTTGCGTTAGCGAATGCGATTTGGCATTCAGTGTTAACGTTAACTTTAGCAACACCAAGTTTGATAGCTGCTTGGATTTGGTCGTCAGGAATACCTGATCCACCGTGCAATACGATTGGGAATCCTGGTACAGCTTCAGTCAATT